>JAEWLW010000093.1 GCA_023457355.1 Bacillota bacterium | reverse complement strand
CGGTATCGCCAGTCGGGCCGGTGTCGCCGGTGGGTCCGGTATCGCCGGTCGGGCCGGTATCGCCAGTCGGTCCGGTGTCGCCGGTGGGCCCGGTGTCGCCAGTCGGTCCGGTGTCGCCGGTGGGTCCGGTGTCGCCGGTCGGGCCAGTGTCGCCAGTGGGGCCGGTGTCGCCAGTGGGTCCGGTATCGCCGGTAGGGCCGGTATCGCCAGTCGGGCCGGTATCACCAGTGGGGCCAGTAGGACCGATGGGGCCAGTGGGTCCAGTTCCACCGCCGCCCGTCAAATCGTCCTCGACGACAACAAGCGTTGCCGTAAGGGGAACCATTGGGGCGTAATAGGCAGTGCTTGTGCTGGCATTGACCAGAGAAACCGTCACAGGCGCGGCGGCGACCTCAATGATTCCAATGCCCACAACCTCGGTAGCTTTTATCGGGGAATTTCCTTCGAGAAAATCACCCTGTGAAGAAGTCAGCGCGAACACTGTGCCGTTTGTCGTAACTACGTTTTGAGTTGCGACCCACCAATTGATAACATAGCGCCCGGCTTCGTTAAAGGTAATCACACCTGTTGCATTGTTATAGCTTACATTTCCAGCGGAAAAGACGACCGAATCAAAAATTACGTTACCTGAAGATGCTACCGAACCTGCGGTAGTGCGTTCAATTTGTAACGCTATATCGCTCATGTTAGATCCTCCCATCTATATCATTGAGACATCATACACAGATTGCAGATCAACGCCGGAATGACAAATACGATACGCTTTCGGCATACCCGACCGGGGAGCAACAAGCAAAAAGCAGTATGCTCCCATTTATAAACAAAGGGTGGCTGAAGGGCATCGACCTTGCCACCCTATCATATGATTGTTTTGCGTCTTCTGCGCCCGGTGGCTGTTTTCCTGGGATGGACCTGTTTACGGCTTTGTGGTGCGAACGAGGCTTTATAATCCGTTTGCTGCGCTGTTTTGGTGTTTTTCTGTTGATTTTTAGATTCTATAGATAGAAGACAGAACAAAAGGTCAATGCTTAGCGAAGGCATCATATTGCTGTTTGAAAAAGCGCTTATGCCATTCGCTTGTATGCAGGGTGCTCAGGTGCTTTAATCCCACGGCGCCATATTGCCGCAGCAACCCGTTAAAATTGTCCACAATGTTGCCGTCGAGGTTCATTCGCTGCCCGGCGACGGCGTGGTAGACCACCGAGCCATAACAGACCTTTGGATGCCAGTCCGCCCGCGTGCCGTAGTAGTAATAATAGCCAAGCAGCATGCTGTCATCCTCAAAGCATTGTTTCCCCTTCAGGAAGGCCGGGTCATATCCGCCTGTTTCCCGCAATATCGGCGACACATGGATGCAGGGTACCGTAAACCCGCGGCGGATGGTATCCTCCCGGAGCGTCTCCAGAAAATCACCATACGCGTCCGGCGATACGGGCAGTGTGACCGCTTTATTCAGAAAAGGCATGTTGCCGGTGTGGTCAACAATTCCGCAGCTGACCATCGGCTCGTCGTGTGAAGCCAGATAGGCCACCGGCGCGTCCTCCCAATGGGAAGGGAAAATCATGTCGGGGTGAATCTCGCTGATATATTCTGTTTCTGAAAAGTTTTCCCAGATATAGCGAAAACAGGCCTGCCTGCCGATTGTCGTTCCGGTATTCGCACCTTCGCCGATGATGTAAAACCGGAGCGCAAAATTCTTGAGGTATGCTTGCAGCTCGTCGTTGGACAGACAGCCCTGATTGTAGACCACGACCGTTTTATACGTGCTCTGCTCAAGTGATTTCAGGCAGGTCTCAACCATGGCCAAATCCTGTGCGCGGTTGGTTTCCCTGCACAAAAGCAGCAGTGTGTGAATTAACCGCATGTCAGCCCTCTTTCCCTTTGGGCGCCTGTGTCGGGCGGCTGTTTTGCCCAGGTTACCCGGTTGATGATACCCGTGTAGCTTTGGATGAGCTTTACCACCTTTGCAGACACATTGATGTCGGCGTAATCCGGTGCAAGCGGGGGCGCTGCGTCTTCCGCGCGCATGGCTACCGCCAGCTCGACGGCTTGCAGGAGTGTCTCCTCTGATATTCCGCCAATCACAATCGACCCCTTGTCGAGAACCTCGGGACGTTCGGTTGAGGTTCGCATCAGTACGGCGGCAAAGCCCAGAATGGCACTTTCTTCCGACAGAGTGCCGCTGTCCGATAGGACGCAACGGGCATCGGTTTGAAGGCGGCAGTAGTCAATAAAACCAAACGGCACCATACGGCGTACCAGCGGATGGAAGATGAAGCCGCGCTCGGTGATGCGCTTTTGGGTCCGGGGGTGCACAGAATAAACAACTGGCAGTTCATATCGCCTGGCAATCGCATTGATGGCGTTCATCAGGGAGAAAAAATGTGCGGCATCATCGACATTTTCTTCCCTGTGGGCCGAGACGAGGAAATAACCGCCCTTTTTCAGGCCGAGCTTTTCCAGCACACAGCTTGCCTCAATTTTTTCCGCGTGCCGCTGGAGCACCTCGGGCATGGGTGATCCGGTCACAAAGATGTGTTCCTTGCGCAGGCCCTCGGACAGCAGGTACCGCCGCGCATGCTCGGTGTATGGCAGGTTAATGTCGGCGATGTGGTCAACAATCCGGCGGTTGACCTCCTCGGGGACGTTAAAATCAAAGCAGCGGTTGCCCGCTTCCATGTGGAAGATGGGGATTTTCAGCCGTTTGGCCGGTATTGCCGACAGCGCAGAATTGGTGTCGCCAAGAATCAGCAGCGCATCGGGGCGTTCGGTTTCCAGCGCGCGATAGGAGGCTGAAAGGATGTTGCCAAGCGTGTCGCCAAGTGTCTTGCCGGCGCAATCCAAATAATACGCGGGCGGTTTTAGCGATAGCTCTTCGAAGAAAATTTCGTTTAAGGCATAGTCCCAGTTTTGGCCGGTGTGGACCAGAACGTGATTAAAATAGCGGTCGAACGCCTCAAGGCAGGCCGACAGCCGGATAATTTCCGGCCTTGTTCCGACAATTGTCATCAGTTTGAGCTTTTCCATAAGTCCAATATCCTTTCCCGGCAGGTGCCGCTCACGGTACAATCGTCGCCGGATAGGTGTCGGGGAACCGGGGGTCAAAGTTCTGGCTGGCCCAGATCACCATCACCAGGTCGTCGGCTCCGGTGTTCTCGACGGTGTGAATATAGCCGGGCGGTATTTCGATAACCTGAAGCTCTGTGCCGGATACGGGATATTCCAGCAGCCTGCCGCCGCCCAGCCGCTGAAAGCGGACGAGGCCCGTGCCACTCACAAAGAGAAATTTTTCGGTTTTTGTATGGTGCCAGTGGCCGCCTTTGGTAAAGCCGGGCTTCGACACGTTGACCGACACCTGCCCGCCGTTTTCCGACCTGAGAAATTCGGCGAACATCCCGCGTGCATCGGCGTGCACGGTCAGTGGGTAACTAAAGTCGTCTTTGGGCAGATAACTCACGTAGGTGCTGTAAAGCTTTGCCGTCAGCGCATCGCCCATGTCGGGGACAGCCAGTTTGGTTCGGCTTCCATCAAAAGAGGTGATCAGGGTTGCCAGTGCGCCAACTGTTGTGCGGTAAACCGGCGTCACCTCGCAGAAACCTTCCCGAGACAGCGGCTCATGCGAAAGCGCGCTGATTATCGAGTCCGCTACATCGTCGATGTAAGCGAGGGTGAGCTTCGCATCGGGGTCATCGACCCGAAGGGGGCGGCCGTTTATCGCGGCGTCACAGAAGGTGGCAACCACGCTGTTATAGTTGGGGCGGCACCATTTTCCAAAAATGCCCGGTAGCCGGTAGATAAAAACTTTTGCGCCTGTGCGGGCTGCGTAATCGCGCAAAAGTGCCTCGGCCTGCCGTTTGCTCAGGCCGTAGGGATTCTCCAGCGCCGCCTGGGCGGAAGAGGCAAACAGAACCGGTGCTTTATTTTGGTGTCTTTCCAGTGCCTTTAGCAGCACCTCGGTGAAAGTGTGGTTTTCCTCGAAGCCCGCCGGATTATCCGGCCGGTTTACACCGGCCAAATGGAGGACGAAGTCACAGTCGGCGGCATAGCGCTCAAGTGTCTCCAGGCCTGAATCTCTGGTATATTCCAGCAGCTGCAAATAACCGCTGTTCCTTAAATGCGTGCAGAGGTTTTTGCCGATAAAGCCGTTGGAACCGGTGATCAGGATCTTCATGCCCGATGCCACCCCCTCAGTTCCTCTGCCACGTAACTGCAGCTCAGGAGCGTTTCCCGCAGTTCCTCCGGTGTGAGCCGGTGGGTATTGTTCGAGTTATATTCCTGCATGGCGCCAACTTCCCGGTTGCCGTCGCAAAAATATTTCGCATAGTTTAAATCGCCTGAATCAGCCGGTACACGGAAAAAGTCCCCCATGTCGATGGCAGACGCGCTTTCCTCCCGGGTGAGGAGGGTTTCGTACATTTTTTCACCCAGCCGCACGCCGATTATTTCGATTGAATTATCGGCGTTAAAAAGCGCTTTGAGCGCCTGTGCCAACGCGCCCATGCTACAGGCGGGCGATTTTTTGATCATCAGGTCGCCTGAGTTTGCGTTCTCGAATGCAAACAGCACCAGATCGATTGCATCGTCGAGGTTCATCAGAAAACGGGTCATGCCGGGCTCTGTTACCGTGAGCGGCAGCCCGTGCTTAATCTGATGGATAAACAGCGGAATGACCGAACCGCGCGATGCCATGACGTTTCCATAGCGGGTGCCGCAGATCAGGGTTTTGTCTGCGTCAACTGTACGGGATTTGGCGACGAAGGTCTTTTCCATCATCGCCTTGGAAATGCCCATCGCATTGACCGGATAGACGGCCTTATCGGTCGAAAGGCACACGGCCTTTTTGACGCCCGCCTCAATTGCCGCAGTCAGTACGTTTTCTGAGCCCAGAACATTGGTTTTAACCGCTTCCAGCGGAAAGAATTCGCAGCTGGGCACCTGCTTGAGTGCCGCTGCATGAAAGATATAATCCACGCCGTACATCGCGGCGCGGATGCTCGCCAGATCCCGGACGTCGCCAATAAAAAATTTCAGTTTTGGGTTTTTAAATGTTGCCCGCATATCATCCTGCTTTTTTTCGTCCCGGGAAAATATGCGAATTTGCCCAATATCGGTATCAATCAGGCGTTTGAGCATGGCATTGCCAAATGAGCCTGTTCCGCCTGTAATGAGAAGTGTTTTACCCTTAAACATAACCATCGGTTTAAACCTGCCCTTTCTCTGAAACATCGTAGGGTGGCGCCCACCGCCTTTTGCACCGACTTGGCGGGCGGCTTGCGCCCGATACAGTGTATTCACAGGAATGGAAGAGTGCTCATCAATGGGGCGGGTTACTCGTATAACAAACGGGCTGACGCTGTCATATAAGTGATTAATACGGCGTTGTTTAACAAGGTGCGGGGCCGCAGGCTGTCACCCTGTGCAGGCCGCTTTGAGATATTGAGAGGCAGATAATGATGAAAGTTCTGATTTTTGGCAATCGTATATTTTCCGTCGATATGCTTTGGGGCTTTCGGCAGGCGGGCTGTGAGACACGAATCATCAACCCGGCAACGGTGGCGCAAATGGAACGGGTGCTGGAAGACAGCAACCCCGACCTGATGTTAACGCTGGGCGCCCCGCTGGAATATCCGCGTGAAGTGCTCGACTATATCGGCAAACGCGCCACCCCGCGAATGAAATACATCCACTGGGATACCGACGGCATTTCCAGCAAATATTACCGTTCCGTTACAGGGGACGGTATTGAGATGGATCTCATCCATCTGTCCAAGCCCAACCTGGTGCTGAGCATGTGCCCTGAGATGCTCGAATTTATCCGGAGCAGGGGATACCCTTGCGAAAGGATGGATTATGCCTACAGCCCGCTTACCCACCACCCGATGAAGGGCTATGACAATGACCAATATTATATCAACCTGGTTGGTAATTCCTATATAGAATATTTCAAATACTATCCGGACCATTTCCGGTACCAATCCATTAAAATTCTCTTAAAACCGCTGCTGGAAAACGGCCATACGGTGAATTTTCGCGGAGATACCGGCTACCGTCCGCTTCTTAAAACGCTGCTGGGCGTGGATGTTCCCCCGCAATATTTTCACGGCTATTTGCCGTACGAAAAAACCTGTGCGCTCTATAACAGCTCTTTTATCAACCTTGTCACACAAAATCATGAGCAGACCATCACAAAGCGTACCTTTGAGATTTTAGGTTCGGGTGGCTTCGCTCTGTCCTCCGATAACGCGGGTATACGCAGGCTGTTTTTGCCGGGTAGAGATCTCGTGGCCTCCGCATCGCCTGCGCAAACACTGGAAATAGTCGAATATTATAAAAGCAACCCCGATAAATGGCTGGAAATTCGCAAGAATGCAGTCGATGCTGTGAAAAACCACACGTATAAGCAACGGGCCGAATATATCCTGTCGCTGTATCAACGCTATTGGCCATGACTGTGGGCGCCGTTTCGTCGGTTCCGAAACCTGTTTGCCCGGCTTGCGCATAAAACCCCGGCGTGACAGGCCTTGTTTAATGAATAGCGAATTATCTGCGAAAAGCCAAGGATCACTGAGAACAAAAGTCTCAATGGGCCTTGGCTTTTCGCGCCTTTTGTGACGGGACCATGCCTTACGCAGGGGTCTTTATGAACCGGTTGCTTTGCTTGGCGGCTGTAACCCCAAAGCAATCAGTTCCATTTTGTTGTCTTGTAATCTCGCGTTCAGTTGGGTATAATCAACACATTAATAAGGACCTTCCATGAAACTTTCTGCAATTTCAAATTTGCGTGGCTTATATAGGCATCATATGGATGGATACGTTTGCAGGTATTCGGATTGTCGGTTGTGATTTTTACAAAGTACGGATGGGGGATAACGAAATGGCTGAACAGGCATTGCCGGAAAAAGTGCCGGAAATTTGCCTTGTGGCGCCGTCACAGCAGCTTGTGGATAACACGCTGCGCGTCTGCGCGAAAAGGGGCGTGCAAATCGGCGCCTATCTTGGGGTGTTAAACGAAGCTTTGCCCATCGGCAAGGCGCTTCAGGCGCGCGGTGCAAAAATTCTGATCAGCCGAAAGGGCACGGCGGAATTGCTGAGCAAGCACCTGGATATTCAGGTGGTAAAAATAAACACCACGATGAACGATTATCTGAGGCATATAGATTTAATGCGCGGGCACAGGGGGCGTATTGGTATTGTTGAATACATTACCTTTATCCCGGAGCTGAAAAAACTTTGCCGGTATATTGGCATTCCCGACGTGTTGCTTTACAGCTATGACAGCACCGATAATTATCAAAAAGTCGTGGAGAGTGCTATTAACGGCGAGGCAACCATCCTTTTAGGCGGCGGTGCTTTGCTCCCGCAGCTGGCTCAAAAGCTGAAGATTCCGCACACCATTGTGGAAAATACCGAAGAAAATATCCAAATTGCTTTAGATGTTGCCCTGCAGCTTCTGAAGGTTCAAAAGGAAGAAGAAAAAAAGCAAAATTATTTTCGGCTGCTTTCACAACGATACAGTTCTATTCTGCAATTCTCCAATGATGCGATACTCGCAACCGATAATCGGGGCTTTATCACTGTAGCCAATCCGATGGCGCTCAGCCTGCTCAAAAAAGGGGAGTTGGAATGTGTCGGGCAGAAAATTTCCAGGTTTTTTCCTCAGATGGATTTTAAGCAGCTTTCCGCGGCACGAGCGCCGTTGCTCAATGTCATCATTACACTGAGAAAAACGCAGTATACCGTCAATTTTATTCCAATTATTATTGAAAATCGGTTCGAGGGCGTTCTTTGCACGTTTCATACCATACAAGCCATCCAGGAAACCGAGCAAAAAATTCGTATGCAGCTTTACGAAAAAGGCCATGTCGCCAAGTATCATTTTTCGAATATTATCGGCCGGAGTCCGACCATACTCCGGTCAAAGGAAATTGCGGCAAGCTATGCCAAAGCGGAGTCTACGGTGCTCATCATCGGCGACACCGGCACCGGTAAGGAGCTGTTTGCTCAGTCGATACACAACAGCAGCAGCCGGTCGGACGGGCCTTTTATCGCCATCAACTGTGCCGCACTCGGCAAGGAATTGCTGGAAAGCCAGCTCTTCGGCTATGAAGAAGGGGCATTTACCGGCGCGGTTAAGGGCGGCCGGCAGGGCCTGTTTGAGGTAGCGCACGGCGGCACTATTTTTCTTGATGAAATTGGGGAAATTCCACCGGAAACCCAGATGCAGCTTTTGCGGGTTCTTCAGGAAAAGGAGGTTCGGCGGGTTGGCAGTTACCGCATCCTGCCGGTGGACGTTCGGGTGATATGCGCAACGAACCGCGATCTTGCGCAGGAGGTGCAGGCCGGGCGTTTCCGGCGGGATCTCTTTTACCGCATCAACATTCTCAGGCTGGATATTCCGCCGCTTAAGGAGCGGCGGGAGGATATTCCGCTGCTGGTTTCAGAAATGGTCAAACGGTACGATGCCGGTGTTGTAGAAAAGGCGACGCCGCATATTAACGCGTTGATTAGGCAGCTTGGGCAATATGACTGGCCTGGCAATGTACGTGAATTGCTCGGGCTGATTGAGCGGATAACAACGCTTTCTGAGCATGGCGTTCAAGCACGCGCGCTGGAGGATATTTTTTTGCAAGATTTGGCCGGACAGGCAGTCACGCCTGCGTCACCCAAAGAAAAACCTGATAAGCAAACCGTTTTAAACGCGCTGGCACAGTGTGATGGTTCCCGCGTCAAGGCGGCTAAGCTGTTGGATATATCGCGCAGTACCTTGTGGCGGCTTATGGTACAGTATGAAATTAGCATATAGCGCGTTTCTGAAACGTTTCAGAAGCGTTTAACAATTATTTGAGACACTGATTTTGTAATCATATACCGGCTTGATCTGACAGCGGGCAAGCCGGTTTTTTCTGTTTTATATAAATAAGATGGGTTGATTTAGCTAAAACGTCTAATTTTTAAGTGCTGGCCGTGCTTATACGCATAGATGGCATATAATTTGCATCTAAAGTATGTCGAGTGTTTAAACACCGGATTAAAGAGGAGGAAATAACTATGGCAACATTATCATTGGTCTTTCTTATCGGCGCAATCCTGCTCGGCATTCTGCGAAAAGTCAATATTGGTCTTGTGTCTTTCGGCCTTTCGCTGGTCTTGGGGCTTTTGTCCGGCGCCAAAGCGAAAGCGATTCAGGCGGGCTTCCCCACGGGGCTGTTCGTCACGCTGCTCGGTGTCATGATGCTATTCAGCATCGCGCAGGAGAACAAAACCATGGAATTGCTGGCACGCCGTGTGGTCGCACTGGCGGGCAGGCGCACTTATCTGATTCCCATTATTGTGTATGTCTTCTCGGTGGTTCTGGCCGCCGTCGGCCCCGGAACCGTCCCCGTTATGGGTATTATGGCGGTGTTTACATGTTCACTGGCCGCTGAGATGAAAGTATCCCCCGTGCTGCTTTCCGCAACGTCTGTTCTGGGCGCCGCCGGCGGCGGGTTGACCCCCATAGCGCCCACCGGCATTCTGGGCCTTTCACTGGCTTCCGAACAGGGCATCACCGGCATCGAATTTCCCTACGCGATGAATATGCTGATTGCAATGACGATCTATTTCATCATCATCTACTTTGTGCTGGGCGGCTATAAGATGAAGTCCAATGTCGACGTCAGCACCGTGATGGAAAAAGTCAAATTCAACCGGGAGCAGATTATCACCCTGATCGGCATGGCGGTTCTGGTCGTTTGCGTTATCGGCCTGCGTTATGACGTCGGTCTAACCTCCTTCACCATCTCCATGGTGCTGTTGCTGCTCAAGGTTGCCAATGAGAAAAAGGCGATCAGCAATATTCCGTGGAGCACGCTGGTTATGATCGCCGGTATCAATATGCTTATGGCGATGGTTATTAATCTGGGCGGCATCGACCTGCTGGCCACCGGTCTCTCCAAGCTGATGACACCTGCAACAGCTCCCGGCGTACTCGGCCTGACAGCCGGCATCATGTCCTGGTTCAGCTCCACCTCCGGCGTGGTTATGCCCACCCTGATTCCGACAGTTACCGGCATTATCGAAAACGTCGGCGGGAGTGTTTCGGCACTTGCCCTGCTTTCGGCCATCACCAACACCGCCAGTGCTGCGGGCATGAGCCCGATTTCCACCGGCGGCTCGATGGGTCTTGCCGCCTATTCGTCCATTGCCAAGCCTACGGAGGAAGAGCAGAGCAAGCTGTTCATGCAGCTGTTTGCCGTTTCCATCGGCGGCGTTATCGTGCTGGCAATCGTCGCGCTGACCGGCATCTACACGATGTTTGCGTAACTAAAAATTAATGGCGTTGCTGCTCGCTGTTTTAACGGCAACCGCGGCAAATCGCCAATAGCAATTTCTCTTTAAAAAGTAAAATTGCTATATTATTCATCCAAGGAGAAAAACTATGAGTTATACCATGTCTGAAAAAATGCTTGCCCGTGCGGCAGGCGAGAAAACGGTCAAGGCGGGCGACATCGTATGGGTTGATATCCATAAGGCCATGATGGACGATGTTTTGGGGCCGCGCCTTGAGATTGACGACAGAATGAAGGAAATTGGCGCGAAGGTTTGGGACCCGAACAGGGTGGTGCTTATTTCCGATCACTATACGCCGCCTGCCAACGAAAAACAGGCCAACATTGTCAAATACACGCGCGAATGGGCCCTTGAGAACGGCGTGGACAATTACTATGAATTTGCCGGACCCTGTCATCAGGTCATGGTGGAAATGGGGCATGTCCGCCCCGGCGAAGTGATTGTGGGAACCGATTCGCACACCTGTACTTACGGGGCACTGGGCAGCTTCGCAACCGGTGTCGGTTCCACTGAAATGGCGGGCGTGCTGGTTACCGGCCAAACCTGGATGAAGGTTCCGCAGACGGTCAAGGTCGAGTGGAACGGCAATCTGCCGCCCTTTGTTATGGCCAAGGATATCTCGCTTAAAAGTATCGGCGCCATCGGCCACGCCGGCGCAACCTATAAAACATTGGAATACTGCGGGAACACCATTCGCGGTCTCGGCATGGATGAGCGGCTTTGCCTTTCAAACATGGCCGTGGAGGCTGGCGCCAAGGCCGGGCTGATCGGGTATGACCGGATAACCGCCGAGTATCTCGCGCAGTTTGGTGAGACCGGCGACTTCAGCTGGGTCAATTCTGATGCCGATGCCGAATTTTGCCAGACATACACCTTTGATACCGCGGCTCTGGTCCCTCAGGTGGCCTGCCCGCACGAGGTGGATAATGTTTTTGATATCGGCAGCATTGAGCCGGTCAAAATTGAGCAGGCCTATATCGGCTCCTGTACCGGCGGCCGCATGACCGATCTTATTAAGGCGGCTGAAATTCTCAAGGGACGTAAAATTGCAAAGGGACTGCGGTTGCTGGTTTCGCCTGCCTCGCGCGAAATTTACCGTGAGGCGCTGAAAACGGGCGTGCTCGATATTCTGGCCGATGCCGGCGCGACGATTCTTGCTTCCAGCTGCGGTGCATGTCTGGGTATTCATTCCGGCACACTTGCCGAGGGCGAGAGCTGTATTTCCACCACCAACCGCAACTTTTTAGGGCGGATGGGTTCCAAAAGCAGCAAGGTTTATCTGGCTTCTCCTATTTCGGTGGCCGCGGCTGCGATCGCTGGAAAAATCATTGATCCCCGCGCGCTTTAAGAAAGGAGAAACGGATATGAACGTAGGAAAAGCATGGAAATACGGCGACAATATCAACACCGATATTATTTCGCCGCCCGCCTCTTTGGAATACACCATTGAAGAAGCGAAACCCTTCACAATGGCGGCGGTGGATCCCGATTTTGGCAAGCAGTGCCAACCGGGCGATATTTTTGTCGCGGAGCATAATCTGGGTTCCGGCTCCAGCCGCGAAAACTCGCCCCTGATGCTCAAGGCACTGGGCATTCGTTACGTGATTGCGATGGATTATGCACGCATTTTTTACCGCAATTGCATCAACATCGGTTTGTTGCCCATCGAATGCGCTGAGACGAACCGTATTGAAAAGGGCGATATTTTAGAGGTGGATCACCGCGCCGGAATTATACGCAACCAAACAAAAAACGAAAGCTACCCGTGCAGCAAAATCCCTTCGCATATAGCCGAAATTGCCGACTGTGGCGGCTTGATAGGCTATATTAAAGCAAAAAAACAACGATAACGCCGGATAAAAAGACGGCGGTTGCCCGATTTGGCAGTTTTCAAATGCCTCAGGCGATATTGCCGAAATGTTTAAAAAGATGTCATGCGACGAAAATCGCATGGCATCTTTTTTAGAGCTTTTCGCTTCAACTGTCACTTTTATAGCCGTTTGTTTAAAATTCAGGACAATCTTCCGCGGAGGCCATTTCTCTGTGCTTGTGAAGCTTGATGAAATGTAGCGTGGACTGGTTGACGCCGTTTTAATTGCGTCATCACAGTTGCCGTACCGAAAACAACTTTGCGCGGGCATGGTCGATCAGCTCTTCGCGCGCATGGGCATGTGTCACGATGCACACCGCCGCATCCTTCTCACACAGAAAGCACCGGCGCGGCGGCAGGCCCAGGTCCCGTCTGCTCCAGTTGTGCATATCGTTTCCCATGACATCCAGGTCCAACAGACGGCCGCCGGTCAGTGTCTCCTCCAACGTGACACAAAAGTGCTTGAGTTCCGCCGCAGAGCAGCGGCAACCCGCCAGCATTACGGGGCCGTCCGGTGTATTCGCCATTTCCAGACAAACCGGCGCATACCCTGCCTGAGAAAGCCGAATTATCAATGCTTGACATTGTTGGTGAAACCAGGTTGAAAAGCAGGGTTCGTTGCGCGCCGGCAGCGGTATGCACAGCGTCGCAGATAAAAGTGCCGGCCAGTCGGCTGCCAATGAGCGTCGATGTTGCCATCGCATTTCCCGCGCCTTTAAAATTTCATCCAACTGTTTATCAGACATTGCTTCGCGCCACCTCTTTGAGATTTTTTGGATACCCCTGCCGGCATCGGAGAAACGGACGAACCCCTTCATTGATGAGATGGGTATTATCCGGAATGTATTCCCTATAAACAATAACCCGATTACCGGCAATGCTATGGCCTTCGGCTTTTGACGCCGTGGCTTTACACGAAACGCGTTAAAACTTTGTACTGGGGGGGCGGCATCAGCTTACTTAAGCATATCCAAAACCCACTGGGGGGCAAGCTGCGGGGGCGCCTGTTTGGCCGCTACCGCCGCTTTATAGGAAGCAATGGTGGCCTCGCGCTTTTCTTCATAAGCCGCTTTTTCCTCAGCATTTTGAAGCACTTGCGCAATTTGGTCCCGGGGGACGACGGTGACGCCGTCATAATCGCCCACAATCAGATCGCCGGGGTTCACCGTGATACCGCCGCAGGTGACGGGGGTGTTAATCTCGCCGGGGTCCTTCTTGCCGGGGCCGCGCTGCATAAAGCCTCTGGCATACACCGGCATGCCCAATGCAATGCAGCCTTTACGGTCGCGTACATAACCGTCGCATATCATGCCTGCATACCCCACCGCGCTGGCCGCTCCCATGATCAGATCGCCAAAATAAGCCTTGCCCGCGTATCCCTTGCCGTCGATTACCATAACGTAGCCGGGTTTTCCGCTGTAGGTGGCCACATGAATCGGAAAGTTATCGCCATCCCTGGTGTCCACCGTCATGGCGGTGCCGACAACACGCATGTCAATATCCACCGGCATGATGCCTGCATCCATGCAGCCGTCGTTGGGTATGCCGAGCCCTTTCATGCCGTCGGCCAGTTGGGCTGCACTCAGCTTAGATGCGCGCGTGATAATTTCCTCGGCTAAAAGCTCGGGCATTGAATGAATGGCCATAAAATCAGTCCTCCAATTTAATTTTAGTGCGCAGCAGCTGTGCGTTGACGACGTCGCGTCGCCCAAGCGGCAGGCCGCTGTCAAATTTTTTGATGTTTTCAAAACAGCGCGCAATCATATTGATGTCGTTATCGGCGGTGTTTCCGCCAATGTGCGGGGTGATGACGGCGTTTTCCATGGTGTAAAACGGGCAGTCAGCGCCGGGCGGCTCGGCAGAAAAGGCATCAAGCCCCGCGCCAAGAATCCGGCCGGTCTGCAAGGCCTCGGCGAGATCCTGCTCATTGACAATGCCGCCGCGGGCGGTGTTGACCAGAATGGCTGTCGGCTTCATCATAGCCAGCCGCGTCTTATCAAGAAGGTTGTCCGTCTGCTCGGTCAGGGGGACATGCAGACTGACGATATCGGAACTTGCCAGCAGGGAATCCAACGGCGCGTAGGCAATCCCCAGTGCCTGCTCCTGCGCCTCAGGAATGCGAAACATATCGTAATATTGAACACTGGCGCCGAATCCCTGTACAATTTTAGCCACTTTTCGGCCTATATTGCCAAGCCCCACAAGGCCGACCGTCTTTCCGCTGATGAGATAGGAGGTGCTGGAAAATTCGTCCTTTGCCCAGACGTTTTCTTTTAAGCGGCGGTTGGCGGCGAGCAGATGGCGATAAACGGCGAGCATGTGCAGCACCGCCAGTTCGGCCACAGGCTGGGAATTGATACCCACACAGGTGGCGACGGGAATATCCCGCTCACTGATGCCCGGAATGTCCAGCGAGTCGTAACCCGCGCCCCATTTCTGGATAAACCTGACCTGAGCAGCACGCGCCAGGTCGCTGCCCTCCAGCCGGATGGTACGGATGATGATATAGTCGGCCGCGCTCAACCCGGCGTAATCCTCGCGTGTTGGAACGTCAAACATCTCGTAACCTGCTGGTAGCATCTGATAAAGCATTTCGCGCGTTTTGGCATGATAGGGGCCGACTAGAGCAATTTTCTTCAATATAATTCTTCCCTTCGTAAAAATAGGGGTACAAAAACATGCCCACCCCACGCATGGGGAGGGCATGCGCGATAACGGCTATTTATTTGTAGGTTTCTTGCTTATAAAAGCATAAAAAATCCGAAGCACGGTGCGGCGGAAAAGCCTTTAACGGTGACAGGCTTTATCCAGCTGGCGAATCGCATCAATAATGGTGCCGTCACGATATTCCACAAGTGCGACGATACGGTCTGTGCAGCGGATCGGCTCCGGAATGCCGGTGACCGTTTCCGCCAGATGCTTCATCTCTTCAATGCTGCGGATCGCCACGCCTGAATTTTTCAATGAAGCGCGCAGCATGTCATAACTGCGATGCTGCGGATTTAACGCCACGCCGACTTCCGTGACGATGGCCGCGACCGTTTCGCCGGGGGTACATAAGGTAAAGACGCGCCCGACAATCGACGGGGTTCGGCCGCGGAACAGCGGCAGGGCGACAATCGGCACTTTTGCACCTGCGGCAACATCCGGCCCGCCGCCCAAACCGCCGAGCATCTCGCCGCTTGAGCCGGTCAGAATATTGACGTTAAAGTTGATATCCACTTCCAGCGCGCCCAAAACGGCGATATCCAGCTTATTGACCATGCAGCCCTTGTTATGCGGGTTCGCATAACGGCTTGAATCGCATTCAACAATGCGGCTGTTTCCGAGCATGGCACGTGCCGCCACAGCGTCGAAGGACTGCACCGCTTCAATATAGTCGATGAGGTCGGCGTTGAGCAGTTCGATAATGCCGGACGTGACGCCGCCAAGGGCAAAGCCCGCCTTAATGCCTTTTTCCTGCATGAAGTCACCGACATATTTCGTACAGGCAATCGGTATAGCGCCCGCGCCCGTCTGAAACGAAAAGCCGTTTTCAAAACAGCCGCAGTGGGCGATAACCGCCGCGGTGTTTTTGGCGATCAACAGATCGCGGGGGTTGCGGGTCAGGCGGGCTGCGCCTTTTCCAATCAGTGTGCTGTCACCGATTTCGTCAAGACAGACCACCATATCGACCATTTCCTGCCGGATAACCGCCGGCTTGCAGGGGTAGGGGACCATTGTATCGGTAACGGCGATGACTTTTTTGCCGTATTGCGCATCAACATGGCTATAGCCCAGTGCGCCGCAGGCATTTTCGCCAAGGATGCCGTTGGCGTTGCCGTATTCGTCGGCGGCGGAAACACCGATAAAGGCGACATCCACCGTCAGTTCTCCGGCTGCTATCGCACGGGGACGGCCGCCGTGGGGCCGCAGGATGACCGGGTTTGTCATCGCGCCCGAGATGACAGCGTCACCCAGCTCCCCGCGGATGCCGCTGGCCTCCACGCGGTCGATCACGCCGCTTTCAATAAAGTGAACGACGGACGGGTTGCGCAGGTTAACAACGGCGCTGGGCGCAAAGCGCAGGCCGCGTATCCCCATTTCTTCGATGGTTGCCAGAACCTGGCTGATAATTTTATCCCCCTCGCGAAAATGGTGGTGGAATGTGATGGTCATGCCGTCCTTCAGGCCGCTTTCCTCAATGGCCGCCCTCAGGCTGGCGCGAACCTTACTTCCGCCGTCAAAGCCTGATTTTCCGGTCAGAGGATTCATTGTGGCAAACGGGCCGGCATAGGGCTGCAACTTATGGCTGCCGCTTTCATCCGGAAGATTGATTTGCGCCTCATTCAATGCCATCTTCGTCCCCTCCATTCCATTTTCCGGTAGTCTTTGCAATCGTGATCGTGCGGCGGGCGCGTGCCACCACAGGGGCGTCAATCATCTTTCCGTTCAGGGCAATGACGCCCGAGTTGCGTGCATTCGCTTCTCTGATCGCTTCAAAGATACGCACCGCTAAATCAATTTCCTTGTCGGTGGGGGTGAACAGCTCGTTTATGCAGTCCACCTGGCGCGGATGAATGGCAACCTTGCCGTCATACCCGATATTCTTGATCGAAAGGGTATCCTCAGCCAGTCCTGTTTCATCATTGATGTCGGTAAAAACGGTATCGATTGCCTGAATGCCCGCGGATCTGGCGGCAAGCGCAATGGCGTTTCTGGCAAAATAAAGTTCGGCACCTTTTACGGTGCGGGTTGTTTTCATGCTTGCGGTAAAATCTTCCCCGCCCAGCGACAGGGAGACAAGGCGCTTGCTGGCAAGCGCCGTTTCCCGGGCGTTTAATAAGCCGAATGCGGTCTCAATGATGGCCATGACACCGGTGCTGCCTTCTTCAATGCCCGCCTCTCTTTCAATTCGGGAAATTTCATTGCAGAAGCTACGGAGAATCTCGGGCGATTCGCATTTAGGCAGGCGGATTAAATCAGGTTTTGCCCGCACAATTGCTTCAAGATCCTGCAAACCAAACGGCGTATCGAGCCCGTTGACACGCACGGCGATCTCACTTTCGGAAATGCGGGGCCGCTGCAGCGCATTAAATACAAGAAAACGCGCCGCGTCTTTTTCGGCGACCGACACCGAATCCTCAAGGTCGTACACCAAACAGTCGGCATGATATAACGGCGCCAACGCCATGTTGGCGGGGTTGGAGGCGCTGGCGTACAGAACGCTTCTTCTTAGACGGTCTCTGTTCATAGCGCATTCCCCCTGTTCCAGTCAAATGAACTTTCACCGCTGCCCCGCAGCAGCGCCGTCTGTACGCGGGAGAGAATGACATGATCCAAAGCGCCGCGGTCGACAAGGCGGATAGCGGCGTCGGAAATCTGCATAATCTCCGCTGCGCGGCGGGTGGTTGCCAGGATGGATTTGCCAAACTGCATCTCAAGCACGCTTTCGAGCTCAATCACAATTCCGCCGCCCTCATGGGGCTCCACGGTTACCAGCACGTCGCCGGATTCCAACCCGCCGGCCTGCGCCACACGAATAATCTTCATTATTTTTGCTCCCTTCGAAATCAGGCCTGTTTTTTCTTGCCGAACACGTACTTTCGGCCAAGGCTGTAAAGAAACACACCGGCAATGGCCAAAAAGATCACCAGGCTGACGGGGCGTGTGACAAAAATGGCATAGCTGCCGCGCGAGAGCATGAGCGACTGGCGGAAGTAGTTTTCGGTCAGAGGTGCCAGCACAACCGAAAGAATCAGCGGGCCGGCAGGATATTTGAGCTTTTTGATGAAGTAGCCAAATACACCGAAGATGACGATCAGCCACACACCAAAGAAATTGTAGTTAAGCGCATAGGCGCCAACACAGCAGAACACCAGTACAAGCGGCGAAAGGTTCTTTTCCACAATGCGGATCATATTGACAAAAAGCGGAATCATCAGCACGTTGGAAAAGAGTAAAAAGAGGTTGGCAGCGCATAGCGCCGCGATCATCGCCCAGACGATATCCGCGGATTTTACCATCAGAAGCGGGCCGGGCTGCATACCGAACATGATCAGAACGCCAAGAAAGATGGCGGTGCCGCCCGAACCCGGAATGCCCAGTGTTAAAAGCGGCACCAGTGCACCGGGCACCGAGGCGTTGTTGGCTGCCTCCGGTGCGGCAAGTCCTTCTTCCGCGCCCTTTCCGAAACGTTCAGGTGTTTTGGACATTTTTTTCTCGGTTGCGTAGGCCAAAAAAGTGGCGATGGTGCCGCCGGCACCGGGCAGAATGCCGACCAGCGTGCCGATAGCCGAGCCGCGCAACATGGCGGGCAACGTTTTTTTGAGCACGCTGAGACTGGGGATGAATTCACTCATTTTAAAACTGGGCTTGCCCAGATTCAGGTGGGTTTCATTTTCCACATTGAAGAATACTTCGCCCAGGCCGTACATGCCGATGATAACAAACACAAAGTCGATGCCTTCCAAAAGCTCGGGCGTATAATCCCAGCGGACGTAGCCTGAAATGTAATCTGCGCCGACCATGCCGATGATGAATCCGATGGCGGTCATCATCACCGCTTTTATGATGGATTTGCCTGCCAGCAGCGCAATGGTTGCAAGGCCGAGCAGCATCAGCATAAAGTATTCCGGCGCGCCGAAGTTGATGACAAGGTGGCTGATGGTTGGTGCCAGAAAAATCAGAATGAGCAGGCCAAAACTGCCGCCGATAAAGCTGGCAATAGCCGAAAGGCCCATCGCCATGCCGCCCTTGCCCTGTTGCATCAGCGGATAGCCGTCCTCGGCCGTCATGATGGCAGGGGCGTCGCCGGGGGTGTTGATCAGAATGGCGGTGATGCGCCCGCCGTACATGGTGCCCATATAGACGCCGACGAGCAACGCGAGCGCCTGATTAACAGGCAGGGTAAAGGTCAGCGGAATCATCAGAGCAATACCGGCGGAAGGGCCAAGCCCGGGCAGCGCGCCAACCACTGTGCCTACAATGGAACCGAGCGCGATAACCAGCATATTGGGGACCGTTATCATTGAAAGTGCGCCTTGCCAAAGCGCGGATAATGTTTCAAACATAGCAAAGCCCCTCCTTTACAAAAAATTAAAAATGGTGATGGGAATATCCAGCCAGAGATCAAAAATGGCCCACACCACCAAAGTTGTTGTCAACGCTACTTTAAAGCTATCGAACAGCGTGTTTTTTTCCACCCAAAATAGAATATAGAATGTAAAAAGTGCTACCGAGGCAATAATTCCAAGGTGTTTCATCAAAAAGATCATCACAACAAGCGCTGAGAAATATAGTCCCAAACGGATAAGCTGGTGTTTGTTCAACGAGACATCCGGTGTGGATTTGTCAAAAAAGAAGAGGATGATGCAGCAGACGATAACGGCGCACAGCATGAACACCGGCAAAAAGCCCGGCCCGATGGTGTACTGGGTCTTGAGCGGCCACCCGATGGCGGAAGACAGCATGACGCCGCAGAGCAATGCCATAACCAGCAAGAACAGCCGGTTACTGGAAAGTTTCATAATGTTTCCTCCTGTTTTAATCGTAAAAGGAATAGCGGTCAGCACAGGCATTTGAAATGAGTGAAGGAGCGACATTTTCCGCTCCTTCACTCAGGCTGCGAGAGTTCGTTTTAAAGGGTCAACAAACGATTAGATCAGGCCCATTTCCTTCATGGCGGCTTCATACTCGCCATTAAGTGTTTCAAGATAGGCGGTGAAATCGTCGCCTAACAAAAGGTTCTTTTGAACGCCATTAGCTCTCAGGTACTGTTCGTTCCAGGAATTGGTGGCGCTGAGCTCGGTGAACAGGCCCATGTAGTACTGCTTGGCTTCATCGGAAATATCCTTGGGGGCCGCAATGCCGCGGAAAACGCCGAGGTTGATGTCATAGCCCTGCTCGATCAATGTGGGGACGTCGGGCAATCCCTCGTTGCGCTCGGCAGTAGCCAGGCCGATGCCGATAAAATCGCCGGTGGCAAGATACTCGCTGCAGCTGTTGACATTGGTGCAGATGAAATCCACCTGCTTGCCAAGCAGCGCGGTGACCAGCTCGCCGTCGCCCTGATAGGGGATGTAGTTAATATCCTGCTTGGAAGCGTCAATCAGCTTATTGCAGATGATGTTATCAATGGAGCCTGTGCCGGTGCCGCCTGCGGTACGGGGCGCGGACAGCAGTTGCTCCATGTTGGTGATGCCGGAATCCTTATGTACCACAATGATTGAAGGGTCGATGCCCAGGCAGGCAATAGGGGTGAAATCTTTGTAGGTTACACCGGTCTTGGTCGAGAGCGGTGTTGTCAAAAACGACGAGGTGACGCACATCAGGTAATAGTCATCGCCCGCGTGGGAGTTGACATAACCCATGCCCACGGCACCGGAGCCGCCCTCTTTGTTTACCACGTTCATAACGGCGCCATTGGCCAGATTTTCCGCGTTGATGATTTTAAGCGCGGTGCGCAGCATAATGTCATGTCCGCCGCCCGGGCCGTAGCAGGCCACCAGTTCGATGGGCCGCTCAGGGAAGGTGCTGGCCGCCGGAGCGGCGGATGAACCGGATGCCGCAGGGGTTGCCGCGGGCGCACTGCTGCTCTTGCCGCCGCAGGCAGAGAAACTTAAGACCATTGCCGCGGTCAGCACACATGCTAAAAGTTTTTTCATATCTTTTCCTCCTTTTATTTTCCTTATTTCAAAGCGTATTGCTCAGAAACCTTTACTCTTTGCTTAAAGGGCGTGCGATGTTTTAAAAGGATGGGATTATTTAAGCGTTTTAGATAGTGGAAATTTGCCCTTATGCAATAGCTGCTTAGGCGTATATGCTTTCTGCCGTTTCCGTCAGCACTTTATGATTACGACTAATATTTTATCAAAATTTTTTCAGAAATGTAAATAAGTTTTCAAAAACTTGCAAAAATACGGCGTTGTAGCTAAATATTTGATAGAATTCATGCGCTTTTGCTTTCTTTACTTGTCCTTCAATAAAAAATATGATAAAATTTTTTACAAATCATTTCATAAGTGAGGGCCTGTTATGTCTACAGATATTATGATGAAACTTGAACAGAGTTTGCCAAACATGACTAAATCGCAAAAGCGTGTTATCAATTTTATTCTTGAAAACCCGGTTCGGGCGGCCATGGCGACCATCAACCAGCTATCTGCCCAATCTGGGGTCAGTACCGCTACCATTGTGCGCACAACCATCGCCCTGGGATACACCAGCTATTCTGACTTTCAGCGGAAGCTGCAATCCCACTTGATGCTGTATGCCGTTCCGATACGCCGTATTGAAACGCTGTCCGAGGGTAATGATTCGGAAAAGGCCTATACCGTCAACACCATTCTTCAGCAGCAGGTTGACAATTTGGTCAAAACAAGCGCCCAGATTACCGAACAGCAGGTTGATGACAGCGTTGCCATTTTAGAGAAGGCATCGCATATTTATATCATTGCCGAACGAAATTGCCGCGTCACCGCCTACTATCTGTATCATAATCTAAACCGTATCACCGACCGCGTGGACCTTTTAACCTATTATGATTTTAACCTTCCCGAACATTTGCACCGCATCAAACCGGGCGACGCGGTTATTGCCATCTGTATGCCGCGCTATGCGGCACGGATTGTCAATGCCACCCGCATAGCAAAGGAGAGAGGCGCCAGCGTCATCAGTATAACCGACGCCGAAACCTCGCCCCTGGCAGAGTATTCGGACTGCCTTTTCTCAGTGCGGCAGCAGAGCTTCGGCTTGCATAATTCTCAGATATCCTCACTGCTTATTGCGGAAATACTCATCATCCGCACCTGCTGGCAGGATGTTGAAACGGCGAAGAACAACCTTTCGGAGGTCGAAAAGATTTTTCAATCGCTGCGCTTAAAACCGGCACATGCGCTGATTTCCCGGTAGATTCGGCGAGGTGCTGCTGAAGCACAAGGGTAGGCAGGCTGAATGACACGTGCCTTGGCCGGTTACGGCTTCTATTGAAGAACCTTTGCGAGCGGTGTCGCCCGGGGAACAGAGGTTAACAGGGTGTTCGGCCTGCCGTCATATCCGTGTGGTATAATAAGTTGATCATTTAAAATGTATACAAAGGGTGTGCATCATATGGGAGAAAAAATTGTGTTGTTTTCTACAACACCTGGGATGACCAAACGTTGTAGAGCCGTATTGCAAAGACGTGGCTATGGTAATATAGCCATTTATGAATTGACGACAACCCGCGCGTTGGAACAGGCCGAAAAATGTATCCACGAAGGGGCGCGGGTCATCATTTGCCGCGGCGGAACAGCCGAATATTTACGCCGGTATCTTGAGGTGCCCATTGTCGATGTGCGCCACAGCTTTTTAAGCGTCTTTTTAGCAAAACAAAGGCTCAAGCCTTTATATGACCGTGTGGCTGTTATCGGTTTTCATCGCATCTGCGATGCAGCGCGTAAGTATAACAATATTATGGGCGAAGGCTTTCAGGTGTACGAGGTCAATGACACGGACCAGTTTGAGCCGGTCTTTCACGATGCCGTACGGGCCGGCGCACAGGCCATTGTGGGTGGGTTTCAGATACAGGGGATTTGTCAAACGTACGGCTTCCCTTATTATTCCACCGAGCCGGACGACAGCGAGGTAAGTCAGGCGCTTGATGAAGCGCTTTACAGCTTGCGCATTGAAGAGGAGCGAAGCGGGCAGCTTGGGTTGCTTTCCACGGTGCTCAACAGTGTCAGCGAAGGGATTGTCAGTGTGGACAGCGACGGAATTGTTTTGCACACCAACCGCATCGCCAGAAATCTGCTGCGGTGCAGCAATGGTATGCAGATTGGCGATTTGATGAACGCCGATAAAATTTTTCAGGCTATAAGGGACGGTGAGAATTTTTACGGCGAAATCTTATCGCTGAATGAAACGTCCCTTGTATGCAGCTGCCAGGCGGTTCGCCTGCAGGGCAAGGCGACGGGCGCGGTTATTACCTTTCAGGAGGAGAATACGATCCGCTCGCTCGATAGCCATATCCGAAAGCGCGAGCTTGGTCGTGGGCATCGCGCTAAAAAAGATTTTTCCGATATTTTAGGCACCTCGGCGGAGCTGGAAGAGGCCAAGCGTATTGCGCGGCGCTATGCGCGGGCTAACAGCACAGTGCTGATAACCGGCGAAACCGGCGTCGGCAAGGAGATGTTTACCCAGGGCATTCACAATTACAGCGAGCGGCGGCACGAGCCGTTTGTGGCGGTAAATTGCGCGGCTTTGCCTCAGAATATTTTAGAAAGTGAACTTTTTGGCTATGTGAGAGGGGCCT
Source organism: Bacillota bacterium (assembly GCA_023457355.1). Lineage (GTDB taxonomy): Bacteria > Bacillota > Clostridia > Oscillospirales > Ruminococcaceae > Yanshouia. The sequence continues at coordinate 11,214 of JAEWLW010000093.1, read as the reverse complement.
TTACCGGTGCGCGCAACGAGGGCAAAGCCGGCATCTTCGAGTTGGCGCATAAGGGAACGGTGTTTCTTGACGAGATTAGCGAAATGTCGCTGGATGTACAGGTTAAACTGTTGCGGGTGCTCCAGGAAAAAGAGGTAACCCGCATCGGCGATGATAAGGTCATTCCTATCGACGTACGCGTTATTGCCGCCTGCAATAAGGATCTTAAAAAAGAGATCGCTGCGGGCAGGTTTCGCGAGGATTTATATTATCGCGTCTGTGTGTTGGAGCTTTTTATTCCGCCGCTGCGTGAACGCGTTGAGGATATTCCAACCCTGGTGCGGCATTTTTTGCATGGGCGTAAGTCGCTGACAGTACGCGCAGAAGCGCTGATGATGCGGCATGACTGGCCGGGGAACATCCGGCAGCTTTCCAATATCACCGAGCGGCTGGATGTTTTGTGTGACAATGATATCATCACCGAAGAGGATGTGCGTCAGGTTTTAAAGCTGTCTGAAAAAGAGGCGCTGCCGCCGGAGAATCCTGCGGCGCCGTCCGGCGCAAAGAGGGCGGAATCGGTCAAGGACATGGAAAAGCAGATGATTATGGATGCGCTGCAGCGTGTTGGCGGAAACATGGCGCAGGCTGCCTTGCTTTTGGGCTTAAGCAAAACCACCCTGTGGCGCAGAATAAAAGAGATGAAGCTGAACGCCATTGAAAAGGATGACCGCCCATGATATTGCGGCGGTATGAAACCGCTGTGCGTACCCTGTAAAAATCCGGCTGCGCCAGAAAGCACCGGGTGCTGAACTACTCCAGATTAAAAACAACGACAGCTTAACGGCTATTTTTTTGCCATTCAAGGCAGCAGGTATCCGATGTGCTGAAAAACACTTTTAACCTTCAATGACAAAACCACCTGACAATACGGCGCATTGCTGACTGGCCAGCGGGTTTAAGAGCCCGCAAAGGTTACGGCAGTACCGTACACGGTGGTTTTTCATTTTGAAAGGAGTGTTTCTATATGAAATCAGGCGACTTGAAGCACATCGGCATAACGCACAACACTGGGCGCCTGATTTTGCTGTTCATTACAAAAGTCGGGGGCATAAACAGCAAAATAACATTCTTTTAAAGCTGGCACGAAATTTGCTTATTATTAAGGCGAGGTTAAAATAATGTAAAATCTAACCCATAATAACAAAAGCTCCCCCAAGAGGCTTTTGTTTGAGCAAAGGAGACCTGCGACATATGAAAATTGGATTTATAGGTTTTGGCGAAGCGGCGTTTTGTATCTGCAGCGGTTTGCGCCAAGAGGGGGTTGGAGGCATCTCGGCATATGATACGCTTGCAACCCACGAAACAATGGGCCCGGTTGTGCAAGAGCGCGCGGAGCAGGCGGGGGTTGCACTGTGTGATTCCGCCAGGGCGGTGGTTGAACAGGCGGACATTCTCTTCGCCGCTGTCCCGTCCAGCTATACACTGGATGCCTGCAAAACAATGCTGCCCTATTTGCGCAGCGGACAGATTTATGCCGACGTCAGCGCTTCCACCCCTAAGGCAAAAAAAGAGATTTGGGCGTTGCTTAAAGATACCGGGGTGCTTTTTGTCGATGCTGCCATGCTGGGGTCTCTGCCGCAGGATAAGCACCGGGTGCCGATAACGGCATCGGGCAATGGGGCCAAAGCGTTTTATGACGCCATGACGCCGCTTGGCATGCGCATCACCTGTGTGGAAGGCGGCGCCGGCGCGGCTTCGGCCATCAAGCTGGTGCGCAGCATCTACATGAAGGGGCAGGCGGCGCTGATGTATGAAATGCTTTTGGCGGCGGATGTTTACGGTGTGACCGATGAGGTCGTCGGCTCCATTTCCAAGTCGATGGATGGCATCGCTTTTACCGAGCATTTAAAACGGCTGGTGACCGGTACGGCTATTCATGCCAAGAGACGCGCGGCCGAGCTGAAAGGCTCCATACAGATGCTGGATGAATGCGGCCTCGATGATGCGATGACGGTGGCTTCAAAGCATAAGCATGATTTGATAGAGGACTTCCACTTCAGCGAACGATATCTTACGTCAAAGCCCTCGGGCTACGGCGAAATAATTGCACATATAAGAAAAAAGGCATAGGAGGAAAGGGAAAGTATGGCTGTAGGAAAGAGAATCTTTTTGAAGCGAGAGCTGCCGGATGCCGCGGTGATGGAAAAGTTTAAAACCATTCCGGCTTCAAATGTTGCGGACGTTATGGGCCGCTCCTGCGGGATGGATCCGCGCATCCGCCTCATGAGCAGCCCAAAGTCTCAGATGGCGGTGGGCCCGGCGCTGACAGTGAAAACTTGCGCAGGGGATAACCTGACTATCCACGCGGCGCTTAACGTGGCGCAGGAAGGGGATTTCGTGGTGGTTGCCAACGAGGGCGGCAGCGCCCGTGCGCTGATTGGCGAAATCATGATGGCCTATCTGCACTGCCACAAAAAAGTTGCAGGTATCGTGCTGGATGGACCCATTCGCGATATTGATGAAATTGGCAAATGGGATTTTCCGGTCTATGCAACCGGAACGAATCCGGGCGGGCCTTATAAAGAGGGCCCCGGCGAGGTCAATGTGCCGGTTGCCTGCGGCAATATCAGCGTCAACCCAGGGGATATCATTCTTGCGGATCCTGACGGCGTTATTGTTATTCCCCGCAAGGACGCAGCGGTTATTTTAGCTGAGGCGGAAAAATTTCAGGCTGCCGACGAAGCGAAGCTTATCGCGGCCAAAAATGGCACCGCAAACCGCGAGTGGGTGGAAAAATCGCTTGCGGCAAAGGGATATGAGATAATCGATGACATTTATCACGCTTGAGGCATCAAAAAAGAAAAGGAGTATTAATCATGAAAAAGGTACGTATTCTTTCCCTTGTTCTGGCTGGTACAATGGCTCTTCTCGCTGCAGGTTGCGGCGGCGCTTCCTCGGCGGCACCCGCCAATTCAACCCCGGCTGCTTCAAATGCAGGTTCTTCGGCGGTGCAGGATATCGATTGGCCTAAGAAGACCGTCACCGTTACATTGCCTTATAATGCCGGTGGCGACACCGATACCTATTGCCGTTTGATGAGCCAGAAGCTCCAGGAAAAATTCGGGCAGACTTTTGTGGTTGTCAACATGACCGGCGGCAGCGGCATCGTCGCAGCCAAGGACGCCATGGCTAAATCGCCCGACGGCTATAACATTCTTTTCAACCACACTGGCGCATCACTCGTACAGGAAGCGACCGGCGTCGCCGATTTTTCTTACACCGATGATTTCACGAACGTTGCAACCGTCGCGCAGGATAACACCTATACGCTGGTTGCCAAAAAATCTTCCGGCTGGGCAAACCTCAAAGAGATGATCGAGTATGCAAAGGCACATCCCGGTGAGATTCGTTATTCCCAGGTTTACGGCAGCGTAACCCATTATGTTTGCACCCAGATGGAAAAGAGCATGGGCGTCGAGTTTAACAAGCTGGATGTGGGCACCGGCACCCCCGAACGTCTGGCGGCATTTATGGGCGATCAGGTTGATCTGCTGGCCGTCAACTATATGAATATTAAGGACTATGTCGAAAATGGGGACTTTGTCGTTTTGGGTGTGGCGTCTGAAGAGCGTTGCCCCGGCATGGAGACTTTCCCCACTTTCAAAGAACAGGGTTACGATGTGGTTAGCTCCAAGAACTATGAGGTGAAGTTGCCCAAGGGTGCCGACCCCGCCCTTGTGCAGAAGCTGACCACCGCTATTAAAGAAGTTACAGAAGACCCTGATTTTGCCGCTGCGCTTAAAAAATATTTCGCGGAGCCTTACTACCGCACGCCTGAGGAATGCAATACTCAGGATAAAGCCGAGGTTGAAAAGCTCAAGGCCTATTTTGCGGAATAAGAATTGTAACGGTTATGCGCTTGGGTGGCGACAGAGTTTGTCGTCACCCGGGCGGCTGAAAATTTTAGCCTTTTATAGCAAATCGCAGAATGGAGAGAAACCATGACCAATAAGCAACGGGATATTTTATGTTCTGTTCTGTTTTTAGTTTTTGGCGTTTTTGTTTTTATGCAGGCTTTGCCTATAAAGCCTATCATGGGCAAGGACCTGGGCTCGGGCTTTATGCCACAAATTATTGGCGTATCCATCGCGGTTATTGCCGCGGTTAAACTGATTTTAACGCTGATTTCCAAAGCGCCTGCCGCCAAGTCCTCAACCGATGACGACTTCAAAGGCGGGCTTTGGACGATAGCCGCACTTTCGGCTTATGTACTTTTGTTTGACCGGCTGGGGTTTATTCTCTCGACGGCTTTGTATCTGTTCGTGCAGATCCTGATTTTAAGCAATGAGCAGAATCGGAATCTTAAGCTTTTTGCCGCCATATCGGTCATTACGCCGATTGCGGTTTACGCGCTGTTTGTCTATGTCATTAAAATGCCGCTTCCAGCCGGCCTGCTCAGCTTTTAAGAAAGGGGGATCTCTGTGGTAGTTCAAGCACTTTCTCTTGTTTTTAATCCTATTTGCCTCGGATTGATATTGCTCGGTGTTATTGTCGGCATTATTTTCGGTTCAATCCCGGGCCTTTCCGCCACAATGGCGGTGGTTCTGTTTTTGCCCATGTCGTTTGGCATGACGCCGATGAACGGTATTTCCCTGCTGGTTGGGCTGTATTTAGGCGGCATTTCCGGCGGGTTGATCTCGGCGATACTGCTTAAGATACCCGGCACGCCTTCCTCCATATCCACCGTGTTCGACGGCGGCCCGATGGCTGATAAGGGTGAGGCGGGCAAGGCGCTGGGCGTCGGCATTCTTTTTTCGTTTATAGGCGGCCTGATCAGCATTTTTGCGCTGATGTTTGTGTCGCCCTATCTCGCCGCGGTCACGCTGAAATTTACCCCCGTGGAGTACTTTGCCATTGCGGTGTTTTCGCTGACCATCATCGCAAGCCTTTCGGGTGATTCGATGCTCAACGGCCTGCTTTCCGGCCTGTTTGGCATCGCCATTTCCATGGTGGGCATGGCGCCGATAGACGCTTTGACGCGCTTTACCTTCGGGCAATATCAATTGCTTTCCGGGTTTGACATCGTGGTCATCCTCATCGGCATGTTCGCTGTTACGGATATTATTAAGGCGGGCTTTGAGCGACGGCATTTGGCCGACAAAATGGCCAAGACCTCGTACGAGCTTAAAGGCTTTGGCATTAGCTGGGCCGAATTCAAGGGGCAGGTCGGCAATATGATCCGCTCTTCACTCATCGGTATCGGCATCGGCATTCTGCCCGGCATCGGCGGTTCCACCGCCGGCTTAATCTCTTACACCGCGCAGAAGAATGCGTCGAAGTACCCCGAAAAATTTGGCACCGGCATCATCGACGGCGTTATCGCCTCCGAGACCTCCAACAATGCGGTTATCGGCGGCTCTCTGATTCCGCTGCTGACGATGGGCATTCCCGGCAACACGGTCACAGCTATTTTCCTTGGCGGCCTGACCATTCACGGGATTTCGCCCGGTCCGCTGATTTTTCAAAAGAGCGGACAGTATGTTTATGGCATTTTTCTGGCGCTGATTGTCGCGAATGTTTTCATGCTTATTTTTGAACGCGGCTGCCTCAAGGGGTTTGTCAAGCTGCTGGATATCCCCAAGCATCTGCTGCTGCCCATCATCATGGTCTGCTGCGTGGTCGGCGCTTATTCCAGCAACAGCCGCATTTACGATGTATGGTGTGTATTGGCCTTCGGCCTGCTGGGTCTGCTGTTTAAAAAGCTTAAAGTTCCCACCACGCCGCTTATTATCGGCTTTATTCTTGGTAAAATGGCGGAGGAAAATCTGCGGCGCGCCCTCATGGCAAGCGCAGGCAGCTGGCTGGTATTCCTGACACGGCCCATTTCGCTGGCGTTTTTAGTCATTGCAGTGGTTTCGGTTATTTTTACACTTAAAAGGAACCGCCAAAATAAAAAGCGCGCGGCTTAAGCTGAAGGAGGGAACAATGTGATGTACGATCTTTTGATTCGAGGCGCCCGCGTACTGGATCCTTCCCAAGGGCTGGATGCCCTGTGTGATGTGGCGGTGGAAAACGGCCAAATTGCTGCCGTGGGGCAACTGGACGGCCAGCCCGCAGAACAGGTTATTTGTGCAGATGGCTGCCTGATCACCCCGGGGTTAATTGATATGCACGCGCATGTGCACCCTCTGACCGAGATCGGCATTCTGCCCGAAGTCGCTTGTTTTTCAGCGGGTGTTACCACCGTTCTGGACTGCGGCAGCGCGGGGGCGGCAACCTACCCCGCGCATCGGGGAACGGTGCTGTCTTCGCGGGTGCGTATAAAAGCGCTGCTGCATGTTTGCTCCGCGGGGCTGGCCACAGGGCGCTATCTTGAGAATCCGGACCCCCGCTATTACGACAGGCTTAAGATTACACGTATGCTTCGGGAATATCCTGAATTGATCGGCCTGAAAATCCGGCAGGGAGCCGAAATTGTAGGGACGTTGGGGCTGGAACCGTTGGCCGAGACCATTGCGCTGGCAGATACGCTGGGCGTTCCGGTGATGGTGCACTGCTCCAATCCGCCCGGCAAGCTGGACGATATGATCCATATGCTGCGCCCCGGTGATATTTTGACCCACGCCTATCAGGATAAAGGCGACAGCCTGCTGGATGCGCATGGCCGGATATCCGACGTTGCATGGAAGGCCAGGGAACGCGGCGTTATATTCGATGTGGCAAACGCCAATATTCATTTTTCCTTTGCGGTGGCGCGTCAGGCCCTTCAGGAGGGCTTTTTGCCGGATACCATCAGCACCGATCTGACCACCCGCAGCCTTTACCGCCGTCCGGCGGTATTCAACCTGCTGCATGTGTTATCCAAATATCTCAACATGGGGCTGACGCTGCCGCAGGTTATTGAGCGCTGTACCCATGTTCCCGCCCGCATTATGGGGCTGGACGGGGGGATTGGGACGCTTCGTCCCGGCAGCTGTGCCGACATTGCGGTGCTGCGTGAATATGCGCGCGAGACCGAATTTGGGGACCGTGTCGGCGAGGTTATGCGCGGCAGCCGCAATCTGCGCGCCTTGATGACGGTGCGCGCGGGTGAAATTGTCTATCGGGACCAGGAATTCTAACGTTTTGCTACGATTTTGAAATGCCCGTTTTTTATGGCGTACCCCTTTTGCCCGGCGAAAGGGGTATCGACTGTGTGGAGCGGAGCTATTGCCAAAGGATGCTCCGCTGCTCACACACCCGAACGTTTTGGTAACGCCGCATATCGGCGGCAGCACCTCGGATATAGCGGGCGCCATGATTTCCATGCTGACACGCACTATATTGGCGTTGCAGGGAGGGCGGGATATTGAATATACCGTCAATCGTCCGTTTTTAAGAACGCGGCAGTAGCAGGCTTTTATATACTTTTGAGGCGTTTGCATATGCCGCAGCTTCTCGGCTTTTATCTATCCAAGGTTTCGGTAAAAGGAACCTTGGATTTTTATACCCCCAAAAGCTTGGGGCGTTGCAACGGGCTCAATGACGGGATTAGCCTTGTGTAAAAAAAACCGAAATTTCTTTTTTGCGGTGGAAATGGCGGGCAGAAATGCCCACGGCTAAAAGTTAACCGGAATGGCTGGTATGCAATATGGGCGGGGCTGATACCTGAGAGGATATCAGCCCCGCTTATTGTGCTGGACGCATTTCATTTGAGAAGTTGGTCATTTTGAAAAAAATCTGCCCAGGGGTCGGCGTCGCTGATCCGTCTGAGCGCGTCCGCCATGTCAACACCGTCCGGTGCAACTGTGCCAAGCGCCTCCCATGGGATGGGCATCGACACCCGCGCCCCTTTTCTTGCGCGGATGGAATAGGGGGCGATGCTGGTGGCGCCTCTGCCGTTTCGAATCCAGTCGATGAATATCCTGTTTTTTCTGTTTGCTTTTCTGACGTTGCTTGTGTAGCGGTCGGGCCATTTCTGCGCCATCACTTCGGCGACGCGCCTGGCAAAATCGTGAAAGGTCTCCCACGGGACAGAAGGCTTTAAAGGGACGACCACGTGATATCCTTTGCCGCCGCTGGTCTTGAGATAAGACCGGAGTGAAAGCTCGGCCAGGATATTTTTCACGTCGCGAACGCCCTGCCGTACCGTATCAATATCCATGCCCTCGTCGGGGTCCAGGTCAAAAACCATCATATCCGGCTGCTCAAGCGCATCCACGCGGCTTCCCCAGACGTGAAATTCAAGCGTTCCCATCTGTGCTTCAGACAAAAGGCCGGACATGTTTTCAATATAGAAATATTCTTCCGTTTCTCCGTCGCTGTTTGTGATGGGCATTGTGACGATGCCTTTGCTGTCCGGTCCGGGATGCTTTTTATAGAAGCAGGACTGGGATACTCCCTTGGGACAGCGGACAACGCTTAAAATTCTGTGGCCGACATAGGGCAGCATGCGGTTTGACACCTGTGCATAGTACCGAACGATATCCTCTTTTGTAATTTCAGGGTCGTTAAATATCACTTTGCCGGGGTTGGTAATTTTGACATCCCCGATGATAATTGTTTTGCTATCCGACACCATTGGCTTCTCCGATTCCTCTCCTGATGACGCGCAGTCAGGCTTGTCATCCGCTTTTTCCCGCGTGATATCTCCGGGGTTTTTATCTGTTCGCAGCCCTTTATAGCTGGCCTGCCGCAACAGATTTTCATCGGTCCATTCGGCAAATTTGATTTCCGCGACCAGCTGCGGCAAAAGCCAGGTGATCGTTTCATGTGCCCGGGGCGTGGGCGGGCACTGAAAGGGGGCGTTTGTACTGATTAAACTTTCAAACTGTGCTGTGAGTTCCTTTGCGTCGGCTTCGCCCAGCCCGGTGCCGGCACGCCCGGCGTAAATAAGCGCCCCGTTCTCATATACGCCGAGAAGAAGCGAACTGACCCCACACGTTTTCTTTTGGGAAAGCGTGTAGCCTCCGATCACAAATTCCTGCCTTTTATCGCATTTAAGCTTGACCCAGTCGCCGTTTCTTGTTCCGCTATAAACCGAATCGGCCTTTTTGCCGATGATCCCTTCCATGCCGATTGCACAGGCGGAGGAGAAGCTCTCCTGCCCGTTTCCGCACACATGCCGACTGTAGTAGAGGCTTTTCGGGGCGTCCTTCATGAGGGCTTCAAGCGCCTCTTTTCTTTGGGCTAAAGGCCGCCCCCGAAGGTCCTGGCCGTCGAGTGCCAGAAGGTCGAAGACAATATAGGTGGGGGATTTATCCTGAGGGCTTCGCATATAGTTTTGCAGCGCCTGAAAATCCGTCTTGCCCGATGAATCGGTAACGACCATTTCGCCATCCAGAACCATCGATCTTCCGGCGGCCCAATCGACAAGGGCCGATGCGACGTCCGCAAACCGGTGTGCATAGTCATGGTTGCCCCGGGTTTGCAGACGCACACCGTTGCCTTCCACGAACGCTATAATCCGGTAGCCGTCGTATTTAAGTTCATAGAGCCAGTCCTCGTTGTCCGGGACTGCCTGAACCAATTTGGCCAGTTGTGCCTCGGCGCTATTAAACGGATTCTTAGGCCATTTTTCATCTGCGTTTGTTTCAATTTCCGGCATGGTGCGCCCGGTGCGGACACTGGTGGTGTAGGCGTCAACCCCGTTGCCGGTTTTGGCGTATTCGTCTTTTTCCTTTAGCAAAAGCCAGTTTTCCTTCGTTTCGTCCGCTTTTGCCTTCATCCGTACCAGCGCCCATTTTCCTTTGAGCCGCCTGCCTTTCAGGACAAACTTCAGGGAACCCTGACGCAGTCCTTCGTCTACATCTGCATGGGGTTCCCAAATGCCTTCATCCCAGAGCATGACGGTTCCGCCGCCGTATTCGCCCTTGGGAATTATCCCTTCAAAATTCCTGTATTCCAGGGGGTGATTCTCCACCTGCACGGCCAGCCGTTTATCGTGGGTATCGTAAGAAGGCCCTTTGGGTACCGCCCAGCTTAACAGTACGCCGCCCCATTCCAGGCGCAAGTCGTAATGCGCCCTGCGTGCCAAATGATGCTGGACGACAAACCGAAGACCCTGTGCGGAATTTTCCGCACCGCCTTCAGGCTCCAGGGTCTTTTCAAAATTTCTTTTCCGGTTGTATGCGCTTAATTTATCAGTCATAAACTCAAGGTTTTTGGGTAAGGTTTCTAAGACTTGGCCACATGCTGTAACAGCTTTTATGCCGGCCATATGCAAATTCTCCACTACGCCAGTTCTTTATCCTTATTTGCTTTTTCGACGCTGGCTTTAAGCGCCTCCATGAGGTCGATAACCTTGCTGGGATTCTCAGACTCTGCGGCGACGACTTCTTTACCGGCAACTTTGGTCTCAATCAGCGCGCGCAGCTTCTCCTGATACTCGTCCTTATATTTCGCGGGATCAAATGGCGTATCCATCGAATTGATCAGCACCTTGGCCATATTCAGTTCCTGCTCCGAAACCCCGGGCTTGACATACTGTTTTTGAAGCGCCCGGATGTCGTCGGCATAAAACATTGTGGAAATGAGTATTCCGTCTTCACGCGGAATGATGGCCATCAACGTATCTTTTGTGCCCATAACGGCTTTGCCTATGGCGATTTTCTGTTCGGCCATCAGCGCGCAACGGAGCAATTCAAAGGCCTTTTCGCCCCCGGCCTCAGGCGCGACCTGATAGGTCTTTTCGTAATAGACGGGGGAGATTTGATTGAGTTGTGCGAAGTGCAGTATCTGAATGGATTTTTCTTTTTCCGTTTTAATCTTTTCAATCTCATCGTCGGTGATGACGACATATTGGTCCTTGTCATATTCAAAGCCTTTGACGATGTCTCCCGACGAGATCTCCTTGCCGCAGTGGGCGCAGGTCTTCTTGTACCGGATGCGACTGTGGTCTTCCTTGTGCAGCTGGTTGAAATGGATGTCGTTGTCCTGTGTGGCTGTGTACATCGCAATCGGAATGGCGACCATACCGAACGTAATAACGGATTTGCGCGATACCATAGAAAACACCTCCAATTTTAGTGTTTCCGATAGTTTTGCGCGTATCCATGACGATGACAAAACAGACCTAACGTTAAAGGCCGGCTCTTTGGCCGAAGTTCTATTGAAAATCTTTTCATAATTTAACCCGTGGTGCTATTAAAAGATGAGAGATTTAATGCAGACGGGATTTGGTTTGTGGATACAGGAATTGATAAGGAAGGCAACAGCAAAAGCCAAGAGTTTAGAAGCTAAACGTGTCATTAAGCC
>JAEWLW010000092.1 GCA_023457355.1 Bacillota bacterium | reverse complement strand
TTTGATGCGCAAATTATACCATTCACGGCGTTCATGGTATAATAACCGCAAACGGCTATTATACCCCTTGATGCGCAACGGCTCGCCCCTTGCGGGGCAACCGCCTTTTGATGCGCAAATTATATCATTCACGGCGTTCATGGTATAATAGCCGCAAACGGCTATTATACGTCTTAATGTACAACGGCTCACCGCTTAGCGGCTTACTTTGCGGATTTATCGCCCGGCAGCTGCTCCTCGGCGTTTTTAATCAGGTTAAACAGCGAGGCGGCAAACAGCGGATAATTTTCGTTGAGCGACTGGGTGGTCATCGGCACGGGAACAACCTCCTCGATATCGCCCAGCCCGGGGATATGCTTAAGCTCGCCCGAGACGATGGCTTCGGCGTTGCTTTCAAACGCGCGCATGGCGGCGTCGGCATAACCCGGAGCCAGCGGCTTTGGCACCGAAAAAAGCGCCTGCGGGTTTTTGCTGTCGGCGGAATAGACGATTCTAAACATACGGTATACTGCCAACATGAAAAAAGCTGAAACCTGCGAGATGAACAGACGGTTCTTTGTCTTGCCCAGCAGGTCAAACAGCATGTAAAGCGAATTTGAAATCAGCTTTTTATTGAGCATTACGAGCAGCCCGACACTGCCGACGGCGTTTTCCTTGCCGGCATCCTCCGGGGCGGGCAGTTCTTCAATATTGAGCAGCGTCCCGCTTCTGTCCGGCGAGCGGCCCAGCAGATAATCGCAGGAAACGCTATAGTAAGAGGCCACCTTTACCACAAAATCAAGCCCGCATTCACGGATGCCTTTTTCATAATGCGACAGCAGCGCCTGAGAGATGCCAAGGTCGGCCGCCACCTGTTTCTGGCTCAGCTTCTGCTCACGCCGCAGCAGTGAAATGACTCGGGGAAAGTGTGCATTCATGGGGGTTAGCCTCCTAAATTACGAAGAGTATATTGATTATAGTATAACAACGGTCGATTGTAAAGAAATAATGATCCAATTGTAAAAATATGTAGATTTAAACAAAAATGTGGAGGCAAACATGGTTACTTACAAACTGCATTTAATACGCCACGGCATGACCGAGGGCAACCGCGTCGGGCGTTATGTCGGGCGGCTGGATATCCCAATTTGCAAAGAGGGGCGGGAGGAGCTTGAGATGCTCAAGGCAAAATACGACTACCCCGCCGTGCAGGAGGTCTACTGCTCGCCGCTGCTGCGCTGCGTTCAGACGGCCGACATCCTTTACCCCGACGAGCCCCGAACGATTGTGGAAGACCTGATTGAGCTTTCGCTCGGAGACTTTGAGGGCAAATACATCGACGCGCTGCAGGAGGACCCCGCATACCGCCAATGGATTGCCAATTCGCTTTCCAGCACGCCGCCCGGGGCGTTGGAGAGCGGCGAACAGTTCGGTGCACGCATCGGCGGGGCGTTAAATGCCATCTTCATGAACATGACTCAAAACCGCATCACCGAAGCGGCAGTTATCGCCCACGGCGGCGTGTTCATGGCGATGTTATCGGCCTTTGTCATGCCGCGCGCGCCTATGGGCGAATGGGCGCTGGGCAACGGCACAGGCTATACCATCCGCATGTCGACCGGCCTTTGGATGCGCGACCAGGTTGTGGAAGTGATCGGCAGCGTGCCGGTTGGGCTGCCCACAGGCAGGGACCCGCGGGTGATGGGCAGCCTTGGCATCAGGCTGTAAGCTTATTTGGGAAGCGAAGGAAAGAGCAATGAAGCTGAGAAGACTGATAAAACAAAACGCGCGCCGGGCGTTGCAGCGCCATTGGTCCCGGGCTGCGGCCATCGCGCTGGTCGCCCTTATTTTCTGCTTTTTGTTTGTGACGCTTGAAATGCTGCTTTCGGCGGTGTTTGGGTTGCCGCAATATGTCGACCCGTTTGCCACGCCGGAGATTTATCTCGACGACCTGCCCAACGTTTCTCCGGTGGCGATGGCGGTGAGCATGTCGGTGGCGGCGCTCTATTTTCTGGTGCTGTCGCCGCTCTCCATGGGGGTGATGCGGTGGTTTTTTCTGCTGGGCGACGGCAAGGCGGAGCCCACGGGCGCCATTTTTGAATATTTTCTTTCCGCCGCGCAATTCTGGCGGGTTCTGTGGCTGCAAATTTGCCTGCTCGTCAAAAGGCTGCTGTGGTCGGTGGCGTTTTTGGCCCCGCCGGTCACGTTGATTTATTTTGCCGACCTCTGGCGCCTGAAGGGCGATACCGATTTGGAATCGGTGCTGTCTTTTGGGATGATGCTCTCAGGTGTTTTGCTGCTGGTGCTGCTGGGCGGTTTTTTGTTGATCTGGCTGATGCGCTATTCTCTGGCGGAATATGCGCTGATCAGCGACGGCGATCTCACGGCGCGGGGGGCGATCCGGCAGTCGGTGCATTTAAGCCGCGGCCGCCTGACCGAACTGCTGGTGCTGGAGCTTTCGCTGCTGGGCTGGCGTATGCTGGATCTATTGATATTGCCGCGCCTGTTCACACTGCCTTACCGTTACACCGTCAAGGGCCTTTATGCCCATTACCTGATCGAAGTGGCCATGCGCGGCCCGGATGTTGAGGCGCAGGAGCCATCAAAGCAATAATGCCTTGCAAACGCCGGAAGGGGGCGTTTTGCAGCTGCTTTTTGCTTTCTTTATTCTATGGTTTACCGGTGTATTGCCGCGGATATGATCAGGGCGTTAATTTTGCCTGCAACAAAAAAGCTTCGCACCACATATTGGCGGTGCGAAGCTTTTTATAGTAGTGTTTTAAATTAAGACCGCGGCTGTTCGCCGGTATCCACATCGCCAACAGCGCTGATATAATAGCCCTGATCCCATTTTGTGAGGGTGTAAAGCATATATTTTTCAGCGGTGGGCTGGTCGGAATCCTGGCCGGTTTGGGGGTCGGTGCTCCAGATGTTGCCCGGGGGAACATAGCCGACGGTCAGCGTGATGGTATCGCCTTTTTTAACGATATCGGTGATGGCGGGCGAATAGGCCACCTTGTTGATGGACGGCACGCGGTAGGCCGAAATTTCGGGGTCGAACAGATAGCTGGCCTCGTTGTCGTCAAAGCTCTGGTGGGTGAGCACAACGTTTGGGCCAAACAGCTTGGTGGCGGCCACATTCACGTCCGAGGAGGGAACAAGCAGCAGGCCGTTGTCGTCATAGGTATAAGCGCCGCGGTTTTCGCCCATCAGCGCCGCCCAAAGCGACGATTGCAGCAACAGGTTTTGCTCCACGTTTTCCACGCGGGAAAAGGGGACGGGGTCCATCATAACCACAGGGCTGATGAAGCTTTCATAGCGGGCGCGCTTGGCGCCGTTGTCAAACAGGCCGGTGACGGCGTCGGTGCCCCATAGCAGCACCGAGAACAGGCCAATGGCGGCAAAAGCGACAAAAGCCCCGCCGATAACCGTTGCCAGCTTGCGGCGTTGTGCCGGCGTGCGGCGTGTGCGTACAACAGAATTGGTTCGTTTCATGCTTCCTCCGTCAGGCGCGGATCTGCCCGTCGCCTGTTACGATATATTTGATCGAGGTCAGCTCGCGCAGGCCCATGGGGCCTCTCGCGTGCAGCTTCTGGGTGGAGATGCCGATTTCGGCGCCGAGGCCGAATTCCGCGCCGTCGGTAAAGCGGATGGAGGCGTTGACATACACCGCCGCCGAATCTACCTCAGCCATAAATTTCTGGCTGGACGAAAGGCTGTCGGTGACAATGCCGTCCGAATGCCCGGTTGAATACCGGGCGATGTGGGCAATCGCTTCGTCGATGCCGCCCACCACCTTCACCGCCAGAATGTAGTCGTTATATTCGGTTTCCCAGTCGCTTTCGGTTGCGGGCTTGGCGTCCTTTAAGATGGCGCGGGTCTCGGCGCAGCCGCGCAGCTCGGTGTTGTGGGTGTCCAGCGCCGTTTTCATCATCGGCAAAAACGCCGCCGCAATGTCGCGGTGCACCAGCACCGTCTCGAGCGAGTTGCAGACCGAGGGGCGCTGCGTCTTGCTGTTATCAACAATTTGAACCGCCATTTCAAGGTCGGCCGCCTTGTCGACATAAATGTGGCAGTTGCCCGCGCCCGTCTCAATGGTGGGCACGCTGGCGTGCCTGACAACCGACTGTATCAGCTTGGCGCTGCCGCGCGGAATGAGCAGGTCGACATAGCCGTCGAGGCGCATGAGCCGCTCGGCCGTGTCGTGCGAGGTATCCTCGACAAAGCTGATGGCGTCGGCGGGAATGCCGGCCGACTGCACCGCCTCGCGCATCAGGCCCACCAGCACGCGGTTGGTGGCGTACGCTTCCTTGCCGCCGCGCAGAATGCAGGCGTTGCCGCTCTTTAAGCAGATGACGGCGGCGTCCACCGTTACGTTGGGGCGGGCTTCGTAAATCATGGCGATGACGCCGATTGGCACACGTGTTTTAACAATGCGCAGGCCGTTGGGGCGGGTGAGGCCCTCGTCGACGATGCCCACGGGATCGGGCAGGGCGGCAACATCCTCGGCGGCGGCGGCAATGCCTTCAATGCGTTCGCCGGTGAGGGTCAGGCGGTCTATCATCACGGTTCGGATGCCGCTGGCCTCCGCATTCGCAATATCCAGACGGTTGGCCTCCAGAATGGCCGCTTTGTTTTCGCGCAGCCGGGCGGCAATGGCCAGCAGGCCTGTGTTTTTAGCCGCCGTATCCAGCGTGGCAAGCCTTTTGGTTGCCTTTTGCGCGTTTTTTCCTAAAGATACTAAATCATACATCTTGTTGCCTCCCCAAAAAGTATGTGCCGACGGGGTTGCCGTCAAACAGGTCGTAAAGCAGCGCGGGGTTGGAACCGTTGATGATCGACATATCAATGCCGGCGCCGCAGGCGATGTCGGCGGCGTTAATCTTGGTGACCATGCCGCCGCTTCCGAATATACTGGAGCTTCCGCCCGCCAGATGCCGGACATCCTCGATATTTTCCACGACGGGAATCAGCGTCGCGGTCGGGTCCTCCTTTGGGTTGGCGGTGTAGAGGCCGTCGATATCCGAAAGGAGCACGAGCACATCCGCGCCGATCAGCTTTGCGACAATGGCCGAAAGCGTGTCGTTATCGCCGAAGTTGCCGCCGAGCTCAATCTCGTCGGTGGAAACGGTGTCGTTTTCGTTCACGATTGGAATGACGCCGAATTCCAGCAGACGTTCAAAGGTGTTGATGACATTTTGCCGCAGCTGCGCCTCTTCGACGTTGTCGCGGGTGAGCAGAATTTGCGCAACCGAATGGTTGTATTCCCCGAACAGCTTATCGTAGGTGTACATCAGTTCGCACTGACCAATGGCGGCACAGGCCTGCTTGGTCGGCATGTCGGTAGGTCGGCTTTTGAGTCCCAGCTCCCCGATGCCCACGCCAATGGCGCCGGAGGTGACCAGCACAATTTCCTTGCCGCTGTTTTTTAAGTCGGCCAGTGTTTTGACCAGGCTTTCAAGACGGCGGTAATTGATCAGGCCGCATCCGTGGGTGAGGGTGGTGGTGCCAATCTTGACGACGATGCGCTTTGCTTGCTGAAAACGGTTCATAACGTCTTTCCTCTCTATTTGTCCGCCGCCGGGCGGCGGGTTTATTCTTCGGGCGTGGGCGGTACATAGCGCATGACGACCGAGACGATGCGCTGATCCTCCATCTCCGAGATTTCGACCCGGATGCCGTTATATTCAAAGCTGTCCCCCGTTTCGGGGATGCGCCCAAGGCGCTCAAAGGACCAGCCGCCCACCGAGGAATATTCGCTGTCGAAATCGCGCTCTTCATAGCCGACGCGGTCCAGTGCGTCCTCGATGGGGTAATCGCCCGACACGTGGTAGACATAGGGCTCTATCTCCACAAAGTCAAATTCCTCGTCCTCGTCTTCGTCCCAGATTTCGCCCACCAGTTCTTCAAGCAGGTCCTCCATGCTCACAATGCCCATGGTGCCGCCAAAATCGTCGATGACCACCGCCATGTGGGTGCGCTGGCGCTTAAAATCGTTTAAAAGCAGCGCGGCGCGGTGGCTTTTGTGCACAAACAGCGGCTTTGCCAGCAGCGCCTTTAAGTCGATTTCCTCGCCTTTAAGCAGCGCCTCAAGATAATCGCGGGTATGCAGGATGCCGATGATGTTATCCAGCGAGCGTTCGAACACCGGGATGCGTGAAAACCGTTCGCTGAGAATGATAGTACGTATTTTTTCGGGCGGATCGGCAATGTTGATGGCCGTAATATCCACGCGCGGGGTCAGAATTTCCTGAACGGTGGTGCTGTCGAACGAAAGCGCCGACTGCATCAGCTCCGAGCGCTGCTCATTGAGCACGCCTTCTTCTTCAATGGTTTCTATAATATTCAAAAGCTCCTGTTCGGTGACCAGCGGATGATTGACCTTGCTGCCATAAAGCTTTGAAACCAGCTCCTGCAGCTTGACGAACAGCAGCGCCAGCGGTGTGAGGATGAAAATAAAAACCGACAACAGCCCGCACAGCGAAAGCGTCACCGATTCGGCATTCTCCTTGGCGATGCTTTTGGGCAGCACTTCGCCAAAAACGAGAATGACCACTGTGGTGACGGCGGTGGCTATCGCGATGCCGCTGCCGCCGAAAATGCGGGTGGCCAGCACTGTGGCCGTGGAGGCGGCCGCGATGTTCACGACATTGTTGCCGACAAGAATCACCGAAAGGGTGCGGTCGAACCGCTCCACCATTGCCAGCGCGCGCTGGGCACGGGGGTCGCCGTCCTCGGCCATTGTTCTAAGGCGCACCTTGTTCACAGCCGAAAGCGCCATCTCGGAAGCGGAAAAAAATGCCGATAAAACGATGAGAAAAAACAACAGGGTTAAGGTCCATAAACCATCTGTGTCCAAAAAAAAGCTCAACTCCATTTTCATGTTACAATTTTTCGTCAGCTGAATATATGGCCGATTAACTTTAAAAACGCCCGGTATTTGCGCGGATATTTTTTTGTGATGCAAGGCGGAAGGCGAAGGCAGGCACCTGATGAGCGGGAGAACCCAGCACGGAAAACAGGCCGCAGGCCGGCGTGGTTTTGGCGTTAATCAACGATATATATATCAAATTTCATTTTAGCATGTATAGACAGACTTCTCAACAACAAATTGTGAAGGGTTTGCAAAAATTATCCATAAACGGCAAAAGACCGCCTGTTACGGCGGGCTTTTGTGTGTGAGGAAACGGTTCTTACTGCGTCGGAAACTTCAGATATCCCTTGTGCAGATTGGAGAGCTGGAAAAGACCATCTGAATTTTGCGGGGGACGAACCACAGCCGACACAGCAGAACATGAAGGATTTCTATAATTATTTTAACAGAATTTTCACATTTATGCAAGCTAAAAATTTTGAAAAACCGTGCAAATGTTTTGCCAAAAAACGCCTTGATATCGGAAAAAACGGTATTTTTACCGGCGCGCGGCCGCGGTCCGCCAAAATGGTGGCAATCGGCGCCGGGCTGGGGAATAAGTGGGGTTATGGATGCCCGAGCCCCGTCCGCCTGCTTAAAACCGGCCGTCCGCATCGGGCGCACGACCTGATACTGATCCCAAATAAAACAGCGCACACCTTGACGGACGTTTTTCCGTTATCATCGCCCTTTGGTGGGCGCCGGCTCACCGGCAGCCTCTTCTCGGGCCGGCGAAAAAACGCCTCGCCAATCTGCCTGCCATTTTAGCTGATATCAGTATAAAAAATTCCGGGAAATAAAAAGAGGGTGGGTGTACCCCATCCTCTTTTTCGGCATTATTATTGGTTCTGCTGCTTGGCGGCCAGCGCTTCGAGCACCTCGCGGCGGGAGAGGTTGATTCTGCCCTGCTGGTCAATTTCGGTGACCTTAACCAGAATTTCGTCGCCGACGGTGACGACATCCTCAACCTTTTCGACGCGCTTGGTGTCGAGCTTCGAGATGTGGACAAGCCCTTCCTTGCCGGGCGCGATCTCAACAAACGCGCCGAACGCCATCAGGCGGGTAACCTTGCCCTTGTAGACGGCGCCGACCTCGGGGTCCATCGCGATGGTCTTGATGACCTGAATGGCGCGGTTGGCGTCGTTGATGTCAATCGCCGAAACGAACACGTTGCCGTTGTCCTCAATGTCGATCTTGCAGTTGCACTCGGCGGTGATCTTCTGGATAACCTTGCCGCCCGAGCCGATAACCTCGCGGATCTTGTCGGGGTTGATCTTCAGGGTGAGCATCTTGGGCGCATACTTCGAGAGCTGCTCCCGCGGGGCGGGCAACGCCTTGAGCATCACTTCGTCGAGAATATACAGGCGCGCTTCGCGGGTTTTGGCCAGCGCTTCGCGGATGATGTCAAAGGTCAGGCCGTCGATTTTAATATCGACCTGAATGGCGGTGATGCCGGTGTGGGTACCGGCAACCTTAAAGTCCATATCGCCGAAGAAATCCTCAACGCCCTGAATATCCACCATGGTGATCCAGCGGTCGCCCTCGGTGATAAGGCCGCAGGAGATGCCGGCGACGGGGGCTTTAAGCGGAACGCCTGCGTCCATCAGCGAAAGGGTGGCGGCGCAGATGGAAGCCTGCGAGGTTGAGCCGTTCGAAGAGGTGATCTCCGATACGACGCGGTAAGCGTAGGGGAATTCCTCAACGGGGGGAATAACCGGCAGCAGCGCCTTTTCAGAGAGCGCGCCGTGGCCGATCTCGCGGCGACCGGGGCCGCGGGAGGGGCGGGTTTCGCCCACCGAGTAAGACGGGAAGTTGTACTGGTGCATATAGCGCTTTTCGGTCTCGGCGCCGATGCCGTCGAGTATCTGCGCTTCCGAAACAGCGCCAAGGGTGGTGATGGTTAGGCACTGGGTCTGGCCGCGGGTGAACAGCGCCGAGCCGTGCACGCGCGGAATCAGGCCAACCTCGGCGGAAAGCGGGCGGATATCGTCGAGCTTTCTGCCGTCGACGCGCTTGCCGTCGTCGAGCAGCCAGCGGCGCACAACAAACTTTTGCAGCTTGTAGATGGCTTCGTCCAGCTGGTAGGCAAGCTCGGGCTGCTCGGCCTCAAACTTCTCCTTGATGTCGGCGACGACGGGGGCCAGGCGCTCTTCGCGCACGTTCTTGTCGTCGGTATCCAGCGCAAAGCGCACACGCTCAACGGCGAATTCCTTCACCGCCTCGAACAGGTCGTGGTCCACCTCAACCTCGGTGTAAGCGATCTTGGGCGCGCCGATTTCAGCCTTGACATCGCTGATAAACTGCGCGATCTTCGCAAGCTCCTTATGGCCCTCGACGATGGCGTTCATGACAAGGTCGTCCGGCACCTGATTGGCGGCCAGCTCGATCATGCAGACCTTGTTGACATCGCCCGCGATGGTCAGCAGCATCTCGCTCTTCTCGCTGTCGGCTTCGCCGGGCATCAGCACCGGTTTGCCGTCGATTAAGCCAACCGCGATGCCCGCGATCGGGCCGCCCCACGGAATATCCGAAACGGAGAGGCTAAACGAAGCGCCGAGCATGCCGCAAATTTCGGGCGAGCAGTCGGGGTCAAACGAGAGAACGGTCATGATGATGGTGACGTCGTTTCTCAAATCCTTCGGGAACAGGGGGCGCATGGGGCGGTCGACGAGGCGCGACGCCAGAACGGCGCGGTCGGTGGGGCGGCCCTCACGGCGCAAAAACGAGCCGGGGATTTTGCCCGCGGCGTAAAGCTTTTCTTCAAAATCGACCGAAAGCGGGAAGAAATCGATGCCCTCGCGGGGCTTCTGGCTCATGGTGACGTTGACCATGACGGTGGTTTCGCCGTAGCGGACGAGGCAGGCGCCGTTTGAAAGCATGCCGATTTTGCCAACCTCAAAGCTTAAGGGACGTCCGGCAAATTCGGTTTCAAAAATTTTGTGTTGGAATAACAATGATTTTTCCTCCTTAAATTTTTTTACATTGCATCCCGGGCGCACCGACCGCTTTTAGCGATGAAGCCAACCTTTGGCGGCCAAAGGTTCGATTCACGGCTAAAGGGCCTTGCGCGTGGCATGCGGGCTATTTTGCACAGGAAGGCAGACGCTAATTCACGCGCCTGCCTTCACACAACAGCTTCTTACTTACGGATACCGAGCTTGGCGATAATCTCGCGGTAGCGGGTAATATCTTTCTTGATGAGGTAGTTCAACAGGTTTTTTCTGTGACCAACCATCTTCAAAAGGCCGCGGCGGGAATGGTGATCGTTCTTATTCGCCTTGAGGTGCTCGGTGAGATCGTTGATTCTCTTGGTGAGAATGGCAATCTGAACCTCGGGCGAACCGGTGTCGCCCTCATGCAGGGCGTTTGCGAGAATGACTTCCTGTTTCTGTTCTTTAAGCAGCATGGATATAAACTCCTTTTTAATTATTCGGCACTGACACAGCGGTGGGTCGTGAGTGTTCCCCGATGGGGGCAGTCGCCCAAAGACCGTGTACAGGTCATGCACTGAAATATTATACCAGTATGGGACTTGTTTGTAAATAGCAAATTTGGCTGTACAACCAATGGCCGATGACGGACGACCGTGCGCGTTTTAGAGAACAAAATAAAATGTTGCCCGCGGCGTCAAAGCAAAAAAACGGTCCGTTTCAGCTTGTCAAAAAACGAACATTTTAGAAAATGTTGCACAAATCAAAAGTTTTGGTCAAACTTTTTCAAAAGCTTGCAGGGTCTTGGTGGCGCCACAGCGGGCAACCATGCCGCCCGCTGTGATAAGCGGAGCCAAGCTGCCGTGAGCGCACCTATATGCGAACGGTCCGGGCAGCGCCCCAAAGTACCCTAATTCTGTAAGAAGCGCGGGAGAGGGCGCAAAACAGTCCAGTGAACTGTTTTTGCAGGGAGAACCCTCGCCGGGGGGCTCCCATGTCGCGATAAACGGCATTTGTTCTATGCAAATTGCGAAGCCCCTGTCACTTTATTAACAGCCTGAAACGGACCGTTTATTAACCGACCACCAATTGCGCCGAAAGAGCCCGCGCGCGTTCGGCGTCCCGGCGGATGGCTTCTTTAAGCGCTTCGAGCGATTCGAATTTCTGCTCCGGGCGCAAAAATGAAAGAAACTGCGTTTCCACAGGCCTGTCATAAAGGTCGCCCGACCAGTCTAAAACATAGCTTTCGGCCCCCACGCTGTCCGAACCCACCGTCGGCTTTATCCCGACGTTGGTGACGGCGGTGTGCGCCACGCCGTCGATGAACACCCGCGTGGCATAGACGCCGAACCGAAGCTGCGCGTATTCCTCGCCAACCAGCTGGTTCGCGGTGGGGAAGCCCAGCGAACGCCCCAGACGCCTGCCGTGCGAGACCGGAAAATCGATGGCGAACGGGCGGCCCAAAAGGCGGTTTGCCATTTCGATATCACCGGCGGCCAGCGCCTCGCGGATGCGGGTGGAGCTGACCGGCTGGCCGTCATCCAGCACAGCGCCGATCTGTTCAACCGTCACACCGTGCGGCGTCAGCAGGGCGGTCAGTTCTTTGGCGCCCGCGCAGGCCCCCTTGCCGAAGTGATAGTCATAGCCGCAGCAGACAACCCTGGCGTTTAAGCCGCGCATCAGCACATCCAGCGCGAACTGCTCGGGCGAAAGGCCCTTGAACTGCGTAAAATCGGGCGTCAGAAGCCAGTCGGCCCCCAGCGCTTCAACCGATTTTGCCTTGAGGGTGGGGGTTTGCAGCAGCCGCGCGCCCTTTTTCTTTTCCGGGCCGGCGCTTTTAATTGAGAAAGAAAAGACGCAGACGTCCAACCCCCGGCGCTTATGCGCCAGCGCCGCTTCGATTACGGCGCGGTGCCCGCGGTGCACCCCGTCAAAAAAGCCGACGGCAACCGCGGTGGGACGCTGTGTTTCAATTTTGAGGTCCTGTGCAGTATTCATGTGATCGTTACCTTTATATTTTGTCTCAACAGGGACGTTTTAAACGTTGCGGGCGATTTGAATGATGCGCGTGAATCGACAGGATTCGCGCGGGCCGCCCGACGCTTAAAAAATCCTGGGGAGCCTCTGACTAATTCAGGGGCGGGTTAGCGGCGAGAGAATTTTGTGGCTGACAAGGCAAAAAGCGGATATAAAGCTGGCGCTTATGGCTGCTTTTTAACACAGTCCGCGAAATTAGCCGCTGATAAACTGCGCATGAATTAAATCAGCGGTTCTCTAGAACCGTTTTAGCCGCATGCCGTCCGAATTGGGGGCAACGGTGCCAAGCCCGAGAAAGGCCTCGCCCTGCCAGACGGCATACTGCCCCGGTTCGGGGTTCCCCAGCTTTTTTAAACTGAGCGCCACGCCGTTTGAGAGCATTTTGCCCTGCCATTCCCCCACCTCAAAGCGGGGCAGCCCGGCAAACGCGGCGGAAACAGGCAGCAGATGCGCCAAAAGCGTGCCCGAATCGGTTAAACGCTGCGCCTCTTCCATCGTGATGCAGTCCTGGATTAAAAAACCGCTGGAAGCGGTGCGCCGGAGCGCGGTGAGCGCCGCGCCGCAGCCGAGCGCCTGCCCGATATCGTGGAACAGCGTGCGCACATAGCTGCCCTTGGAGCAGGTGACCGAAAAATCCGCAACGCGCCGGTCCGCGTCAAACGCGACCAGCGTCAGGTTGTGGATGGTAATTTGCCTTGCGGGGCGCTCAACCTCCCGGCCCTGACGGGCGAGGTCGTAAAGGCGCTTGCCATTGACCGAAACGGCGGAATACATCGGGGGAATCTGGGTGATCTCCCCGCGAAAGGCGGGCAAAGCCGCCGTAAGCATCTCTTTTTTAACGGCGCAATCGCTTTTTGAGAGCACCGCGCCGGTTATGTCCTGTGTGTCGGTACAAATGCCGAACTGAACGGTGGCAAAATAAGTTTTTTCTTCGCAGGGCATCACGTCGCAAAGGCGGGTTGCCGAACCAAAAAGACAGGGGAGAACCCCTGTCGCCATCGGGTCCAGCGTACCGGCGTGGCCGATTTTGCGCTGCCGGCTCATGCCGCGCAGCTTTGCGATGACGTCAAACGAGGTAAACCCCTGCGGCTTGTCCAATAGTAAAATGCCGTCAGCCATGTGTTCCCTCCCCGTGATAAAAGCGTTGCGCTTTAAGGCAGCAAAGCCTTTTCGCAGGCGGCAACCAGCGTGGCTTCAGCGTTTGCAAGGCTATCCCAAATGCGGCAGCCCGCGGCGCGGACATGCCCGCCGCCCTCAAACCGGCTGCAAATTTCCGAGACGTTCGCCTTTTCGGTCGAGCGCATCGAGACGCGCACCGAGCCGTCGTCCCGCTCTTTGAGCGTGATGCCGATATCGACGCCGTCGATGGCCAGCGGCTTTGAGGCGATGCCCTCCAGCTCCGATTCGTCGGCGCCCGCTTTCGCCAGCATGTCCAGCGTGATGACGATGACGGCGATCCGCCCGCCCGCGTAGTAGCGCACAGCGGAAAGCGCCGAGGATTCCACCTGCACCTGCCCGCGCGACTTTGATTCAAACAGCGCCACGCGGATGCGGTTGAAATCCGCGCCCCTGTCCATTAAATCGGCCGCGATGCGCAGCGTTTTGGGCGTGGTGTTGGAATAGCGAAAGCCGCCGGTGTCGGAGGACATGGCCACAAACAGCGCGGTGGCGATGTAGGGGGTTATGAAAACCCCCATTTCGCAGAGAACTTCGTAAATCGCTTCGCCGGTGGCGGCGTAATCAGCCAAAAATGTTTCTTTGGCGTAAAGCGGGTTCGTGGGGTGATGGTCGATGCAAAGGTCGACTTCGGGGCGGCTCTCGGGCGGGTCGCCGATCATCGAAGGCGCGGCAATGTCGATGGCCACCGTGAATTTCGGTTCAAAGGGGGTCATTTCGCGCGCCAGAAACAGCAGGTTGGCCGGAAACGGGCTGCGGCACGCGACAAAAGCGCGCTTGCCCAAGCGGGTCAGGGCATCATAAAGCGCCATGGCACTGCCGAAGGTATCGCCGTCGGGGTCGCGGTGGCAGAGGATGCGAATATCGTCCTGCTGCAAAAAAAGCGCAGCGCAGCGGCGGGCATCAACTTTCACGCTTCTTTTCCTCCAGATCATTGAGGATTTTGGCGATATCGGCCGAGTGCTCAATCGAGCTGTCCGCCATAAAGCGCAGTTCCGGCGTATGCCGCAGCTGCAGGCGGTGCCCCAGCTCACGGCGCAGAAAACCGGCAGCGCTTTTTAACGCCTTCACGGCTTCTTCCGCCGTCTCATGCCCCTGAAGGGAGCTGACATAAACACGGCAGACCGAAAGGTCGCTGGCGAGATCGGTTTTGACAATTGAGAGCATGCCGCCCGAGATGCGCGGGTCCTTCATCTCGCGCAAAATGGCGGAAAGCTCGCGCTGTACGTCCTCGTGGGTTCTTGCGGCCCGGTAGGATGGCATAAAAAACGCCTCCTTTCAAACAGTCTTTAATCTATTGTTTATTTTGGCGCAACCGCGGCCAAGTCAGTCGCGGTATTCCTCCATCTCGTAGGCTTCAAACACGTCGCCGACCTTGATATCGGCAAATTTCGTGAGCGCCATGCCGCATTCGTAGCCGGTGGCAACTTCCTTGACGTCATCCTTAAAGCGCTTGAGGCTGTCAAGCTTGTCGTCGGCGACGATAATGCCGTCGCGCACGACGCGGATAAGCGCGTTGCGGGTGATTTTACCCTCGAGCACATAGCAGCCCGAAACGGTGCCGACCGAGGAGATTTTATACACTTGGCGGACTTCGGCGCGGCCGAGATCCTTCTCGCGGATCTTGGGCGTCAGCATGCCCTTGAGCGCGTCGGTGACGTCGTTGATGGCGTCGTAGATGACGCGGTAAAGCCGCAGGTCGACGTCGTCGCGCTCGGCGGAAATTTTAGCCGAGGGCTCGGGGCGCACATTAAAGCCGATGATGATGGCGTTGGAAGCGTTCGCGAGCATGACGTCCGATTCGCTGATGGCGCCGACGGCGCCGTGGATGACCCGCACCTTGACCTCTTCGTTCGAGAGCTTTTCAAGCGACTGCTTCACCGCTTCAACCGAGCCGTCGACGTCGGCCTTGACGATGATGGGCAGTTCCTTCATCTCGCCCTCGGAGATCTGGCTGAACAGGTTATCCAGCGTGACCTTCTGGTAAGCCTTGAACTGCTCTTCCTTCGCCTCGTGGCGGCGCTGGTCAACCAGCTCCTTGGCCAGGCGCTCATCCTCAACGGCGTTGAGAATGTCGCCGGCGGTCGGCACCTCCGAAAGGCCGGTGATCTCAACCGGGGTCGAGGGGCCCGCCACGTCAATGCGTTCGCCCTTGTCGTTGGTCATGACGCGCACACGGCCCAGCGCCGTGCCCGCAATGACCATGTCGCCCGTTTTAAGCGTGCCGTTTTGCACCAGCACGGTGGCGACGGGGCCGCGACCCTTATCCAGCTTCGCTTCGATGACGGTGCCCTTGGCAAAGCGGTCGGGGTTGGCGGTCAGCTCCTGCGTCTCGGCGACGAGCAGGATCATTTCAAGCAGGTTGTCGATGCCCTGCCCGGTCTTGGCGGAAACGGGGACGCAGATGACGTCGCCGCCCCACTCCTCGGGCACCAGCTCGTATTCGGTCAGCTCCTGCTTAACCTTTTCGGGGTTGGCGGCGGGCTTGTCGATTTTATTGATGGCGACGATGATCGAAACACCGGCGGCTTTGGCGTGGTTGATGGCCTCCACCGTCTGCGGCATGATGCCGTCGTCGGCGGCGACGACCAGCACGGCGATGTCGGTCACCTGCGCGCCGCGGGCACGCATCGAGGTGAAGGCGGCATGGCCGGGGGTATCGAGGAAGGTGATGGGGCTGTTGTTAATCTCAACCTGATAAGCGCCGATGTGCTGCGTGATGCCGCCCGCCTCGCCGGAGGTGACGTTTGTGTTGCGGATGGCGTCGAGCAGGGACGTTTTGCCGTGGTCGACGTGGCCCATGACCACGACGACGGGGCAGCGGGGGGAAAGGTTCCCTTCGACATCCTCGGTTTCGTCAAACAGGCGGTCTTCGATGGTGACGACCACCTCGCGCTCAACCTTTGCGCCAATTTCCATGGCGACAAGCGCGGCGGTGTCGTAGTCGATAACCTGCGAGACCGACGCCATAACGCCGATGCCCATCAGGCGCTTGACAATTTCGGCGGCCTGCACCTTTAAGCGCAACGCCAGTTCGCCGACGGTCATCTCATCCGGCAGGGATACTTCCAGCTTCTGGCGGCGCTGGCGCTCAAGCTCTAAGCGGCGCATCTTTTCGGCTTCCTTCTCATAGCGCGAACGCGCGGGCTTGCCGCGCTGCTGGCGGCCGGTGAACTTCTGCTTTGCAGGGCCCTGTGTTTTTGCGGCGATGTTGGAAGGCGCAATCTGCTCATAGCGCTCGTTGTACTTATCGAGGTTTACCTGAGCGGAGCGCATATCCACATGGCGTGAGGCGGGGCGCTCAACACGGTTGGAAATCGGCTGCTGCCCCTGCTGCCCCTGAGGCTGCGGCTGCGGCTGTTGCGCGGGGCGCTGTTGCTGCTGCGGGCGCTGCTGCTGCCGCTGTTGCGGCTGTTGCGGGCGGCCCTGCCGGTTGTTATTATGGCTGTTGTTATTGTTTTGATGCACAAAGCGGTTCTGGCCCTGCTGCGCAGTGGCCGGCGCCTTTTGCGGCTGTTGCGGCTTTTGAACGGGTGCAGCCGGTTGCGCTGCCTGGGCCGGCTGGGCAGTTTGGGCCGGCGCGGGTTCCACCTTCGGCTTTTGCTGTGCCAGCGCAAAATAATCGTCCAGGCTCTTCAGGCCGTTTTTCTGGGTGTAGTGGTCGAACACCAGATTCAGCTCGGCGTCGGAGAGCGCTGTCATATGCTTGCGCTGGTCGTCGGGAAAGTATTGGCTTAACAGTGCAAGGATATCTTTATTGGGCACGCCCAAATCCTTGGCAACTTCATGTACGCGGTATTTGTCCATCATAAATTAGAATCCTCCTCGTGTAAGTTCTCAGCTTGTGGCGTCCAGCAGGCTGAGAACCGCCTGCGGGCGGGCGATTCGGCGCTTTGCGCCGGATGCAAAGGGCTGTTTATAAGGTATAGACGGTCTGCCGGTCAGGTGCCTGCATGGACAGCCTTTGCGTGTGTTTTTCCCCCGTGCCTCGTTTGTAAAACGGCTGGGTGTTGGCGCCTGGTGCGGCGGCTTTCAGCCGTCGGCTACATCCGCGCCGGTTTGCGCTGCCTGCCCGTCGGCGCCGTTCAGAACGGCGGCGCGCTCGGCCAGCCCTTTGTCGGTGACGGCCATGACGGCGACGCGCTTTCCGATGGCGTGGTACACCATGTCGGCGGTTTCAGTCAGGTCCAGTATCTTCACCGGCATTCCCTCCGCCTTTTTGAGCATGCGCGCTTTGGTTTTGGGCGAAACGTCGGCGGTAAAAAGCAGCAGCTGCGCGTCACGCCCCAGACTGGCCGCCGCCGGGTCAAAGCCCAGCTTTAGTTTGCCCGCTTTGCGGCAGATGTTGAGCAGCCCGAGCAGATTAGCCTTCACTGTCGGTCAGCTCCTTTTCCATCGCATCGTAAACGGCGTCCGGAATCTGACAGGAAAAAGCCCTTTCCAGCCTGCGGGCCCGTCTGGCCTTTTGCAGGCAGTCGCGCGCGGGGCAGATGTAAGCGCCGCGGCCGGGCTTGCGGCCTGTCAGGTCGAGCGAAATTTCGCCCTCCGGGCTTTTAACCACCCGCACCAGTTCCTTTTTCGGCTTATGTTCGCCGCAGCCGGCGCACATGCGCAGCGGCAGTTTTTTCTGCTTCATTCCCTCTCACCTCCGATAGCGTGCATTACAGGGTTAATCCCCGGGTTCCTCTTGTGCGGCCGCATCCTCAGCCCTGGGAGCGGGCGCGTTATCCTCGCCGAAGAAGCCGCTCTCAGGGCGGATGTCGATCTTCCAGCCGGTCAGGCGGGCGGCCAGGCGGGCGTTGTGGCCCTTGTTGCCGATGGCCAGCGAGAGCTGGTGGTCGGGCACCGTCACGCGGCAGGTTTTGGGCGCCTCGGGGTCGATTTCAACCGAGAGGACGTTTGCCGGAGAAAGCGCCGCCGCAACAAACTCCGCGGGGTCTTCGGAATAGCGGATCACATCTATCTTTTCACCGCCGAGTTCATCGACGATGGTATTCACGCGCGCGCCCTTCGGGCCGATGCAGGCGCCGACGGCGTCGACATTGTCGTCGCGGGAGGTGACGGCCACCTTGGAACGGGTGCCGGCCTCGCGCGAAATTGCTTTAATCTCGACGGTGCCGTCGTAGACCTCGGGGATGTTCATCTCAAACAGGCGCTTGACCAGGCCGGGATGAATGCGCGAGATCATGATCTTCGGGCCCTTTTCGCCGTTGATGACGTCCGAGACATAAACCTTGATGCGGTCGCCGTCCTTATATTGCTCGCCCGGAACCTGTTCGGCCTTGGGCAGTACAGCCTCGCTACGGCCGATCTCAACCGTCACGCTGCCGCGCTTGGGGTCGGTTCTGATAACGGTGGCGGTGACAATATCCCGCTGCTTGGACTGGTATTCCGCCAGAAGCTGGCCGCGCTCGGCCTCCCGGATGCCCTGGCGGATGACATGCTTGGCGCTCATGGCCGCGATGCGGCCAAACTGCTTGGGCTCCAGCGGAATCTCAATAATATCGCCGATTTTGGCGTTGCTTTTAACACCCTGGGCGGCGCCCACGCCGATTTCGATCGAAGGATCCTCCACCTCGGCCACCACCTGCTTACGAACGGCGACAAAAAAGCGGGCGGTCACCGGGTCAATTTCCACAATGTTGTCCTCGCCGCCGTTGGCGTCGCGCTTTACAGCAATGGAAACGGCGTTTTTAATCTTTTCCACCATGTAAGCAACGGGAATACCTTTTTCCTTTTCGAGAAGCGAAAGTGCCTCGAAAAACTCACGGTTAATCATTGTCCTGCTCCTTTGCTGTAATCAAAATCATCCTGCAGGCGGATATAAGCCGCCTCGGCCCTGGCGACGGCGTGCTCGGCTTCTGTTTGCCCGTCGCGGATAACCGCCGTGCCGTCGCCGTATGAAACGAGCGTGCCGGCAATCTCGCGCAGGCCGTTTTTTGCGCGGATAAGCCGCGCCGTAACCGGCCGCCCGATGTTCTCTTCAAAATGCCAGGGCTTTGTCAGTTCGCGTTCGACGCCGGGGGAAGAAACCTCGAGACTGTAGGAACCGTCAATGGGATCCGCCGCGTCGAGAATGGGGTCGATCAGGCGCGAAAACTGCTCGCAGTCGTCGATGTTGACCCCGCCTTCCTTGTCGATAAAATAGCGCAGATACCAGGCGCCGCCCTCTTTTTCAAAGCGGACGTCCCACAGCCGCAAGCCCATCTGCAGCAGTACCGGCTGGGCCAGTTTTTCCGCCGTCTGCGCGGTGTTTTGTTTAGCTTTTGCCATAGTGAACCCCCTATACATAAACAAAAGAGCGGGCTGTTACCCACTCTCCTGTCAATACTTCATACTTACTGAAAACACAATAACACAATCTTTAAAAATTGGCAAGGGGAAATTAGAAAAGTTCCAAATAAAGGTTAAAAAACGATTGAAAATTGAAAAAGTAACCGCGAAAGCGGGTTTTAGCGCGATTCTGCCCTGTTATTATGCCCGCCGAAATGCGGTTTTTCTTGAAAAATCAGATGCCAAATGCTACTATGTATTATGCCACAGGCGCTACGCGCGCAGTGGCATCATTCCCATCAAAAGGCGGCAAGCCGCGTTAAGCGCCGCGCTGTTGCGCCTAAACTGTTTGACGGTTATTTATCATATTTATTACTGCGACGTGGTAATAATTTATGTTGGTAACATTCACTGATAAAGACAATATTGGGAGAAAAAATGATGACAATTCAGGAGAGATTTGGAATCCACGTGTTCCACGATGAGATTATGGAACGCATGCTGCCCGCCGACATTTTTTTAAGTCTGCGCAAAACGCGCAAACAGGGCGGCAAGCTTGACGAAAGCATCGCCGGGCCGGTGGCCGCCGCCATGCTCAAATGGGCGGTTCAACAGGGGGCGACGCACTATCTGCACTGGTTTCAGCCGCTGACCAACGCCGCCGCGGGCAAAAGCGAGGGCTTTTTAGAGCCCTGCGGCAACGGCACCGCCATTTTGGAATTCAGCTCGCGCGCGCTGGTGCAGGGCGAGCCGGACGCCTCCTCCTTCCCTTCGGGCGGCATCCGCAACACCTTTGAGGCCAGGGGCTACACGGCGTGGGACCCGACCTCCTCGGTGTTCGTCAAGGATAAGACGCTTTATATCCCCACGGCGTTCTGCGGGCCGAGCGGCATTTCGCTGGACCAGAAAACGCCGCTGCTGCGCTCGATGGAGGCGCTGTCCACACAGGCGGTGCGCATTTTGCGTCTGCTGGGCGATAAGGAGACCACCCGCGTCATTCCGATGGTCGGCGCCGAACAGGAGTATTTCCTTGTCGACCGCGACCGCTACGAGCAGCGCCTGGACTTAAAGCTGTGCGGCAGAACGCTTATCGGCGCGCCGCCCCCCAAGAGCCAGGAGCTTGACGACCACTATTTCGGCCGCGTGCGGCTGCGCGTTTCTTCCTTTATGCACGAGCTGGACGAAACGCTGTGGGAGCTTGGCGTCGCCGCCAAAACCAAGCACAACGAGGTGGCCCCCACCCAGCACGAGCTGGCCACGGTCTACGATTCCGCCAACATCACCTGCGACGCCAACCAGCTGGTCATGGAGGTGATGAAGGAGGTTGCCAAGCGGCACAATCTGGCCTGCCTGCTGCACGAGAAGCCCTTTGCCCGCGTCAACGGTTCGGGCAAGCACAACAACTTTTCGCTTTGCAGCGACAAAGGCAAAAACCTGCTGTCCCCCGGCGAGCACCCCGAGAATAACCTGACGTTCATCCTGTTCCTCGCCGCCTTTGTACGCGGTGTGGACCGCTATGCGGCGCAGCTGCGCCTTTCAACCGCAACGCCGGGCAACGACCACCGCCTGGGCGGTTTTGAAGCACCGCCCGCCATTATTTCGATGTTTTTGGGCGAGCGGTTTACCAACCTGCTGGCAACCTGCACAAGCGACGGCGCCGGCGCGCAGAAGCGTCCGGTATCGGTGGGCGTCAACGCTATCCCCAGTGTGCTGGCCGACGACGCCGATCGTAACCGAACCTCGCCGTTTGCTTTCACCGGCAACAAGTTTGAGTTCCGCATGGTGGGCTCGGCACAGTCGATTGCACTGGCCAACATCGTGCTCAACGCCATCGTCTGCGACAGCCTTGCCGCCTTTGCGGCCCGGCTTGAAAACAGTTCGGATATCGAAAAGACCGTGCGCGAAATCGCCTGTGAAACCTATGCCGCCCACGGCCGCATCATCATGAACGGCAACAATTATTCCGAGGACTGGAAGGTGGAAGCCGCCCGCCGCGGCCTGCCGATGCTCACAAACGCGCTGGATGCCGCCGCCGTCTGGAAGCAGCCCGACACCGTCGACCTTTTCGGACGTTTTGGCATTCTCTCTGAGACCGAGTGCAGCTCGCGCTATGAGATCATGCTGGAGAATTATACAAAGATTACGCTGATAGAGGCCAATACGCTGCTGGAGATGATGCAGCGCCAGGTGTTGCCGGCGGTTATCGCCTACGCCGGGAAGACGGCCGAAAGCCTTAAACAGCTGCGCGCCATCGGGTTGGATAATGCCGAGCTTTTTAATTATGTTGAAACGCTGTCGGATGTGATCAGCAAGCTGACGCTGCGCACCCAAAAGCTGCGCGACAATATCTTGGTGCTGCCCCAGGATAACGGGGAGCTTGCAACCCGCTATATCCGCGATGTCATTCAGAAAGACATGCAGAACATCCGTGAAATTTCCGATTTTGCCGAGCGCATGATGGATACAACCTGCTGGCCGATGCCGACCTATACCGACCTGATGCATCGTGTATGACCGGTTGTTGCCGCAGGTAACGCTCGAATAAAATATGAGACGCCCGGGGGGACGGTTTTAGCCGTCCCCCCGGGCGGTCTGTCAAAAAAGTCGCTTTAGGGCGACTTTTTTGATATAGAAGAAAAAGAGATGGGCGGCAAAATGGAAGATTGGAAAAAGACCGACGACGAAACGTTATGCGGGTTGATATAGGGGCATTGGTGCCAAAGGTTCCCCTGCGGCGGAAAGTATCGTCAAACCATATAAAGAGCACGGGAGCCTTGTCGGCCACAAAATTCTCTCGCCGCTAACTCGCCTCTGTATTAATCAGGGGCGCCCTGCATTTAAAATAGCTTATTAATAATTTGTTCGGCTCTTTCTTTATAGGTGTGATTTTGTACACTTATAACGGCATTTTTGCGAACGTTTACATAAGCGTCTAAGTTCTTTTTATAATATTCCAATATTTCAAGCGTTTCATCAGGAGACTTAGCAATAGCTAATGCACCGCTATCGCCAAACATATTTTGTACAGCAGTATTATAACAAGAGAGCCCAAAGCCCCCGGAGCCTAAAATTTCAAAGGTACGCCTTGTTATCGTTTGCTCATGATTTTGCGTGATTAAATTTATGAAAGAGTCATTATAAATTTCACGCGTCTTCTCGTAGAAAATAGTTCCTTTAAACCATTCAATGGGCACATCAAGATTCAGAAAATTTTTTATAACTTGCTTATATTCTGTAGTGCCATAGAAATCTATTTTATAATTATTTTCAATTAAAGGCTTTAGTAAAACAGGGATAGCTTTGCTATATCGGAAATGGGCGGGATAATGAGTTGAATACCATAGCCACGCGTTGCCGACCAAGCTGATTTTATTTTCATTTACCGTTAACGATTTCGGAAAATGAATTGTAGGATTATAAGCGAAATCAAGTCTCTCACAGGGAATGCCTTTACTTTTGAGCTTTTCAAGCATTTCAGGACAAATCGAAAATATCATATCGGGCTTAAACAACTCGAAGCCTGTCATCTGCAAATTAAATTGACCAACGCCTTCGGTATCCCAGCAAACGCACTTGTAAGCCGGTGAATTTCTGGAACCGATATGGCGGAGCATAGCGTGTTGAAAATAACCCATATAAGAGGAAAGAATTAATAAATCGGGGTTTATTGATGCCATTAGTTTATCGAAATTTTCTATGGAAGTCGGATTTATTATTTGCGAATCACATCCTGCGGCAGTAAATCCCCATAAAATATCACCGGCATAAAGTTTATCACAATAAATTGCCACCTTATATTTCATAATTAAATATCCTCTCTAATGTGCGGAATTTAACAGTATCTACTAAATCATATGAACGAAAGGATCATTTGCTAACCTGGGGCGTGTTTGCGCTAAAGCCGCCACATGTGGCGTGGCTTTGATCAGGTGCATAGGCAAAATTAACAGGACACTCAAAATTATTTTTCTATATAGTCAAACTGTTGAAAAATCAAGAGAGCCTTGGCGGCCTATTTTGCGACTAGCCGTGTTGTCGTTCTTGGTGGGCGGTGGCCCACCGGTGTCCTTCGCCTTGCAAGGTGAAAAGTATGCTCGCTAATTCTGTACCCATTCCTAAATTATTTGATTATAATCACAAGTCTGCGTGGCTTGGCAGTGCCGCCGCCTCAAAAGCGCGTCCTGCGTTTATTCAAACGGCATGTGCCGAAAGCGCGGCGCGGCGCGCACACCGCACCCTGTGCAAATTTTGTATCATTAGTTGCAATTAACCGCAAAAAAAGATACATTTATGTAAAAAGTACTAATTTTTTATACGAGACCGCCGGTTGATTCATTGTATAAAGTGTTGAACACTGTAAAGCCTTTATTGTGAAAAGGTCTGAAAATGGGTCCAAAATTAATAAATATGCCATAATTTTAAGAAAATCTATTAACAACTCAAAGCAAAAGGTATATAATAAGGCCGGTAGAAAATCAGTGTCCAAAGTTACCGGGATCATGTGTCATTGCAGTATAGAACTTTGATAAGGAACAGCTATATGACGACCGAAGAAAAGCAGATAAAACTTGAAATGCTTCTGGAAGCTTATACCCACTACTTTGATATTCAGCGTGATGTCGCCGCCGGCGATGTGACCTTTGCGGCGCTGGCACAGTATCATTCCAGATCGGGCAAGTACATCCTGGTTAAATCCGCGAGGATATGGTCCATCGAGATGAACGAGTATGTGTATTTCGCCGTGGTAGACCACCTCGACGCGGCTTTGCTTGATACCCTCTATAAAGCGGCCAGAGACGCCGGGCTTGCTTTGATAAAACCGCACAGCGAGCATATGCGCTCCTGCGTGTCTCTGGCGGTCATAGCGGATTCGATTGACGAAGAGGCGCAAAAGGCCCTTCGCAAAATACGGTTCCGCAAAAGTTTTTGGCTTGCGCTCCATGGCTGGATGGAGTTTCGCATTGCGGCAATAGACCTTTCCACCGGGCAGGTTTTATCAAACCCCGACGGAAAGGATGTTCGGGCGACGCTTGAACGTAATTTGCAACCCTAAATAAGAGAGGAGAAAACACATGAACTCACTGGTTATTCTGGTAATTGGTATCGCGGTGTTGTTTGCAGGCTACGTTACATACGGCAACTGGCTCAGCAAGCAGTGGGGCGTTGATCCCAAGCGGCCAACCCCTGCGCACACAATGACAGACGGGGTGGACTATGTCCCTGCCAAGTCTCCTGTTCTTCTCGGCCACCACTTTGCTTCTATCGCGGGCGCGGGCCCAATCAACGGACCGATTCAGGCCGCTATCTTCGGCTGGGTTCCGGTTCTGCTGTGGGTTTTGATCGGCGGCATTTTCTTTGGCGCGGTTCAGGACTTTTCGTCACTGCTCGCTTCTATCCGCCATCAGGGCAAGTCGATTGGCCACGTTATCGAAGTAAACGTTGGCGCAAAGGCCAAGAAGCTGTTTCTGGTGTTCGCTTACCTGACACTGCTTCTGGTTGTGGCTGCGTTTGCCAGCATCGTGGTCAGTACCTTTGCCGGTTTTAATGCAGACGGCACGCTTAATGCTCCGAACGGCCGCACTGCAACCATCTCCATGCTGTTCATTTTGGTTTCCATCATCTTTGGCGCCGCCGTTTATCGCCGTAATGCGCCGCTGAGCGTCGCGACCGTTGTCGGCGTGGCGGGTATCATCATCTGCATCGTTATCGGCCTCAACCTGCCCGTTTATTTAAGCGCTCAGGTCTGGCTGGGCATCGTGCTCGCTTATATTTTTGTTGCTTCCGTCACGCCGGTTTGGATTCTGCTCCAGCCGCGCGACTATTTAAACTCCTTCCTGCTGTATTTCATGATGATCGCCGCCGTTATCGGCATCGTCGTGGCGCATCCCACCGTTACACTGCCGGCCTTCAACGGCTTCATGGTAGGCGGCGTCAAGGGTTATGCCAGCGGCTACCTCTTCCCGGTTCTGTTCATCACCGTGGCCTGTGGCGCTATTTCGGGCTTCCACAGTCTGGTCGGTTCCGGCACGACGGCCAAACAGCTCGATAGAGAATCCGACGCCAAGCTCATCGGCTACGGCGGCATGCTTATCGAATGTGCGCTGGCCATCATTTCGCTGATCTGCGCCGGTATCCTGTATAAGGACGGCGTGCTGCCCTCCGGTTCTCCCACCGTTGTTTTTGCAACCGGTATCGCCACCATGCTCAGGTCGGTGGCGGGTGCGGCTTCTTATGATGTCGCCTACTCTATCATTATTCTGGCTGTTTCGGCGTTCTGCCTGACCTCGCTCGATACGGCGACCCGTCTGGCCCGTTACATGCTTCAGGAATTCTTTGTCGCCGAAGGCGAGGATGTTGCCAAGCTGACCGGCTATAAGAAAGTCTTTGCGAATCCTTACGTCGCTACCGCGATCACCGTCGCCCTCGGCGGCGCAATGGCAGTCGGCGGTTACGCCAAGATCTGGCCGCTGTTTGGCGCTGCCAACCAGCTGCTTGCCGCGCTGGCCCTGCTGGCTGTTGCCGCATGGCTGGGCAACATCGGCAAGAACAATAAGATGTTCCTGTTCCCGATGGCGTTCATGCTCTGCGCGACCATCAGCTCGCTGCTGCTCACCCTCCAGGCTAAGATTGCCGCGCTTGCAGGCGGCACCGGCTCCATAGGCGCCGACGGCCTGCAGGTGTTCTTTGCGGCGCTGCTGGTCATCCTCGCGGTTGACCTGACCATCGAAGGCGTCAAGACCCTTAAGAGCAAAAAGCCGGCTGAATCAAGTAAGTAAGCGGTTGCCAATTGCGTTAAATTGGTATAAAATAAAGGCGCTGCATTTGCGGCGCCTTTTATTTTATGCAGACGGGGAAGTGCTATTTGTGGAGAACTATTTTAAGGGGTGCGTTTACATCATTATGTCGGCTGTCATTTTCGGCTGCATGCCACTGATGGCCAAGAATATTTATGCCCAAGGCGTTAATGCCATCAGCCTTGTGCTGCTGAGAAATGTTCTGGCATTGCCGGTGCTTTATTTTCTGCTGCGCGCCAGAAAAATTGATGTAAGGCCGACAAGGCGCATGCTCAAGCGCATTGTATTGCTGGGCCTGTACGGGTCGGTGCTCACACCGGCATTGCTTTTCTCTTCCTATAATTATATTTCCTCGGGTATGGCGACAACCTTGCACTTTGTATACCCCGTGTTTGTTCTGCTGGGCTGCGCCGTGTTCTATCACGATAAAATAGGGCGGATTAAAGGGTGCTGCGTGCTGCTTTGCAGCGCCGGGATGCTGTTTTTTTACACGCCCGGAGAAAACGCGCAGTTTTTTGGAATGGCACTGGCGGTTATTTCCGGCATTACCTATGCCGCGTACATTGTCTATCTTGACAAAAGCGGCCTTGGAAAAGAAAACCCCTTTCAGATCGGCTTTGGCATGGCGGTGGTTTGCAGCCTGCTTTTGGGAACCGGCGTCACACTGACCGGCAATCTGACGCTGCCTGCTTCCTTTTTCGCCTGGGCGCTGTGCCTGTTCTTTGCCGTGGCAATCATGGTTGGTGCGGTGGTGCTGTTCCAGATGGGTACGGCCGTTATCGGGCCGCAGCGGGCCGCAATACTCAGCACCTTTGAGCCGATTACCGGCATCACGGTTGGCATTCTGGTCTTTCGCGAGCCATTCGGGCTGAAAACCGCGCTGGGGTCGATGCTGATTATTGCCGCGGTGGTCATGCTGACCGTTTTCGATAAAAAAGCATCCGCCAAAAAGGTGCCCGCAATCAGCACGGGGCCGCAATTGTAAAGTCCCCTTAAGCGGCATGACGGCGCCGCGCTGATGTAACCGGTTCGCTTGACGATGCGGCGGGTTTATATTATGATTGGTACGGATAAATCTGTAAGCCAGAAAGGGCGTATGATATGAGATTACCGGCCTCCAAGGCACAGCTTGCTGTGGTGACGGTTATTGCGTTAATGGTGTTGGCCTCGTTCGGTTTTTTAATATACCGGCAAATGCAGCCTCAGGAGCCGGCCATGAGCGCCGTTGTTTCAATCCGGGGCGTTGATGTCTGCACGGTGGATCTTTCTAAAGATGCCGAGCCTTACGATATCGACCTGGACGCGCTGTTTGGCGTAGGGGTGGTGCTGACCGTCAAGGACCATGAGATCCATTTTAAATCCTCCACCTGCCCGGACCAGATCTGCGTGCATGCGGGCTGGCTCTGGCGCGATATGGATATCGCGGTTTGCATGCCCAATCAGGTCTCCGTCATGGTGGTGCCGACAACCGACCTGCCCAAATAACCGGCACAGATTTGTTTGACAAGCGACGCGGAAAGTGCTACCATAAATGCTGCAAGGGAGCTTTCTTACTGGAAGGCTGAGAGGAGGGGCATAACCCCTCGACCTTACCTGATTTGGATAATGCCAACGTAGGGATGCGGTGCAATCAAAATTTTAAGGTGGTCTTTCCGCCTTATCAAGATGATGAAAAGGGTATCCCGGAAAGGGATACCCTTCTTTTTTATGCTTTGCCGCACAAACCTGCTGTGCAGAAAGAAAGGAATGAAGCACATGAAAAAGGTTCTCACCATTGCGGGCTCGGATTGCAGCGGTGGCGCCGGCATTCAGGCCGACCTTAAAACGATGACGGCGCATGGCGTTTACGGCATGAGCGCCATCACGGCGCTCACCGCGCAGAACACAACCGGCGTTTACGGCGTGATGGAAGCGACGCCGGAATTTGTCGGGCAGCAGCTGGACTGCATCTTTCAGGATATCCGCCCCGACGCGGTGAAGATCGGCATGGTCTCGAATGCGGGCATCATCGAGATGATCGCCAGAAAGCTGGGCGATTACCGCGCGCAAAACATCGTGGTCGACCCGGTCATGGTCTCGACCAGCGGCAGCCGCCTGATTTCCGACGGCGCGCTTGATACGCTTAAAACCAAGCTGCTGCCGATGGCGGCCGTCATCACCCCGAACATTCCGGAAGCCGAATGCCTCTGCGGTTTTGCGGTCCATAACACCGAAGACATGCTGCGCGCCGCAAAAGCGTTGGAAAAACTGCTCAAGGGTGGCATCATCATCAAGGGCGGCCATCTGGACGATTCGGCGGACGACCTGCTGTTTTACCAGGGGGAGGCGCACTGGTACCGTTCGGCGCGGGTGGCGAACCCCAACAACCACGGCACCGGCTGCACGCTGTCCTCCGCCATTGCCTGCAACCTTGCGCAGGGGTATCCGCTGCCGGAAGCCTTTAAGCGCGCCAAGGACTACATCACCGGCGCTTTGTCCGCCATGCTAAATCTGGGGCAGGGAAGCGGCCCGCTGAACCATTGCTTCAACATCCGGCAGGGGTAGCTGTTTGCGCGCATTCAAATTGCTTTTTGGAAATCGAGGATATCCTGTTTCCTGCCAAACTTGACGGCAATTTGCTTATAGTGCGCGCATTGCGCGTAGCCGAGCTTTTTAAACAGCTTGATGCTTGGCAGGTTCTCACCGGAAACGGATGCGACAATCATTTCAAAGTGCGCCGCTTTTGCGGCCGATTCCAGCTGCGCAACAATTTGCCCGCCGTAGCCCCTGCCCGTAAACGGCCGCTTTAAATAAAGGCCGATTTCCACGGTTTTGTCATAGGCGGTTTTCTTGTTAAACGGCGTTAAAAAGCAAAAACCGGCCCATTCCCCGCCGATGTAAGCACAGAAGGTTTGGCAGCGGTCGTCGCCGAAGCTGATTCGGCTCTTAAATTCCTCCGGACCGATTTCTTCATAGTCGAACGTGGCGGTGGTGTTCACAATGTGCTCATTGTAAAGCGCCAGCATTGCCGCCAGATCCTGTTCAGTGGCGTTCAGAAATGTAACCGTACCGGTGTTGCACATTTTTATCCCTCGCATTTTTGTCAGTTTGCGGTTATTATACCACAAGCGCAAAGCGCGCAGTGGTATAATTTCGCATCAAAAGGCGGTTGCCGCGTTAGCGGCGAGCCGTTGCGAATCAGGGCGGATGACAGCCACTTTGTGGCTCAGCTTGTCAAAAAAGCGAAGGCATTTTAGCGGCTTGCACAAGTCTCATGCCGCTTGACGCGCCATCGGGGAACCCCTTGCGGGGGTTCCCCGCGCCAAAACAGTCCCCCGGACTGTTTTGGCTGCCCCTCCTGCGCTTTTTGAAGAATGAAGCACGCAAGCTTTTTGAAAAAAGCTTGACCAAAAACTTTAATTTGTGCAATTTTTTAGTAAGAAAACGTTCTTGGACAGCCTGAGCCGACTTTGCGGCTATTATAACATTTGAAAAGATTAAACACCACAACCAATATTATTGCAAGGAGATGAAAACGATGAACTCAAGCGTTGCAATTCAGGTGTTGCCCAAGGTAGACGGCGACGAGACGCTCCGCATTGTCGATGCCGTTATCGCCTATATCAAATCCAGCGGCCTGCACTACGTGGTCGGCCCGTTTGAGACCACCATTGAAGGCGATTACGACCAACTGATGGCTATCGTTAAGGAATGCGCGCTGATCTGCATCCGCGAGGGCGCACCCAGCGTCATGAGCTATGTCAAAATCAGCTACAGCCCCGACGGCATCTGGACAATAGACCAAAAAGTTAAAAAACACCAATAAGAAAGAGGCCATACCTGATATGAATACCGTTAAAATCCGCAAAATGGTGCTCACGGCCATGTTTGCCTGCCTGAGCTTTGTGTTGTGCACCTTCGTTTATTTTCCGTCCATGGCGCCGTTCCAGCATTTTGTCAACGTGCTGGCGGCGGTGTTCTTGGGGCCGTGGTACGGTCTGGCCGCCGCGTTTTTAACCGGCGTCATGCGCATGATGAGCGGCCGCACCATTCAGGCGGTGGTGGGCGCTGTCTTTGGCGCGTTCCTTTCCGGCCTGCTTTACCGGAAGACGAAAAAGCTGTGGGCCGCCGTTATCGGCGAGGTGGTCGGCACCGGCATCATCAGCGCGATGGTCGCCTATCCGCTCATGAAAATGTGGTATGGGCTTGACGCCCAGTCGCCGCTTTATTACATCCCGTTTTATGCGCCGTCCTCGATGATGGGCGCGTTGCTTGCCGTGCTGGTGTTGGGTGTGCTCAAGCGCTCCGGCACGTTACAGCGCCTGCTGGACGATATTAACCGTTAGGGGGAAAGAACAATGAAACAGACCCTGCAAGTCCTTCACGATAAAAAGCCGCTGGTGCACTGCATCACCAATTTTGTCACCGTCAACGACTGCGCCAATATTATTCTGGCGGCGGGCGGCACCCCGACGATGGCGCACGATATACGCGAGGTGGCGGAGATTGTCGCCGTCGCCTCGGCGCTGGTGCTAAACCTGGGCACGGTGGGGGATATCGACGCGATGGTCACCGCTGGAAAACGTGCCAACGCGCTGGGCAAGCCGGTCGTGCTCGACCCCGTGGCGGCGGGCGCTTCCCGCCTGCGGGCCGAGAGCTGCGCGCAAATCTTAAAAGCGCTCCAACTCTCGGTTATCCGTGGGAACATCTCGGAAATTAAGGCACTGGCGGTCGGCCAGTCGGATATGCGCGGGGTTGACGCGGGCGAAAAGGACGCCGTCACCGAAGAGAATCTCGATGCCGTCTGCCGGATGGCGAAGGATTTTGCCAAGGCGACCGGCGCGGTTATCGCGATTTCGGGCCGGCTGGATATTATCGCCGACGCCGACCGCGCCTGCGTTATCACAAACGGCTGCGCCGAAATGGCGCAGATTACCGGCAGCGGCTGCATGCTGACGGCGCTCATCGGCGCTTTTTGCGGCGCGCAGCCCGGCGACGCCTACGCCGCAACGGTTGAGGCGGTCTCGGCCATGGGGCTCTGCGGCGAGCTGGCGCGCGAGAAGATGCTGGCCAATCGCGCGGGCACGGCCTCGTTTAGAACCTATCTCATCGATGCGATGAGCGTGCTCACCGATTCACAGTTAGAAGGGGGACAACGCATTGAAAACCGATAAAAGCGCCATGCTGCTTTACGCCGTGACCGACCGCAGCTGGCTTCACGGCGAGACGCTGGAAAGCGCCGTAGAAAAAGTCCTGCAAGCCGGGGCCACCTTTTTGCAGCTGCGCGAAAAGGAGCTGACCGACGGCGAATTTTTGGCCGAAGCCGAAAAAATCAAGTCCGTCGCCAAAAAGCACAATATTCCCTTTGTCATAAACGATAATATTGAGGTTGCCTTAAAATGCGGCGCGGACGGCGTGCACGTCGGCCAGTCGGATATCGTGGATAAAGATATCCGGGCGCTCATCGGGCCGGATAAAATTTTGGGCATCTCGGCCAACACGGTGGAGACGGCGAAACGCGCCGAAGAAAGCGGCGCGGATTATATCGGTGTCGGCGCGGTGTTCGGCACCGCAACCAAGAAGGACGCGCAGGCCATCAGCGTCGCGCGCTTACAGGAAATTTGCGCGGCGGTCAGCATCCCGGTCGTGGCCATCGGCGGCATCAACGAGAAGAACATTCTACAGCTGGCCGGCAGCGGCATCGACGGCGTGGCGGTTATTTCGGCTATCTTCGCAAAGCCGGACGTTGCCGTTGCCACCCGCGAGCTGCGCACACTCAGTGAGAAGGTGGTGAACAGCTAGGCCATGAACAAACGCTTTGCAATTTTTGACATGGACGGCACGCTTTTAGATTCCATGCCGGTTTGGCGGGGGCTGGGCAAAAATTTTCTTCTCTCGCAGGGGATTACTCCGCCGGAGGATCTGCGCAAAATCATCGCGCCGCTGACCCTGCCGCAGTCGGCGGGCTATTTCCAGACGCTTGGCGTCACCGGCACGGTTGAAGAAATCGTGGACGCGCTCAATAACTATATGCGCGCGCAGTATGAGACGGCCATCCAGCCGCGCGAAAACGCCGCGCAATATCTAAATGCGCTTAAAGCCGCGGGCGTACGCTGCTGTGTGGCCACCGCCACCGACGAAGCGCTGGCGCGCATCTGCTTAACAAGGCTGGGTTTTCTTCAATATTTCGAATTTATCGTCAGCTGCGAGGCTATTGGCGTGGGCAAGACCAGCCCGGCCGTTTACCACGCGGCGGCTCAAAGGCTGGGCGCCGCGCCCGCCGACATCGCCGTTTATGAGGACGCCCCCTATGCCGCCGAAACGGCGAAGCAGGCAGGGTATTACGTCGTCGGCGTATATGACCCCTCCGCCGAGCGGCATCAGGAACGCTTAAAGCAGACCATTGACGAATATATTGCGGACTACGCCGTCGCAGCCGCGGCGTTGGCCGGGGAGGTGCCGGTATGACCTTCACCGACCGCTTACATAAGAGCGCGGAAGCTATTTGGGCGGGCTACCACGCCCACCCGTTTGTCAAAGGTATCGGGGACGGCAGCCTTGACGTCGAACGTTTCCGCTACTTTATGGTTCAGGATTATCGCTACCTGTTTGAATACGCCAAGGTGTTCGCGCTCGGTGTGGTCAAGGCGACGAACCCTGCGCACATGCGCCGCTTTGCCAAAAGCGTGGAGGCGGTTCTGAACGGTGAGATGACCATCCACAAAACCTATATGAACCGGCTTGGCATCGACCAAAGGGAAGCCG
Source organism: Bacillota bacterium (assembly GCA_023457355.1). Taxonomy (GTDB): domain Bacteria; phylum Bacillota; class Clostridia; order Oscillospirales; family Ruminococcaceae; genus Yanshouia. Next base: position 9,544 of record JAEWLW010000092.1, on the reverse strand, counting down.
AAGCGGCAAAGCCCGCGCTGGCGAATGGCTCTTACACCCACTACATGCTGTCGGTCGCCTTTGCCGGCGATGTGGCCGCCATCACGGCGGCGATATTGGCCTGCTCGTGGAGCTACGCTGAGATCGGCCTGCGTTTAAACGGGATTCCGGGCGCGGCGCAGCACCCGCTTTACGGCGAGTGGATTGCGGGCTATTGTTCGGAGGCGTATCAGGCGGAGAACAACGCGCTGATCGACCTGATGAATACGCTGGCCGAGGGGCGCGGCGAACGGGAGCTGGCTTATCTGGAGGAAGTATTTATCAATTGCAGCCGTTATGAGGCGCAGTTTTGGGATATGGCATGGAAGATGGAGGATTAGCGATGCTTTCGCTGCGAGAGGTGACATACCAATACCCGAAGGAGGCGGCCCCGACGGTGGAGGGCCTTTCCTTTGACGTGCAGGCGGGCGCGTTTGTTTCGCTCGTCGGGGTCAGCGGCTGCGGCAAAAGCACGATCTTCAGGCTGATAAACGGCCTGCTCCCCCCCGATTCGGGCGAAATTTTTGTCGGCGGGGCGGATATCCGCGGCCAAAAGCACTACTGCGGCTACATGCCGCAGCGCGACCTGCTGTTCCCGTGGCGCACAGTGGAAGCGAATTTAAAGCTGCCGATGGAGGTTGCGGGCGGGCTCTCAAAGGCGCAGATGCAGCAGCGGGCGCGGCAGATGCTGACGCAGGTCGGACTTTCGGGCTGCGAGCACAAATACCCTGCCGAACTTTCGGGCGGCATGCGGCAGCGCGCCGCGTTCGGGCGCACAGTGCTCACCGGCTCCGAGCTGCTGCTGCTCGACGAGCCGTTTTCGGCGCTGGATTTTCTGACCCGCGTCGCCATGCAGGAATGGCTGCTTTCCCAATGGGCGCAAAGCGAAAAGACCATCCTGTTTATTACGCATGATGTGGAGGAGGCGGTGTTCCTCTCCAAACGGATTCTGGTCGTGGCACAGACGCCGATTAAAACGCTTATCGATATCCCCGTGCCGCTGCCTTACCCCCGCAGCCGCGACATGCTGGCGCGGCCTGAGATCATCGAACTGCGCGAACGGCTTGTCGCGCTGTTAAGAAAGCAGGTGGCGCTGTGAAAAACCGCAAAAAATGGACCGCCGCCGCTGCCAATCTGCCCGCCGCGGGCCTGGTGCTGTTCCTGCTCATGCTGTGGCAGGCCGCCGCCATGAAGGTTAACGCCGCCTACATCATCCCGTCGCCCACGCAGATTCTTGTGCGGCTGTGGGAACTGCGCGAGCCGCTGCTTCTCGTGCATCTGCCCGCCACCATGCTTGTAACCTTTATCGGGCTGCTGATTTCGATCGTATTGGGGCTGTTGCTGGCCGTGGCGATGGATTTAAGCCCGCTGGCTGAAAAGGCGTTCTACCCTATCATCATCGCGTCCCAGACCATCCCCACCACGGCCATTGCGCCGCTGTTTGTGCTGTGGTTCGGTTACGGCATCTGGAGCAAGGTGCTGGTGACGGTGCTCATCACCTTTTTCCCAATCACCATTTCGGTGTTCGACGGCTTCCGCTCGGCCAAAACCGAGATGGAGGAGCTGCTGATCACCTACGGCGCGGGCAAGAAGGCGATATTTTTAAAGCTGAAGCTGCCCGGCGCGCTGCCCTATTTCTTTTCGGCGATTAAAATGGCCATTCCGCTTTCGATTATCGGCGCGGCCATCGGCGAATGGCTTGGCGCACAGAGCGGGCTGGGCTATTTTTCCCGCCGGATGATGACCCAACTGGACGGCGCGGGCGTGTTTGCGCCTATTGTGCTGCTTTCGGCTGTGGCGATGCTCATCGTCGCGGTCATCAGCCTGCTGGAACGGGCGGTTATCCGCTGGCGCAAAGAGATATAATTAAAAGGAGAACATGGAACTTATGAAAAAGCTGTTTTCAATATTGCTCGCGGCGCTGATGCTGCTGGCCGCCTCCGGCTGCGGGTCAAAACCCGCCGCGTCCACCCCCGCCGAATCGGGTCAATCCGCCGAATTAAAGGAAATTGACGTCGTGCTCGACTGGTACCCCAACGCGCTGCACGCCTTTCTGTATGAGGCCATCGAAAAGGGCTATTATACCGAAGAGGGCTTAAAGGTGAACATCCGCTTCCCCTCCAACGCGAACGACGCCATGTCGCTGGTTGCGGCGGGCAAAGCGCAGGTGGGGCTTTACTACCAGCAGGACGTCATCATGGCGCGCGCCAACCAGCAGGTGCCGGTGCGTTCCATCGGCGCTGTGGTGCAGTCGCCGCTAAACATCGTCATGAACCTTAAAAGCAAGGATATCCACTCCCCGAAGGATCTGGTCGGCAAGACCATCGGCTACGCGGGGACGGAGCTGAGCGAGGCGCTGGTCCGCAGCATGATGGCGAATGTCGGGGCCGATTACAGCGACGTGAAAATGATCGACGTCGGCTTTGACCTCATGAGCTCGATGACCACCGGCAACGTGGACGCCACCATCGGCTGCTATGTCAACCACGAGGTGCCGCAGCTGATCGAAGAGGGCTTCGACGTCGATTACTTCATGGTGGATGAATACGGCGTGCCCACCTATTACGAGGGCGTGTTCATGTCCAACGACAATACGATCAAAAACGACCCCGAGACGCTCAAAGCATTCCTGCGCGCGAGCGCCAGGGGCTTTGCCGACATGAAGGCCGACCCCGAAGAAGCGCTTTCCACCCTGCTTAACAACCAGAACGCCGAGAATTTTCCGCTTTCTGAAACGGTGGAACGCCAGAGCATGACCATGTTGCTGCCGCTGATGGAAACCGACGCCGCGCCGTTCCTCTCACAGCGTGCGGAGGTCTGGCAGAAGAATATCGACTGGCTGTACGACCAGGGGCTGATCTCGGAGAAACCCGCCGTTTCCGACCTGATGGTCACGCTGTAATCCGCAAAGATGAGAAAAGGCCGCCGCAAAATATTGCGGCGGCCCCGGGCCTTTCGAAAAACGAATATTTAGAAAATGTTGCACAATCAAAAGTTTTGGTAAAGCTTTTTCAAAAGTTTGCAGGGCTTGGGGCAGCGCCCCAAAGTGCCTTAATTCTGTAAGAAGCGCAGGAGAGGGTGCAAAAACAGTCCAGTGGACTGTTTTTGTGGGGAGAACCCTCGCCGGGGGTTCTCCCATGTCGCGATAAGCGGCATTTGTTTTATGCAGGTTGCTAAGCCCCTGTCACTTTTTTGACAGCCTGAGCAGCGGATATTCATCCGCTGCTTTTCTCTTTAAATATATACATATATTATGCGTTATTTCATTTTAGGCTTATTCGATTGTTCTAAATTGGCATAGCATACAAAATCAAATTAGCTGCTTGATAATCGTGCATTTTACTGCTCTATTCCTCTTGTTAGCATAGAGTTTATTTTTAGATATGCCGGTTATCTGAATATTTTTACATAGAATTTGCACTTTTTTCTTGTTATTTTCGGCACTGTCCGTTATAATGGAACGCATAACTATAAAGGGGGAATTTTTGTGATTGCTTCCGCCGCGCTCTTGCGGGAAGTGGATAATTATATTGCTGCGCATGAAAAAGAAATGGTGGCGGATCTCTGCCGTCTGATAGAGGTTAAAAGCATCTCCGCCCCGAATGGTTCAAAAGAGGCCCCCTATGGTGCCGGATGCCTTAAATCCCTTCAGGTCATGGGCGATATCTGCGCCCAAAAGGGACTGGCACTGCAAAACCATGAAAATTGCTGCGCGAGTTTGCGCTGGGGGCAGGGCTGTGAAGAGTTGGGCATTTTCACACACCTGGACGTGGTTCCCGCGGGTATCGGCTGGACAACCGACGCCTTCACCCCGGTGGTGGAAAACGGCTTTGTGCGTGGGCGCGGTTCCATCGATAACAAAGGCTCCGCCATTATTGGCCTGTATGCGCTCGATTGCATCCGCAGTCTGAAGCTGCCGATGAAGCACGCGGTTCGCCTTTTTTTCGGTTGCAATGAAGAAGACATGATGACCGATGTCGAATATTATGGCCAAACAGTTGGCTGGCCCAAATTCACATTGGTGCCCGACAGCATGTTTCCCGCCGCTTTCGCAGAAAAGGGTATCTTTGCGGGCAGCGTCATTTCCGAACCCATCGCAGGTGAAATTCTTTCTCTTAAAGCGGGCGATGCCACCAATACCGTAGCATCAGCTTGTGAAATTCTGCTTTCAAAAAAGCATTTTGAAGTACTACGTTCTTTGGCTGATGATAACATAGCCGTCACCTGTGACGGGGGGCGGACACGTTTGTATGCTGTCGGCCTTTCGGCCCATGCCTCGATACCGGAACAATCGCTAAACGCCATCGGTCTGGCCTTTGATGCGCTCTTGCGAAGCAATATTCTGTACGGCAAGGAAAAGGAACTGATTACTTTCTGGCGCAATGCGCTTTTAGACGTCACCGGCAGGACGCTGGGAATTGCGCTTGACGCGGGGGAATATGGCTTGCTGACCGTCATCGGCGGGTTGGCTAACCGCACTGAGGACGGGCGTTTTATTTTTGGGTTTAACTGCCGTTATCCCGCTTCAGACAGCTGTAGCCGCATCGAGCCACTGATGCGCGCCGCCTGCGCCGAGCACGGACTAAGCCTGACAGTGGAGGAAGGCGTCGACGGCTTTTGTATGCCGAACGACCATCCCGTCGTTACCGCCATGACCGCTGTTGCCAATGCGCTGACCGGCGAAATGCGCGCGCCTTTTTTAATGAAAGGCGCCACCTATTGCCGCGTAATTCCAAACGCTATCTCGTTTGGCCCTGAGATGGATAACAGCGCGCCGGCATTTCCGGTTGGGCGCGGCGGAATCCACCAGCCTGATGAGTCACTTTCCATCAAAGAGATGCTCAATGCCACCAAAATCTATGTCGCGGCATTGCTTGAATTGGACGCAATGCTTTGAATCAGCACGAAAAATACCGGATGCCCCCACTCCCCAGCGTTTTTTAATTTGATGAATAGCAAAAGCCCGACCGAACCGGTAAAATGGTTCAATCGGGCTTCTTTAGACGGCAGTTTTCAACATTGGCGTCGGGCAGATGTTGAAAACCCCTCGGCATTTCCTATCACGCTTAAAGAGCAACTGTCTTAGTCGCAACCTCCTGACAAAAAGCACGGTCGTGCTCTACAAATAAAATGGTCGGACAATAGGTTTTTAGCAGCGTCTCTATCTGCATACGCGAATAAACATCGATAAAGTTAAGCGGTTCATCCCAGATATAAAGGTGCGCCTGTTCGCAAAGACTGCGGGCGATTAGCACCTTCTTTTTTTGCCCGTCGCTAAAATCATGCATATCCTTTTCAAATTGCAGGCGGGAAAAATCCAGCTTGCGCAAAATCGCTTTAAACAGGCTCTCGTCAATCTCCTGCTGCCGGGCATAGTCCGAAAGATTACCGGAAAGTGCGGCGGCGTCCTGCCCCACATAGGAAATCTTCAGCCCGCTGCCCTGAAGCAGGCTGCCCGCATAGGGAATGTCCGCACCTAAAATCAGTTTGAGCAGGCTGGATTTTCCACAGCCGTTGGGCCCGCAAAGCGCGATTCTGTCACCCCGCTCAACCGAGAAGCTGACATTTTCACACACCACCCGCTCACCATAATCAATGCGCACTTTTTCAAGCCGCAGCAACGTTTCGCGCCGGTATTCCAGCGGCTGAATCTTCAATGCCTCAGCCGTTTCAATGTTTTTTAACAGTTTTGTCTTTTCTTCAATGGCGGCTTGCTGGCGATTTTCCAGTGATTTGGCGCGTTTCATCATTTTTTGGGCCTTGTGCCCGATATAGCCCCTATCGGGCCGTACGCCGGAATTTTTTGTGGCATATTTGGTTTTTTCCACCTTATCCGACCATGAAGATGTTTGTTGGGCCGCCTGCTCCAGCCGTTTAATGTTCTTCTGAAGTTTTGCGTTTTCTGCCTGTTCAAAATCGTCCTGTCGGGTTTTATTCTGCCACCAGGATGAAAAATTGCCTTTCTGAATATCAATATTGGTTTTATTAACCGACATAATATGGTCCACACAACCATCTAAGAGCGCGCGGTCGTGTGAAACAAGAATAAATCCGCTCTTTTGGCGCAAATAATTGCCCATGACTGTCCTTGCAGCCATATCCAGGTGGTTGGTTGGCTCATCTATCAGCAAAAAGCGGTTGTGTTTTAAAAATAACGCCGCTAACAGAACCTTGGTCTGTTCACCGTTTGAAAGCGTCTCAAACGGGCGGTACAACAGGTCATCGGCGGTTTTCAGCAAATGAAGCTCCCGAACAATTTCCCATTCGTAAACGTCAGGCAGCATGGTGGTGATAATGCTCAACGTCGGACGCTGCTTATCGGTAACCGCATAAGGAAAATATTCAAATGTCCTATCCGATGTAATACTGCCCGAAAACGCGTGTTCTCCCGCCAGCAGCTTTAAAAAGGTTGTTTTTCCGCGGCCGTTTCGGCCGGTGAGCCCAAGCCGCCAGTCCGTATCCAGCATAAAGCTGACGTTTTCAAAGATATTATCGTGGCTTCCCTCATAGGCGAAGGTAAGGTTCTTAACATTGATTAAAGACATGGTGCAAATCCTCCCGTGTTGAAAAATAAAAGCTGCAAGAAAGTTCATTCCTGCAGCTTAAAACAGCACGGGAAGCAAAACCGCCAGCCAACGGTTTGAATCCTATATGCCAAAGCGTTAAAGATACCAAACTTTCTTGCAACGGCACAACAAAACAGGCGGCAGCAAAGCCGCTTTTTCCGTTTTACAGCGCCTTATAAAATTAGCAAGAAAATTTGCGCATCTTTTCACCTCAAATCATTATTTGTTGATTATTATTATACCAGAAAAGGTGACGTTTATCAAGAAGCGGCATATTTTCTCTCTTCGAGAAAGCAATCGGCAGCTGCAACAGATGCAGCCGCCGAAGTTTTCAACAATATGTGCTCTCAAATGTTGAAAAATGCAAAACAAATTTTACAACACTTTGTGGATCCAGCCCTTGGGCGCTTCGATGGTGCCCATCTGAATACCGGTAAGTGTTTCATACAACTTCTTGATGACGGGACCCATCTCCGCCATGCCGGAGGGGAAACAAATCTCCTCGCCAAAGTTGTTGATGCTGCCGACGGGGGAGATAACCGCCGCCGTGCCGCACAGGCCGCACTCTGCGAAATCGCGTACTTCGTCGAAGGAGACTTCGCGCTCTTCACACTCAAGACCAAGATAATCCTTGGCGACAACCATCAATGAACGGCGGGTGATAGAGGGCAGGATGGACGGGGACTTCGGCGTAACAACCTTGCCGTCCTTTGTGACAAACAGAAAGTTCGCGCCGCCTGTCTCTTCAACCTTTGTATGGGTGGCAGCGTCAAGGAACATGTTCTCGGCAAAGCCGGCGTGTTTGGCCTCATAGCCCGCATAAAGGCTCATCGCATAGTTGAGGCCCGCTTTTATATGGCCGGTACCGTGCGGTGCCGCGCGGTCATAGGGGCTAACCGTCAGCTTGATCGGCTTAGCGCCGCCCTTAAAATAAGGGCCCACAGGGGTACAGAACATTCGGAAGGTATATTCCGGCGCAGGTGCTACGCCGATAACCGGGCCGGAGCCATACATAAACGGACGGATATAGAGCGTCGCGCCCGAGCCAAATGGCGGTACATAAGCAGCATTGGCTTTAACCAGCATATCCAGCGCCTCAATAAAGCGTTCTTCCGGGAAGATTGGCATCATCAGACGCTCGCAGGTATCCTTCATTCTGGCTGCATTCAGATCGGGGCGAAAGGTAACAATGCTGCCGTCCTTGGTGGTATACGCTTTTAATCCTTCAAAACAGGTTTGTGCGTATTGGAGCACACCGGCAGACTCACTCATGGCTACATTGGGGTCGGAGACCATCTGCCCTCCATCCCATTTGCCATCTGCATAAACCGAGACATAGCGGCTGTCGGTGGGAATGTAGTTAAACCCCAGCGTGCCCCAGTCTATATTTTTCTTCTCCATCTAAAAGGTCCCCTTTCACTTGCTTACTTACGTTTAAAGTTAATGATTATTATAGTACGCTGCCGCAGGGATGTCAAAGCAAAATCAGCAATATTTGCCGCGCCTGAAGAATCTCCTGCAATTTTAAAGGGAAACAGAGACCCTTACCGTTCCGCCGATATCCTGCGGTGCTGCAAAAACCGCAATCAGTTTAGCTCCGTCAAGATAAAACGAAGCATCCAAAAGCCGTTCAAGCGAGACAACGCCGTTTGGGTATGTCAACCGTTCTTTCAGCGCTTTATTGCCCTGTTGGCTGAGATACTCGCGCTGCTTTACCGCCAGCGCTTCATCTTTTTCAAGAATTTTTGACGACTGCTCATCAAGCAGCAGCGCCACAAGCGCGTCAATATCCATGATGGAATCCAGACCAATCAGTTCCCCGGTGGCCGAATCAAAGGCCAAGCCAAAGCAATACTGCGCTTTTGGCGCATCCTTGGTTTGCAAATATTTAATATCATACATTGTGCTGTAATACGTGCCGTCATTTCTGGTCAGTGCGTCATAAACCGTCAGCTTATACACGCTTTTCTCCGCAGCAATTTCATCCCGCAAGCCAAAAACAGCCGTATGTATTTTTTCTGAAATCTGTTCAGCTGCTTCTGTACCTGCCGGGTTAACGGCACGGGGGAGTGCATAATAAAGAAAGACGCCATCCTCGTCAAATTCCCCGACGTCCATATCAAAAACCAGCGCATCAGCGTTATTCGATGCATCAGCCGCTGTGCTGCTTGGCTCAGAAGATGATTTTCGGTCCAGCGACGCTTTAAACCCTTCTCGCGCGCATCCGAGGCTTATCATGGCAGCTAAAACTAAAACAATTCCATTTCTAAATAAACGCATCGCCACTATTCCTCCTGCATTAAAAACAGATTAAAAGTCCGATGTTGTAGCAAAAATTCCGCCGTTTTGCAGCAAATATAAAACCATACCCCAAAAGGCGGAAAATCTGATTCTTAACATAATGGCCATCAGGTGGCTACCGCAAGCGCAAAGCGCGCCGTAGTGTAATTGTCCATTAAAAGGTAGCAAGCCCCACTAAGGGGAGAGCCGTTGGATATTCAGCGCATCAAAAGGCGGTGCCGCGTTAGCGGCGCGCCGTTGCGTATTAACCTATGGTATAATAGCCGCTTTGCGGCTATTATACCATAGGTTTTATGTTTTTAGGCCATTATAAAGCAATTTTTGTATTCTATTAACAAAATATCGCCTTATAAACAAATCTGCCGGGCGCGAGTTGTGCGTTTTACAGTCGATTTCCGGATTATAAAATCAAAAGCGCTCTGGTATTGGCGCATCTATTTTCCATGATGCGGCGCATGGCGGCGAGGGCAGGTTGGCAGCCGGCGAGGAGGACAATGCGGCAGCACGGAAAATAGACGGCGTGATTTTTAAGTTAACCCGTGGTGCTATTAAAAGATGAGAGATTTAATGCAGACGGGATTTGGTTTGTGCATACAGGAATTGATAAGGAAGGCAACAGCAAAAGCCAAGAGTTTAGAAGCTAAACGTGTCATTAAGCC
>JAEWLW010000091.1 GCA_023457355.1 Bacillota bacterium | reverse complement strand
ACGCAAAGTCCTTGGAGTGATACGTCAGGCCCATTGCCCTCTCATTCTATCAGCTTAGGCAACAAGATGGAAAAAGACATGGCTGGTGGCCATGTCCTCAACCAATTATATAGTAACAGGAGGTTTTTATAAGTGGAAGAAAAATTGAATTTAGTTGAAGAATGGGACAAAACATTTCCCAAAAGCGATAAGGTTCAGCATTGCAAAGTTACTTTTCATAATCGCTATGGCATTACACTGGCTGCTGATTTATATGTACCGAAAAATGCAGAAGCAAAACACCCTGCCATCGCGGTAAGCGGTCCGTTTGGCGCAGTAAAGGAGCAGTCTTCCGGTCTGTATGCGCAAACGCTGGCGGAAAGGGGTTTTTTAACCATTGCTTTTGACCCATCCTTCACAGGCGAGAGCAGTGGCAGCCCCAGATATGTCGCCTCCCCGGATATCAATACAGAGGATTTCCAGGCGGCTGTCGATTTCTTGTCGGTGCAAGACAATGTTGACCCGGAAAAGATCGGCATTGTCGGTATCTGTGGATGGGGTGGCCTGGCCTTAAATGCGGCAGCGATTGATACAAGAATTAAGGCGACGGTTGCGTCTACGATGTATGATATGACCCGTGTGACTGCAAAAGGCTATTTCGACGCGGAAGACACTGAAAGCGCCCGATATGAAAAACGCAAAGCGCTGAATACACAGAGAATTGCCGACTATAAAAACGGTGCATACGCAAAGGCTGGCGGTGTGGTATCCCCTCTGCCGGCAGACGCGCCTTCCTTTGTCAAGGATTATTATGACTATTATAAGACGAACCGCGGGTATCACAAGCGGTCTTTGAATTCAAATGACGGTTGGAATGTAACCTCTTCTTTGTCATTTTTGAATATGCCCATTTTACAATACAGCAGCGAAATTCGCAGCGCGGTATTGCTTGTTCACGGCGGCAAAGCGCATTCCTGTTATTTCAGCAGAGATGCCTTTGAAAAGCTGACGGGCGATAATAAGGAATTGATGATTATTCCAGACGCGGTTCATACCGATCTCTATGATAAAGCGGATGTAATTCCCTTTGACAAGCTGGAAGCCTTTTTCAATAAAAACCTAAAGTAAAGCATCGTTTACCGCCAATAAAAAGCCACGCCATGCATAGCCCGGTATGCGTTATACCGGCGCTGTACAGGGCGTGGCTTTCTTAAATTGTAGCGCACAGCCGTGCATGATGACCGCTTTGCCCGATTGCAACGCTCAATACCGATAAACTTTTCTTCTTTCTATTGGGCAGAAGCTAAAGCGTGGCGCGGGCGGCCTGCATCTTTTCCCGAACAGCGACGCCAAACGGGCAGCGCTTTTCACAGATGCCGCATTGAATACAGTCGTTGGCGTTTTTGTCCTTGGTGTTATAGTGCACTTTCGCCATTTCATCACCCGCCAGATACAGGTCGAAGAACTTATGGGTTTGACCGATGTCAATTCCGGCGGGACAGGGCATGCAGTGATTGCAGTAAACGCAGGTGCCGCGCATCTCCCTGGGCTGTATCTTGGCAATAAAGGAATAGTCCAATTCCGCCTCGGTTGCCGAATAGAGCCGGACGGCGTCCGCCAAATCCTGTTTGTTGCGCGCCCCGACCATGCATGAAACCACTGCCGGGCGGTCGAGCGCGTATTTCAAACATTGCGGAACCGACATCGCTCTTCCAAACGGGGAGGTCTTGGCATCCAGCAGATTGCCGCCGCCGTAGGCCTTCATCACGTTAATCCCGATACCCAAACGCATGCAGTCCTGAAAGAGCTTCTGCCGGTCCTGCGATACGACAAGGCCGTTGCGGGTTTTGCTATCCTCGCCATAGGGGTCGTTGGCCGCGGGGTCGAAGTCGTAGGCGGCGTTAATGCTGAACATAAAAACATCCATTTCGCCGGTGGCAATGAACCGGTTGGCGGTTTCGACCGTATGCGTCGCCACACCCAAATTGCGGATGACGCCATCCCGTTTGAGCCGGACGGCGTATTCAAACGCACCGCCATCTATCAGCGCGTCGTAGTCCGCCGGCGTATCCACACAATGGAGCACCGCGATGTCGGCATAATCCGAGCCGGTAATCGCCATCTGGCTTTCAAAGCTGCGCTTGATCGATTCCAGCGTATAATCCCGGGCATACTCGCCGCTTTCATAAGTGATGCCAAGGTGCATCTGCAAATGGAACTGGTCTCTCCGCCCGTTGAGCGCCGCGCCGTAGTGCTCCCATACTTCCGGATAGGAGCTCGCCATATCAATTAAGTTGATGCCCTGCGCTTGTGCGTAGTCAATCAGCGCAATCGTCTGTTTTTCATTCGATTCATGGACGCTGCCCGAACCGATTCCGATGGTGCTGACCTTTAAGTCGCTGTGCGGCAATATTCGATATTCCATATATTTTCCTCCAGCTTGATGCGTCAAGGTTTATCTCAAAAATATACCCTGAAAATGGGCGGAGCAATTTTGTTATTTCGATTCATTTTGGCCATTTAGGCTACTGGACAAAATTCTCTTGGAGCCTCTTTAAGAAAATTTCTGCCGCTTTTGAAAACACCTGATACTTTTTCCATACAATATGCCAACGAACCTCCAGCGTTGGCTTCAGCGGCCGAAAGCAAAGTCCGCTGTCCTGTGCGGTGCTGATAATGTTATCAAGGCATAACGCGCAGCCGACATCGTCCTTTACCAGAAGCGACGCGTTATATAGAAGCGTATAGGTTGCCACGACGTTCAGCTTTTCGTAGTCATCCTTTAGCCATTTTGAGAATGCATCACCGGTCAGCCGTTGGCTTGAGCCAATCAGGGGAATAGCCCACAAATCATCGGCCTGGATAAACGCTTTCCCGGACAGCGGGTGATCCTTTCGCATGAGAAGGCCCCATGCATCCGCAACAGGCAGCGAAATTGAGTTGTACTTTGAAATATTAGACGGCTCGGCCAGTACGCCAAAGTCAAGCAGGCCCTGATCCAACCGCTCGGTTACATCGTCTGCGTTTCCGCTGAAAAAATGAAAATGTATACGGGGGTGCGCCGTACGGATTCCTTTGATCTCCCTGGAAAGCAGACCGATGACATGGGTTTCACCGCTGCCGATGTGTATGCTGCCGCTGATGCTTTCACCTGGCGCCACAAGCTCCGATTCGGTCTTCTCCACCAGGTCTACTATTTCTTCGGCCCGTTTACGGAGCAGCATACCTTCTTCTGTCAATGTGATGGTGCGGTTCCCGCTGCTGCGTAAAAACAGCTTGACCCCCAACTCTGTTTCCAGTTCCATGAGCTGGCGTGACAGCGTCGGTTGAGTCACGTGCAAAGTCTTGGAAGCGTTTGAGATGTTTTCCTCTCTTGCAACCGCCAGAAAATAACGCAGCACCCTGATATCCATACATTTCCTCTTCCCTTCCATAGCCGTCATTATATCACGATAAATAATGCCTATCAAGCATCATAAAATATTAAATATAAGTATTTTATATATTCGCGCGTCGGAGATATAATATAGACATCATTATGACCGGCAAGAAGGTGACGGTATGACAGAACATGGCAAGAGTGAAGAAATATTTAGAAACCTTTTGGATGCAGGCTGCAGCAGGGATTTTGCCGATGATTTTTTGGGGTTTGACGATAAGCGCAAGCAACTACAGGCGCTTTCGTGCCACAGGCGCTTCCTTCTGGATAAAATCCATGAATATCAAAAACAGTTGGATTGCCTGGACTATCTGATTTATTCCATGAAGGATAAAATGAAGTAAGCGAATTTGCGCAACCCAGGCGCCGGTGACGGGCTTTATGCATTGGGGCAGGCCATATCCGGCAGTGAGAACATCTAAAACCTGACGGGTATTTATATCAGCGAAGACTGACCGGCCGTTAGGAGCGCGCCACACGCGATTAGTACAGCGGTTTGCGATTTTATTATGTCACCATAATAAATCGCAATGCGGATAACCGGTTGTTAAGCCGGATATTCGCGCGGTTTATTTATAACAACTTTTAAGAGGAATGAAATTATGAAGGTATGTAAAATTACGGCGCTTTTTCTGAGCGCACTGCTCCTGCTGGCAGGCTGTAGGATATCGTCGCAACCCCAGAACAGCGTGCCCTCAAGTACCAGTGTATCGTCGGCGCCGGCCCCGCTGCCGGGGCCGGCGCCCGAGCCTGAGGTGGACAACAGCTGGAAATTTGATGAACCGGCCAATCATGGCGTGGACGGCGCGGCCTTAGACCGCCTGCATACCGCTCTAGCCGATACGCGCATCCATTCCGTCGTTACGGTGCGGAACGGCGTCATCATCGACGAATACTACGCGGAGGGCTACGATGAAACCAGCATCTTTCCGGTGCATTCGGTTTCCAAAAGCTTTACCAGCGCACTGGTCGGCATTGCCATCGACGAGGGGCTCATCAGCGGGGTGGACGCCAAACTGGCGGACTATCTCCCCGAAGCGGCGAACACCGACAAGGCTGATATCACCCTGCGGCAGTTGCTTACCCATACCGGCGGGTTTGAATGGTACGAATGGGCAGGCCGGGCGGATACCTTCTTTGAATGGCGCGCCTCTGAAAACTGGGTGGATTATATCTTAAAGCGCCGTATGATCGCCCAGCCCGGTTCCACCTTCACCTATACCACCGGCGGCATCCACCTGTTGACCGCGGTGCTGCAGCGTGTCACCGGAGAGGACGCGCTGGAATACGGCAGGGCGCATATCTTTGAGCCGCTGGGGATGGGCAGCGTGGAGTGGGGCACCGATCCTCAAGGCATTATGGACGGCGGAAACGGCCTGCTGATGACCGCTCGGGATGCAGCCAGGTTTGGGCAGCTTTTTCTGCAACAGGGCAAATGGCATGACCGGCAGCTCGTGCCACAGACTTGGGTGGCGGAATCCACCGCGCTGCAATTTGAACGGCCGGGCTACGATTCCTACGGCTATCAGTGGTGGCTGCGCAACTTGGGCGGCTATGACACCTATTTTGCCATGGGCGCGTTTGGGCAGTTCATCTTTGTGGTGCCGGATTTGGATTTGGTCACGGTGATGACCAGCACCCACAGGGAGAACACCTATCTGCCCCGGGATTATTTCAGGGATTATATCCTGCCGGCTTGCACCGCTTCTGAAGAAGCGGCGTGATGCGCGTACAATCTGCCCAAGGGGCTGATTGTAAACATAAGCATTTTATCGCGTGTGTCGCGGCACGCAATACCGGAAAACAATTTTGGGCAAAGCATAAAAAGGCATAGCTTTCCGCAGGAGGAGAGCGATGCCTTTCCTTTTTTATAGAAATTTGATACGATAGATAAAACGCTGACATCATTGCGCAGACACACAGGAATTTAAAAAAGGAGAGCACTATGAAAGTATATAGTTGGGAAACGCTCATTGCGAGTATATTCTTAGGCGGTGGCTTTTTCATATATACCGTCATTTATTTTGATGGTTTACATGATTTTGTGCTGCTGGCCTTTTTGGCATATTACATTATAGAAGGACTCTGCGTTTCTTTTTCAGAGGAGGCTTATAAAGACTATGTTAAGCGGGTCGAGAGAGGAAAACGGGTTCATCGAAAGCTATTCGGGAAACTTGCTCCTCTTGTTCCGTGGTTTCCGGCATTTTTTGTATTATTGGGCTATTGCGTTGTAAAACTGTTGCCAACTTGGAAGTGGCTTGTATGGCTTTGGTTGTTATCTGCCGTGGCCTGTGCAATTTATATTTCGATAATTTACAGAAAGCATATGAAAATTGAAGCGGAGAAGGAGCAAATATCTTCTGAAAAACCGGATGGCGACAGCTAAATTCAATTGATCATTCACATGGTTAGCAAGAACTTATGAATGTGAAAAAATTATTGCAGCTTTGCCACAAATAGCAGGGCCTTCAAATTTGAACAGTCCAATGGGACTGAACAATATTTGAAGACCCTTTTCTTTGCCCGGAGGCCTTTACTTATGAGGGTTTAAGGCTTTGCCATAAACGTGCTTGTGAACTGGCGCATATCTTTTCGTGCACACCGCCGGTGCGTGCAATTTCGGCTTGCTCATGCCGGATAGGTCACGTGCGTAAATCCTATAGCCCTGTTTGCTGAGGCGTCCATCGAAGACAGAATAAAGGCTCTTGTACCTTCTCCTTATGCGCATAAACCCCGGCAAGGGGTGCCAAAACGCCCATGCTCAATCCTGTAACTGTAGTTCCATTTATAAGTGTTTTCTTAACACCATTGCGCCGTAGTGGGGCCCGATTAAAACGAAAAATATTCCCAGCCGTCTAAGTACCACGCAGAACATTTTCAGAATGAGCGTTGCAGCCCCGCCATCGCAATGGGCAGTTCCGCCGTTAAGGGGGCCGGTTCACGCTAAAACGCGCGGTGTTCAGATCACGCCGGTGGCGCGCAGAATAACCTCGGCGATGAGGGCGGAACCCACATAGGTGCCAATGAAGGTCAGAAGTGCCACGACAACGATGGCAACACCCTGCTTTTTGAATTCCTCCATGTCCTTGCCGACCGAGATGCCGGCGTAAGCCAGAACAGGTGTGCATAGCGGCAGCAGGCCAACCTTGGCAAACTCGGCAAGCATATAGTTGGAGAAGGGCAACAGGCTGGGAATGGTGCAGATGATGGTGATGAGCGACAGGTACAAAATTGTCGGAACCGAGAAGGGAAGAACCTTGGCCAGCATTTCCTGAACCAGGTAGCTTACCAGAACAAGCGCAATCATCATGAGAAGGGCGGGAACAGTCTCAAGCGGGAAAACGGGTGTGCCTGCTCTCCAGGTAAAAATGAAGTTGCCGATGCTGGCAAAAATGGCGGACAGGGCCAGTACTTTAGTGCGGGTACTCCACTGTTGCATTTTCAATTCCTCCTCTCATTAACCTAACTGGGATTTGGGCTTTTTAGCGTCCACTCTTGCCCGGAACTTCTTATACATCCAGTTGGTCAGTGGCAGCGCCACGAATAGGCTCATGTATAAGCCGTCCGCCGAAGTCAGCACCTGGCTGGTGGCGGCGTAGGCCTGTAGCTGGTCGGCCATCTGGGGATAGGCGTCAACAATTGGGGCGAGGGCGGCCGCCATCATTGACGAGGAGCCGGTGCCCGCAGCCATGGCCAGCGAGTAGGGATGAAAGATACCGATGCTGATAAGCAGTGAAACCATGATGCCGTTAAAAACGGTGCCCAACAGCGTTCCGGTGATGTAAGCGCCCATAACGCCCGTGCCTTCGGGGGAATCGAGGCTGTAGCGGTCAGCGATGATGGCCAATGAGGGCTCGCGGGAAATTGAGAAGCAGGTGCCCACAGCGGCCCGTCCCATTTTAAAGACGAGAACGGCGACCGGCAGGGATAAGAAAATGGTCCCGAGATTGCCAAACTCCTGAAGAATCAGCGCGGGGCCGGCTTTGATAATGGCCGGGATGTTCGGGCCGATTGAGCTGGAGATTTTTACGATCAGCAGCAGCACGCTAATGCTGATGTATGGGGACGCTGTTTCCATCGTCTCTTTGGAAAAGAACTTCACCTGAGAGAGGATGATGCCGATGACCAATGCGAAGAGCATTGGCAGCAGCGAAAAGCTCACAATGCCAAACTTAAAGGGCCGGGTACCGATGAGTTCTGAAACGACGACCAAGCCGAGGCAGATTGCGTGAACTTTCCAGTCTTTCAAATACTTCATAATACAACACCTCATCTTTCTTTCATATCATACACCACCCCCGCGTGCGCGGAAGCCTCACGGTGATTCAACCACACAAGGGCAGGGCATTAAAGATGGCCCCACTCGGTGAGATATTCTTGCTTTGTCATGGTGGGCTTAAAATGCTTTCTGATGGCAAGGCCCGCCTGGGCACCGTCGGCCAGCAGATCAATCGCCGTCATGACGAGCGTTTTGGCCGCGTTGATGTAGGCGGTTTCTTTATCGGCCACGGTGAAATTTGTGCTGTGCAGCGCGCCGCCGGCACCGCCCATATAGGCATGCAGCGTAGGAATCAGGCAGGAGACGTCGCCCGCGTCGGTTGAACCGCCGCCAAAGCCTCTGCCCATTCGTTCGGCGCCGGCCTCGCCAAACAGCACCTTGAGATTTTCGTATGCCAAATTGATCAGTTCTTCATCAAAGGCCGAGGGGAGATAACCGGGCAGCTCTATAATTTCGGTTTGGGCGCCGACAGCATCGCCCCCCGACTTGAGCGCGCGGTTTACCTTGGCCGATGCGTCAAAGATGGCTTGAACATTGGAGCCGCGGACATATGTTTCCATGCGCACATCATCGGGGACAATATTGACCAGCGTCCCGCCCTTTGTGATGATGGGATGCACGCGAATGTGATCCTCGTCACGGAAAGTCTCTCGCTGGGCGTGGATGGCCATCAAGCCGAGGTTGGCCGCATTGAGCGCGTTAACGCCCTCAAAGGGGGCTGCGCCTGCATGCGCAGCCTTGCCGGTATAGCGAATCAGCTTGGCCGTAAAGCCGTTGCAATGATCGCCTGCAGAGGCTTTCACCGCACCGTCAGGCTGTGTTATGTGCTGCATCAGCATCATGTCGATATCATCGAGCGCACCTAACCGGATAAATTCCTGCTTGCCGCCTAAAAAGGCAATTTTGCCGGCTTCGCGCAACCGGTTGCGATATTCAATTTCAACATATTCCTCTGCGGGCACCGCCATGAGGACAATATCTCCGGAAAGCTCCTCCATAATACCGGTGCCGTGCAGCGCATAGGCCACGCCGGCAAGGCTCGCCATCATGCAGTTATGGCCGCAGGCATGCGCCGCCCCTGTTGTGCTGCAGGCGTTGGGATGGTCGGGCACCACAACGGCGTCAAGCTCAGCCATAATGGCAATCTTCAGCCTGGATTCTTTGCCCTTTAGCGGCGCAATGACACCGGTAATGGCGACACCATCGCGGTGCGTATAACCCAGATCGTCAAAGAGCGCCTGAATTTTTGCCGCTGTTTTGAATTCCTTGTAACCAAGTTCCGGTTCATTGAAAATGGCATCACCCAGCGCGATAATTTTGTCCCTGTTTTGATCAATAGCCTCACAGGCAGAACGCTTGAGTTCCTGTATTGTTCGTGCCATATGAATCCTCCTTTCGTTTCGGGGTTAATAAACAACAGCAAAATAGCTGCGAACCCTGTGCTTGCAGGAAACCGTATTAAAAAATTCTTATTGGTGTTTTCAAGCCGGGCTATTGCGTGGCAGCGGGCGACGGCTGCGCCCGCTGCCTGGGAATTTGATGAATACCGGGAGAGGTGAGGGGCATTTTTGTAATCGCCGGACTTAATATGGCCGTTTTTCGCATTTATAAGGCGAAAATTCGCTTTGAAGATGTTGTTTCTATGATAACAGGCACTACAAAAAATTACAAGATACTTAAATCAATTTCTGATAATTCATGAATTTTATGTAAATTAATTCCGGATGAGGCCGCTTATTTGTATGAAAAGCCCTGCCTGCTATAATTTTTAAAAATGCAAGATGTATTTGTGTGAGCGCCATAAAGGCTGCTTTGGGCCGCTTGGAAGCATTATTTGTCCCATAGCGGCGGACAGTGCAACTGCATTCAAGGGAAGGGGCGTTTAGCCATACGATTTGAGAAAGCCCATTTAACAAAAACACCGCGGTTTTATTCTAACCGCGGCGTCTTATATGAAGCGAAGTTTTAGGCGATATTGAAATAATTGACCGCGGTTTAGAATAAACCGCGGCTGGATAAATATGCACTACCGCTTAGTATGACAAATTGGGAAACGGTTTATTCAATCCGCGTGAAACAACCTGACAAAAATGTTAACAGATTGACGGCTTTACATTATCGCTGATTAAATTGAAAGGGCATGTTAACTGTTTAAGACATATTATGGAGGAAAATACATGAAAAATTTGTCGATCGGTAAAAAACTGTCCGTAACTTTTGGCATCGTCCTAATCCTTTATGCAGGGGCATTGGCCATTGCGCTTTTACTGGGTATGCGAACAGTATCCAACTCTTTTCAGGGCTTTTACACCGGTCCGCATGAAGCTATTTATGCTTCCGTGGATTCACGCCGCGCATTGCAAACTGTTGAAAAGGATATTGTAAAGCTTATTAATGAAACCGATGTGAATGAAAGACAAAAACATCAGGACGAGCTTGCAAAAGCCCTGACGGATTTTACCGATAATTTAACCTATCTTAAAGAGAATGTCACGTTACAGGAAAATCGCGACCGCGTGGATGTCATTCTTGCCAAACAACAGGAACTGGCGTCAATTCGGGAAGTTATCTATGATAATATTAACCGCAGCAGCACAGGTAATGCTTATCACATCTACAGCACACAGTATGAGCCGGTGGCAAACGAAATACACGAAATGACCATCGCCATCAGCGATACCGCCAACGAACTGGGTGATCAGTACTTTAGCAATGCGCAGGCGATGCAGGTGACGGTAACCGCCATTGTGGTGGCATATTTTGTGTTGACGCTGTGTATTGCAATTGCGCTTTGCATTTATATTATTCGCAGCATCACAAAACCGCTGGCGGAGGTTGAAGCGGCGGCGAAGCTGGTGGCTGATGGAAAGCTTGATGCCCAGGTTCGCTATACTTCCAGGGATGAGATGGGCTCGCTCGCCAACAGCATCCGGACGCTTATTGCCAGCTTAAACGGATATATATCAGATATTGCGGGAATCTTGGGCCGAATGGCCGGCGGCGATATGAGTGTTTCGGTAGAAAGGGAATATCGCAACGATTTTGCGCCGATTAAACAGTCGATGCAACATATCATCATCGCATTAAACGAGACGCTTACGCAGATTAGCCAGTCATCGGAGCAGGTGGCTGCCGGTGCTGAACAGATGTCGGCCGGCGCGCAGGCGCTTTCGCAGGGAGCTGCGGAACAGGCAAGCTCGGCCGAGGAGCTTGCGGCTTCCATTTCAGAGGTGACCTTAAGCGTAAGCCAAAACGCCGAAAATGCCCAACGGGCCAGCCAGAATATGGCCCAGACAACCGCCGAAATTGAGCAGGGGGACCGGCAGATGCGCAAGCTGGTTGGGGCGATGGATAATATTGCGACAACCTCAGGCGAAATACAGAAAATTATTAAGACAATTGATGACATTGCATTTCAAACCAATATTCTCTCTCTGAACGCAGCGGTTGAAGCCGCCCGGGCCGGCGAGGCCGGCAAAGGGTTTGCGGTGGTGGCGGACGAGGTGCGTAATTTGGCCGGCAAGAGCGCCGAGGCAGCCAAAGACACCACCAGTCTCATCCAGACAACATTGGCTGCCATTAGAAATGGTGACCAGATGGTGACGGAGACTGAAAAATCACTGCAACAAATTTCTGAAAGGGCCAAGGCCGCTGCCCAGCAGGTGGAGCAGATTGCAGCGGCCTCTGAACAGCAGGCGAGATCTATTGAGCAGATAAATATCGGTGTTGACCAGATATCCAGTGTTATTCAAACCAACTCAGCCACAGCTGAAGAAAGCGCGGCCTCAAGCGAAGAGCTGTCTGCACAGGCCGTCACGCTGCAAGCGCTGATAGCGAAGTTCAAGCTGAAGGATGCGAGTGCCACAGCGACTGAAATGACCGTTAACGGCTCTAAATATTAACAGTCGGCGGGGCTTTTCGGAATGGAGCATGACATGGATTTTGCGTTTGGGACCATCGAGCCGGTTTTGTGCGCTTTACAGGCGCTCCCGTCCCAAGAATTACAGCATATGAAACGCGTAGGCATTTTGACGGGATTATTCACACAATATCTGGCCGATATGGGCTTTTTTAATCTGCATGCTGAAGATTTTCAGTTTTTCGGTCAAGCGGCATCCTATCATGATATCGGTAAGGCCTGGGTCGATTCTGCGATATTGACCAAGCCCGGCAAGCTCACGGCTCAGGAGCAAGATGCCATGTGCCGACACCCGGAATTCTCATTAAAGCTCTTTGATCAAATGGCTGATTTTTCGTTCACGGATACTGAAAACCAGTTTCTTCGCCTTTTGCGCAGCTGCGCCCTATACCACCACGAGTGGTGGAACGGAGGCGGATATCCCTACCGGAAAGCATATGACGAAATACCGGTGATTGCGCGTATTACGGCTATTTGTGACGCTTATGATGCGATGACCAGCAATCGGGTTTATCGTGCCGCACATACCCATGACTTTGCGTGCCGGGAGCTTATGCGCTGCGCCGGTACCCAGTTTCAACCGGCATTGGTTTTAAAATTTGTTTCAAGCCACATCAATCTCGCCGATGTTATCCGGCTCCGGTCAGCGGGGTTTTAATGCATCCGGCAGCGGCGGATGTGAAATCGGGTTGGCGCTTGCGCTGCAATAACAACAATTGGTCGAAAAAATTTTCGCTGAAGGCTGACCACCGCACCAATGCGGTGATCAGCTTTTTCTTTTACCGCGATTGCCGTGTAACATTTGCTAAGATACCAAACAAAATTTGGAGGCAGCTTATCACGCAAGCAGGCTGCCCGACAATTTGAATTTTAGGATAATAAGGCGTATTCGTTGATGGTTTATGTCGGCCAAGAGTATTAAAATAGCGGGTCGCCATCTGGCGACCCGCTCAGCCTGTCAAAAAAGCGAAGGCATTTTAGCGGCTTGCACAAGCCTCATGCTGCTCGACGCGCCATCGGGGAACCCCTTGCGGGGGTTCCCCGCGCCAAAACAGTCCTCCGGACTGTTTTGGCTGCCCCTCCTGCGCTTTCTTCAAGAATGAAGCACGTAAGCTTTTTGGAAAAAAGCTTAACCAAAAACTTTAATTTTTGCAATTTTTTAGTAAGAAAGAGCTCGTTGACAGCATAGCGGGTCGCCAGATGGCGACCCGCTATGCTGCAATCATTATTCATATTGGTTGTTGGGGGTAAAAACGCAGATGCCGTCTTCCGCCTTTTTGGCCTGGTACATGGCCTTGTCTGCATTTACAAAAAGCCGGGTGGACGTAATGCTGTCAGCGTAGGCTGCCAGCCCAAAACTGGCGGTTAATTTTAATTCCGGGTACTCGTCAAAAGTCAGGGCATTGAGCTTCTGCCGCAAATTTTGACAGGTTTTTTTTGCGGTATTAATATCCTGGTCGTTAAACAGCAGGCAAAATTCGTCCCCGCCATAGCGGAACACATCTGCCTTCGCATCGTTTTCTTTGAGAATTTTTGCAAATGCCATGAGATAAGAATCCCCGGTGTAATGGCCCAGATTATCATTAACACCTTTGAAATTATCCAGGTCGACAATGGCCAGAATGTAGTCGCCTTTTGCCGGACCTGCGTCGATAGCCCGAAAGGCATCATGCATTGCCTTGCGGCTATATACGCCTGTCAGCTCGTCTGTGCGCACCCGTTCATGAAGAAGCTGTCGCTCCAGCTCCTTTTGGATGCTCGCCTCGTTTTTGTTAATCTCATACCGTATTTGAATTATTGAAACCAGACAGGAAGCCGTCAGTATAAACAGTGCCAGCATAAAATTGATAAACTGCCCTGTGCTGTTGAAAATACTGAGCTTATCCGGATCCCATCGGATAAACAGCTCTGAAATTACAGTGGCGGCAATTCCAATCAGCGCTGTCGCACAGGTAACACGATAATTCGCATAAACAGTGGTCAGCACAACCGCTATTGCAAAGACATAATAAGTTGCCGAAAAAATACTGTGTACGGTGGTCAGCACAAAGCATATAGCGACAAATATTAATGAAACCGTATAAATTCTGGCCGATTGTGACAGCCGTTTTGTGCGAATCACAACGGCAGAAATGCCGACAAGCGCCAAATTTGCGCTGGCGGGTGCCGCGACATATTTAAGAAGGTATTGGCTGACCGCTATGGCCAGATAGTCGGAAAAAATTAAGTAAAGGCTGATGCCGATTTCGATTGCGATGGCAAACACAACAAGTCCCACAGAGATTCTGAAGTGAACTTTTAGCCACTTGTCATCAATTTTTCTATATTCTTGCCGGATTTGGTCGATAAGGGGATTTTCAGCTGCTTGCGCAAAGACCGTTTTAAGTTTTTTATCTTCAATTGGCAAACGCTTGTTATTCAAAGATATCGATCTCCCACATAGGTGTATTCGATGCTGCCGCTTGCTGGGAGCGCAACAAAGAATATGGCAACTGGTTTTATGGTCTTTGCGGCGGCAAAATGTATGTAAAAAGGGCCTGATAAATAAGATTTTCTTATTATACAGCTAAATTTAAAATATATCCACCAAATAAACGGGATTAAAATCAATAATAGCAAACTTTTTAAGGGAGAGTGTGATTGATTTGTAAAAAATAGTTCTTTGTTATAAAAACAGCCACTCATAAAGCAAAATATCGTATTCATGATTATTGACAGGCCTCATAAAATAAAATAGAATTAGAGCAACATTTTGTCGAAATTTGTATATTGGTATACAACCAATAACCGGACAGCTGAGGGGAAATTATTATGACACAAAAATTCGTATTTGGTAAAATTCCACATGTGCAATTGGAAAATTATCTTGAGCAGGTTTTGCAGCAATACTCAGGAGACGATGCGGCGCCACTGGATCCCCGGCTAAAATTTGTAGGCGATGCGATGGCCCGGGCCAAGGAAATGAACTGTCAGGCCCATCATGATATTACCCTGCACCTGAATTCACTGATGCAGCGCATTATGGAGATGGATTTTGTAAGGCAGATGATCCTGGACGTTCAGGAACAGCGGCAGTTGGTGGAATCCATTTCAGCTGCGGGCGAAGAAAATGCGTCAGCCATTGAGCAGATTTCAGAACTTGTGCAGCAATCGGCAAAATTTGCACAGGATACGACCGGGTTGGCGTTGCAGGGCAAGGAGATTTCTGAAAAGACGCTGACAAAAATACACGAGGCATACGATGATATTCAGATGGCGCACAAAACCATCGAAGATCTCAACCGGCAGGCCGGTGAAATTGATTCGCTCACCGGTTTGATTAGCTCAATCGCCAGCCAGACCAACCTGCTGGCGCTCAATGCGTCGATTGAAGCGGCCCGGTCTGGTGAAGCGGGCAAGGGCTTTGCGGTTGTGGCGGGCGAGATCAAGAAACTTGCGCAAAGTTCGGCTGAATCCGCCAGCTATATCGAGCAAAAGCTCAATGTTATGAGCGGGGGAATCAAAGCATCGTCCGATTTTATCGCGCAGATTGCTGAAAAGTTCTATGGATGCAGAAGTAATGTTGATACGCTTTCGGAGAATGTTTTAAAAATCAGTGAAGCGGTTGAGGGCATTAACGGCAACATGCAGCATATTATGTCGGGTATTGAGGAACAGACGGCTGCCGCCGACACCATAGCCGCCTCGCTCACCACAATGAGCGAGAAAGCGTCGGGCCTGTACAACGATTGTATTAAGACAGGACGGGGCTTTTATGATATTTCTAAGGAGATCAACAGCTACCGCATTCAGACAGTGGATAGGCTGGATCAGCTGGAACCCAGGAATGCTATTCATCTCTATATTACCGATCACATTTACTGGAAATGGAAAATTTATAATATGCTGTTGGGCTTTGAGCAGCTAAATGAGAAGGAAGCAGGCAATCATCACACCTGCCGGTTGGGGCGTTGGCTTGCAGGTTATGGCAGCAACCATCCCGGTATCGCGAAGTTCCTTGGCGAAATTGAAAAACCGCATGCCCGGTTGCATCAGGTTGCGGCAGAAGCCATCAAGGCCTATAACGTGGGCAATCATGCGGCGGCGGAAGCAGGCTTGGCGGAAATTGACGCGCTTTCCTCGCAGGTGGTTGCGGTTCTTAAAAAGATGCTCAATAATCTTTGACAAAGGTTTTATAGTTAAACAGCTTGGAAATAGGTACAGGATTGGCGAGGATATTTTGCGCTCCGCAAGTCGGAGAACGCAGGCGGGCTGCCGCCCGCCAAGGACAGCAACGTAGCGCGGCGTAAAATAGGCCGTAAAGACTGTGCCCAATTATTGAGTTGTTTGACTATAATCATCAGGTATATCGGCATAGTCACTTGATTAAACATGTCTGCTGTACAGAAAACCCGGTCAGAATACAGGCGCCTTGGCGCCCGTATTCTGACCGGGTTTGTGGCTGGTATGTTTCCCGTGCAGATGGCACAGGCCACTTGTCGATGGGATATACCCGCTCATTCAACCTGAAAAGGACTGTTGTAACGTTGCTTTCTATTTTGGTGCATGTCCATCGGCCAATGCCGGGGAAAGGCCGTGGCTCTTTAGCATTGATGAAGCTGATTCAGACATGTGCAAAAGAACGTTTTCAAAAGGCAACCGGGTTCGCGTTTTGCAAGAGAGGCCCGGCTAGGCCAAAAGCCCCCCTGCATTATCAGGCCGGTAACGGATTTGATGGTTAATATTTCTCAGAGACGTCACGCACGTTACTTTTTAGTTCCGGTTCAGCGGATAATTGCTCCGGGGGCAGGGCGGCGGCTTCAGGGGTGGACTGAAGCCTGAATTTTCCGACTTCCGCTTGCAATGCGGCAGCCTGCGCCGACATTTGTTCACTGGTGGCAGCGTTTTCTTCAGCAGTTGCCGCATTGGTTTGGATAACGGAAGAAACCTGAGACAACCCCAGCTTAACCTCTTCGATGGCCAGGGCCTGCCCGGCAGAAGCCGATTTTATTTTTGTGATGCTCTCGTTGGCATTCTGGGCCTTTTGCTCAACCTCCTGCAAAATTTGGGCAGTCCGCTGCGTCAGCTCGGCGCCCTCGGCGACGGTGGCGTTGGAATGTTCAACCAGCCCGGCCGTCTGCTGGGCGGCCTCAGCCGATTTTGCGGCCAGGCTGCGCACCTCGTCGGCGACCACGGCAAATCCCTTGCCGAATTCGCCCGCACGCGCCGCTTCAATAGCGGCGTTAAGCGCCAGAATATTGGTTTGGAATGCAACATCTTCAATAACCTTGGCGATATTGGCAATTTGGGAAGAGGCGGTGCTGATATTTTCCATCGCCCTTGTCAGCTGCGCCATGTGCTCATTGCCGGTGCTAACGCCTGCCCCGGCCTCCGCAACATATTTTGTGGCAATTTCAACGTTGGCGGCGTTTTCCTCAGCCTGTTGTGCAATTTTGGATGCAGAGGCGGAAAGCTCCTCCACAGAAGCGGCCTGCTCCGCAGAGCCGGAGGCCAGTGCCTGTGCCCCGCTGGAAACCTGTTCGGAACCGCTGCTGACCTGTTCGGCAGCATTGTTGATGACTTGCATGGTGCGATTAAGGGCGGTCACCGTGCTGAGGATGGATTCTTTTAGCGCGGCATACGCACCGGGATAATCCTGTGCAATCGCTACTTGTAAATCGCCCTGCGACAGCTTTGTAAATTTATCGATGACATCGGCCATGATGGCTGTTTGTATGCTGTTGGATTTTTTAATGAGCATGGCCATGCGGCCCATCTCATCGCGGCTTTCATAATTGATTTGCGTGTGCATATTGCCCTTTGCGATTTCTTCAAAGGACGCCACAATTTCTTTGACGGGCGTCAGAATGGATTTGCGGATTGCCATGCTGACTGCAACCGCAAGCAGTACCGAGACAACACCGCAGGCGATAAGCATCGCCCAAACCTGTGTGACCAGTCTGGCGGCGGTGGCGCGCTGTTCAGCAGCGAGAGTTTCCGCCGTTGCAGTAAAGCCGATTAAAATGTTGCTGGCCTGTTCAAAGGGCGGCGCATATGAATTGAGGTAGATGGTGTATCCCTTCGCCTGGTTGGATGTGCTGGGCACCTTGAGCAAATCGGTTATTTGCCGCCGCACCGCCGCGGCCTGCTCAAAAAGTGATTCTACCTGTGCGATCTGTTCTGCATTTTCGTTATTCTGCTGGTTTGCTTTATAAGTGGCCAGTGCTTGGACGGCGGCTGCCCCGTCTTGTTCAGCCTGTTCAAGCAGCGTGGCGACAGTGCTCGGGCGTGTTTCAACAAAGGCGCCCAGCATGTGGCGCTCGGCGGATATGAGATTTTGCCGGATGCTCCAAAGCGCCGTGTTGTTTGGCAGCGTGTAGCGCCCATACAGCTCTACCTGCGCGCTGATGGTGCCGATACTCTGCAGTGCCAGCACAATTGACAGAATCAGCAACATAAGTACGGTGCCGAACCCTGCTATAAGTTTTTTGCTTACAGATAGATTTTTCATAACATCTTGTCCTTTTCGTGGGTATTTATATTGGATACCATTACATAGCTCATGCGACCCGGCTGTTGTACATGATGCGCCCTCCTCCCGCTGCATGCTGCTGCCGGGTTGAATTAAATATTTGGACATATTTTTTTGTGCCTGTTTTCGTGCGCTGATTGTTTCTACATTATACATCATATTGGTAATATTTTCACGTGTAATTTATTATATCTACAAAAATACGTCATAAAGTTACCGTTAATGTTACTGCTTTATATAAAATGCACATAGTTTTCTGAAGACGAAACAAGTGCTGGCGCCTATTGGCAGTGCAACTGCAAAAAGGAGAAAAAAGATTCGCTGCAAGCATATCTTACAGCGAATCCCTGATGGTTTGGATTTATGAACCACCGGTGTGGAACCAGGGCGTCTGTTCTGTCAGAAACGCCCGGCATCTATGGCTGCAAGGCAGCCGCCCGGAAGATATTTTGGGCACAGAGGGCGCCCTTATACATGAGAAGATATATTCGGCACCGGTTTTTGCACAAAGCTGTTCTCTGATCGAAAGTTCTTCTCAGGGCTGCCGACATTGTATTCCGGACAGATGAGGTTGAGATGATAGAGCTGCCTTATTTCAAGCATGGCGTTGCTGACAAGGGCGTGCTGAATGGATGGTGCGGCGGGGTCTTCGACCAACACAAGGCGCAAAACGGTTCCGGCATCCAACAGCAGCCGTACCGACGCTTTAAGTTTGCCGCGGGCGGGGGCGTATGTAATGGGTTGCTTGAAATAAGACTGAGGAAAGTTTTCAAAGCCGAAAATCAGCGTACAGGGCGCCGCCACCTCGTAGTTCAGGCTGTAATTCAGCTCGTAGATGCCCGCATTCTGGATCATAAACGCCTCGGTATTGACCGGATGCCCCACAACGGTGCTCACAGCGAACAGCGCTTCACCAAAGTTTACCGGCTGGCCGGCCATTATGGTGGACAGGGCCTCGGCCTGTGGGAACGTTGCCACGTTTTCCTCCTTGTGCGTGCAAGGAATCAGGCTGCAACTGCATTCAGTCGGCTTCTGGCCGACCTCATTCCCAGTAGGTGGGCGGCCCGCTTTAAAGGCGGAGGGCTTTTTTTGGGGGGCGGCGGGTACGGCTTTTCGGTTGCGCTTATCGGTGTCATCAGCGGGCTGCGCGGGCGATTGGGCGGGCAATGCGAAGGCGGCGCTGTAACTGGGCCGATTCGGCACATCGGGACGCTTTACACTGCTGACCCTGAAATGGGTACTGGGCTGGGGGTCGGTGACTTTGCGCATATCCGCCAGAATGCTCTGGGTGGGGTCCGGCGACAAAAACCGCTTTGCCGTCGGGAACTGGACGGGTTCAAGCTCGACGGTCACTGTTGGTTTTGCGGTGGCGTTCGTTTTATTGTTAGAATTCATTATAGGCTCAATCTCCTTTCTAACCTCATTATATGAGACGGCACTTAAAGCGTTCAAACGTCATGCAGGTTGCTATCTTATGCTTGCACTGGACATTTGGCCTCAAAAGCGGGTTGTATTTTTATACAGATATATTATACTGTAGAAAGAAGATTCATAAGCGCTCCTTTTAAGGCGGAAAACATCGGGTTTCACTTGAAAAGCCTGCGCTTGAGATATAAAACTGACTGGAGGTTTGTCGAGATGAAAACAATAAAACCGGAGGCGTTACAGAAGAATCCCTTTGGAATGATTGGCAAGGACTGGATGCTGGTGACCGCGAAAAGGGGGGAGAAGGTCAACACCATGACGGCGGCCTGGGGCGGCCTGGGCGTTATGTGGGGGAAGAACGTGGCGTTTGTTGTCATCCGTCCCGGCCGCTACACCAAAGAATTTGTCGACAGTGCCGACACCTTTTCGCTGACCTTTTTTGATGGTGGGTTTAAAAAGGAACTGGGCTATCTGGGCAGCGTTTCGGGCCGAGATGAGGATAAAATTTCCAAGTCGGGGCTGACGCTGGTCTACGAACAGGATACGCCCTATTTTAAAGAGGGCACACTGGTGTTGGTGTGCAGAAAGCTTTATAACCAGGCCATGCTGCCGGACTGCTTCATCGATAAGTCGTGTGATGAAAAATGGTACCCCAACAAGGACTACCACATCCTTTATGTCGCCGAACTGGAACAGGTTCTGATTGCGGAGTAGTTGGGCCCCATACAGCCCAAAACAATAAACGCCGGGTTCGCACCAGTGGGTACGGGCCCGGCGTTTGTTTTGTCAAGGGTTCGGTGACGTGTGGCAGACGCCGCATGATTGGAGCATCGGGCTACTCAGCCATAAAATGGCGGTTTTTGCTGTAAAGTTCCGCTGCGCGCAAATTCTGCTGGGCCGCAATGCCGTCCCGCAACCCTGTTGAAAGCAGCTCTGTCTCAAAAATATCCGGAATATCGGAAAGTTTGCGGATGCCCTGGCGGGCGTAGCTTTCAGCGGACATGGGCACAAGCTTTTGAAGCGCTGCAAAAGGCGCTGGGCTCTTATCGAGACGCAGCCGAATCTGCATACTGACAAAGCAGAGGATGGCGCCCTCCAGCGGCGAGGGCAAACGCTGAGCACAGGCCTGTGCGTCGGCCAGGCAATGCGCGGCCGTCTCATAATCGTCGTCTTGCGCCAGATAATAAGCGCAGAATGCGGCGGCGGCGGTTCTGCCCCACAGCTCACCGGTTTTGTCCGATAGCGCATACCCCTGCCGGAACAGCTCTTTAGCTTTAAAATGGTCCTCCATCGCAAAGGCTGTGAGGCCATAGTGCACATAGAGCCACAACGTGCCCGGCCAGGGCTCATCGCCAAGCGGGCCAAGGGCTCTTTTAAAATGGGAACAGGCGCCGGCATAGTCGCGCCGCTGGCGGCACAGCTGCCCGTAATCATAGTTGGCGGCGGCCAGCTGCAACCGGTTTTCAGACGCTGCGGGGCGCTTTTCCAGTTCCTCTAACGCCTCCAACAGATAATAGCTGCTTTTATCATAGTCGCCGCGCAGGCAGAAGCAGTCGCCGCGCAGGCGCTGGAACTGCGCGGTCATGGCCGGGTCCTGGTACCGCGCCAGCAGGCGGATGCCGGTATCGGTGTAATGCTCAGCCTGGTTGACGGCCTGCAGGCACAGCGCCGATGATGCCAGCAGGTAGCAGGCGCGTATCATGGCGGCGTGTGCCGCCTCTTCGCTGCCGGCGGCACTCAGCGTACCCAGCAACGTGCTCCCCTCCTTCAAATTACCGCAAAACAGGGCGATGCGGCCCCTGATCAACGTCAGCATCCGGAAGAGCGGTTGCGCCACATCGGCATTTTCAGCCTGAAGCGCAGATAGTTCCTGCGCGGCTTGCCGCGCCTCCTGCGCCAGCGCCTCAGGGGAGGCGAACGGCCGCTCGTTGCCCACAACCGGGGGAAAGGGCTCACAGCTGCACGCACTTTCTATTTCCAGCGCGCGGATGCGGTACTCCAGCGCGCGCAGATTATCGCCCGCCAGCTTAAAGTGACGCGACGTTCTGCGGCAGGCGGCGCTTTGACGCGGCGGGCCGTTTTGCGTGAGAAGCTGGGCAATTTGCAGATGCAGCGGACGGCGCTGCAAAAAGGTCATGCGCCCATAAACCAGCTCGCGGATGCGCCGGTGTGAAAAGCGGTAATAGACATCGCCCGAATCGAGATATTCTTCGATAAGCCCGCGGCGCAGCAGGATTTCCATCCCCCCCGAGGCACAGCGGTCGTCACCACCCATCAGGTCCAGCAGAATTTTCCAGGGTGCTTCCTCTGGGAAAACCGAGACCAGTTCGGCCAGCGTCCAGGCATTGTCGTCCAGGTCGTTGAGCCGGTCCAGCAGAATTTCATCCAGCGTGGCCGGTATCTGTGCCGCACCGCTGTTGCGGCGGTAGGCCTGTGTCAGCTCGGTGAGCAGATAAAGATTGCCGCCGGTTTCGCCGAATACACGTTCCGCCAGCGCCGCAGCGGCTTCTTCGCCGAGTTCTTCGACCAGCAGCAGGCGGGTTTACTCGCGGCTTAAGGGTTGCAGCTGCTGCCTTTGCAAAAAACCGTCGGCCACAGCTTCGTCCAGCATTAATTTAAGCGTCGGGCTACAGCTGTTGCGGCAGGTGAGCATCAGCATAAGGCTGCTCGCATCCGACCGGCGCAGCAGTGCATCAAGCAGTGCCAGGCTGTCCGGGTCAATCCATTCCAGGTCCTCCAAAATCAGCAGAATGCGGCGACGGCGTGCGGCGGCACTGATGGTGAGCAGCAGGCAGTCCTCCAGCGGCTGGGCGGGCTGACGCAGCAGGGACACGGGGGCGGCGTCGGTTTCCGGCCCTTCGCGGAAAGCGGCAAAGGCCTGTCCAAGCCGGGCCCGAACCGGTGCGGGAACCGGAATGTCTTCTGCCTGAATCAGATCGGCCAGCGGCAGCAATATACGCGCCCACGGCGCCAACGGAATATCCTTTTCAAATTGAAGGCAGGAAAAGTGAAGCACAAGCAGCGCCGAGAGGTCACAATCGTGCAAAAACTGCGACACCAGGCGGCTTTTGCCCGAGCCAAACTCCCCCGTCAGCAGTTGGGAGCACCGTCGCGCAGCACCCGCGCTAAATGCCTGCACCGCTGTACTCAATGCGGTGTAAATAGTTTCCCGACCCAACAGGCCATGGCTTTTGATTGGCGCTGCCGGTTGGGCGCTGCCGTTCCATTCATTCATAATCTCATAATAAAGCGCGGTGGTAGATTCCAGCGGGTCGGCGCCCAGCTCGTCCAAAAGCTGCGTTTTCAGGCGCTGATAAAGCTGCGCAGCCCGGGCATACTGCCGTGTCTCGCGCCAGCGGGCCATCAGAAAAGAGGCCATGCGCTCATCAAACAGTTCTTCCCGCAGGTATTCCTCCGCCCAGTGTGCGGCGGGTTCGGGGCCCTGCGTTTCAAGAGCCGACTGCGCCTGCTGCATCAGCCGACGCAAATAGCGGTCGCGCAGCTGGTCGCGCGTACGGCTGACCCATTCTTCATAACAAAAGGCGTGCTTAACCGCAAAACCCTTAAGGAACGGGCCGCGGTAGGCTGAAAAATCGCCCGCCAGCACAAAGCGGTCATAATCGCAGGCATATTCCCGGGCGGGATTTACCACCACCAGCGACTTTTGCGGCGAGGTTAAAAAATCTTTGCCCAACACTTTTTTCAGCGCATAGAGCGTGTTGCGCAGATTCCTCAGCGCCGTCGTTTCGTCAAGGCCCTCCCACAGCAGGGCAATCAGCTCCTGCCGGGTGGCGCTGCGCTGCACCAGCATGTAATACAAAAGGGCTTCCCCCCGCCTGTAAGGAAAGGCGATCAGCTGGCCGTCAAGCTCGACGGTGGGTGTTTGCAGAAGCGATACTTTCAGCATGAAGGCACCTCCAAACTCACTTTGCCTTTAGTATACGCGATGTGCCCTCCCGGGCGCAATCCCATGCGCGGCAATGTGTGTATTTTCTTGCGCTGGATACGCCGCGCCGCTATAATAAAAAGGACAGCACAGAGAAGGGCGGCGGAGCGGGTGCAAAAGGAACAAATTTTTGAGTCGGTTGCCAATTTCAGCGAGGGCCGGGATCTGAAGAAAATAGAGCAAATTGTCGACGCTTTCCGCGCAAAGCAGGGGATAAAGCTGCTGGATTATTCTACGGATTCGGACATGAACCGCTGCGTTGTAACCGTGATCGGCCAACCTGAACCGTTGAAGGATGCGATGGTGGAGGCGGTGGGCACCGCACAGTCGCTGATCGACATGACCAAACACGAGGGGGCGCACCCCAGAATTGGCTGTGTGGATGTCATCCCCTTCATCCCGGTGCGCAACTGTACGCTTCAGGAGGCCGACCAGCTGGCCAAATCGGTGGCCAGGGAGGCTTCCGAGCGCTTTTCACAGCCCTTTTTCCTGTATGAAGCTTCCGCGGCCGCGCCGCATCGCCGGGATGTGGTCGATATCCGCAAGGGCCAGTTTGAGGGGCTTGCCGAAAAAATGAAAAACCCGTTGTGGAAGCCGGACTTTGGCCCCGAGACCATGCACCCCACCGGCGGCGCCACCATCATCGGCGCGCGGATGCCGCTGATCTGTTTTAACATCAATCTGGATACGCCCAATGTCGATATCGCCCGGCAGATCAGCCGGCGGGTGCGCAGCATCAGCGGCGGATATCACTTTGTCAAGGCGATGGGTATCGCCGTCGACGAACGGCAACGCACGCAGGTGACCATGAATTTGACCGATTACACCAAAAGTGCCATCTACAGCGTGTTTGAGGCCGTCAAGATGGAGGCGCGGCGTTACGGTGTACAAATTACCGGCAGTGAAGTAGTGGGAATTATTCCAACCAAGGCGCTTGTTGACTGCGCTGAATATTATCTTCAAATTGAGGATTTTTCAATGGACCAGCTCTTGGAGAGCTATCTGTGACCCGAAGAATTTAAAAAGGCCGCGGCGGCGTGCGCAAATGCGTGCGGCTGTCGCGGCCTTTGGCGTCAATCAACGGTAGCCAAACAATTTAGGAATAGGCACAGTCTTTGCGGCCTGTTTTCACCTCGTTGCGTTGTCGCCCTTGGCGGGCGCAGCCCACCTGCATTCTCTTTTCAGACTAAAAACCCCGGCCAATCTATTCTGCTATTCGTATAAGCGAGCCCGTGCAACTTTGTGGCACAGGCCCGCGGGGGGAAGGAGGTGGCGTTTAAAACAGGCCGGAGATTTGGCCGTTGCCGTCCACGTCGATTTTTTCAGCGGAAGGTATCTTAGGCAGGCCCGGCATGGTCATGATATCACCGGTGAGCGCGACCAAAAAGCCTGCCCCGGCCGAGACCTTCAGATTGCGAACCACAATGCGAAAATTGCACGGCGCGCCCAGCAGCGCAGCGTCGTCCGAGAAAGAATACTGGGTTTTGGCCATGCAGATGGGCAATTTGTCATAGCCCAGCGCTGCCAGTTGCGCGGCCTGCTTTTTGGCGTTTGCGGTCAGGTCAACGCCGTCTGCGCGGTAGATGCGGGTGGCGATGGTATGAAGCTTTTCTTCGATGCCGGCGTTGAGATCATAGCAGTATTCAAAATGGGCGGGCTGTTCGCAGAGGCGCAACACCTCTTCGGCCAGCGCCAGACCGCCCGCGCCGCCTTTTGCCCAAACCTCTGAGAGCGCCACATTGACCCCAAGCGCCTTGCAGCGCTGCGCCACAAGCGCAAGTTCAGCCGCCGTGTCGGCGGGGAAAGCGTTGATTGCCACGACACAGGGCAGCCCAAACACTGAGCGGATGTTATCGACATGTTGCAAAAGGTTGGGCAGCCCCTTTTCAAGCGCGGCGAGATTCTCGCTGTTCAGCTCGGCCCTGGCAACGCCGCCATGGTGTTTTAGGGCGCGCACCGTTGCGACAATCACTACGGCTGCGGGTGCAAAGCCGCCGGCACGGCATTTGATGTCCAGAAATTTTTCGGCGCCCAGGTCCGCGCCGAAGCCCGCTTCAGTGACGACATAGTCGCCCAGCTTCAGGCCGGTTTCGGTGGCCGAGATGGTGTTGCAGCCGTGGGCAATGTTCGCAAACGGCCCGCCGTGAATCAACGCCGGGGTATGTTCCAGCGTCTGCACAAGATTGGGCTTGATGGCGTCTTTGAGCAGCGCCGTCATGGCGCCTTCGGCGTGCAGGTCGTGGGCTGTGACAGGCGTGTCGTCGCGGGTATAAGCCACCACCATGCGTGCCAGCCGCGCTTTCAGATCGGCGAGATCGGTAGCCAGGCAGAGCACGGCCATAACCTCCGAGGCGACGGTGATATCAAAGCCGTCTTCGCGCGGGACACCGTTGGCCTTACCGCCAAGGCCGCATACAATGCTGCGCAGCTGGCGGTCGTTCATATCCACCGCGCGTTTCCAGACGATTTTACGCGTGTCGATATTTAATGTGTTTCCCTGTTGAATATGGTTATCCAGCAGGGCGGCCAGCAGATTATTGGCGGCGCCGACCGCGTGAAAATCGCCGGTGAAATGCAGGTTGATATCCTCCATCGGCACCACCTGCGCATAGCCGCCGCCTGCGGCGCCGCCCTTGACGCCGAAAACCGGGCCTAAGGAGGGCTCGCGCAGGCAGAGCACCACCTTTTTGCCAAGCTGGTCAAGCGCATCGGCAAGCCCCACGCTGGTGGTTGTTTTCCCCTCGCCTGCGGGGGTGGGGTTGATGGCGGTAACCAAAATCAATTTTCCTTTAATCGGTTTATCTTTCAGCGAATGGATATCCAGCTTGGCCTTGGCGCGGCCGTAGGGCTCCAGCATATGATCGGCCACACCAAGCCGGGCCGCGATGTCAGCAATGGGCAGCAGTGCGGCCTGCTGGGCAATTTCAATATCGGATTTAAACATGATTTGCCTCCTCTATGTTTGTTGCATCGGTGCCGTAGGCGAATCAATGCCCGTGGGCAGAGCAGCTCTGCCCACGGGCATGCGCGGCTGGCAGCAATTTCACCCAGGGGATATATAGTCAAACCAATTGAAATCCGAACCGTCTTGGCAGCCTGTTTTGCGCCTGGCTGCGTTGCCGCCCTTGGTGGGCCGGGGCTCTCTGCCTTGCCAGACACAAAATAACCCCATCAATTCCGTCGCGCGCTCCTATTGGTTTAACTATAAGGTGATGTCAATAACCTGTGGCTGGAAGGGGCAGGCGACGCTGTCTCCCTTTGAGAAACTGCTGCCTTTATGGCGACGGTGGGGGGAGACTGCACCACAGGTGAGCAGTTCGGTAACCGCTTTGCGCTTTGTCTGGCATAAAATTTTCTCGTAAACCCGCCCTGAATTAGCCGGCGGTTATCTAGCAGCGCATAAATGCTGCCATAAAGATGGCCGGACCGCTACAGCAAAGGGTGACGTTGGAATCAAACGACCGAATCTGCACCGCTTCGTTACAGTTACAGGCAGCGGCCTGCGTGCCGGCGTGCACAACGCCGCTGCCACGCACGCAATAAAGCACCGCTGTCTGTGGCTGGGAGGATTGCGCGGGGTCGGTCAGCGGGAATTCCCCGGCTTGGGGTATTTTCAGGCAGGAAAGCGAACCGTCGCATGCGCCTTTGCGCAACATCAGGTTGAAATCGACGCAGATGCCCCGCGACTTGGTAGCCGCACCGCCGTCAAAGCGGTGGATTTCCCCGGGGGTCAACATCATGGAACTGCCACCGTCGTGGGTGAGAAAAATACATCCTTCCAGCAGTGAGAGATAGCGTTCATAATCCGGCAGGGGCGTAAAGTCCGACTCCGGCAGGTTGATGGTGGCGGAACTGATTCGCCAGAGAAAATTACGATTGGCATATTGCGCGTTTGGTGGGAATATGGCGATTTGGGTCGTCGTCCCGCCGCTCCATTGGCTGACGGTGAACGCCGAAGGGGTTATAAGAGAAAGGGCCACATCCATTATCGCATCCTTCTTTCTCCAAAGAAAACGGCCTTAAAGTGCGCACAAAACCGACTGGTAGATGCCGTCCGCCAGCGGCAGGGCTTGTGCCAGCAGCGCTTCACCCTCCCGCCGGTAGCGGCTGGCAAACGCTTCGTCGGTGATGCCGCCGATATTGATCAGAACATTGAGCCACGCGCCCTGCATGGCAGCCTTCAGGCTCAGGGCGGCGCAGCCCAGGTCGCTGGCGGCGCTGGGGTTGGAACGCCCCACAATACTTTCGGTGAGCCGCAGCGCTTCATACGCCAGCTGCATCATTTCAAAGGGGGGGGTGGGTGCAGGCCTTCAGCGCCGCCTGCATCGCCTGGGCACGCGCGGCTTTTTGTTCTTCGGTGTCTTTGGGCATGGCGAATACGGCGCTGACACCGTTAAAGGCCTCGGTATCCCGGTCGATGACATCCAGATAATGATCCTTCAGCGCAGCCGCATCCTGCTGCACCGAGGCGGCCAGCCCCTGCCAATCCGCATACTTCTTTTTTCCTACGGTCAACGCACAGACCATCGCGGTGAGCGCCACGCCCAGCGCACCCTGCAGGGCGGCTGCGGAGCCGCCGCCGGGGGCGGGCTCAGAAGAGGCCATCAGGTCTATGAAGCCGGTTACGGTACGGTCGACAAGTTTCATTTTCGATACTCCTTTTCCAGCTTGCATCAGCCGATGAGGTGGTTTTCCATAACCTGCTTTTTGTAATCAAAGTTCTCAATTTTAAGGTAATATTCGGCGCAGTCCACCAGTGCCTTGGCGGGGGTGAGGCCGACGATTTCGCTGCCGATAATCGGCACGCCCCAGCGCTGAGCCTCGGCGCGAATAACCTCAAAAACACGGTAGAGCGGCGTGCTCTCATAGTTGACCATGTTCATCGAAACCTGCGCGACGTTGCGCTCTTCAAGCATGACGCCGATGGCTTTGCAGTATTTAAAGCCGCCGGAGGAGCCACGAATGGTCTTGGCAATCTGTTTGGCGATTTCGAGATTGGCGGTACCCAGGTTGACGTTGAAGGCGACAAGCGGCATTCTGGCGCCGATGGCCGTGATACCGGCGGTGGGGTGAATTTTGCGTTCGCCGTAGTCGGGGGCCCATTCGGGTTGCAACAGCTTTTCGGGCATGCCTTCAAGCTGGCCTTTTCGCACACTGGCAAGGTTGACGCGGTCGGGCGATGTGGCGGAATCTTCATATAAAAAGCTCGGAATTTTAAGCGTTTCCCAGATGCGCTGCGCCACACGCTTGGAGATGGCCACACACTCGGCCACCGTCATGTCCATCGTGGGCACAAAGGGGATGACATCGGTGGCGCCCATGCGGGGGTGTGCGCCTTGGTGCCTGGTCATGTCGATAGTTTCGGCAGCTTTTTTACAAAGCAGAAACGCGGCTTCTTCAATGCCCTCGGGAGAGCCGACCAGCGTAAAAACACAACGGTTGTGGTTTGCGTCGGACTGAACGTCCAGCAGGGTGCAGCCAGGAACACTTTTGGCGACCGCGGCTAAGCCGTCTATAACGGCCTGGTCGCGCCCTTCGCTGAAATTGGGAATGCATTCAACTAGTTTTGCCATGTTCTAAAATCCTCCTGTATGTCATGCAATCAATCTATCGGCGCAGCTTTAGCCGACAAAGCTCTTGACAAAAGTTTTAATAAACCAGATGGTCTGGGGCTGATAGATAATATCCACCAAAAACGCACCGACAATCGGAACAATCATCATCGCGCGGCGCGACATGCCATACTGCTCGTTGACCGCCGTCATATTCACAATGGCCGAAGGCGTTGCGCCCAAACCGTGGCCGCACAGGCCCGCGCACATAACCGCCGCGTCGTAGTTTTTGCCCAATATGCGGAACACCACAAAGTAGGCAACAAGAATCATAAAGGCCACCTGGCAGATAAGGACGATCAGCACGCCGCCGATAAGGCCTGCGAGCTCCCACAGCTTGAGGGTCATGAGCGCCATGGAAAGGTACAAAGCGAGCATGACGTCGCCGATACCCTCCACCAGCCTGAAATTAAAACGGTAGAAGTGTGCCGATTCGTTGGCGTTGCGCAGAATGACGGCGACAAACATCGCGCCGACATAGGTGGGGAAGGACATATTGATCAGTTCGCCGATCCAGCCCGAAACGATGGTGCCAAGCGCCATGCAGACCAGAATGGCGGTGACGTTTTTCATAATATCCAGCCCGCTGAGCTTTTCGGCCGTGCCTGCGTTGATGGTGGCGACGTCGGTATCAAAGTTTTCGTTTTCGTCGGGCCTGAGGTTGTACTTGACAATCAGGCGGCGCCCAAGCGGGCCGCCGACCAGCACGCCGCTGATAAGGCCAAAGGTTGCCGCCGCAGTGCCGACCAGCACAGCGGGTTCATAGCCCATCTCGCTGAAGGTGGTGCCGTAGGCCGCTGCCGCGCCGTGGCCGCCGATCATCGAAATAGCGCTCGAAAGCAGCGCATAGGGGGCGTCCAGGCCCACAGCGGTGCCGACCGCAACGCCGATGACGTTTTGGAAGATGGAAACAACACCGGCGACCAGCCAGTAAATAACCAGCAGTATGCCGCCCTTTTTAAACAGTGAAAAGCTGGCGCCCAGACCGACCGTCGTAAAAAATGCGAGCATGAACGGCGATTGAAAGGTGGTGTTAAAGGTAAAGGCGAAGCTGTTGGAGA
Organism: Bacillota bacterium; assembly: GCA_023457355.1. Lineage (GTDB taxonomy): Bacteria > Bacillota > Clostridia > Oscillospirales > Ruminococcaceae > Yanshouia. The sequence continues at coordinate 16,770 of JAEWLW010000091.1, read as the reverse complement.
TGTGGCCGAGATAGGTGACAAACATAAACAGGAAGCCGCCGACCACCGGTGCGGGGATGCAATACTTATTCAGGAATTTAACCTTGCCCTTGACTGCGTAGCCAATCAACAGCAAAACAGCGGCCATGGCAACCGTCATGACGGCATCTGCACTGATGTTAAGAACATTGTCGACCATTTCAAAAGTCATTTTCGTTACCTCCTAAATAACAATTGTGTTTTACACCATGCGTTCCTTTAAATACCGACCGGACGCCCTTCACTCCCTTCGCCGGAAGGCGTATGTAAACGCTTTACGCCATTATAGCAACGCGGCATCTAAAAAACGTACAATTTTATGATCAATGGGGCCGTGCGCCCTGGCGTACACCGGAATTGTCAAACGATTTAGAAGAAAATTTAAAACAGGCGACGCAAAAATAATCTGCGAGGCGTCCTTTAATAAACCGGCGCTGCGGTGAGAGACGAGGCCCTGTCCCACGCGGCTGCAATCCGTGGTGCGGACGTCCAAAAAACGTAGAATTGCGGTGGCATTGCCGCCTCCAGAAACGTCAACAGGCTGCGGGGGCCAAATGAGCGGGGGTATCATAAACGAAAAGGCCGGGGCTGAAAGTGTGTTCAGCCCCGGCCTTTTACGGACCATTATGACGGAGTGGCCTTGTTTTGCAGATAAAAGCGGACAAAGCCTTCCAGCGTGAAATCGTCGACCTGTGACAGATCGTCACTGAGCAAATGAAAAAAGCAGCCTGGAATTTCACCCGCAGCCAAATTTTTTCGGATGCAGGGGTCGCACCCCAGATTGTGGTTGCAGGGGTTAAGCTTGCAGTCGGTGTCCCGACAGGTACAAAAGTGTTTAGATGTTGTCATCTCGCGGAAATATCCTTTCTTCTTATAAAAGCAGCCCGGTATCCAAAGCGTCACCGCTCAAAAAGTTCCTGGGGCGAGTACTCTATCTGCCGGCCGCAGGCCGGGCATGTTATGCAAAGGCGGGGGACATCCCCCCGGTTTATGCGTGCATAAAAATCTTGCAGGAAGGCCATATCTGCTGTAAAAAGGCCTTCTATAATCCTCGTATCAATAAAACTCAGATCGCCCAGGCGCGTTATAACCCGGGCCAGCGTGATAACGGGCAGATAACCTGGGTTGGCCTGTACCCGTGGGTCGCGCATCGGTAAAATTTCATCCGCGGCTGTGGCCAGCCGCATAATGCCGAATTTGTGAAGGCTTCCGTCGCTGTCGATATAACCGCGCGGCAATTCAAATGGATATTCTGTTTGGTATGCCATTTCGTTCTCCTTCTTCTGTCGCATCCGTGTTGAAACGTTTAAACATGGCCGGTACTGAACCACAGCAGCCTGTTATCTGAAAAGGCGGTCATCAAGCGGCCTTTATCGTGCAGGTAGGAAAGATAAGAGCGCACCGTGCTTCCCACCAGAACGTACTGGTTAAAATCCATCGTCAGCGCGTAGGAATCAAACACGGCTTTTAGGATATCTTCAAAACAAATGGGCGTCTGGCAAATTTGCAGCAGCTTTTCCAAAATTTCATGGACCTTGCTGCGGTTGAGCGCAACCAGCGGCTTTATATCTTGGGTGGCATCCGCGTGCGCGGGAATGAACAGGCTGCCGGTGAGGGTTTCAAGCATATCCAGCGTCTGTAAAAATGCGGCGACGTCATAGACAAAAGAGAGGTGGTATTTGTTGAGGATCGTTTTGCTGAAGACGCAGTCGGCCAAAAAATAAACGCCGTCCGACGTCTTTACGCCGATCATGTCAAAAAAATGTCCGCCCAGGCGAAAAAAGTCCAAACCCTCCGGCAAGAATGTCTCCACATCATCGGTGGGGGCGCAGGGAGCGGCCATTAAAAATTTGTTGCGCAGTGTTTTACACGGATAGCCCCCATATAAAAATGACGGCTCAAGTATCGGGTACTTTGCAAAAGCGTTCTCCAGCCCGGTAGAAATAATTTTGCAGCCGGTCTTTTGCTGCAAAAAAGCGTTGCCGCCGATGTGATCGGCGTTGGAGTGGGTGTTGATAATGCCGGCCAGATGCCACCCGTTGCCCTCAATGTGCCGCAGCGCTTTTTTGGCAGCCTCTTTGTCGTTTCCGCTGTCGATGAGATAAACCGCTTGGTCGTCCGAAAGATAAACCCCCATTTTGGCGGGGCAGTTGATGTAATAGGTTTTATCGCCCGCCTGAATCAGCTCGTACATTTGTAAGCCCTCCTGTTATGAAGCGGCGGCGTGATGCCCCCGAAATTCCGATAATCTTCTTGCAGGCCGGATACACCGGCATATTCCAGTTGTGGCAAAGCGAATTGACGCCATGGCTTTAAACATTATCGGTACGTCGATGATCGCCCCCTGAAGGCGAAGATATCGCCGAAACGATGCGCCTGTTTAAGGCCGTGCCTGCTCATTATGGGGTGTAGCGGCAGCTTTGTTTTTAAGTTTGCTGCGGTACATCGCTTTATCGGCCGCCGCCAAAAATGAATCTTCGGTATCGCCCGCCTTAAAAACAGCATAACCCATGCTGAGCATAAGGGTGTATGGGGCGTGCCCACTTTGATTATATCCCAGAATATTTTCTTTAATGGCCTTCATGAGTGCCCGAATTTCGTCGGCGCCGGTTCGCTCGCCGACGATGATAAATTCATCGCCGCCCCATCGTGCAATAAAGTCCTCGCCGCTGATACAGGATTTCCTCAGCAGTTGGGCGATGCGCATAAGCGCATAATCCCCCGCGATATGGCCAAAACAATCATTGATTTTTTTGAAATCATCCACATCTAAAACCATTGCAAATAACAGGCGCTTTTTATATTGCGCCTTAATCCTGCGCCGAAGGTGCTGATCAAGCCGCCGACGATTATAAAGCCCGGTTAAATGGTCGGTTAAAAGCTCGGCGTTTTGGATATTGATGTAGATACTGGCACAGCCGAGCATTGCGCAGACCCATATGACTGAGAGTCCAAAGCGGCGCAGCTGCAATATGGCCGCCGCCATAATCCCAAGCGGGTAAACCACCAGCAATGGATTTAAACCGTTGTTTTGTCGCCAGCCATTTTTAAGGGTATCGCCAAGCGCAATGCTGCAGGCTGCGGCAAGGTAGGAAAAGGTAACCAGCGTCAGCACCATCAGCCAGGGGCCGCGCGAATAATGGTTATCCCCGGATATGACAAAAAACCAGCCGGTAAAAGGGCTGCACAGGGTCAGCACTGTGCATGCCAGCGCCGGAATGACATAATAGCGGGAACGGCGGAGAAGATCAGCCCAGCTTTCGTTGATTTTAAAATCGGTATACATCAGCCACAACAGGCATATCCACGGCGTGAAAAAGTAATATAGAATGGTCGAAAGGTAATTGATTGTCCTCATGCCCCACAGCGGGCTATTGTCCGATAGCCACATACCGGTGTCAAACAGAAAAATCACTAAATTTAAAGCCATCACACCATTAAATAGTTGCTGGTCGACAGGCGTATTTTTAAAGCTGCGCTTATTCTGGCTGGTTAACATCATCAGTAGAACAGCCGAACCAACAATGTTGATTTCGGCATATAAAAAAAGGCTGAGCATAAGGAATCACCCTCCTGAGCCTCTTGCGGTACTATTCACCATTTGCCGAAATGGTCATAACCCAAAGAACTGTCGCATTCAAATTGTTTTCGGCGTAGACCACCTCTCAGGCAGTATTTGACAAGGGCATTATAAGTGCGCGAGAGGTTTTTACGCAATTGTGCTGCATTCTTCTCATAGCGCGGTTGCGATATTTCAAACTGCATTGCACCGTACAAAAAGCATGGTTGCGGCCTTGCATATTAGTCATTTTTTTCGAGTTTTCGACAAATATAATTGTAATTTGTATCGCCGCTAAAGTCAAGCAAGGTTTTATCACGGCCTTACGATAAACTTATTGAAAATGAATTTACAGCGTCCCCGGATGTTGCTAAAATAAAAGGTAATGATCATACTTTAGAAAGGACAGGATATCGTGATTTGGAAAGATAAATACGCTTTGGGCGTCCCGGTTGTGGATGCACAGCATCAGGAGCTGTTTAAACGCGTTGAGATTTTTGTGCAAACGTTGCGCTCTCCCGCCGCATGGGAAGAAAAGGTGATGCGGGTAAACGAAACGCTGGAGTTTATGAAGGCCTATGTGGTTGAGCATTTTGGCGATGAGGAGGCTTATCAGTTGCGCATTGGCTATCCCGGTTATCAGGCACACAAGAAAATACATGACGATATGGTGCGCTATGTGCTGGCGGTTTCGGCCGAATATGAACGCAGCGGCTACGATGAACAGATGATGCAGCAGTTCGCCGGAAAGCTGCTGGCATGGCTGATCAACCATGTGGCGGCGGAGGATCAGCGCATTGCGGACTATGCCATTGAAAAGGGGGTCTCAGGCAATGCCCTCTAAATTTTATGCGCCTTTTTTGCAGGCAACCTGCAACGTTTTTGAGTTGATGCTGGATCTGTCAGAAATCAGTGACCAGCCGGTGGATAACTTTCAATGTGACGAAGAACTGGATATTTCGATTGAAATTGTCGGGGATTTGGTCGGCGAGGTCGTTTACCGTTTCCCGAAAGAGACCTCGCTGAAAATTGTGACGATCATGAGCGGCATGGAAATGAACCTGGTGGATGATTTTGTGATATCCGCCATATCTGAAATTTCAAATATTATCAGCGGCAACGTGCTGACCATGCTGGCCGGAGAAGATTTAACCTGTGACATTCGCCCGCCCCAGCGCAAAAGAGCCGATGACAGCGGGACATATGTGATGAAAAAAGATTTCTGTATGTCCACCGCTGCGGGAGATGTCTGCCTGGAGATTCGGCTAAACCCCCGTAAGCAGCTGTAAGCATGTTCATAGCAGCAGGGGTACATATAGTCAAACAACTCAATAACGGGCACAGTCTTTGCGGTCTATTTGCGACGCGCTGCGTTGTTGTCTTTGGCGGGCGGCAGCCCGCCAGTGTCCTCCGCCTTGCGGGGTGCAAAATATTCTCGTCAATCCTGCACCTGTTTCTGAGTTGTTTAACTATAACACGGCACCGGACTGCCAGCCCTCTTGCGATTTACCGTCGCTTGGTGCGGTGCAAGCGACGCCATGCGGCCCGAATTCCCAACAGCCATGATGCCACAAGACCCCGGTTGACGCAAAAGCGTTGCCCGGGGTCTTGTTATGGGGGGGTAAGAAGATAGACCGGAAAATGCCGCCATTCAACCGTGTGCAGGCGCCACAAGGCGGGCCGGGGGCGGGCGGCGCTTAAACCGCCTTGTGGAAGGTTCTCATAATGACTTCCTGCTGCTGCTCACGCGTCAGGCGGTTAAAGTTGACGGCGTACCCTGAGACGCGGATGGTCAGGGTGGGATATTTTTCGGGGTGGTCCATGGCGTCGGCTAAAATATCACGGTTCATGACGTTGACGTTGAGGTGATGCGCGCCCTGCGCGAAATAGCCGTCCAGAATGTGTGTAAGATTTTCGATGCGCTGCCCGGCATTCTTGCCCAGTGCATCGGGGACGATGGAAAAGGTGTTGGAAACGCCGTCCTGGCAGATATCGCGGTAGGGGATTTTTGCCACCGAATTTAAGGAGGCCAGCGCGCCGTTTTCATCCCGGCCGTGCATTGGGTTGGCACCGGGGGCGAGCGGTTCGCCAAATTTGCGCCCGTCGGGGGTGCTGCCGGTTTTTTTGCCGTACATCACATTGCTTGTGATGGTCAGCGCCGAAAGGGTGTGAACCCCGTTGCGGTAAATCGGGTGTTTTTTAAGCGCGTTGGAAAAATAGGTGACAATCTCAACGGCAATATCGTCAACGCGGTCGTCGTCGTTGCCATATTTAGGGAAATTGCCCTCGACCTCAAAGTCGATTGCAACACCCTGTTCATCCCGGATGGGCGTGACGCTCGCGTAACGAATGGCCGAAAGCGAGTCGGCCGCCACCGAGATGCCTGCGAGGCCAAAAGCGGTCAGCCGCTCGACAGAAACGTCGTGCAGCGCCATCTGGCTGGCTTCGTAGGCATATTTGTCGTGCATGTAATGAATGATGTTGATGGTGTCGACATAAAGCTCGGCGACATAGTCCAGCACTTTTTTATACCGGGCCATCACGTCGTTATAATCCAGCGCCCCGTCACCCAGCGGCGCGATGCCCGGCACAACCGGCGTCTTTTTCAGCTCGTCCACGCCGCCGTTGATGGCCATGAGCAGTGATTTTGCAATGTTGGCTCTGGCGCCGAAGAACTGCATCTGCTTGCCCACCCGCATGGCGGAAACGCAGCACGAAATAGCGTAGTCATCGCCGTAAACCGGGCGCATGATGTCGTCGTTTTCGTATTGAATCGAGTCGGTCTCGATGCTCATTTTGGCGCAGTAGGCCTTAAACGCGGGAGGCAGATCGCGGCTCCAGAGCACCGTCATATTCGGCTCCGGCGCTGTGCCGAGATTGGTCAGCGTGTGCAGGTAGCGCAGAGACGTTTTGGTGACCAGCGGCCTGCCATTGATGCCGATGCCGCCGATGGCTTCGGTGATCCAGGTGGGGTCGCCGCCGAAAAGCTCGTTATATTCCGGCGTTCTTAAATGCCGTACCAGCCGCAACTTGATGATGAACTGGTCAATAAGCTCCTGCGCCTGCCGCTCGGTGAGCAGGCCGGTTTTCAGGTCGCGCTCGATGTAAATATCCAAAAAGGTCGAGGTTCGGCCCAGCGAGGTGGCGGCGCCGTTATTCTCCTTGACGCCCGCCAGATAAGCCATATATAAAAACTGCACCGCTTGCTGTGCGTTTTTGGCCGGTAGGCTGATGTCAACGCCGTATCTGGCCGCCATTGATTTCATCTGGCCCAGTGCGCGAATCTGCATGCTGATCTCCTCGCGGGTGCGGATGCGCTCGTCGCTCATGGGGCCGTCAAAGGCGGTCAAGTCCTTTTTGCGCTGCCCGATGAGGAAATCAACGCCGTAAAGCGGCACCCGCCGGTAGTCGCCAATGACGCGGCCGCGCCCGTAAGCGTCCGGCAGGCCGGTGAGCAGCCCGACGTGCCGGGCAACCTTTGTGCGCTCGGGGTATGCGTCAAAAACGCCCTCGTTATGGGTTTTGCGGCAGGCGTGAAAATGCTGCTCAACCGTCGGGTCCAGCTGGTAGCCGTACTGTGCAAGCGCGCTGGTCGCCATCTTCATGCCGCCGTAAAGGTTGACAACGCGTTTTAAGGGCGCGTCGGTTTGCAGGCCGAGAATCACCTCGTTCTCCCGGTCGATGTAACCGGGTGCAAAGTTATCAATGCCCGAAATGGTTTTGGTCTCGACATCCAGAATCCCCTTTTTCATCTCTTCCACAATCAATTTGTGGCACTTTGCCCAAACGGCCTTGGTTTTTTCGGTTGGGCCTGCCAAGAAGGCGTCGTTGCCCTCGTAAAGGGCGTAATTTTTTTGAATAAAGTTGCGCACATCAATTTCGTCGGTCCAAAGGCCGGCGTTAAAGCCCTGCCATGCAGAATCCATCATGGTGTTTCATTCCTTTCTCGATGCCCATTGTTTCCAAAAGTCCTTGCTGAAGCTTTTGCGTCGCGTTTTTATCCATTGCAGGCGTGGCATGCAACGGACATCGCAACCCCAACTGCTCATATTTGTACGCGCCCAGGGTGTGGTAAGGCAAGAGTTCAACCCTTTGAATGTTTGGGATGCCGCGAAGGTACTGCCCCAGCCCTGCCATATGCGACGGGGAGTCGGTCAGCCCCGGAACCACAACGTGGCGAATCCACAGCGGGGTACCGCGGTTAACGGCGGCTTCCAAAAATGCGTTCGGTACGGCAATATCGCCCCCGGTCAGCGCGGTGTAAGCGTCGGGACGGTAGTGCTTAACGTCGAAGATGATCAGGTCGGTATATGCCAGCAGCGCTTCATAATCACCGTTGCCGTATCCGGCCGTATCCAGGCAGGTGGCAATATGCGCCTGCTTGCAGGCGTAAAACAATTCGGTCAAAAATTCCGCCTGCAACAGCGGTTCGCCCCCCGAACAGGTGACGCCGCCGGATTCACCGTGGTAGGGGCGGTAGCGTTTAAGCAGCCTGACAAGCCGGTCGACATCCATCTCCTCACCGGAATCCATCGGCCAGGTATCCGGATTATGACAGTACCGGCACCGCAGACGGCAACCCTGAAAAAACAGCACCGTGCGGATGCCCGGCCCATCCACAAGGCCCATGGTCTCTATCGAGTGAATTTTGCCTTTAAGCATGTTGTCACCGCCTTCCGAAAAATTTGGGAACATAAAAAGCCGACAATCTGAGCGTAAACTGCCCAGACGGTCGGCTTCAACGATTATACTTCATGTGGTCGATTCCACATTTCCGTCAGTCATATAATCTGTGTTCAAATTTTAGCATGGCCCTGTTTTTTTGTCAATTCATATTTGTTGCAAGCCTTTCGGGCGCGCCGTTTTAAAAACAGAACAAGCGGATAACCGTTGGCACCGGCTGCATCCGGCCGGACATGTTGACAGCCCTACCCCGGAATGCTACTATCGTATCAAGTATATGCGTGTTTGGGGCGTGGTTTTATGGCCACATCCTGAACGATATTGAAATATGACATAAAGGGGTTGTTTTTATGGCGGATGTCGTACATACAGTGGTATTTTCATATCAACAGGGGGGCGGCAATCCCTGCCCGGTGGTGCTGGGCGGCGATCAATATTCCACGGCACAAATGCAGGAAATGACGAAGGCCTTCATGCAGGAAACAGCCTTCGTATGTTCCCCGGAGAACGCCGAATCTGATTTTAAGCTGCGCTATTTCGTGCCGTTGCACGAGATGGGCATGTGTGTGCACGCCACTGTCGGCTGTGCAACGGTTTTGGTAAGAAGGGGGCTGGCCACTGAAAGCCCCATACGGTTCGGGACGCAGTTTGGCACGGTTTGTGCCGAATGGACGCGGCGCGGCGATGAAATTGACGTGGCGGTTGCACAATTTTTGCCCACTTTTTCAGACAAAAAACCGACAACGCAGGAAGTTTGTAAAGCGCTGGGTATCGGCGCGGAACAATTGGCCCCATATCCGATACAATCGGTGGCCACCTCGCGGCAAAAGCTGATGGTGCCGCTTAAAGAGCGCGAAACGCTGGATAATCTCCGGCCGGATTTTGACTATCTCTGGCAGCTTTGCGACGAATATGACACAACAGGTTTTTACCCGTTTGCCCCGGGGAAGGACGCCGACGGACAGGATGTGTTTTTCGCGCGGCAGTTCCCAAAAAGGGCGGGCTATGATGAGGACCCCGCCACCGGTGTCGCCGCGTCGGCGCTTGGGGCCTATCTTGTGGGGCTGGCACTCTGCCCGGCGCAGCAGGGCTGGAACAGCTTTAGAATTTTGCAGGGGTTTGCAATGGGCAAGCCGAGCGTCATCACGTCGGAGGTTTTTCTAAGCGGCGACAAAATAACGGCAACGCGCATCAAAGGAACAGCCCAACTGGTGTAAAAAGGCCGGTGCTAAAAGCGCCGGCCAAGAGCCGTTCTTAAAGGCCTTCAGCATGGGGGAAGTTCTGTTGAAAAAGCGCATCGCTGCGCGCACGCTCTTCCAACGAATTTCCGTCCGCTTTAGACTTTTAAAACGCCCGGAAAACAACTGTTTTTGTTTTGTGAAAATTATGGTGTGTAAGCGCAATAGGAGCGATCAGCGCGCAAGCGCCTGCGGTACGCGGCTTTTTTGACCGGCATAGTTAATTAAAAAGATGCTTAGCACGGCACAGATAAGCGCACCCGCCACATTCCAGCTCAAATTTCGGAATTCCGCAAGCAGGATGCAGGAAAACAGCGTGCCAAACATCGGCGTTGTGCAGCCGAAGATAGCGATGCCGGAAACCGGATTGTGCCGCAGCAGATAACCCCACAGCGAATAGGCTGCGGTTGAGACGAAGGCAAGGTAGAACAAAATGCCAAAGCCCACGGGGTGGGGGGTTGGAATGCGCCCACTGAGCGCGGCGCCGCCGAAAAGCATGAGAAGGCCGCCGAACAAAAACTGGTAGCCGCTTAAAATAAGGGGGCCGTATTGCGAAGACAGCTTTTTTAAAAGGCAGACCGAGGCCGCGGCGAACAGCGTTGAAATTAAAACCGGTCCTTCGCCCAAGGGCGAAAAGCCCACCCGCCCGTTCAGACCGCCGGCATACATCAGCAGAAGGCCCGAAACCCCCAGCAGACAGCCAAACAGTTTAATACCGGTGAAGCTTTCCTGCTTAAAAATAAAGCACGAAAACAAAAAGGCAATGAATACATTGGAACTTTGCACCAGACTGGCGTTGACGCCGCTGGTATTGGAAAGTCCGATGTAATAAAAGGTATACTGGCCGACCGACTGAAATAACGAGAGCAACAATGCCGTTTTAAGGGCCGCTTTATCGGGCATCAGCACATGCCCTGCCTGAACAGATAATATGACGATGGTGGCGAATCCGGCCAGCGTAAACCGCAGGCCAGCTATAAAAATCTGATTGGCAAAGGCGTTGGCCGCTATTGAAAACAGCCCCATGCTAACCTTTGTCAGCGGTACGGCACTGCCCCACAGGGCGCAGCAAAACAACGCTGGCAGAACCCTACGCGAAGCAGTCATGCCAGACCTCCATAAATGGCCGGATCGGTTTGGGCGCCGTCAGATGTTCGCCCAATAGCTTTTCCATCCAGATCATGTCATACCAGGTGTTGAACTTAAAGCCGCATTGATGGAAGTGCGCCACCGTGCGATAGCCCAGGCGTTCATGGAACTTGGGGCTGTCGGTCGTCAGGTGGGCATCCTCACCGGTTGGGAAAGCAATGCAGGCATTGAGATTTAAAATATTCTGGCAGCGCAGCACCGCTTCAAGCTTTGCATAAAGGGCCCGGCCGATGCCGCCGCCGCGAAAGTTCTGCGAGACATAGATGCTGGTCTCAACGGCGCGGTCGTAGGCCGCGCGGGACTTGAAGGCCGACGCATAGGCGTAACCTACAATCTCTTCGCCGTGCAACGCCACCAGATAGGGATAGCGCGGCAGCGTTTTTCGGATGCGCCCGGCGAATTCCTCAACCGTGGGCACGGTGTATTCGAACGATATGGCGGTGTTCAGCACATAGGGCGCGTAGATTTGCAGCAGTACCTCGGCATCCTCCGGTACGGCGGGGCGGATGGTGATGGCCTTTGGCATAAAAAATCCCCTCGTTTTCACAGGTAAGTATATGTATTTGAACAGACCTATTCTAACACAGGGTGTCGGCCGTGTAAAATAACGGTTTTTGCCCCTGCGTGATTACTTTTTTCTATCGCGGGAGGTGCGCGGCATGACGCTTCAGCAATGCCGTTATATTGTTGAGATTGCGGCGCGGCATTCCATTCGCCGGGCGGCGGATGCCCTTTATGTGACCCAGCCCAGCATCAGCAAATCCATCCGGGCGCTGGAACAGGAGCTGGGTATTACGATCCTGGACCGGGACAATCAGGGGGTGGCGTTTACCCCTGCGGGCGAAGAACTGTTGTTTATGGCCAAAATGCTGGTTGAGCAGGCGGAGTCGATCACCTACCACTTTGACCGCGGCAGCCGCAGTGCACGCGCGCGGGCAGTTTCAATCTCTTCGCAGCATTATTGTTGCATGGACCTGCCGCTGATCGCCTTTTTGGAAAAATGGCCGCAATATGTCGTTTCATTCCGGGAAGGGAAGTCCACCGATGTGGTGGAGGATGTGGCCGAAAGCCGAAGCATATTGGGCTTTTTGTCGCTGAATCCCCGAACTGCGCCCTATTTTGAGCGGGTGTTCCATGAGCGGGAACTGGAATTCAGAGAACTGACAAAAACTGTGGAGCATGTGTATATACGGCCCGGTCATCCGCTGGCGGCCCTGCCGGAAGTATTAACGGCCCAATTGGCGGCATATCCCTGCCTGACCTACCGGCAGGATGATATTCCGCTGCGTTTAAGCGAGACACCGCTTGGCGACGAAGCCGCCGCGCGTACCATTTATGTCAGCGACAGGGGCACCATGCGCGACTTTATCCGGCATACCGACGGATACAACGTGGGCACCGGCATTTTAAGCTCGGATGAGAACCAGATTCTTGCGATGCCGCTTGCGGATGGGCAAACGATTCGGCTGGGGTACATCAAACGCCGGCAGACTTTTTTATCCGATGCGCTTGAGGCGTATATCCAGATGGTGGCGCAAACGCTGGCAAACGCCCGTTGCCCCTGACCGGCACCGCGTACTTTGCGTTTTTCCGCACATCCAAAGGTTTTATGAAGGGTGTTATGATGCGCAGGTAAGCCGGTATTCAAGCGTTATTGACGGCTTTTGCCTTCGTCTGTATTTAAAATCCGCTTTGCATTAAAGCGTTTGTTTAAAATAATATTCATTAAAGGAGCGGGAGTCTAATGGAAATCAAAAAGGTTACACTGATCGGTCTGGGCGCGATGGGCGTGTTTTTTGCGCCAAAGCTTGAAGCGGGTCTGCCCAAGGGTAATTTCAGGGTGTTGGCCGGTGGGGCGCGGAAAGCAAGATTGGAATCCGATGGTGTGACCCTCAACGGTGTAACCCATCATTTTACGGTTATCAGCCCTGAGACAACCGGTGACCCGGCCGATTTGGTCATTATGGCCGTCAAGGATACGGGCCTCTCACAGGCTATCAGCGACATCAAAAACCAGGTTGGCGAAAATACGCAGATTCTCTGCGTCATGAACGGCGTCGATAGCGAGGAGCGCGTTGCCGAGGTTTACGGCTGGGGTCATGTGCTGTATTCCTATATGCGGGTGTCCATTAACATGCGCGACGGGGTGGCAAATTTTGACCCCGTATTGGGCAAGGTGCATTTTGGCGAAGCTAAAAACACCCAGCTTTCCGAGCGGGTGCGACAAATCAGCACATTATTCGATGCCTGCCGGATCAGCTATTCGGTTGATGAGGACATGATCAAGGGCCTGTGGTTTAAGTTCATGTGCAATGTGGGCGAAAATCTGACCTGCGCGCTGCTCGATATTCCGTTTGGCGCCTACCGCATCAGTGACCATGCCAATGAAATACGCAACGAAGCCATGTGGGAGGTTGTGCGCATTGCCAACAAACTGGGCATCGACCTTGGGCAGGCGGATATCGACCGCCAGAACGCGCAGGTCAAGCGGATTCCCTTCTACAATAAACCCTCGACACTGCTGGATATCGAAGCGGGGCGCAAGACTGAGGTGGAGATGTTTGCGGGCAAGGTGGTGGCGCTGGGCAAAAAGCTGGGCGTTGAGACGCCGCTCAACTGGTTGTTCTATCATGCGATTCAGGTGCGCGAAGAGAAAAATGCGGGACAGTTTGACCACGAGCCGCTTTGATAGGGTGAGTCTCCCATGCAAAAACAGTATCTCGGATTGTATTTGCGACCGCTTCTGCGCTTTTGCCGTGACAGAAACAGGCTTGGGGGCGCTACGCCAAACCCGTCAGCCTTTGGCTGCGACAACATGGGGTGCATTATGTGTTCTTGACGCATAACACAGCATAGCCGAGCTATTTTCAATCACACGTATAAGCCCAAACTTTAATTACTTCTTCTTAATACAGATACAGGTTTTTTGAAAGTTAAGACCATGTTTTTAAGCGTGGTCTTGACTTTTTTGGGCGGATGCAGCGGCTTTGGTGGGCGTAAACCGGGCGGCGGGAGAATAAGACATGAATCTTCTCGGGGCAGGAAAACAAAAAGACGTGCGCTTTATCGCCGCGTTATGGCAACTTATGCTATAATACATGACAGAATAAACCGACCGTGGCCGGTAAGATATGATGGCGCAGCTGCAATTTTGCGGCGCCGTTATGACGGGAGTGCGTTTATGCAACAGAAGATCATAGAGCGGGTGCGCACACTTCGCGCCGAACTTCACAGCCTTGCGGAACTTTCGGGGCAGGAGCACAAAACAAAGGCGCACCTGGTGAAATTCCTTCAACAAAACACGACGCTGCAGATTGACGACCGGGGAGCGTGGTTTTGTGCGTTGCATCAGGAGCCTTCAGCGCGGGAGACCATTGCTTTCAGGGCGGATATGGACGCGGTGCCGGTTGCAGACGGCGGCGCCGCGCATCTGTGCGGGCATGATGGGCACAGCGCGGTACTGGCGGGTTTGGGACTGTTGCTGGAGGGAATGTGGCTGGGGAAAAATATTGTACTCATTTTTCAGCATGCCGAAGAAACGGGTGAAGGCGCACGTGCGTGTTGCCGAGCGCTGGAAGATTATCGGGTCAGCAGCATTTATGCATTCCATAACATTCCCGGCTGGCCTGCGGGTACCGTTTTGCTGCGCAGCGGCACCTTTGCCTGTGCTTCAATGGGGATGATGCTGACTTTTTCGGGTGTGCCCTCTCATGCAGCTTACCCTGAAAACGGTGTTAATCCGGGATATGCCGCCGCGCGGGTGATGGCGGCCTTACCGAAGCTGTTGCAAAAAACCCAAAAACAGGGGTTGACAATGGCGACGCTGATCGGCTCTCAGATTGGCGCCAAAGCGTTTGGCACCGCCGCCGGCCGTGCGGAGGTCTGGCTGACGCTGCGCGCCTGGCACGAAGCTGATATGCTGGCGCTACGCCAGGCCATTGAACAAACGGCTCGCGACGAAGCGCGGCAGGATGGGGTAGCGTTTTCCTGTGCGCTGTGCGACGTTTTCCCCGCGACGGTAAACGACAATGCAATGTTGGCCGCGCTGGAACGGGTTTGCCGTCAGGCGGATCTGGCCTGCATCGATGTTGCGGAACCCTTTCGCTGGTCGGAGGATTTTGGCTGTTACGGCAGTATGGCCCGGGCCGTGCTGGTAGGAATTGGTGCGGGAGAGTCCTGGCCGCAGCTGCATACGCCAGACTACTGCTTCAATGACGAAATAATACCCCAGGGCCTGAGACTGTTCTTTGCCCTGGCGCAGGGGGGTTAACACTAGAAATAATTGGATAAAAAATAGGCTATATCACCGTAAAACGGTCACAAATTGCGGTCACAAAATGATCAAGATGATTGATTATATGAAAATGGTTTGTTTTTTTACAGAAAATACGCTATAATTATCCTAGTTTTTTCCGAATTGGCGGCTGTTTTTCCGCTGACCGAAAACGAATGGATACCTTACCGATAAGCGTGAGTAAAAGGAATTTTTATGAATCATATTATCAGATGCAATCTTCATGAGCTGCTGCTCTGCCTTTCAAATGCTCAGGATCTGATATCACCGCAGCTGGCCAGCCATCAGCAGCAGGTGGCCTATTTATCGTACCGGTTGGCGGAACAGCTGGACTTATCCGCGCAGGAGCGCAAGGAAGTGTTTTTGGCCGCATTGGTGCATGACATTGGGGCGCTTTCCACAAACGAGTTGTTATCCATTACGGAGCACGAGCCGATTGTAGCCTATAATCACGCCTTTAAGGGCGCCGCGCTGATGGCGGGGTTCAGGCCGCTGCGGCCGATTGCCAGGCTGGTTAAATACCACCATGTGCCGTGGTCCAACGGACAGGGACTGCGGTTTAACGGTGAAGTGGTGCCGCTTTATGCACACATCATTCATTTAGCCGACCGTGTTTGTGCCGGAATACAAAATTCAAAACACAATGTGCTTTCCCAGCTGCCCAGAGTGCTGGAGGCAATCAACCAACTGTCAGGAACGAATTTTGCACCGAATTTTGTTGCTGCGCTTAATAAGATCAGCAAGAAGGAGTATATCTGGCTGGACCTGAACACCCGCAACCCGGTGGATAAGCTGCCGACGTGGGAGCTGTTTGACCATTTGACGCTGGATATGGAGGATGTTGTCGATTTTGCCATTCTTTTTTCGCGAATCATCGACTTTAGAAGCCGCTTTACCGCCAGCCATTCTGCGGGTGTTGCCAGAGTGGCGGAGCATCTTGCCCATTTGATGGGGTTTTCGCCCATTGAGCGAAAAATGATGCTGATAGCCGGTTATCTGCACGATTTGGGCAAGCTTGCAATCGACAATGAAATTCTTGAAAAACCGGATACCCTGGAACTCGACGAGTTCAATGAAATACGTTCGCACACCTATTATACTTATGTTTTACTGGACAGAATCCAGCAGTTTGATGTCATAAAGATATGGGCGGCTTACCATCACGAGCGGCTGGACGGCAAAGGATACCCCTTTCACATCGGCGCAGAGAATTTGCCGCTGGGTTCGCGGGTGATGGCGGTGGCAGATGTTTTCACGGCTATTACAGAGGACCGTCCCTATCGCAAAGGAATGTCGATGGAAAACGCCACCACAGTGCTCAACAATATGGTGGATAACGGCGCGTTGGACGGCAATGTCGTCAGGACGGTGGTTGACAATTTTAGCTACATCAATGATATCCGCACCATGGCACAGAGTGCGGCAACAAGGCATTATCAGGATTTTCTTGGCGTATGGCCTCAGGCGGATCAAGCTGCACCGGTAACCATGTGACAGATCGACATTTTGTGGGCGGACGGACTGCCGCAGTGAGATTCGGGGTTTAAGGGCTGAAAACAACAATATAAAATGATTAATAACCACCTTGCATTTAGATTGAAATTGCGGTATAATCATTAAGCAATTGTTGTGCAGGTATGGTGTAATGGTAGCATCTCTGCTTCCCAAGCAGATCGAGCGGGTTCGAATCCCGTTACCTGCTCCAAAAACAAAAGGTAAAAAAGATTTATTGCTTACAAAGCCAGTAAATCCAAGCCTTTCAAGAGCTTCCACGATGAAAAGTGGAAGCTCTTTTTTCGTAGATTTATTGGGGTAAAAGCTTCACTCTG
>JAEWLW010000090.1 GCA_023457355.1 Bacillota bacterium | reverse complement strand
GGAGACTCTGATTAATTCAGGGGCGGGTTAGCGGCGAGAGAATTTTGTGCCTGACAAGGCAAAAAGCAGACATAAAGCTGGCGCTTATGGCTGCTTTTTAACACAGTCAGACGCAAAATTAGCCGCTGATAAACTGCACATGGATTAAATCAGCGGTTCCCTAAGCCCTGTCGCTTTATTGACAGCTTTTTGCCCGTTTTCTCGCCTGCGGGCAAGCAATCCGGCGCGCTTTTTGCGCCTCGACGCGAAAGCGGGGGCTCGCCACCAAGCCGCTTGTGCGGCTAAACGGCTTCGCTGCTCGCTGCCGGTGGCATGGATGTCCACAGCGGCTCCCCGCCGTTCTTTCACACTTTTCCCGGTGCTTTGCTTTACAAAATCCACTTCTTTGAAGCTTAACTTTACTTGAAAAACAGTTCGCGGAAAGAAATAAAGCAAAACACCTGCCTTAATGGGTTCTGCACCTCCCGTGCCGCATCCGTACTCTAAAGAGCCGGCATCTGTTTCCAGATGCCGGCTCTTTAGTAGAAGAAAAGATGGAGGTAAATTATCGTTTTAAGCTGTAAAAAGCAGAGATTAAGTAAGCATTGAATTTCGGCGGCGCTTATTCCTCATCCTGGAGCGCGTCATAGCCTTCTTCGCCGGTTCTGACCTTAATAACATTCTCTACGTCGTAGATAAAAATTTTGCCGTCGCCAACATTGCCGGTATACAGTGCCCTCTTAACCGTATCCACAAGAACCTGTGTGGGAATCTTACTGATAACGATATCAATCTGAATCTTGGGCAGCAGTTTCGCTTCAACAGGAACGCCTCTGTAAAGCTGCGGATAGCCTTTTTGCATGCCGTAACCCAGCACGTTCGTCACAGTGATGCCCGTAATACCGATGCCGTCAAGCGCTTTTTGCAGACCGCCAAATTTGTTCTGGTTGGTCACAATGGTCACCTTGGTCATCTTGGCATTGGGGTGAGCGGTGTTCTGAACCGGAACCGCAACCTCGGGCGGAACAGGAATAACAGGTGCGGCGGAGCCGGCATCGCCGAAATCCAGCGTGGGAACCGTGATCATAAAGTCGGCATAGCTGCTGACCAGACCATGCTCGGGCAGGTCCAGTCCCTGGATTTCTTCCTCAGCCGAAACACGCAGACCGTTAAACTTTTTGATAGCCAGAAAAACCAGCGTCATGGTGGCGATCGTCCAAATTGCGATGGCAAATACGCCCAGTGCCTGAACGCCCAGCTGCTCAAAGCCGCCGCCATAGAATAAACCTTTGGCCGATGCGCCCGGCGCCGTATCAGTGGCGAACAAACCGGCTGCCAGCGTACCCCAGGCACCGTTGACACCGTGAACTGCCACAGCGCCAACCGGATCGTCAACATGCAGTTTCATATCGATGAACTCGACTGCCACAACAACGAGGATACCGGCTACGGCACCGATAACCAGCGCGCCGAAGGCGTCGACGTTGGCACAGGGCGCGGTGATGGCAACCAGACCGGCCAGAGAGCCGTTGAGGGACATCGAAACGTCCGGCTTACCATTCTTAACCCAGGTGTAAATCATGGTGACAACAGTGGCAACACCGGGGGCCACGGTCGTGGTCAGGAAGATGGAACCGAGCTGTTCAACACTGGTGGCAGCAGCGCCGTTAAACCCGTACCAGCCGAACCAGAGGATGAATACGCCGAGTGCGCCAAGCGTAATGGAGTGACCGGGGATGGCGCGGGAGATCTTCTTACCGTTCGCAGGATCCGCCACATACTTGCCAATACGCGGTCCAAGAACAACCGCACCGATAAAGGCCGTTATACCGCCGACCATATGTATGGCGGAAGAACCCGCAAAGTCGATGTAACCCATATTGAAAAGCCAACCCTGACCGTTCCAGACCCAGCCGGCCTCAATCGGATAAACGATTGCACTGATCATCGCGCTGTAGATGCAGTAAGCGGAGAACTTGGTGCGCTCCGCCATAGCACCGGAAACGATGGTTGCAGCGGTGGCACAAAACACAAGGTTAAACACAAAGCTGGAAAAATTAAACGCTGCAAAATTGGCGAAAATTTGCATGTCAGGCATACCGATTAGCCCAAACAGGTAGTTTTCCGACATCATCAGCGAGAAACCGAGAAATATGAACACCACCGTGCCAATGCAAAAATCCATAAGGTTTTTCATGATAATGTTGCCGGCGTTCTTTGCGCGGGTGAAGCCGGTTTCCACCATAGCGAAACCACCCTGCATAAAGAACACCAATGCCGCGCCGATCAGGAACCATACTGGAAATACCACACCGTTTACGGCTTCTAATATCTGATCCATAAAACTTTCCTCCTAATAATTAGTTTAAGAAAAAAAGAAAGACGCAGTCCCATAAAAGGACAGCGTCTTTGCTTAATCCAAAAAGGATCTTCCATTCGATGCCGGTTACCCGCCACCGTTTTGAACCTTGGCAACACTATAATATATAAATGACGGAATTGCAAGATGCCAATTCAAAATTTGTGAATTATCTATTAAAACAGACCTGATTGAACGCAAACATTTTGATATATTGAATTGCAAATTTATAATAATTGCATTTTCAAGACAGAACCAATAATATAAGGATGTTCCCAAAAGCAATTGTTGTGACAAATTTTGAGCGCAAAACATGCAAAACAGGAAATTTTATTCACAGCATGTCCATATTTTTAAGTTTTGTTTTGTTGGCATTGCTATTTTTCAGAAAATATTAATTCGCAAACTTTCTTTGGCACATCAAATTTAGCAATGTATATTTTCAGGCACTAAAATCGCTCGGGATGAAGGACGCCATTCTATTTCCTGCATAAAAAATCAGCCCTGACGGGCTGATTTTTTATGCAGGTATTCAAATGTTCATTCAACCGTTCGCTTTAGCTATTTTGCAGGAATGCGATAAAGGCATCCGCCTGATTTTGTAAAAATTTCGCGCTGGTCGTCAATTCAAGACGACCTTCTGCGTTGGTCTGTTTTATCGCATCAGCCACTGCCAGCCGCGGGGAATTCATCACTTTCATGTTAAGGATGCTGAGCAGCGTCACAAGATGGTCCTGTGACATCACCGTACCCAGCCTGCCGGGTGTGATACCGCTAATTGCGGCGGGTTTTTCCCAAAGCGGATGCGGTTCTTTGAAGCTTGGCGACCGGGACAGCCAGTCGAGCAGGTTTTTCAGCACGCCCGAAAAAAAGTGGTTATATTCCGGCGTAAAGAACCAGATGCCGTCCGCGGCCGCCACAATGCTGCGCACCCGCGCAACCTGTTCGGGCATTGGAACCTCAATATCCTCGTTAAAAAACGGGACATCGGCATATTCCAGCAATTCAAACGCCGCGCGATCTCCCACGGCAGCTTTAGCTGCCAACGCAAGCTGCCGGTTATAGGAATCCCGACGCAGCGAGCCAACAATGGCGACAATTTTAATCTTTTTCATCATATCAACCCTTTTATGCTGTTTAGTGGCCTTGTCCAATCAAGGCGTACATGATCTTTGTGTTTGACAAACGCCCCTTGGCGGAGCTCCTCGAACGCCAGTTCCAATTCCTGCCGGGTGTTCATCACAATAGGCCCGCCCCATGCAACGCCCGCCGTCATCCACTGGCTTTCACCCGGCCCGATGATTCCACGGTTGCCCAGACTGTCTTCGTGTTCTATCTTACCGGAAATAAGGTGAGTGATCGTCTCAATCCCCCGGTGCGGATGTAACGGAAATCCGGCGACATAATCCGCCGGATTCACAGAATAAAAGGAATCATGCATCAGGAACGGGGCAAATCCGCCACATCGCGGTTGCCCACTACCCGCACAAGAAGAGCCCCTGCTCCATCCGTCGCGCTCTGCCCGCGAACCGGCTTTACTATTTCATACCTGTTTTATATTCCCCAGTTTCTTATACATCTATTTAATAATATTAAATTTAATATATAATAGCAAATTTCCAGGAAAAAGTCCAGTTTAAGGCAGCGAATTGGCAAACCGGGCAATTCTAAGGCTCTTGGCCGGCGGGGCACACATCAGGAACAAGTCCTCGCCGGCTCCTTTCATATTTTAGATATGCCTTAAATATACATGCTATATGCGGTAAGGGCGTTTTCAGGATGCGTTGCGAAACAGCTGGCTCTTTGTTGATCATGTTTCAGGAGGCGTTCATTGTGGATAACAGCATTCTATATGAAGATAATGTAGTCGACTTTTTTGTCAGAAAAGGGGCCTATTATGAGCGATATATACTGGAACACCCCGGCCTGATTACCAGCCATACAGTCAACGATACCCATATTATCTGTTATAGCACCTTAGAAGGTTATCAGGAAATCACGGAATATCTGGGTGCCAGACAAGGCTTGCCAAATGTTCTCGGATTGCTGGGACGTGCGGAGCTGGAAGCCTCCGGTATCATTCAGATTCAGCAGCAGCCCTATCTTGATCTGAAGGGCCAGGGGGTACTCCTGGGTTTTGTCGATACAGGCATCGACTATACGCAAAAGGTTTTTCAAAACAGCGACGGCACAAGCAAAATTCAATTTATCTACGATCAGTCCATACCGGGAACACCGCCGGACGGCTTCCCAATCGGAACAGAATATACCAACGCACAAATCAACGCCGCACTGGCATCCCAAACGCCGCTTACCGTATTGCCACATACTGACGAAGCAGGACACGGAACATTTTTAGCCTCGGTCGCAGCCGGCTCCCCCGACGGCGACTTCATCGGTGCAGCGCCCAACGCCGATATTATTATGGTTAAACTCAAAGATGCCTACCCCTTTATGCGCGAGTATCTTTTTGTACCGGAGGAACAAAAACACGCCTTTGAAGCTACCTCCGTCATGCTGGGCGTGGAATACATTATAAGAAAAGCACGGGAACTCAACCGCCCCGTGATAATATGCATCGCACTGGGCTCCAATTATGACAGCCATGACGGCAGCAGCCCGCTGGAAGATTATCTTTTCACCATTTCTAATATCCCGGGGGTCTGCATCTGTGTGGCCGCAGGCAATGAAAGCCAGGCAAAGCACCACTACTACAACCACTTTTCCCGTGAAAGAACACCCGAGAATATCGATATCCAGGTGGGAAAAAACGCCGGTAACATTCTGGTGATTATCACAAACAATATGTCCGATGTCATCTCGGTGTCGGTGCGCTCGCCCACCGGCGAACTGGTAAGGCGCGTGCCGGCCAAACCCCAGCTCACTCAGGTTACCAAGCTTATACTGGAGGAAGCCGAAGTCAGCGTGTCCTATCGCCTTCCAGTAAGCAGCAGCGGCGACCAGGTAACCTTTGTCAGAATCCGCAACGCCACCCCCGGTCTGTGGACAATTACCGCATATGGCGATTTTATTATAGACGGTTCAATCCGTGCCTGGCTTCCCATAACCGGCTTTGTTTCGCCAAATGTTGAGTTTTTATCCTCCACGCCTTACAATACCATCACCTTTCCGGCCACCGGATTGGGACCAATATGCTGCGGCGCCTACAACAGTGTACGCAACATCCTCTATCCATTATCCTCCTGGGGCCCGACAAGAATACAGAATGACATTCCCGATCTGTTGGCGCCCGGTTATCAAATTGGCGGCATATACCCCAACGGCTTCGGCTATATGAGCGGTACGAGCTGCGCCGCCGCAATCACCGCAGGCGCATGTGCTCTGATGTTGCAATGGGCCATTGTAAAAGGAAATGATTTTGGCTTTTGCACACCGGTCATCAGAGCTTATCTGATCCGCGGCTGTAACCGCAACGAGTTGATGATCTATCCGAACAATCAATGGGGATACGGTATGTTAAACCTGACGCGCTCATTTTATTACATGCGCGAACTGTAAATGCGATGGGTGGGCGGCTATTCGCCGGCGCTCTGGTAAGGAGGCTATTCTTTGGACCAGGATACACTTTATGCACCGGATATTGTTGATTTTATAATCAGAAAAGACGCTTATTATGACCAAATTGTTTTAAACCATCCGGGTCTTATCACAAGTCACACAATCCAGGGCACCTATACCATTTGTTATGCAAAGATTGAAGACTATCAGGAAATGATCTCCTACATGGGTACCGACTTTATAAACAGTGTGCCGACTGTTATGGGGCTCACCGTCCGGCCCAGTCTGGAGTCAGCGGGCATTATCCAGGTTCAGCAACAGCCCCATCTCAATTTGGATGGGACAGATGTGCTGATCGGCTTTATTGACACCGGAATTGACTATACGCAGGATATTTTTAAAAAGGAAGACGGCACCAGCAAGATCCAATACATCTACGATCAATCCATTCCTGGCACACCGCCGGACGGTTTTCCGCTGGGAACGGAATATACCAACGAACAGATCAACACTGCGCTGGCATCAGAGAATCCTTTTGAAGTTGTTGCGCATCGCGATGAAGTGGGGCACGGCACTTTTCTTGCCTCGGTCGCAGCCGCCGAGCCCGTCGGTGATTTTATAGGTGCCGCGCCGAACGCCGACATTATTATGGTTAAACTCAAAAAAGCATACCCGCATTATCTTGAGCGGTTTGTGGTGCCTAAGGAACAAGAAAACGCCTTTGAAGCTTCTTTTCTGATGCTGGGTGTCGAATACATTGTCAAAAAAGCTACTGAACTACACCGCCCGGCGGTAATATGCATCGGTCTGGGTTCAGATTACGACAGCCACGACGGTTACAGCCCCTGTGAAGAATATTTATATTCCGTCTCCAGCATCCCCGGCTTTTGCGTATGCGTCTCAGCCGGGAATGAAAACCAAACCAAGCGTCATTTTTATAAAAAATTTTCGCCCGACAAAGAACCTGTGGATATTGATATACGGGCCGGCGAGGATGCCGGAGATATTTTTATGGTTATCACCAACAATATCAGCGACAGAACCTCCATATCATTGCGATCTCCAACCGGTGAATTGGTTGGGCGGGTTCCGGCCAAGGCCGCGTTCACGATGACCACGCGTTTGGTGCTGGAACGCTCCGAGGTCAGCATTTCTTACCACTTTCCGATTGAGGGCAGCGGCGATCAGGTGACGATCGTCAAAATTCTCGATGCCACGCCCGGCATCTGGACCATCACCGTCTATGGGGATATTATCTTAAACGGGACAGTCCAAGCCTGGCTGCCATTAGTTGGCTTCGTTTCGCCCAGCGTGGAATTTTTGACCTCAGATCCCTATTATACCATCACCTATCCTGCCACAGGCCTGGGAACAATCCGCTGCGGCGCCACCGATTCGGATAGCGAATCGCTCTATGCCATGTCTTCGTGGGGGCCCACGCGTATAAGTCCCCTGGCGCCGGACCTCGCGGCACCGGGCTATCAGATCGGCGGCATCTACCCTACGGGATACGGTTATATGAGCGGCACCAGCATCGCCGCAGCCATCACTTCCGGCGCTTGCGCGTTGCTGTTGCAGTGGGCCATCGTCAACGGACATGATTATAGCTTTTGTACCCCGGCGATCAAGGCCTATCTGGTGCGCGGCTGTGAGCGCAGCAATGATATGAGTTACCCTAACTCACATTGGGGCTTTGGCGCCTTAAACCTGCTCCAGACATTTTATTATATGCGTGAACTGTCCCCTGACGGCTCCTGATTGCGCCATCCGTCCAGTTTAATTGCATGGCGCTGTGTAACGGGGGAAAAGCGTGGCGGCAACCTGCCGCTTGTGGCAAAAGTCTGACGCTACGCCTGGTCTTTTTCACCCTTCGGGCGGAAAGCGCGGGCTTACCGTCAGACGCTTGCTCCGTTGTTGCTTCACACTGTTTCTCCGTGGCTTTGCCTTACATAACCCACTTTTTCAACAGTGCCTTTCTCCATTCATTGTTACAGCGCTGTTTTGTTACACATTGGCTCCGCCGTTGTTTCAGGAATCGCCATCCTGTTCAAGCAGCTTCTTATAAAGCCGGTCAATAGCCATCGCGCCAAGCGGCGCCGTGATTAGAATAGACAGCACGGCCACCGTTAACACCTGCTGCCCCCCAGCCAACCCCATTGAAAGCGGTATGGCGCCAATGGCAGCCTGCATCGTTGCTTTTGGCGTATATGCCAGTAGACAAAAGTATTTTTCCCGCGAGGGAATTTGCGTCTTAATAAAGCAAACCCACACCCCCATCATACGAAAAAGCAGCGCGCCCACCACAATCACGGCAGCCACAACACCCTGTGCACGCACATATTTTAAATCCACAATTGCGCCCACCAGCACAAACAGTAAAATCTGTGCGGCAAGCCAAAGCTTATTATATTTTTCCGACAGCCGGCCGGCCAGTTCCGGGCAACTTTGATAAATCACGATCGCGAGGCTCATAATGGCCAGCAGCCCGGACATCGGTACAATACCTTCGAGCTGTTTTTGGCATTCCAGCAGCAAGAAGGAAACGCTTAGCAAAATTATAATTTTTATGGAGTTGCGCATTGAAAAATGTTTAAAGAGGGCCATGAGCGCCATTCCGGACAAGACGCCAGCCAGCACGCCCACCAGGATGGCGATCGGGACATCCACCAGCCGCGCCGCCGAAACCTCTCCACCCGCCGCCAGCGAAACCAGCGCCGTAAACAGCACCAGTACAAAAACGTTATCCACCGAAGAGCTGGCGAGAATCAGCTGCGGAATACCCCGCTTTTTGCCATACCCCTGCGCCATAATCGTGATCATAAGCGGTACAACAACCGCGAGCGAAACGGCCGCTAAAACGCTACCCATAACGGCGGCCTGCAACAGGGTGAAGCCCCATAGCCGCGGTGCCAACAGCAAAACGCCGATTATTTCCAGGCAGGAAGGAAGAAAACACATCAGCACCGCGGGCCGCCCAACCTTTTTCAAATCGGCTATATCAAGAGAAAGCCCCGCGCGCGTCAGGATGATAACCAGCGCCAGCTGGCGGAGTTCGGACGAAATATTCAGGATGGACTGATCCAGAAGGTTAAGCGCGTGGGGGCCCAGAAGAATACCGGTTACAATCATTCCTAAAAGCGGCGGCAACTTCAGGCGTTCAAATATAACGCCAAATAATAAACCCATTAAAAAAATTAAAGCAAGACTGGTTAGCATTCGTTTTCTCCCCGATCATAAAATAAAAGCTGATAATTTCTGCGTACAAATCGCAGAAGTCATCAGCTAAAAGCGGTTCTGGGCACCCCAGGGGAGAACTTCATTCCCCAATGGATGTTATCATAACACAGCGTTGACCGCAGTGCAAGTAAAATCCCCAAAATTTTCACTTATTCTTTGCGTTTCCGGTCATATAAGGACACAATTTGCAGCACCTCTCGCGAGAGGAACAGCAGCCCCAGCATATTAAACAGCATCATCAGGCCGGTTAACAGGTCGCTTAACAACCAGATTTTGCGCACGCTCCAAAGCGCGCCCAGCGACACCCCCACCGCATATAAAATGCGGTAAACCTTTGGTGCGGCAGAAGACTCAGGCAAAAGATATTCCAAGGCCGTTTTGCCATAAGTATACCAGCCGCATACCGAAGTCACACCGAAAAGCGCGATAAACACCGCCACCAGCGCCCCCCATTGCCCGCCCAGCAGCGTCGAAAAACTGCGTATAGCCAGCGCGGCGCCATCGTGCACCCCGTATAGCAGACCGCCGCCATCCGCAGTCAACAGCACAAGCGCCGTCAGCGTACAGGAGAGTGTCGTATCAATAAAAACCTCCAGAATGCCCCACATGCCCTGCGCCACCGGGTCGTGACTGTCCGACTGAGCGTGTGCAATCGGGCTGGACCCCATTCCGGCCTCGTTGGAAAATACGCCGCGAGCCAGACCAAACCGCATGGCGCTGCGCACGGTATATCCAATGGTTCCACCGGCAGCCGCACGCAGACCAAAAGCCTGTGCAAACATCTCGCCGACTGCGTTTGGCAGCTGTGCTCTGCCCTGCCACACTGCTGCAATGGATAAAGCGAGATATCCAACCGTGATCACCGGTACAATCCAGGCGGAAAGTAGCATAATTCCCCGTACGCCCTTACCGGTGGCCACCCATGTGAACAGTCCCAGCACCGCAGCACACAGCGCAGGCGAAATTGAAAAATGTGCCAGCGCCTGCGCTGCGGAATTTGATTGCGTCATATTGCCGGTGCCCAAGGATGCCACCACGCAGCTGACGGCAAATAAAACGGCGAGCACACCGCCCAGTTTACCCAACGCGTGAAGATACCCCATCGGCCCCGCGCCCCGGCGTTTATATTTAACCGCCAGCGCCACTTCGCCGAATTTGATCATCATGCCGGCCAGAGCGGCTAATTGCATCCACACCACCGCACCCGGTCCCCCCGCCACTAAGGCGGTAGCCACCCCGACAATATTACCGGTTCCCATGGTGGCCCCCAGTGCCGTACTCATGGCCATGAACGCGGAAACATCACCCTTTTCTTTTTGTTTGCCGCCCATGTCACGGAAGATATTTTTAAATGCCCGCGGCAGGCTCCTGAGTGAAAAAAAGCGGGTTTTAATCGTCAGGTAGCCGCCCAGTCCTAAAATGATAACCATCGTAAACGGTCCCCACAGGGCCCCGGCGGCACGTTCCAGCAGCATGTCGGTCAATGGTGTCCCCTCCTCTATAGCAAATTTACTTTGATAAAGGAAAATTGCTATTGACGGTTTGCTGCGATTACCGCGTAAGCGGCGAGCAGCAACGCCATGGAAATCCCTATTATAGCAACAAAACTTTCCTGTTAAAGCGTTTTGTTGCCGTAGTCAAACCGCTTGGAAATCATTGCAGGACTTGCGAAGATCTTTTGGGTGAGCTAAGGCGGCAAACCAGACGCTGATACCCCCAAGGATAATAACGCGGCGAAACCCAAATAGACCGCAAACATAATTCGATTTTTAAACGGTGTGACCATATAATACAGGCTATTCTTATAAGATGCGAATCATACCGGGTTCTGACAAATAACAGAGGCCCGCCATAAATGACGGGCCTCTGTATTTAAGGAGAGTTTGAACGAACGCGAGGGCTTTTAATGGAGAGCGCCCTCGATTTATGAGTCCAAGAAGGCTTTAGGAGAGTACCTTCTTAACGTAAATTCTAATGTTAATGACGCTCCGGCGGCAAAATCTCAAGCCAGTAGCCATCGGGATCGCTGATAAAATAAATGCCCATGGCCTTGTTTTCATAGCAGATGCAGCCCATCTCGCTGTGCAGCGCGTGTGCCGACTCAAAATCATCGGTGCGAAACGCGATGTGAATTTCATTTTCGCCCAGGTTGTAAGGATCGGTGTGATCACGCAACCAAGTCAGCTCAAGCTGATGCTCACTGCTGCCATCCGAGAGAAACGCCAGTGTAAAGCTGCCATCCGCAGCGCTCTTGCGGCGCACTTCGCTTAATCCGAGCGCTTTTTTATAAAACGCAATGCTGGCGTCTAAATCGCAAACATTTATATTATTATGTGCAAACTTAAAAGTCATCAGCCATTCCTCATTTAATTGATTTTATGGCTCTATAATACCGCATCGGGCGCGGCAATTCATCCTTTGTTAATTAAAGAGTGGTTACAATTTGTTTGCAAGCGCCAAAAGGTTATGACAAAGAGGATTTTATGCAATATTTTTTAAAAAATCTGCCACTCTATATATTGTCAACTGGTATAATCCTCAATAAGCTGCAACAGTTCGGCATAATCCGAGACCTCAATACCCTTTTCAAGGCGCATGCGGTCCACATCGGGGAGATAATGCAAATAGCGGTCAAACACAAGTTCAGGCTCTTTCTTGCCGATCATGTACACCGCCAGCTTGCCCTGATATCCCGATAACAGATAACGTGGCTTTTGCGGTGTCTGCTCGGTACTGATGGTCGATTCAACATCCATTGTCGCATGTGGAATGTCCGGCGCCTGAAATTTTGCCCAAATGCCGAAAGCGCCGCCACCTAATATAGCCACTGCCAGCGCCACAACGCCGAACCAGTTTACTTTTTTCTTCAAAGTTATCATCTCCTGCGCAAGTTTGATTAAAATCGGAAAATCCTCCGAGAAGATTCATCCATTTTGTCCGTGATGCAACTATCGGAGATATTGTTGACCTGAATTCGGCGCGGTATGCGCTTTGACAATAAGACATTTGGGCAAAATACATGTACACAAACCCCTTTGTTTGTGCTATACTAAGCGGTGATATCCCGATTGGTGATATCACCATGATATGCAGCATATATCAGTTTGGCTTTTGCCATGCAATAGAAAAAGGAGTGATTTGGTGTCAGCTGAAAGCACCAGACAACCGGAAAACCGGCCGTCAAAACGCCGTCAGCGTAAATCTCGTTATAATCCGTTCATCATTTTCGGCAGGTTTCTTGCCGTCATTATTATGGTGGGCATTATAACGGGCTGTATCGTTGCGTCGGTACTTACTGTTTATGTTCTCAACACACTCGATGCCAGCGACCGGGTGCAGCTTGATAATGTAAAAATGAGCTTTACAACCATTCTGTACGCTAAAAAGGAGAACAGCGAGGAATATTTTGAGCTGCAGCGCGTTCAAAACAACGAAAACCGCATCTGGGTCGATTATTCCGAAATTCCGCAGGGTGTTAAAGACGCGGCTGTCGCCGTGGAGGACAAGCGCTTTTGGGAGCATTCCGGCATCGACGTCAAGCGTACGCTTGCGGCGGTGGTCAACTATGCCAACCCCTTTGCAAGCGATATGTTCGGCGCTTCAACCATCACACAGCAGGTGATTAAAAATGTCACCAACGACAACGAATTCGACGTAGGCCGTAAGGTACGCGAAATTTTTCGTGCCATCAACCTTGAGAAAAACTATTCAAAGGAGCAGATTCTGGAGGTTTATCTCAACACCATCGCGCTGGGCAACGGCCAGAACGGTGTGCAATCGGCCTCAAACCTTTACTTCGGCAAGGATGTCTCGGAACTGACCCCCGCCGAAGCAGCTTCGCTGATTGCGATCACCCAAAACCCAACCAAATGGAACCCCTTTTCCAACCCGGAGGAAAACCGCAGCCGCCAGCTGATGATTCTTGGAATGATGCATGAGCAGACCCATACGGACGGCACCCCCATGCTGACCGATGAAGAATATGAAGCAGCCGTCGCGCAGGAGCTGGCGTTTAAAAAGGACGAATATGTCCAACGGCTGGACACGGTTCAAAACTGGTTTATCGACACGGTTTATGAAGAGGTGCTCAACGACCTTGTAGAAAAGGCAAACTATACTGAATCAGGTGCCAAGGAAGCGCTGCGCACAGGCGGCTTCAGGATTTACACCACCGTCGATGCCGAAATGCAGGATTATCTTGAGGAAAAATATCTTGATCCTGAAACTTTCCCGAAAATCCGCAATGAAGTATACCCTGAATCGGCCTTCGTGATTCTGGATTTTAATGGGGAAATTAAAGCCATCGTTGGCTCTGACCGCGAGAAAACCGGCGCGCGCGTCTTTAACCGTGCCACCAGTGCGGTGCGTCACCCCGGTTCGACCATTAAACCGCTGTCGTCCTATTCGCTGGCGCTCGAGTACAATATGATCAACTGGTCGATGGTTTGGGAGGACAGCCCGATTCAGCTCGACCCGGAGGACCCCGATTCGCTGTATCCCAAAAACTTCTATAACGAATATAAAGGCCCGATCACTATCACCGAGGCTTTGCAGCGTTCGACCAACACCATCCCGGTAAAACTGGTTCAAATGCTGTCGCCGCGCACCAGTTTCAACTTTCTGCGCGATTCGCTCGGCTTTAAAAACCTTGTCGAGAGCGAGGCGAAAAACGGCAAGGTTTATACCGATGTCGCGCTGGCTCCGATGGCGTTAGGTGCCATGACCGGCGGTGTTACGCCGCTTGAAATGGCCGGCGCATATCAGATGTTCGGAAACGGCGGGCTCTATACGCCGCCGCACTCCTACACGAAGGTCATCGATTCCGAGGGCAACACCATTCTGGAAAACAAAGCCGTACCTAAGCGTGTCATTTCGCAGGAAACCGCCACCATTATGAATAAGCTTATGCAGCGTGTCACGGCGTCCTCCCCCGGCACCGGCGTCAACGCAAAATTTCCGGGTTCCGCCATGCCAATCGCGGGCAAGACCGGCACCTCGGATAACGACTATAACGAATGGTTTATCGGTGTGACCCCTTACTATGTCGGCGTGTGCTATCTCGGTTATGACGAGATGGAGACCATCAACTACTCCGGTTATTACTACCCGCCACCCCTGATTTACCGCAACATCATGGCGCCGATTCACGCCAACCTGCCGGTTATCGGATTCTCGGATTCACCCAATGTTGTTGAGCGCACCTATTGCACCGAATCCGGTCTGCTTGCCTCCGATAAATGCACCAACACGGCCGTAGGCTGGTATAAGCTCGATGCGCTGCCGGAGGTTTGCACCATGCACGACGAAGAAGAGGAAGACACGGAAGACATCGCACGCTTTGACCCCCATTCCGACATTTCTTATTGGGACTGGCTGAATTCCCGCTACCCCACAGATTCAGACGATGATTAGAGCGCCTTTTAAAGGCCAAAGCAACGGGAAATTCGCTTTGTCAGCCGAGTTTCTCAAAGTTGACCGCCTTATAAAAAAAGCAGCAGACAATTTATGCCTGCTGCTTTTTTTATTGTATCGCATAAATCACTTCAAAAGAGGTTTATGCCGATGAAGAGGACAACAAAAACTTCCTCCCCTAAAATAACGCTGATATAGCTGATATATATGTGCGGCAAAACAGCTTAAGCTTTTGCCGCACAATTTTTAAAATTTAATCAGACAGCGCAAAATCGATTCTGCCGGTGGAAACCTCTGCGGCGGCCACGATAACCGCTATTGGGTCCCCCACCCGCACACGGCGCTTGCCGTCGGCCGTCATATACTGCATTCTGCCATCATATAACATGCCTTCACCCAGCGATTCGGTGCGCACCAGCCCTTCTATGGTATTTTCAAGCTGAACATAAACGCCATGCGCCGCGGCGGAAGTGACAGTGCCGGTGTAGCGCTCACCGATGTGGCGGCTCATATATTCGGCCTTATAACAGTCCTCACAGGAACGTTCAACGCCCATGGCATTGAGCTCCGCGGTACTGGACTGTTTGGAAGCCGACGCCACAAAGCCGTCAAAGCGCTTGTGGAGCTTTTCAACCGGTTCGCTCTTGACATGGGCTGACAAAATGCGGTGAATCGCCAGGTCGGGATATCGGCGAATCGGCGAGGTGAAATGCGTGTAATTGGCCAATGCCAAACCGTAGTGGCCCAGATTTTTCTCATTGTAGCGGGCCTTTTGCATGGCGCGTAGCATCGCGGAATTGATTAACACCGCATAGGGGGTCTGCTGCGCCCCCCGCAAAATATCTGACAGCGCCGCCGGGCGCACACCCGACAGCACCTTGCCGGAGGGCAAACCCACCGCGTCCAGCAGTTCTTTGAGCGACGCCAGCTTTTCAGGGGCAGGTGTTTCGTGCACGCGGTAAACAAATGGCAGCTGCTGTTTCAGGGCCAGTGTGGCCGCCGCCTCGTTGGCGGTCAGCATCAGCTCTTCAATCAGGTGTTCCGCAGCGCCCTGCACGCGGGGCAAAACATCGGCGGCCACGCCGTTTTCATCCACCTTAATTTTGGATTCGGTTGATACCAACGCCATAGCGCCGCGCTTCTCCCGCCCTTTTTGAAGCAGCTTTGCCAGTTGTGCCATCTCCGACAACTGCGACTGTACTTCGCGATATTTTTCTTCAAGCGCTGCGTCCTGTTCCCCCGCCAAAATGCGGTTGACCTCGTCATACACACCCTTGACGCGGGAACGTATCACTGTTTTGGCAAAACGGTAATCGGTCAGTGCGCCGTCCGGGTCCAACGTCATCAGCGCCGAAAAGGCGAGCCGGTCCTCCTGCGGGTTCAATGAACAGGCGCCATTTGACAGCGCAGGCGGCAACATGGGAACAACCGAATCGGCAAAATACACCGACGTACCCCGGTGGTATGCTTCAGCGTCCAGCAGGCTGTTGGGCGTAACATAGTAACTGACATCGGCGATATGCACGCCCAAATGCCACCCGGTTTCTGTTTTTGTAAGCGAAACCGCATCGTCAATATCCTTGGTGTCGGCACCGTCTATTGTAAAAATCGGTTCGCTGCGCAAATCCAGCCGGTTGGAAATTTCCCCGGTAATATCCCGCCCGGCCGCCCTTTCCGCCGCCTGCAACACCTCGGGACCGAATACGCGGTCTATGCCGGCGGCGTCCAAAATCGCGTCGCAGCAGTTTTTGGCCAGCAGGGCGCTGCCGAAGCGGTTTTCAACCACAGCGCGATAATTGCGGTGGTTGTCGCCCTCCTGCCGTATGGTGGCAACCACCTTCTCTCCATGATTTGCCGCGCGGTTTTGTCCTTCAATTAAAAGCGGTGCAAAGGCGGTATTATCGGGAATCAGTTCTATCTCGCCATACGCATTGGTTTTAGCTGTGCCGGACAAGCGCACGCGCGCGCGCTCCAAAACCGAAAGCACTTCCCCGGCGTCCAATTCACCATCGGATCTATTGACACGCAGCATGACGCGGTCGCCGGGCAGCGCACCCATCAGCTGTCGGCCCGGGACAAAAACATCCCTGTCCGCGCCGTCGGGGCGTGCAAAGCCAAAAGTGCTCTTAACCCTGACAATGGTGGCTGGCTTGGCGCCCACATTCTGCGAAAGCACCACGCGGCGGTTCTCACCAACAATTTCACCGCGTGCCTGCATCCGCTCCATCAACTTCTGATATTCCCCAAGATCCTTATTAGCCACTCCGGCACGGCGGCGCAGCTCTTTATGCGCAATCGGCTTTTTTCCGCTTTTGCGCAACTGCACCCGAACTCTCTTTTCCAAATCCGACATATAAAATCCTTTCCCGGGCTTTTCCTAAAAGTCAAAAACGATGCGAAATTGCTGAGGAAGCGCCTGCACAAGGCAAAAAAACAAAATACTGGCTGTATTCCGAATATTTACATACCGTGATGCGCTTTTTCACAGAATTTCCAAAGTGGGCGATTTTCAAGAATGCCCCTAATAAAAAAACGGAGTTCCGCCTAAAAGCAGAACTCCGTCACCATATCCCAAAAATTATTTGATTGAGGCGAAAAGAACGACCAAAGTGACAATGACCAGAGCAATACCGGTGATGGTGGTTGCCCGAACCAACATGGCGTCTTTGGTTTTGCCACGGTTCTTGTCAAAAAACGTTCCGGATGACGACTCGCCTGCAATGGTGCCAAGCCCACTCTTAGATTCCTGAGCGGTAACGACGGCAATAATGATGACGCATAACACAATAAGCACAAAACCGCCGACGATTTCTAACATTCCCATTAATATGACCTCCGATTCATTTGAAGCATATACATGCTTTGACTGATAAATGATAGCATAAAAGCTACGGCAATGCAACCTTTATGTAAAAATACTTTTCTGAATAACAGCGGCCTGTCAAGGCATACTAACAAATGCCGCACTGAGTTCGGGAAAGCGTTTGCCCTGCACTCTGTCGGCCTGCCCTTTGGGGCGAAAGCTGTCATGTGTTTTTTCACATGACAGCTTTTTATTATTTTAAGCGTGATGCATATTTTAAATGGTACACCCTGTAAGCCGCCACTTTGCTGGCAATTTGTATTATTCCTGAGGCTCAAGCGTAATCTGCGTCATAATATCCTCTTCACGCGGGGTATAGCCCGCCGAAGGAATGGCGCGCGGAGAATAGTGATGCGCGTTATCCAGCATACCTTCCGTGAACACCTTCATAGTGCCGAGAATATTTTTGCCCTTGACCGTCATCACCTGTACGCCGATGGAATCTCGCGCGGTTTTAACCGCGATGCGCGCGGTATCCAGCAACAGCACCTTGCCGTTTGTGGCCTTAAGCAGCAGCGTAACATCGCCCTCGGCCGCCAGCATACCCGTCAGTGGCTCCTTGGTGCTGTAGGCGCCGGTCAGCTTTTTGCGGCGGGTCTTAGTCTCGTAAGAAGCCAGCGCAATCTTGGCTACC
This sequence comes from Bacillota bacterium, assembly GCA_023457355.1. Taxonomy (GTDB): domain Bacteria; phylum Bacillota; class Clostridia; order Oscillospirales; family Ruminococcaceae; genus Yanshouia. Next base: position 10,328 of record JAEWLW010000090.1, on the reverse strand, counting down.
TTGCCGTTTTCAAAGCCAAAGAACATATAGCCCTTGTAATCGTTGGTCACCGCCATATAAACGGCGTTCTCGCCCTCGTCAAAGCCGAGCTTTGCAGCGATATAATCACCCAGAACGCTGGCTTTGGTGTCGTCGAAATCAGACGCAACGGCCTTATAGACCTGCCCCTTATCTGAGAAGAACAGCAGGTGTGAACGGTTGGCGGCTTCAACCGCCTGCACCACCTCGTCGCCTTCCTTAAGCTTGTGCTCGCCGGACATACGCCAAGACTGCGGCGTAATCTTTTTAAAGTACCCCTCGCGTGTGAAGAACAGATGCACCGGGTAATCGGGCACAGCCTCCAGAACCTCGACCTCCTCGACCTCGTCATCAAGGATAATTTCGCTCTTTCTCGGCTGGCCGTATTTTTTGGCGACGGCCCTGAGCTCCGAGGTGATAATGGCCAGCATACGCGGGCGGCTTTTAAGCGTCTCTTCCATATCGGCAATGCTGTTTTTCAGGTCGCCGATTTCCTCGGTACGCTTCAAAATATATTCGCGGTTTAACTGCCGCAGTTTGATCTCGGCAACATATTCGGCCTGCACCTCGTCGATGCCGAAGCCGATCATCAGGTTGGGTACAACCTCACGCTCCTCCTCGGTTTCGCGGACAATCTTAATTGCCTTGTCGATATCCAGCAAAATTTTGGAAAGGCCCAGCAGCAGATGCAGCTTTTCGCGTTTCTTTTTCAGCTCAAAATACAGCCTGCGGCGGATGCATTCCAACCGGAATGCCGTCCACTCGTTCAAAAGCTCGCGGATGCCCATCACACGGGGGCTGGAACCGATGAGCACATTAAAGTTGCAGGAAAACGCGTCCTCCAGCGGGGTGAGCTTGTAAAGCCGCCGCATGAGCTTGTCCGCGTCTACGCCGCGCTTTAAATCCAGCGTGATCTTAAGGCCGCCGAGGTCGGTTTCATCGCGGATATCCGCAATTTCGCGCACTTTGCCCGATTTGACCAGGTCGACCACTTTGTCGATGATCGCCTCCACCGTCGTGGTAGGCGGAATTTCAATAATTTCAAGACAGCCGCTGCTCTTATCAACCCGGTAGCGGCTGCGCACCCGAACGGATCCGCGGCCGGTTGCGTAAATTTTTTCAAGCTCGTCGGCGTTGTAGATTATCTGCCCGCTGCCCGGAAAGTCCGGGGCCTTGAGCGTGTCGGAGATGACATGATCCGGGTTTTTAATAAGCGCAACCGCCGTCTCGCAGACCTCCGCAAGGTTAAACGGGCAGATGGAGCTTGCCATACCGACCGCAATGCCGACGTTAGAATTGACCAGAATGCTTGGAAACGACACAGGCAGCAGTGTCGGCTCCTTCATGCGGCCATCGTAGCTGTCCACCATGTCCACCGCGTCCTTGTCCAGGTCGGCGAACAGCTCCTGGCACAGCGACATCAGCTTGACCTCGGTGTAACGCGCGGCGGCGTACGCCATGTCGCGCGAATAAGCTTTGCCGAAATTGCCCTTGGAGTCGATATACGGATGCAGCAGCGCCTCGTTGCCGCGCGAGAGGCGCACCAGCGTCTCATAGATGGCCTGGTCGCCGTGGGGGTGCAACTTCATCACCTCGCCCACTGCGTTGGCCGATTTCACCCTGCCGCCATTTATAAGGCCCATTTTGTACATCGTATAGAGAATTTTACGGTGCGAGGGTTTAAAACCGTCAATCTCAGGGATCGCGCGCGAAACAATAACGCTCATCGCATAGGGCATATAATTGCTGGTCAGCGTATCGGTAATCGACTGGTCCAGCACAATGCCCGCATTTTCAATCACCGCATTGCCGCCTGCCGCGGGCTTGGCGGCGCCTTCTTTTTTCTTTTTTGCCACTCTGTCTTCGCCCCCCTTTACGCCAGATCGAGCTCATCAAGATACAGATGGCCGTTTTGCGCAATATAGTCTTTGCGTCCGGAGAGGTTATCCCCCAGCAGCAGATCAAAAGTTTCAGCCGTTTTGGCCGCCGTCTCCGGCGTGATGCGAATTAACCGGCGTGTCTCGGGGTTCATGGTGGTCAGCCACATCATATCCGCCTCGTTTTCGCCCAATCCTTTTGAGCGCTGAATGGTCAGCTTCTGCCCCGCCATTGTATCTAAAATGCGGTTTTTTTCGGCGTCGGAATAAACGAACCATGTCTTATCCCTGCCGGAAATCTCATAAAGCGGCGATTCGGCGATATAGACATACCCCTGCTCAATCAACTTCGGGGTCAGGCGGTAGAGCATGGTAAGAATCAGCGTTCGAATCTGGAAGCCGTCGACATCAGCATCGGTGCAGATGATGATTTTATTCCAGCGCAGGTTGTCTAGGTCAAAGGACGAAAGCGCCTTATTCGCCTTGCTTTTCACCTCCACGCCGCATCCCAAAACCTTTATAACATCCGTGATGATCTCGTTTTTAAATATCTTGTCGTACTCGGCCTTCAGACAGTTTAAAATCTTGCCGCGCACCGGCATGACGGCCTGAAACTCGGCGTCGCGCCCCATCTTGCAGGAACCGAGCGCAGAGTCGCCCTCCACAATAAACACCTCGCGGCGAGCAATATCCTTGGTCCGGCAATCGACAAACTTCTGCACCCGGTTTGAGATGTCCAATGAACCCGCCAGCTTCTTTTTGATGTTGATGCGGGTTTTTTCGGCCGATTCGCGGCTGCGCTTGTTGATGAGCACCTGCTCGGCAATTTTCAGCGCGTCGTCGGGGTTTTCGGTAAAATAAACCTCTAAGTTGTGCTTTAAGAATTCCGCCATCGCCTCATAAACAAAGCGGTTATTAATCGCCTTTTTTGTCTGGTTCTCATAAGAGGTCTGCGTTGAAAAATTGGAGGAAACCAGCGCCAGGCAGGGCTCAATATCAGCGTAGGTAATTTTACTCTCATCCTTGAGGTATTTGTTGTTGGACTTTAACCACCCGTCGATCTGGTTGACAAACGCAACCTTCACCGCTTTTTCGGGGCTGCCGCCGTACTCCAGCCAGCTGGAATTGTGGTAATACTCGGTGAACGCCGTTGTGTTGGAAAAGCACAGCGTCACCAAAAGCTTTACGCGATATTCCGGGCGGTCTTCGCGGTCGCGGCCCTTGCGTTCGGCCGACCATGTTTGAATCGGCGTGATAAAATCGCTACCGGCCCGCTCGGTGAGATAATCCGAGATGCCGTTTTGATAGATGAACTGTTCCTCTTCAAAGGAATTGCCGATCTGGTTGCGCAATACAAACAGGATGTTGGGGTTGACCACCGCCTGGCGGCGCACCGTCTCGCGGAAATATTCCATCGGAATAGCGATATCGGTAAAAACGTCGAGATCCGGCCGCCACTTGATTTTGGTGCCGGTCTGTTTACGCTTCGTGGGCACCTTAACCAAATCACCCACATTTTCGCCCTTTTCAAACGAAAGATTATATTGATAACCATCGCGAACAATCTCGACCTGCATATATTCCGACGCATACTGGGCGGAACAAAGGCCAAGACCATTTAAGCCAAGCGAAAACTCATAGCTATCCTCGCCGCCATCCTTGTATTTGCCGCCGGCGTACAACTCGCAGAACACAAGCTCCCAGTTATACCGCTCCTCACGGGTGTTATAATCCACCGGTATGCCGCGGCCAAAATCCTCACACTCGATCGAACCATCCGCAAAGCGCGTCAGGATGATCTTGTTGCCGTAGCCCTCGCGCGCCTCGTCGATAGAGTTGGAAAATATCTCGAACACCGCGTGCTGGCAGCCTTCAAGACCATCCGAACCGAAAATAACCGCCGGGCGCTTGCGCACACGGTCGGCTCCTTTAAGCGAGGTAATGCTTTCGTTTGTATATCCCGAAGCAGGTTTCGCCATAAAATTCTCCTTCCTGCACAGTTGTCATAAAATGCCGTCAAGAGATATCATATCCCCTTTAACGGTAAAAATCAGTCAAAATAGAGCGCAATGAACTGCGCCCTGTTTTATTCTATCTGGAAAACACTGCATTTGTCAAGCGGGGCCGGTATTTGAGGTATTCCTGCTCATAGATGATGGACATATTTTTTGAAAACGATAAAAAGGTTATCGACCCGACGGCATATTGCTAATAGCCTATGGATAAATTGGAATTATCAGTTTTTCATTATGCTTATATCTGTCAAAATATAAAAAGGCTATTTACCACTTTTGCGTTTATTGATTTCACTTATCCTAAGAACAAAATCAAGATTGACAACATCAGTTGAATTTTTAATTTCCAATAATATCGCAACAACCTCTTTAATAACACATTTGAATGTATTATTTATGGTGTATATATAGCATTCTTTATCAATAAATTTTTTTTGCAAATTCAAGCATTTGTAATTTCTCCTTTTTATTTTTGGGGCTAATGATATGTCTAATTATTTTCTTTTTCTTATTTTCTTCTAATAGAACAATAAATAGAGGGACAAATATACCAATATATATAGCTGGATTCAAAAATTCACACCTCCGTCAAATATATTCATGCGCAGTTCAAACTGCCCAACAAATTTCTATTTATCAGCGAAACGCAATGCACATGACGCGACAGTCCACTTATTCACAGAATGTTCCACGATCCACACTTAATTAAAAAGTTCTAATTGGGGCGTTCCCCTACCCTGGCAATCAGCCGGTTGACGCCCTGCGCAATACTGGCGTGTTCAGCCCGGATTAACTCGGGGTCGTCCCGCAAAAGCGCGACAGCGGCTTGTTGCGCTTTTAAAAACAAGGCGTTATCCTGCACCAGATCGGCATTTTCCAACCCGGGCAGGCCATGCTGACGCGCGCCCAGAATATCGCCCGGGCCGCGCAGCCGCAGGTCCTCCTCGGCGATGCGAAAGCCGTCGTTCGTCGCGGTGATGGCCGCCAGTCGCTCGGCGGTGGAATGGCTTTTGGAATCGGTGACAAGAATGCAGTAAGCGCTATATTGGCCGCGTCCCACCCTGCCGCGCAGCTGATGCAGCTGAGAAAGGCCAAAGCGCTCGGCATTTTCAATCAGCATAACCGCCGCATTCGGCACGTCCACCCCGACCTCTATAACGGTTGTCGATACCAGAAGCTGTATCTCCCCCGCGGCAAAGCGCACCATCACCCGTTTTTTGTCGGCGGGACGCATTTTTCCGTGCAGCAAGCCGACGGTATAATCCTTAAATGCCCCCTCCGCAAGTGTTTTGGCATAGTCCTCAGCGGTGTGAAGCGGTGGATCCACCGTGGCCTGCTGCCCCTCTTCGTCCTGCATGCTGACCAATGGGCAAACAACATAGGCCTGCCGCCCCTCGTCCAGCCTGTCGCGTATAAAACCAAACGCCCGTGCCCGCTTGGCGGAGTCGATACGATAAGTGGCTACCGGCGTTCTGCCGGGCGGCAGCTCTTTGATCAGTGACACATCGAGGTCACCATACAGTATCAGTGACAATGTACGCGGTATTGGGGTGGCACTCATGACCAGTGTGTGCACCGCCTCGCCCTTTGCAGTGAACGCGGCGCGCTGGGTCACCCCAAACCGATGCTGCTCATCGGTGATGACCAGCCCAAGCGACGCAAACACCGTGCCTGTGGACAGCAGCGCATGCGTGCCGACAAGGATATCGCATTCCCCGGACGCAGCCCACGTTTCGAGCGCACGCCGTTCCCTGACCTTTAGCGACCCGGTCATCAGCGCCACGCAGATGCCAAAAGGGGCAAGCAGCCTTGTGAGTGTTTTATAGTGTTGTTCCGCCAATAATTCAGTTGGGGCCATCAGTGCCGTCTGTTGGCCGTTCTGCCACATAATATACGCGGCGGCAGCGGCCACCAATGTCTTACCGGAACCAACATCGCCTTGTATCAGGCGGTTCATCACATTGCCCGATGAAAGATCACGGTCGATGTCGGTGATAGCCGCAAGCTGCCCCCCCGTGGGCGTAAACGGCAAGCTGTCGAAAAAGCCCCGCATTGCACCGGGCTGTAAAGGCACCGTTTTTTGATTGGAGCGTGATGAGCGCAGCCACAGCATAGCCGCAGAGAAAACCAGAAGCTCTTCAAAAAGAATCCGTCCCCGCGCCGCCTCACATTGCTGGAGGGACGAAGGCGCGTGCACAACATGGATCGCTTCATCCAGTGTAGGCAACCCGGCACTCTCACGCAGGTTGTACGGCAGCGAATCCGGCAGCGGCTCAGACAATGCGCCTAACGCCCGCTGCATATCCTGCGCCACCACGCGGGAAGAAAGTCCCGCACAAACGGAATAAACCGGCATCAACCGCCCCAGCCAGCGCTCCGGTAAAATTTGTGGGGCGCTCATCTCTCGGTGCAGCAAGCTACCTCCCATGACACCGTAAAAAAGATAGCTTTGTCCCACCTTCAGCGCATCCACCGCAAATCTGGTGTTGAAAAAGGTGAGCGTCAGCGTCTCTTCGTTATCGCTGACCGTCACCTTAAAAACAGACAACCCTTTTCTGATACGTTGTTCACGCGACTTTTTGAAAACCTCGGCGCGTACGGCGCAGGGCTTGCCAGGCGCGCACTGTGCAATAGCAGAAGTATGGGTTAGGTCGATATAATCCCTTGGGAGATGCCATAATAAACGGCGTACATTATCAATGCCAAGCTTGCTATAGAGCAGCGTTTTTTTCTCCCCGATACCGTTGATATTTAAAATACTGTCATCCAATGCCAGCCCCATCATGCACACCTCCTTTTCCGCAATTATTAACCTGACATCTGTCTATTGATGCTCGGTATCGCGGATTTTAGCCTCGCCATAGCACTTAACACACAGTTCTTTGCCTTTGTATATAACAAAAACCGCTCTTCCACATCCGGGCGTCGAGCAAATTTTATCGGGGTTACTCACCCTGCGCGCTTTACCGACAGGCGCTGCTTCATCTGCAGCAGCAGTACTTTCAACGGAGGAAGCTGCCGGTTCCGCTTGTTCTTCCGCTGCGCCGGTGGAATTTTCGGTAACAACTTTGCCCCGATTGGACAACCGATCATAGGCATAGCCCGCTGAAACCCCGGCCACAAATAACAACACCAATACAATAATTATTTTTTTCAATAAAGATACCTCATTTTACCGATATAGTAACTGGAATCCATAGCATAACAGCTAAACAAGCTGATTATATTTTACATGATTTATCCAATTAGAGCAATACCCCAGATATCCTTACAGAAAATTTATATTTTCCTTATTTTATCGCGCTTTTTAGCACTTAGAATCTCGCAGCTCTACAGATTTAAATATTTTCTGCAACTTATTGACAAACGCATCTTCAGTTGATATACTATACAAGCGTGATTTGAGCCACTAGCTCAGTTGGCAGAGCATTTGACTTTTAATCAAAGGGTCCGGGGTTCGAATCCCCGGTGGCTCACCAGACAATTACTAGACCTTGGGGATACCCGCAAGGTCTAGTAGCTGTATATACTGGTGTTATATATCACAAATTGATGGTTGTTGGATTTGTGATTTTGGTTTTTGTTGCATTCCTCACCGGCTACCGTTCTGTGCCCTGGGTCTCAGGACAATTAGCAATCTCGTTGCTGTGCATACGTAGGTACGCTCACCAAAGCTGAAAAGCTGCTGGGTCATGGCTGTATCTTGCTAGATTGTATCTCTCGCCGGTCGTGCAATTCAAATGTCAAAGTTCAAATCTATTCTCTTTAAGACTGGTGTTACAGCACCGGTCTTAAAGTGTTTAGTGAATTAAAAATGGGATGTCAAAAAAATAAAAGCCTTTAAGACGTTTTCAATGAAAAACATCTTCAAGGCTTGTTTTTTAGAACTTCATTCTGTATAATCACTTTATGAAATGCTTTCACAAGTCTTAATGATGTTCGCGCATCATTGAGATAAGGATTATAGCAATCGTCCAAATTGCTATAACTCCGTGGGGGCATTTTTCTTTTGTCTATTTCTGGGGTTTAAGGTCATTATAGCACAATCGGATGAAAAATCAAGAAAATATCATGGCTTTAATTCCCTGCCCTGCTTTATCCTGTAAACTGTGCTGCGTGAAAGTCCTGTAAATGCACAAATTTCCTTGATTGTGTAACCGTCCGTCAGCAGCCGATGGACGGCAGCAGCGTTCTTATCATCCTGCTTAGATGGGCGGCCAGCGTTCCGGCCTCTGGCTCTGGCAGCTGCGAGGCCTTCGCGCGTCCTGGTTGAAATGAGATCTCTTTCAAGCTGACTAAGCGCGGCCATAACGGTCAGCAAAAATGCATTATAGGGGTTTTGCTCGGTTGTATCAAGCCAAACGTCCTTAATGCTTTTGATGAATGCACCCTTGGCTTTTATGGCGTCAACGGCGTCCAGCAAATCCTTTGTGCTGCGGCTGATCCGGGTCAGGTCTGCAATAACAACGACGTCGCCCGGCTGCAGTTCCTGCAGAAGCCTCTTCAGCTGCGGCCGCTCCTTGGTGCCGCTGGCCTGTTCCTGATAGATGTTACGCCGATCCACGCCGCTGTTGGTCAACGCCATAATCTGCCGGTCTAAATTCTGTTCGGCTGTGCTTACTCTGGCATAGCCTACAAGCATGTTGTCACCTTCTTTTTGTCCTTTATGGCCATGTCCGGCGTTCAACGTCAGACTTTAAAAACAGTTTATTTTTGGGGTATGCTTTAACCGGCTGCAGCTTTCCCCTTTTAATCAGGTCTTCAATATTCTGTCTGGAACATCCCAGCAGCGCGGAAGCCTCGGCAGTATTAATGATGTTATACTTGCTGAACTGCAGAAAGTCATTGGCCGTAAGCGGGACTGTAACACCGTTTTCATACAACTCCCCTTCGGAACAGTCTAAATCTGAATTCCAGTATATACCGTAGCCGCCCGGTTCCACCTGTACCAAATTGAAAAGGTCAGGGTTAAGCAAATCCTTGTATTCCGGGTAATCATCCATAATGGATTTCACATCGAACTTCTTTATTTCCCCATTCTCGAAGAAAACCAGAAGATTTGCGTCGGCCAGCGGCGAGACAGCAGAAACCCTGATCGAGAGCATATGCGTACCCCTCCTTTCTATCATTTTCGGAAAAAAATTTCTTTATTATTATTCCGTAAAACCTTGTAATTTCGAGCATCGTGTTTGCTTTTTTGAATATATTACCACAGTGCTTGTCGTATGTCAAGTTTTCCGGATATATTCATCGTCCACATAAACGCTATATTTACCGCACATCGTCCTTACACTCCACAAACCAATTACTTTCCTCAAGGAATAGATAGGTGCGGGCGCGTCCTATCCGTATCAGGTAACGAATACCCGCGCCCCCTACTTTCGTCGATGCAGCCGGACGGATATCCAGCACCTGGTCGATTTCAAACGTGCGGCCGTCATCCCATTTGACCGAAACAGGGACGATCTTGCCGTCTAACTGATATTTCGCCAGCACTTCTACGTCAACTCGCTTCATCCAATACTGCCTCCTCCATTAAAATATCCCGTCGGGTGAATCGTATGCTCGCCCTTTGGATTCATGCGTGCAAAATCCTTGTCGGCCATAACAATGCCACGCCGTACGCAGTCGTGGCCATACCGCTGCCGCAGCCAGTCTACCGTTAGCTCAAGCTTCTGCTTTTCCTCTCGTTTTTGCCAGTCGCAGAACATATCCAGCTGAATGGCCTCGTTTTTGTGGGAAAAATCCGATACATTGACGCCGATTGAACGAATAGGCTCTTCCCAGTGATAATGCTTTTGGAATAAGGCAAAGGCCGCATTGGAGATTTCCTCTGTCAGACAGGTGGCATGTTCCAATATGCGTTGCCGGGTGAAAGAACGCAGCTTACAATCCCGCACCGATATAGACACGACACGCCCCAGAAAGCCGTTGTCACGCATGCGCTCTGCCACGCTGTCCGACAGCACATAAAGCATGAGCCTGGCATCATCGTCGTTGACCAGGTCGCGCGGCGTAGTTGCGCTGTTGCCGATGCTTTTGATCAGGCATTCGTCGCCATAGGTGGCCACGGGTGATGTGTCATAGCCGTTTGCAAACCGCCAGAGCATAATACCCCATTTGCCGAAACGCAGTTCCAGCATTCTGAGATTTGCGTCGGCCAGCTGGCCAATGGTAAGAATGCCGACGTCATAGAGCTTCCGGGCAGTGGCGCTGCCGACGTATAGAAGATCCTTTGCAGGCAGCGGCCATACAATCGATTTAAAGTTCTCCTTGCTAATAACAGTGGTTGCGTTTGGTTTTTTGTAATCGCTGCCCAGCTTTGCAAATACCTTATTAAAGCTGACGCCAACAGATGCTGTGATTCCCAGCTCGCTTTCGATGCGATGACGAATAATATTGGCTATTTCTTCGCCGC
>JAEWLW010000089.1 GCA_023457355.1 Bacillota bacterium | reverse complement strand
TGGGGCAGCGCCCCAAAGTGCCTTAATTCTGTAAGAAGCGCAGGAGAGGGTGCAAAAACAGTCCAGTGGACTGTTTTTGCGGGGAGAACCCTCGCCGGGGGTTCTCCCCTGTCGCGATAAGCGGCATTTGTTTTTTGCAGGTTGCTAAGCCCCTGTCACTTTATTGACAGCCTGAAATCCCTCCGATAAAAAATCGGAGGGATTTTTATACACTTATTCAAAAACCGACAGCGCTTCAATAAGCGCGTCTTATGTTGATCAAGGCGGCATTTTACAGCACTTTTTTGCCGATATCGTGCCGATAAAAGCTACCGTCAAATCCGATGTTTGCCGTCGCGGCATAGGCCTTATCCAGCGCAGCTTTTAACGTATCGCCGGTCGCTGTAACGCCGAGCACCCGCCCGCCGTTATTTTGGAACACGCCGTTTTCCAGCGCGGTGCCCGCGTGATACACCGTCACACCCGCGGCGCCACCCTTTTCATCCAGGCCGTGAATGGGATAGCCCTTCTGGTACGATACCGGATATCCGCCGCTGGCGATAATCACGCACGCCGCCGCACCCGTTTTTTGGCCGACTTTGACATCCGCCAGCCGCCCCTGCGCGGTAGCCTGCATAATCTCCAACAGGTCGCCATCCAGCAGCGGCAGGACCACCTGTGTTTCGGGGTCGCCGAAACGGCAGTTATATTCGATGACGCGCGGGCCATCTGCACAAAGCATCAGGCCGAAATACAGGCAGCCGCGAAATTCACGGCCCTCCTGCTTCATCGCCTGAATGGTGGGCAGGAAAATCTCCGTCATGCAACGTTCCTGCAACGCGGGGGTAAACATCGGATGGGGGGCAATGGTGCCCATGCCGCCGGTGTTCAAGCCCTCATCGTTATCGTGTGCGCGCTTGTGGTCCATGGAAGAGGCCATCGGCACCACGATGCTCCCATCGGTGAAGGCCAGCACCGAGACTTCAATGCCGGTCAAAAATTCCTCGATGACAACGCGGCGGCCGCTTTCGCCAAACGCGCCCTCTTCCATCATAGCGCGAACGGCCTGAACAGCTTCTTGCTCATTTTCGGGGATAACAACGCCCTTGCCCAGCGCCAACCCGTCGGCCTTGATAACCGCCGGATAGCTGTTCTGCCGCTTTAAGTAGTCAACCGCCTGCTGTGCGTCGTCAAACGATTCATACGCCGCGGTCGGAATATCGTATTTTTTCATCAGCCACTTTGAGAACACCTTGCTGCCTTCAATGGCAGCCGCGGCCCTGGTCGGGCCGAACGCGGGGATACCCGCATCGTTGAGCACATCCACCATGCCAAGCACCAGCGGATCGTCCGGGGCGACGACGACAAAGCCGACAGCCTTCTCTTTGGCAAACGCTACAACACCCGCGATATCGGTGGCCTTAATGGCTACACACTCGGCGTCTGCGGCGATGCCGCCGTTGCCGGGCGCCGCGTAGATATGCCCGGCCTTGGGGGATTCCTTCAGCTTTTTGATTATGGCGTGCTCGCGCCCGCCGGAGCCTACAACCAGAATATCCATAAGCGCCTCCTGCTTTTACAAATTTAGTGGTGGAACAGCCGAATGCCGGTGAAGGCCATCACAATATTATGCTTATTGCAGGCGGCGATAACGAGATCGTCGCGGATGGAGCCGCCCGGCTGCGCGACGTAGCAAACGCCGCTGCGGTGTGCTCGCTCGATATTATCCCCAAACGGGAAAAATGCGTCGCTGCCCAGCGATACACCGGTGAGCTGGGTCAACCATTCCTTCTTCTCTGCCGCTGTCAGCGGCTCGGGACATACTGTAAAGGTGTCGGCCCATACAGCATCGCCCAGCACGTCCTCGTAGTCGTCCGAAATATAAACATCGATGGCGTTGTCGCGGTTGGGGCGCGCAATGTCGGGCCGGAACGGCAGATTCAGCACCTTGGGATGCTGACGCAGCCACCAGATATCCGCCTTGCCGCCCGCCAAACGGGTGCAGTGAATGCGCGACTGCTGGCCGGCGCCCACGCCGATCACCTGCCCGCCCTTGGCGTAGCACACCGAATTGGACTGGGTGTATTTTAACGTAATCAGCGACAGCACCAAATCTATTTTAGCGCTTTCGGGCAACGCTTTATTATCGGTGACGAGGTTTTGCAGCAGGCCGGTGTCGATTTTCAGCTCATTTCTCCCCTGCTCAAACGTGATGCCGAAAACATCCTTGTGCTCTACCGGCGCAGGCTGATAATCTGCGTCGATCTGAACGATATTATAGCCGCCCTTGCGCTTGGATTTGAGCACCGCAAGCGCCTCTTCGGTGTAACCCGGGGCGATGATACCGTCCGACACCTCATGCCCAATCAGCTTCGCGGCCGTAATGTCGCAGACATCCGAAAGGGCGATCCAGTCGCCGAATGAGGACATGCGGTCCGCCCCTCTGGCGCGCGCATAAGCGCAGGCAATGGGCGATAATTCCCCGTCGCCGGTAAAATAGATCTTGCGCAGCGTCTCATCCAGCGGCAGGCCAACCGCAGCACCCGCCGGGCTGACATGTTTAAACGAGGCCGCCGCCGCCAGGCCGGTTGCCGTTTTCAGCTCTCTGACCAACTGCCAGCTGTTTAAAGCATCCAAAAAATTGATGTAACCCGGCCGACCGTTCAAAACCTCCAGCGGCAATTCCCCTTCAGCCATAAAAATGCGCGAGGGCTTCTGGTTTGGATTGCAGCCATATTTTAGTTCCAGTTCCTTTGCCATTGCGTATGCTCCTCCTTTTCGGTCAGCGGTGCTTATTGACAATGCGTGTTTCGGTTTCGCCCGTGGCCAGCACAATGGTGCGCACAAAAAGAGAAACCTTGTTCTCAGCATTCAAACTTTCCCACAGCGACGCGGTAAAAGCGTCGATATCGCCGCGAATGGCAACCGGTTCCGGCTCGCCCTCAAAGGACGGTATGGGGTTGCCGTCGCACTTATAGGTGTGAATAAAACGCCCCTGCCCCGCCACCGGCTGGAGATATTCAAAGAAAAACCGCTCAACGGAATCGGGGTTGCCGCCGCAGCTTTTTAAAATGGACATCTTATAGGAAAAGCCGCCGTCGTGCAGATCGATAACGCCGCTGACACGCGGCGTAAAGTTTGGCGCATCCGGTTCAAAGGTGCGGGTTCGCAGCGCCTCTTCAAAGCTCTTGCCGGTCATGATAAAATTGTAAACCGTGTCGGTCTGGTCGCCGTTGGTCACAATGGTGGAATGCCCCAGCACCCTGACCGGCGCATAGATAATCAGCGACGGGTCCACCATCCTGGAAGGGTCGTGCGCTTCGGTAATAATGCCGCCGTCGCGCTCGGTAAAAACACGGTTGCGGCTGTTCTCGCTGCGGCCCATGATGAAATAGGCAAGCACCGCGCGGCTGCCGTCCTCGCTTTTACCGATGACAATGCCGCGGCCGGGATAGGTATTCTCTTTCAAGATATCGCAAAGTTCCAGCAGTTGCATCAGTTTTTCTTCTCCTTTTCTCGTGCAATGTCGTCGCACAGCATGGCGGCTGCCTCGGGCAAAAGCTGCCATTCGGCCTGCTGCATCACACGCTTCTGCAAGATTTCAGGGGTATCGCCCTGCAAGACCGGCACTGCTTTTTGAAGCAAAATTTTCCCGCCGTCCACCACTTCGCTGACCATGTGCACCGTCGCACCCGTCACCTTGACACCGTATGAAAGCGCCGCTTCGTGCACCTTTAAGCCATAAAAGCCCTCTCCGCAAAAAGACGGAATCAACGACGGGTGTACGTTGATGATCCGGTTGCGGTACTGCGCAATCACGGCGGTTGGCAAAATGGTGAGAAAGCCCGCCAGAACAATCAACTCAATGCCCTCACCTGTTAGAATGTCCAGCATTGCCCGCGCGTAAGCATCGGCATCTGCATAGGCCTTTTTAGCCACCACCGCAGTTTTCATGCCATGGCTCTGCGCACGTGTTAAGGCGTAGGCCTTGTCGTTGGAGGCGATGCAAAGCGCCAGCCTGCCGTTCCCCAGTTCACCGCGGTTTTCGGCGTCGATAAGCGCCTGAAGGTTTGTTCCGCCGCCGGAAACCAGCACCGCCACCTTTACCACAGCGCGACTCCCTTTTCGCCCTCGGCCAGTTCGCCGACGACATAGGCGGCCTCGCCTGCGGCTTGCAGCGCGGCAAGAATACCGTCCGCCTTGGTTTTATCGGCGACCATCAGCATACCGACACCCATATTGAAGGTATTGAACATATCGCGCGCCGGAATGTTGCCGGCCCGTGCAATCATATCAAAGATGGGCAGCACCCGAACGGCTTTGTGCTCGATTTTAGCGCACAGCCCTTCGGGCAGGGCGCGCGGAATATTTTCGTAGAAGCCGCCGCCGGTGATGTGCGCAATGGAACGGACACCGCCCGCTTCCACCGCCGCCAGTGCGGGCTTGACATAAAGCTTGGTCGGAGTCAGCAATACTTCGCCAAGTGTTGCCCCCAGTTCGGCGTGGTAAGTGCCAAGATCGGCGTGCTCGACGTCAAACACCTTGCGCACCAGTGAAAAACCGTTGGAGTGCACACCGGAGGAAGCCAGCGCAATAAGCACATCGCCCTTGCGGCAGCTTTCGGGGGAAAGAATCTTGTTCTGGTCCACAACGCCCACCGAAAAACCGGCGAGGTCGTATTCATCTTCGGCGTAAAAACCGGGCATCTCAGCCGTTTCGCCGCCGACCAGCGCACAGCCGGACTGCACGCAGCCCTCCGCCACGCCGGAGACAATCTCCGCCACACGCTCGGGCGTGTTCTTACCCAGCGCAATATAGTCTAAAAACAACAGCGGCTTTGCGCCACAGCAAACAATATCGTTGACACACATGGCTACGCAATCAATGCCCACCGTGTCGTGCTTATCCAACAGAAAGGCTATTTTAAGCTTAGTGCCCACGCCGTCGGTGCCGGAAACGAGCACCGGACGGGATATGCCGGTGAGATCCGGCATCAGCATGCCGCCAAAACCGCCGATGGTATCCAGAACAGCGGGGGTGCGGGTGCGCGCCACATGTTTTTTCATCAGCTCGACCGCCCTGTATCCTGCGGTTACATCCACGCCCGCGGCGCGGTAGCTTTCGGAAAAGCTGTTTTGCATCTTAAAACGTCTCCCTTTATTATTCGATTTGTCAAGGTTGTCCGGCTCGCCGCCTGCGGGGCCACAGCAACGCAAGTTGGCCCCATCTGTGGCATGGCCGGCGCGGTGATCGTTCAATTGTGCTCCGGTCAGTCGGTTTCTTCGGCGGGAATCTCAAACTGGAACTTATCGTACACCTCGCACTCGGGCACCGCGATGGGGTATTTGCCGGTGAAGCAGCCCACGCAAAAATGGCCGAACTTCGGTTTTGCAATGCGCTGCACACCCTCCACACTGAGGTAGCCCAGCGAATCGACGCCGATTTTCCGGGCAATTTCCGGGATGGTCATCTGGCAGGCGATCAGATTTTCGGTGCTGTCGATGTCGGTGCCAAAGAAGCAGGGATGCCGAAACGGCGGACATGAAACCCGCATATGCACCTCTTTGGCCCCGGCGTGGCGCAAAAGATTCACGATGTTGGCGCAGGTTGTACCGCGCACAATTGAGTCGTCGATCATGACGACGCGTTTACCCGCCACCGTCTCGCGTAGCACATTGAGCTTGATGCGAACCGAATCCTGACGCTGCCCCTGGCTGGGCTGGATAAAGGTACGGCCGATGTAGCGGTTTTTGATGAACCCAACGCCGTAGGGAATGCCGGAAGCCTTGGAGAAGCCAAGTGCGGCGTCCAGCCCTGAATCGGGCACGCCGATGACGACATCGGCTTCGACAGGGTGCTCCTGCCAGAGAAACGCCCCTGCCTGCAAGCGTGCCGCATGTACCGAAGCGCCGTCGATGACCGAATCGGGCCGGGCGAAATACACCAGCTCAAAAACGCAAAGGCCGGTGTTCTGGCCGCAATGGGTCTTGATTGAACGCAGCCCGTTGTCATCCGCGATGACAATTTCACCGGGCTCAACGTCGCGCAGCCAGGTGGCGTTCAGCGTGTTGAGCGCGCAGGTTTCGCTGGTGAAAACGATGGAACCGTCCTCGGTCCGGCCGATGCAAAGCGGACGGAACCCATGCGGATCGCGCACGGCAATCAGCTTTCTGGGGGACATGATCACCATGGAATAGGCGCCCTCAAGGCGATGCATCGCCTTTTCAATGGCCTTTTCAATCGAAGGCTCGGTCAGGCGCGCCGCCGTGACCACGTAGGAAATGACCTCTGAATCATTTGTGGAATGAAATATTGCGCCGGTCATCTCAAGTTCCTGCTTGATCCTGAAGGCATTTGAAATATTGCCGTTGTGGGCAATGGCCATCGAGCCCTTAACATGCCGCACCACAAGCGGCTGCGCGTTAACGCGCGAAGCGGAGCCCGAGGTGGAATAGCGGGTATGGCCGACTGCCATCGTGCCGGTGCCGAGCTCTTCAAGCACCCGCTCGGTAAAGACTTCGGGTACCAAACCGAGATCGCGGTGGCACTTGATGACGCCGTTGGTGTTGACCGCGATGCCGCAGCTCTCCTGCCCGCGGTGTTGCAAGGCGTAAAGCGCATAATAAGCGCTGGCCGCCACATTGCAGCGTCTGGGTGCGCGGATGCCGAACACGCCGCATTCCTCGTGGATAGAATCAAACATTCCGTTACCGCCTTTCGACTGTTAAGGTGAAAAATTTTACTCGCCCATCAGGCGGTGCAGAATCTCATGATAAGCGCCCTCGACATTGCCAAGATCGCGGCGGAAGCGGTCCTTGTCCAGCTTCTCGTTGGTCTTGATATCCCAAAAGCGGCAGGTGTCGGGGGAAATTTCATCCGCCAGAATAATCTCGCCGCTATCGGTCTTGCCAAATTCAAGCTTAAAATCGATGAGCCTGATGCCCAGTTCCAGCAGATAGCGCTTCATGAATTCGTTGACCGCAAAGGCATATTGGCGAATGGTTGCAATCTCTTGTTCGGTGGCAAGGTTCAAAGCGATGGCGTAGTCGTCGTTGATCATCGGGTCGCCGAGGTCGTCGTTTTTATACGAAAATTCCATCGCGGGGCGGGCAAGCGGCGTGCCCTCCGCAACGCCGTAGCGCTTTGCCATCGAGCCTGCGCAGACATTGCGAACAATAACCTCCAGCGGGACGATGGAAACCTTGCGCACCAGCGTCTCACGGTCGGAAATCTGCTCGATAAAATGGGTGGGAATATTGGCCTTTTCAGAGAGCTGCTTCATCATGAAGTTGGAAACCCTGTTGTTGATGACGCCCTTGCCCACAATGGTGCCTTTTTTCAGGCCGTTAAATGCAGTGGCATCATCTTTGTAATCCACAATATAAACCTGCGGATCATTTGTGGCAAAAACCTTCTTGGCTTTTCCTTCGTAAAGCTGTGCGCCCTTGGTGTAGTTCATTTCCTTTTCCTCCCTGTTTTGTCGTCGGTGGTCATATATTTTTTTATTCTGCCAGGATTGCGGCGACGTCAATCGCCTTATCCTTTTTTATAACGGAATCGTGCTGCGAAACGCGCATTTCCTCAAGCTTTTGCGCCAGTGCGTCATCGGAAAGCGCCAGCATCTCAGCCGCGAGCAGCGCCGCGTTCTGTGCGCCGTCGATGGCGACGGTGGCCACCGGAATGCCCCCCGGCATCTGAACAGTGGAAAGCAGGGCGTCAAGACCATCCAGCGTTGAGGATTTAACCGGGACGCCGATAACGGGCAGCGTCGTCTGCGCGGCCAGCGAACCGGCAAGGTGCGCCGCTTTTCCGGCGGCGGCAATGATGACGCCGTAGCCCTCCTCACGGGCGGATTTTGCAAATGCCGCAGCCTCAGAGGGCGTACGGTGCGCCGACATCACCCGAACTGAAAACGGTATGCCGAGCTGATCGAGCGTTTTAACAGCGGGCTTTAATACCGGCAGGTCACTGTCGGAACCCATAACAATTGCAATTTTTTTCATCTTGATAAACCTCCTTTTTCTGGAAAAAACGAAACAAGCTGCGGTTTGCGCCGCAGCTTGCACCTATGTTCTAATAATGATTGCACCGAGAGCAGGACAGTGTGCGCCCCTTCATATTGATGCGGTACGCAAAGCGAATTTTCGCGCAAAAAGGCCTTGGATTCGGACATCCCGCAAAGATTAGCGCCATTGCTGCTCGCCCCCTGTCACATCAGTAACTTCATTCTAAACGATCGCGCAGCAAATTTCAATTGGTTCGTTCGCATTATGAAAAAGATTGTCTTGTGTACACATCAGCCACAAATAAAACGTTTCTTTTTTATGCACTTTAACAAATCAATGCAGGATGACCATTGCCAAAATTGCATTCTTTTTATTTTACAACATTTTGCGGCGCACCGTTCAGATAAGCCTCAAGGTTATTGAGCACAATCACCGCACGCTTTTGCATCGACTCGGCCGTCGCAAATGCAACATGGGGTGTCGCAACGAGATTGGGCGCCGAAAACAGCGGATGATCTTCTGCAATCGGCGGCTCGGTTTCAAAAACGTCTACACCGGCCCCGGCGATAACACCATCTTCCAGCGCTTTTGCAAGCGCCGCACTGTCCACAACAGGGCCACGCGCCGTATTGATCAGAACAGCGGATTTTTTCATTAAAGCAAGCTGCGCTTCGCCGATGAGCCCGACCGTCTCGGCGTTCTGCGGCACATGCAGCGAAACAATATCACAAGCGGAAAGCAGCGTGTCAAGATCGGTATAGGTAACGCCCTCAACAGCCTTTTGTGTACGACTGTAAGCCAGCACCTCGCAGTCGAACGCCTGTGCAATTTTGGCAACCCGCAGGCCGATTGCGCCGGTGCCGATAATGCCGAATTTTTTGCCCTCCAGCTCAAAGCCCACCAGGCCATTTTTGGTGCCGCCTTCCCGCACAACCTTATCGCAGGCGATCAGACGGCGCTGCAGCGCAATAACGAGGCCGAAGACCAAATCGGCAACCGCCACGGTGGAATAACCCGCACAGTTGCAAACAGTGATGTTATGCGCGCGACAATAGGCGATATCCACATGATCCACGCCGGTGAAAGCGACACAGATCATTTTGAGGTTCGGGCAGTGCGACAGCACGTCCGCACGATATTTAAAATTGGAAAGCACCACAATATCTGCGTCATGGCTGCGCTCAATCAGCGTGGGGGCATCCTCCGCGCGGGTGTTGTAAAAAACCAGCTCTGCCCGATGGCCCAGCTTTTCCCGCACCATCGCTTCCAATTTCTCCTGAGGAACGCCAAGCGGTTCCAGGAAAACAAGCTTCATATAAAAAACCTCCCGATCATTCATTTTTCTTTTTCCAGAATAGCACATTTTAATAGCAGCCACAATAACACCAACCAATTTTATGCGCGCTATTGCCCGGTAAATTAATTAGCACTCTTTTATGTTGAGTGCTAATTAATTTACAATTGGTTCATACGTTTGGATAAATACTGGCGTATAATAGGGTCATCACAAGGTAAAGGAGAGATTGTTGTGAACACCAATAGATTAACTCAGAAATCCGCGGAGGCGATTCAAAGCGCGCAATCGCTCGCTTTGCAGTATGGCAATACACAAATTGAACAGGAACATTTGCTCTACGCGCTGCTGACACAGGACGGCGGCTTTCTGCCCCGCGTGCTGACCGCTTCCGGCGTCGATGCCGAAAGCTTGCAGCAGGCAGCGCTGTCGCTCTGCGAAAAGCTGCCGCGCGTCTCCGGTCCCGGCCGGGAGGCCGGCAAGGTCTATGTCTCACAGGACGTTGATAAGGCGCTCAACCGCGCCGAATCGGACGCAAAGCGTCTGGGCGACGAATATGTCTCGGTCGAGCACCTGTTGCTGGCGCTGATAGAAACGCCGAATACAGCCCTTAAAAGTTTATTTAAATCTTTCAGTGTTGCAAGCGAGCCCTACTTAAAGGCGTTGGCTTCGGTGCGCGGGAACACCCGTGTCACAACCGATAATCCCGAGGCAACTTACGAAGCGCTTAAAAAATACGGTTATGACCTGGTAGAACGCGCGCGCCAGAGCAAGCTGGACCCCGTCATCGGCCGCGACGACGAAATCAGAAACGTCATTCGCATCCTGTCGCGAAAGTCCAAGAACAACCCCTGCCTCATCGGTGAGCCGGGCGTCGGCAAAACTGCCATCGCAGAAGGGCTCGCCCAGCGTATTGTGCGCGGCGACGTCCCCGAAACACTGCGCGACAAGACCATTTTTGCGCTGGATATGGGCGCACTGGTGGCGGGCGCGAAATACCGCGGCGAATTTGAAGAACGCTTAAAAGCCGTTTTAAACGAGGTCAAGGCCAGCGAAGGCCGAATCATCCTCTTTATTGACGAGCTGCACACCATTGTGGGCGCCGGCAAAACAGAGGGCGCCATGGACGCGGGCAACCTTTTAAAGCCGATGCTGGCCCGCGGCGAGCTGCATTGCATCGGCGCGACAACCTTAAACGAATACCGGCTTTACATCGAAAAGGATTCGGCGCTTGAACGCCGCTTTCAACCCGTCATGGTCGACCAGCCCAGCGTGACGGATACCATCGCCATTCTGCGCGGTCTTAAAGAGCGCTATGAGGTTTATCACGGCGTACGCATCACCGACCCCGCCATCATTGCGGCGGCCACCCTCTCCGACCGATATATCACCGACCGCTTTTTGCCGGATAAGGCCATCGACCTTATCGACGAGGCCTGCGCCATGCTGCGCACCGAGATCGACTCGATGCCGACCGAAATTGATGAGATCTCGCGCAAAATTATCCAGCACGAAATCGAGGAAGCCGCGCTGAAAAAAGAAACCGACGCACAGTCCAAAGAGCGGCTCTCGAGTCTGCAAAAGGAACTCTCCCGCCTGCGCGACGAGATGAACGAGAAAAAAGCGCAGTGGGAGGAGGAGAAAAAAGCCATCGCAGGCGTGCACCGCATCAAGGAAGAAATTGAGAAAACAAACGCCCAAATAGAAGCCGCCGAACGCAATTATGACCTGAACAAAGCGGCGGAACTTAAATATGGGGTACTACCCAATCTGCAACGCCAGCTGGCCGCCGAGGAGGAAAAATCCGCAAAATCCGGCGGCACCACCCTGCTGCGCGACCGCGTCACCGACGAGGAAATCGCCAGAATCGTGGCACGCTGGACCGGCATTCCAGTCGCAAAGCTCGTGGAGGGTGAGCGCGAGAAGCTTCTGGCCCTGCCCGAGGTGCTGCACCGCCGCGTCGTCGGTCAGGATGAGGCTGTTCAGCGGGTCAGTGAAGCGATTCTGCGCTCCCGCGCCGGCATTGCGGACCCCAACCGCCCGATTGGCACCTTTTTGTTCCTTGGCCCCACCGGTGTGGGTAAAACCGAGCTTGCCAAAACGCTGGCCGAAGCGCTGTTCGACGACGAACGCAACATGGTGCGTATCGACATGAGCGAGTATATGGAAAAATACTCGGTCTCCCGCCTGATTGGTGCGCCGCCCGGATATGTCGGCTACGACGAGGGCGGCCAGCTCACCGAGGCCGTACGCCGAAAGCCCTATTCTGTCGTGCTGTTCGACGAGGTTGAAAAAGCGCACCCCGACGTTTTTAACGTCCTGTTGCAGGTGTTCGACGACGGCCGCATCACCGACTCGCAGGGGCGTACGGTGGACTTTAAAAATACCATTATCATCATGACCTCCAACCTGGGCTCGGATATCCTACTGGATGCCATCGGCGCGGACGGGCACATCACCCCGGATGCCGACGCAGCCGTTCATGCGCTGCTGCGCCGCTGCTTCCGCCCCGAGTTCTTAAACCGCATCGACGAGACGATCTTCTTTACGCCGCTCTCCAAGGGACAGATCGGCGGCATCATTGATATGCTGATGAGCAGGCTGCAAAAGCGGCTTGCGGAGCGCCAGATTGCAGTCACGCTTTCAGAAAGCGCGCGGCAGTATATCGTTGAAAACGGTTATGACCCGGCCTACGGCGCGCGGCCGCTGCGGCGGTTTTTGCAGTCGCGGGTTGAGACGCTCATCGGCCGTATGCTCATCGCCGAGGAGGTGCCAAACGGCGCCAAACTCACGGTGGAAACCGGCAAAGACGGTTTACAGGTCACGGTCCACGCAAAATAACGCCGCAAAAAACAGGCGGGAACGGTTGGCGCCGTTCCCGCCTGTTTTAGCGTAATTCGCCCTCCCTTCACACAATGGATATGCACGGAAGAGTCGTCACGCCCCCCTCTGCTGCAAGAATTCTTGCCATTCGGTGTCCAATAAAGCCATTAACCCTCTATAATTTTCACATAAAAATTCCTGTTGCGCGGGCCGTCAAACTCGCAAAAATAGATGCCCTGCCATGTCCCGAGAACCGGCCGCCCGTCTTTGAGGATAACCGTGGCACTTGAACCGACAAAGCTCGCTTTTAAATGCGCCGCAGAATTGCCCTCTGAATGGCGAAAATCGGCACGGTCAGGAAAAGCGGCGGAAATGCCCAGCAATAGGTCATGAACAACATCTGGGTCGGCGTTTTCGTTAATCGTGATACCCGCCGTCGTATGCGGGCAGTATACCGTGCACAGTCCATCCTTTATGCCGCTTTTGACAATCGCTTTTTCTATAACAGGCGTAATATCCGTCATCCCTTCGGAATTGGTCTTTAAACGGTATTGTTCCAACATCCTATTTCCCCTCTTTTGCAATAATAAATTTATAAAACGCCTTACAGGGTTCCCACAGGGCCCGCACGGCTCATATTTCTTTTGCAGGCGCGCGGCCTGCTAATTTTTATGCTACTAAATTAACCCGTGGTGCTATATGAAAACAAACTCCATCAAAATGACACTCTCAAAGTGTAATCACTACAAAACACAAAGAGAGAATGACATCAGATGGAGTTTGACAAAAGCAAGTATAGCAC
>JAEWLW010000088.1 GCA_023457355.1 Bacillota bacterium | reverse complement strand
GGCGATACCGGCCCCACAGGCGACACTGGCCCGACCGGCGACACTGGCCCCACGGGCGATACCGGCCCCATTGGCGACACCGGCCCAACCGGTGATACTGGCCCCACAGGCGACACTGGCCCGACCGGCGACACTGGCCCCACGGGCGATACCGGCCCGACGGGCGACACTGGCCCAACCGGTGATACTGGCCCCACGGGCGACACCGGCCCAACCGGTGATACTGGTCCTACAGGCGATACCGGACCTGCCGGACCAGCTGGTGTCGCGCAGTTACGGGGGATACAAACTCAGTTGGATGACAGTACAGGTGCCACAATTTTGGACGGTGCACCAATTGTTTTTAACAATATTTTAAACAATCAAAGCCTTACAATCACGTATGATCCTCTTACGGGAGAATTTTCTATTGACACTGTGGGGAATTACTTTGTTTCTTGGTGGATTGCTACTGACGGAACCTCCGGCCCTACAATTGTAAGATTTGACTTAGATCTTAACGGTGTTGGAGTCACCGCAGTAAGTGCCACTGCGACTGGTCAAATTAATGGATATGCGCTTATTACGGTGGGTGTAGTACCATCTACGGTACAGTTAATTAACACAACAGGTGCGGATGTCACTTTGGTCACTGAAACACCTCAAGCAACGCTTGTTATTACAGAGATAACACTTTAATTAAATTTAGATATAGTACACTTTTTCGATTAAGGTAACAAGGTGGATGTTAGAAATAGAGAATGGAGATATCGCCGCAAAATGATATCTCCATTCTTCCTAATTCCTATGTTGCCATGAATCTGAAAAAGCTGGCAACTTGGGCTTGGGAAAGCCCTTGCTTTTCTCGCATTTGCCTTATTTAGATGCCTTATATTCAAAGAACAACTAATTTCGCAAACTGAAAACGGCTTTTCAAACAACACAGTCTAGGCGATACTATAACGGATACTCTATCTATGAATTAAAATTTTCCTATTGCGATCCTCTAACAGGCGAGTAGCTTGGCTTAGTAAACTTTGAACCAAGGTAAGATCCTCTTTCAGAACCGCTTGTTCCAGTTCGCTGGCGGTTTGTTGCAGTTCTTCTTCAATGCCGGCGACCAAATTATTGCTGACGGGATCGCTAAATTGCACCGTTTTCATAAGCTTGAGAATCTCGCCTGCTGAATCAGTATCTTTTGCACAACTTACAATCCGTTCTAAATCAAGCTGTAGGTTGTGCAAAGTACGGCATTTACTTTGTATGCTGTTTTCAGTCTCCTTAATACGCAGGTTGGCATTCGATAATACTAAAATTTGGATTGTCGTGATCGCTATCAAAGCAGTCTGAAGCAGCCGAACAGTGCATGGGAAAGCGAAAAAATATCGGTTCGTTGTAGAAAAACCACAATGATTGATAAGAGCAAGGCGCCGATCAACTGAATTTTTGCACGTTGGAGAAGCGACACACTAACAGGATAGCATTCCGGGTTTCTGATAACCCAAAGTGCGGTACCCATCAGTACAATAGATGATATAATGGTAAACGTCCATGCAATTCCTATCAGCAAATCAAAACCTGCAACAAAAGATGCGGCTGTGATAATGACAATAATGATAAACGCAATGATAATTATATTTCGCTGGTCGAGCTGCAATGCCTGACCGGAAGACGTTTTATATTCTTGCACCTCAAAACCTCCTTATCGACTCACGCCGCACGACGGGCAGAATTTGCCTTCCGGCGGCAATTTTGCGCCACACTGCGGGCAGACGGTCCAGGGAGATGCACCGCAGAGAATACAGAATGGGCGGTCCGGTATCTTTTCGCCGCACATTTTGCATTTCAAAACTTGCACAGTAAAACCCTCCAAAGATTACCATTGGTACTATTTTACAAAATTTAATATTTATTTACAACCACAAATATAAATTTCAGTACCATGTGCCTACCTAAAAGGTGCACGCGGGGAAATTATCATTGGACAAAAATTAGGAAATACCAGCCATGATCACTGCGTAAAAATGTTAGAACTACTGATTTAATTGAGTTTCACACTACTAATATGATGTACCAGTATGGGCGTTTTTACATCGGCGCAGGCAAAAGGGTTCCAAAATCCGATTTCTTCTAGGGAACCGTTGATTTAATCCATGCGCAGTTTACCAGCGGCTAATTTCGCGTCTGACTGTGTTAAAAAACAGCCATAAGCGCCATCTTTATGTCCGCTTTTTGCCTTGTCAGCCACACATTTCTCTCGCCGTTAACCCGCCCCTGAATTAATCAGAGGCTCCCTAGTATCTGAATTTCAATCCAAGATGCAAAAAACGTGGCAGACTCACCAGCATAAAGTTTTCTTTATGTTGATAAAAAACAACGTAATTTTATCTCTCTTATTTCTCTCTAGCTGCCATCTAGCTTTGGTGCTATGATATTAGCATGCTGATAGTGGGAGGGGAATTACTTGCAGTGGCTTATTCTGGTGCTGACTGCTGCGTTTTTAGGGATGCTGGCTGTCGAAAACATTCGCACTGTATCTGACCGAAAAAAATTAATGCATGTGATATACGTCAATGGTACCCGCGGAAAATCAACAGTGTCTCGCTTGATCGACGCAGGACTGCGAGCAGGTGGATATCGTGTGTTTTGCAAGACGACCGGTACGGTACCGATGACCATCGGCGTGGACGGCAGGGAACGCCCTATTATCCGGCGCGGTCGGGCGAACATCCGCGAGCAACTTAAAATATTACATAAAGCAACGCAAGAAGGTGCACAAATTCTGGTGGCCGAATGCATGGCGGTTGATCCCGCACTCCAATATATTTCACAGCACCGAATGCTGTTGGCTGATTTGGGCGTCATCACCAACGTGCGGCTGGATCACACCGATGAAATGGGTGAAACGCTTGATGAAATCTGCGCATCGCTTTGTTCCACGGTGCCGCGCGCCGGCATGGTTTTTACCGCCGATGCAGCCGCCGCACCCGCCATTGCCCAACATGCCGAGGCCTTGAACAGCGCGATGGTGCTGGCGCTGCCGGATGAGAGCACGCCGCAGGACATCGATTTTGCCGAGAATGTCGCGTTAGCGCTCGCTGTGTGCCAGCACATAGGCGTTGACCGCCAGGCCGCATTGAATGGTATACGCCACTTTAAGCGCGACCCCGGCGCCCTGTCGCTTTTTACGCTTTCGGGTGGGGCGCTCTTTGTGAATGGGCTTTCAATCAACGATCCGCAGTCGAGCGAGGCGGTCTGGCAAACGCTTAAAGCGCGGCACCATCTTGCCGATAGGCACTTGGTGCTGCTTATCAACAACCGGCCCGACCGCGGTTACCGTACGCAGCACATGACGCTGTTGGCCCAGCGCCTGGCCCCGCAGAAAATATGGCTGCTGGGCGCTTCGCAGAATATTGTGCGGCACGCCTTAACCCAACGCCTTCCTGCCACCCATATAACCTGCTTTACCACAGCGGACAACCTGCCTCTGAATACCCCGGGACCGGATACCGTGATTTTTGCCGTTGGAAACATCGCAAATGACGGGCACCGGCTAATGGCCCGCGTTAGGACGGAGGGAAGCAATTTTGTATCATGACATTGTGCTGCTCGGGGTGGCGCTGAGCATTATTTTCTACGAACTAACCGGCTATTCCCCGGCGGGGCTGGTCGTGGCAGGCTATCTTGCGCTCTGCCTCCAAACACCGGCACGCATCGGTTATACTTTTGTGGTCGTGCTGCTAACCCAGGGCGTCGTCCGGGTGCTGTCCCATTGGATGATTCTCTACGGGCGGCGGCGCTTCGCAGTCATGATTCTTCTCTCATTCGCGGTGAATTTCATTATTACAGGCAGTGGGGTTATCGGCTACACACCAGGGCTGATTGGCTGCCTGATACCCGGAATCATCGCCAACGAGTTTGAGCGCCAGGGTATTCTGCCATCGCTTTTGTCGCTGGGTGTTGTCACTGGGCTGCTGGCGCTTATCATGCTCTGGTTTGGTCTGCCGGTACTGCCGGCGGCGCCCCTGTGAGGGTGATAGAGCGCCGCCGATTGGCGCTTTTATCGGCCGCGCTGCTTTTACTGGCACTGTCCGTAGGTCTTATTTCGTCCCATGGGCTCAAATACCGCGCCGATTATGCCGACATCCAGCTGGACGCCCGGGCGCGCATGGTCCGCTGTCTTGAGGCGGTTAAAGGCTACCGCGCCGAACTGGGGCTGCCGCTGTCGGCAGAGGATATCTGGCAAAGCGGCCTGATCGGCGATGAATACACCGAAATCACCACGACAATCGGCGTGATAGAAGCCAAGCGAACCGCCTCCGACCCCGACATGGCGGCACTACTGGTGCGTATGTTCGTGCAGGCGGGCTTGAAACCCGGTGACCGCGTGGGGGCGGGCTTTTCCGGCTCGTTTCCGGGGCTCAACCTCGCAGTTATATGCGCCGCCGACGCTATGAAGCTGGACATCCGCTATATCTCATCGGTTGGATCCTCGACCTTCGGCGCTAATCTGCCGCAGTTAACCTTCCCTGATATGGCGCATCGGCTGCACAGTGACGGGCTGATTTTAGCCGATAGCGCTATGGTTACGCCGGGCGGTGATTACGACATCGGCAAGGGCGTGTTTGACGAGACGGCCTTCGATCCCATTCTTGCGCGGGTGGAAAGCTGGGGAATTCCGGTTTTGCGCGAGCCGGATTTTGAGAAAAACCTCGCTGTTAGAAGGGCGCTCTACGCCCAAAACGGCATCGACTGCTTTGTGGCGGCGGGCGGCAATATCACGTCGATGGGCCTTGGCGATCACGCTTTATCCCTTGGGCAGGGGCTGCTGCACCACAGCATCGCGGTCGACAGGCTCAATGATCGCAGTGGACTGGTGGAATGGTATCTGGCTCAGGGCCTGCCAGCTATCAATCTTTTGAATATTCGCAAAATTGCCGCCGACTACGCACTGCCGTTTGATCCCGTCATACGCCCCGCCGCTGGGCAGTCACCGGTTTATTTCACGGTTCAATATTCGCGAGGATGGATTGCTGCCGCATTTCTAGCGGCGTTGGGGCTGCTTTTATGGATATGGGCGCTGTGCAAAAAGCCGAACGGGAGAAGTATAGTTGATTGCTAAATTAAAAGTTTCGGGTCAGCTTTTGTAAAAAGCTTGACCCGAAACTTCCAGCCTGTCAAAAAAACCATTTCAAAGAAAAAGTTGCACGAACTAAAGGTTTTGGTCGAACTTTTTCAAAAGTTCGCTGGGTTTGGGGCTGCGCACCAAAGTGCCCTGATTCTGTAAGAAGCGCAGGCGAGGACGCAAAAACAGTCCAGTCCGGCGGACTGTTTTTGCGGGGAGCCCGCCGGGGGTGCTCCCATATCGCAATAAGCGGCTTTATGCAAATTGCTAAGCCCCTGTCCTTTTATTGACAGGCTAAAAAGTCTTCACACGGCTCAGCCTTGTTATGGCAAGCCTCGCAAAACGGGCAGTTTTGCCCGTTTTGTCGCCTGCGGGCGCGCAATCCGGCGCACTTTGTGCGCCTCGATGCGAAAGTGGAACTGCCGCCAAGCTGTTTTGCGCGGCTAAACGGCTTCGTTGGTCGCTGCGGGCGGCATGGATGCCCGCAGTTCTTTCATACTATTCCCCCGGTCCTTAGCTTTACGAAATCCACTTCTTTGACAGGTTGCTTATGCGGATACCTTTATAGAAAGGGTAAACCCCACGCGTCGGATAACTCTCCTGTATCCGTCGCGTGGGGTTTTATTGAATGAGAGGGTGCATCACATAAGTTCTGAGCAGCGCAGTTGTTCTGCGGCTTATTCAGAGTCATCGGCTTGAGATTCTGCGGCCGGACTGCCGGTATTGGTGTCGTTGTCCGTTTCAACGTTGTCGGTAATTGTATCGTCGCCGGTGGCGGGGTCGCCGTCATTCTCATTTTCGGCGTTGAGATAGCTGGTAACAACCGCCTGTTCGATTTCGCTTTCATCCTTAAGCACCGGTGCAACATAGTCCGCTGGAATCCAATCATTTTCTACCGGACGTCCGCCATGCAGCGTCAGCGTAAAGTCGCCCGCTTCGGTGGGGCCAAGCTTTAAACGTGTGACCTCATCGCCCTTATAATAGATGACGAAATCGCCCGAGACTTTTCGCGGAACACCGGGATCGGGAACCTCGGCAAAGGTAACAGCCACATAATACTTATCGGAACGGCTGTCGGTGCTCTTAATCCAATTGGTGCGGTAAGCCAGACCCGCCGTTTTGACAGCCGGCGCGTTAGGGTCGTTGGTTACAAGACCGAAGGTGAAGTGTGCAGGGTCAAGCGCCATTTGATTAAACAGGCCCTTATCCTCCGAATTACGCAGGGCGTAATAGACGGTCGAGCCATATTCCAGCGTCGGGCTTTTATTGCTCGCGCCCGATATGGTCGAAAGGCTGCCGTCCGCGTTGGGGGCCTGCGCCCAGACGGCAATGTGGTCTATATTATAACGGTCGTAGTCCAGCTCGGTATTGGAGAAGACATAGCTGCCAATTTTTTTGGTCAGGAATTTGAATGCCGCCTCTTCCTCGTCATATTTCAAACCGTTGATACGCGAAAGCTCGTTGCCGTTGCGCGCGTAGAGGAAGGTGCCCGGCGTTGCCGTAAAGGTCATGACGCCATGGTGGTTAAATTCCTTGGTACTGCCGTTGAAGAAGAAGAGATCCGCTCCGGGGAATCGCGCCCCGACCGCTTCGTTATATTCCACAGTATTGCCCAGCAGAATATCATCCTGATTTCGGGTATCGACGATGAAATAGTTATCGTCACTCATGCCGTAAAAAAAGAGTTCGTCTTCCTTGTCGCTGCCCAGCGCGTCATCATCAAAACTGAAACGGCGGTAAGTATCACTTAAGGTGTGCAGCGTCTGCTCATCCTGCGTATCGATTCTGCCCGCAGCCTTCTCGGGACCGACGACGGTGTCGATGAAGATTTCGCAGGTGTTATCCGGTGTGTTAATGCCGTATTTACCTTTGCCTTCAAGGACGATATCCCCCATGACAGTGTAGCGCGTCACCGATGTGGGCTTGTCAACAAAGGTGATGGCCAGAAAATAATAGTAGCCGGAATAACCGTAAGCCAGCGAACGCTTTTTGATAATTTCAATCTTTTCAACCTTATCGGCGTTTTGCTCGAGCTTATTTTTAATCTTAATATCCTTAACGGCTTCTAAATCTGAAATGGGGTGCTGTCCGCCAAGCTTATCCTGCCCGAACAGCATGTAATAGGCCGTTTCACCAAAGGCGACGTTGCTCGATATGCCGCCGAGGTCGGAGGTGGCGCGCCCGACATAGCCGTCTTCGCTTTCAACCAGCTTGGTACTGGCGATATGGTGCACCAGCGTCACGGTGCGCACACCCCTGCTATTGACGGTGTCGTCCTCACCGCCGAGAATCAGCGGAATATTGTCAGCCAAATCAAGCGTGGCCAATGTAACGCTGTCGGTAATGCGGGTAATGGCGATGATGCCGTCTGCCAGCTGCAGGCCCTGTGCATCATCGCTTATTTGTAGCATTACGAACCACTTGGTTCCGCTGCTCGTACTGGTAGCGTAACTTTCATACACAAGCGATAGCGATTCAAAGGGATTAAAATTGTTTTTGCTGTGGGGCGTGTAGGTTACCTGGTAATCATCCGGTTCAATAGCTGATGCCGACGAGACGGTAGTATCCGCACCATTGGCCAGCGCGTAGTAAATACGTTCGCCGTAGTTCACTGTTGGCGAGGTGGTGGAAGCACCTGAAATCGAACTGACCACACCGTCGGTCATGCGCTGCGCCCAGCTGGCAATGCGAGTGAAGGGGCGCGGTGTCGAATCAGTGGAAAGAGTTATGCCGCGCAAGGTCAGGCTGAGGGCCGCTACAGCGCTGCTGCTGTTATGGGTGATAGTCAAAACGCCCTCAACGGTGGTATCATCCGCACTGGTGGGCGCATCTATAAACACCAGCTTGACATACCAGCGCTCGCCGCCCGAATAATTGCCCTTGACTAGCTCAGCCGAAACAACTTGCGCCGAAGTACAGTCCACGGTGTAATCGGCAGGAACGATGTAGTCCGGCGAAATGATATCCCCCGTGTCGTCGCGCAGAATGAAGTAGATCGTCTGACCATAGGGGAAATAGGATGCAGATGAACTGGTTCCGTTCTGGGCAATCAGCGTCTCGCCTTCCGCGATGTACTGCGGGGCGGTGGAGGTTCTTGTCACAATTTTTTCCGCACCTGCCACTGTGCCGATGGCCAGCGGGTAGTTATAGTCCTTTGGCGCCATTGAAACATCGGTGGCAGGGGTGGTTGCGGTAATGCCAAAGGTGCCGTTTAATTCCATTGAAGCAGGCGGGCTGGCAGGCGCGTCGATGAGCGTCACCTTGAGCCACCAGCGCGATTCGCTGGCACTGCTCGCCGCATAGACCATTTCGACTGATGCAACGGCGTTAAAAGACTCCGCTGCGCTTTTGGTGTAGGCACAGGTGTATTTTGAAGGAGTCAATTCAGTAGCACCGGTGATGTTGGCTGAGCCGGTTGTGCGAATCGGGTAATAGAGCACCTGTCCGTAAGATAGCGAAAGGCACTCGGTTTTAGTCATGGTGCCAATATAGCCGTCGCTGCGTAGCGCCTGTGCCTGAGTACCCATCGTGATAATCGGCGTATCGCCGCCGGTCACAGCGATGAGCGTGATATTGCGGCTATCCAAACTCAGCGTAAAGGCGCTGCTGCCCGAAGGCGTGACCGTTACAGTGCCTTGCACCGCTGTATCGGTTGTCAGGCTGCCCTGGTCAATGAGCTCGACCTTTAAGTACCAGAAGGTGTCGCCTGAGACACATTGCTGTGATATAATCGCCAGGCCATCCGTTGCAACGCCCTGCGCGCCGGTGATATCCAGCGTATAATCCGCCGGGTCAACATAATCGGGAGATTGAATGTTGCCCGCCGAACCGGTCGCCGTACGCAGTAAAAAATAGATATCGGTGCCGTAATTGAGCCTTTTAGCGGTGCTGGCACCGCTGCCGTCGTTGGAAATATAGGTTTCGCTCTCCTTAACATATTGTGGCACGGTGGAAATGGTGGTAGCAACCTTTTTTGTACCGCTGGTTGCGGCGATCAGCGTGATGTTTCGGGCAGCCAGACTTAGGGTAAAAGCGCTGCCGCCCGAGGGGGTTACGGTAATCGTTCCCGATACAGTCGTATCCGTGGTAAGGCTGCCCTGGTCAATCAACTCGACCTTTAAGTACCAGAAGGTGTCGCCCGAGACACACTGCTGCGTCACAATGGACAGGCCGCCTGACTCAACGCCCTGTGCACCGGAGATTTCCACCGTATAATCCGCCGGGTCAACATAATCGGGAGATTTGATATTGCCCGCCGAACCGGCCGCCGTGCGCAGAAGAAAGTAAATGTCGGTGCCATAATTCAGACTTTTGGGGCCACTGGCACCACTGCCGTCGTTGGAGATATAGGTTTCACCTTCCTTGATATACTGTGGTACGGTAGAAATGGTCGTGGCAATTTTTTTGACGCCATCAGCCGCTGTCGCTGCAACCGGTAGCAATATGGCAACCATGCCCAATGCCAGCAAAATTGAAATTAATTGCTTGCTACACTTCATTTTGATACCTCCCGAGAATTTGGCAGACTCACTGCGCGCCATCCGTGTTAAAACGCCGGGCAGCGATTTCTTTCACACAAATTATAGCATGTAGACAGGGGGCGGCGTTGTTTCTCCCTTATTTCTCTTATTTTCACACAGGTGATTTGCAAGAGAATTATCACCAAAATGCACAACCAATTTGAATTTTCATTGATTTTGTACAAATAGGTTGCCGATAAAAAGGAGCCTGCCGCCCAATAGCGTCGCAAGCTCCCCCAAAAAACGTCGGTATTAATCTATTGTGCGGATTGAGATGCGCACAGCAGCGTACTGAATACTTCAGTCATCTGGCGCACCGAATCGCTAACGCTGCATGGAATGTCGTGATCGGCTGCAAATTTTACAATTTTCCCCTCCCGGTCACTATGCTGGGTAACCAACGCCGCATCGGCATATGGCAGCGCCAGGTCCAGCAGCGCATCGGTCAAGCTGTCCTGATTGGCCGAATCGCCCAACCGCACCAGAACCACGACAGTTTCATCTGGAATAGCCTGTAAAAGCGTTTTGCATCGGTCAAATTCCGCCTCGGTCGTACGGCCGAGACTGCCCAGCGCCTTTGAACTGGCCCCGACCGCCAACAACACGGTCTTATAGTTCTCGAGTTCCTCGGGCGCTACAACGGCATCATATGTATAGTCGGCCTTGACATCGCTGAGCATTTCGCGCACCAACAGACCATCGGTGCTCTGCCCCAGCGATGTTACCAAAAGCGGATATCCTATTGAAGAAAGCGCGAAAGACTGCTGCGCATCCGCTTGGGAAGACGACACCGAAGCAGGCCAAGATACCGCGGGAGCTGGGCCCGGGGAAGATAGTTCAGATGCATCGGCACACCCGGCTAGGATTATAAAAGCTGCAATAATAACAGGCCATCGTTTCACGCAAGTCCCTCCTGTCCGGACAGATCTCAGCGCCCGCCCGCAAAAAGGCAGGCGCCTCAACACAATTCTGCAAAGATTCTCCCAGAATTTTAGCATTTTACCAAAGTTGGCGCAAGGGGGCGGAATTAATATCCAAGCGCTTTGCCGTCGCGCCGCGGATCGGCCGCACCGTGTAATTCACCGGTGGCGGGGTCAATTTTCACGCCCTGCACTCCCCCGAAGAAATAGTCCAGCTTGCCGCGCTCGGTGACATTGTGCCCCTTCTTTTTCATGGTGTAAACAGTCAGCGGGTCCATGTGGCCCTCAATAGAAAGCCCCGTGTTATAGTTTTGAAAAATGCGGGGCGCGTCAATGGCGTCCTGCATATCCATGCCGAAATCAATGATGTTGCTGACAATCTGGGTTACGGTGATGGGAATACGTGCGGCGCCCGGCGTGCCCAGTGTGGCCAGCGGAGAGCCATCGGGGTTAAAGAGTAGTGTTGGCGAAATAGAGCTGCGCACCTTCTGCCCTGGATGCGGCTGGTTTGAGGAATAGGTTTTTGAGAAGTTGAACGCACCGTTGTTCACGAAGAAGCCGCAATCCTTCACAGTAATAGAGTTGCCGAAAAAGTCGCTGACGGTGTTGGTCATGGCAACCATGTTGCCCCACTGATCCACAATCGAAACATGGGTGGTGTGCGCGCCCTCTTCTTCAAGCGGCTTGCCGTAGGTTACCTTGCCGAGCACGCGGTCCATGTTCACCAGCTTGACCCGTTCGGCGGCATAGCTTTTTGAAGTCAGCGCCGAAAGGCCCGCCGGTTCCTTACTGTAGGCCGGGTCGCCGATATAGTGGTAGCGGTCAACCGCCGACAGCTTGAAAATTTCGGCCCACATGTGCAGCGTATCGGGTACATTGTGGCCCATCGACTTAACGTCGAAGTGTTCGGCCATGTTCAGTGCCTCAATCACAGCGGTGCCGCCTGCGCTCGGCGGGGCGGAAACAACCTTATAGCCGCGGTAGGTGGTGGAAACCGGCTCGCGCACGACCACCTTGAAGTTCGCAAGGTCGTCAAGCGTCATGACGCCCTCATCCTCGGCGAGCGAACTGACAATTGCCTCGGCTATTTCGCCCTTGTAAAAGGCGTCCTTCCCCTCGGCAGCGATGCGGCGCAGAACCTTGGCATAGTTTAAATTCGTGAAGGTATCACCCGCGTTGTAAGGAAAACCGTCATTTAAAAACGTCGCCTCGGTTTCGGGGTGTTTTCTCAGCACATTGTAATAATCTATGTAAACGTGCGCCATGAACGGCGTGACCTCAACGCCTTTCTCGGCGTAGTCGATGGTGGGCTGCAACAGCTCGGCCATGCTCATGGTGCCAAACATCTCGTTGGCTTTTTCCATACCCGCCACAAAACCGGGCACCAGTGCGGCATAGCCTTTAAAGGCCTTGCCCTCTACGTTGTAATGCGCGTTGAGAAAATCAACGCTAAATTCGGCGGGCGCCTCACCCTTATAATCGAGGAACGTGCATTTTTTATTTTTCGCGTCGTACACCAGCATGTAACCGTCGCCACCAATGCCCGAAGCGTTGGGCTCCACCATGCCCAGCGCATAGGCTACACCGACGGCTGCGTCAACCGCATTGCCACCGCGTTCTAAGATGGTGATACCCACCTTGGAAGCCAGCGGGCTGGCTGAAGCCACCATGCCGTTATAACCTTCGGCGTGTCGGGATGAGAGATCCATCTCCTCGGCGGTGGCATGAATCACGCCGTCGTCCGCCGGTTCCGGTTGTACGGGGGCGCTGCTGGAAGCAGGTTCGACTGCTGTCGGGGATTCGGCGGGTACTGCACTGGGGGCGGCTGCCGAAGATGAAGTTGCCGGATTGCCCGCGCAGGACGCCACCGAGAGAATCAATAGCAGGGTAAGCAGAATTGGAAGCAAACGGGTTCTCGCCAAATTCATAGATACATACCTCCGTTTTCTATTACATATCACCTATAAGGTGGGCAGTTTTGATGCTGTTTGCCCATAAAAGGGACAAGCTTAGTAAGCCGCCACGCCGCCATCGCGCCTGGGGTCGGCCGCGCCGGTAAGTGTGCTGTCGGCATTACGCACTACCGCGTGCACACCGCCAAAGAAATAATCCAGCTTCTCACGCTGCTGTACCGTGTGACCTAACGCCTGAAGCGCTGTCAACACGGCTTCGTCGTGCCCGCCCTCAGCCACAAACGGGCCGGTGCAACTCTGGTAGATGCGCGGCAGGTTAATTGCCTCATCCACCGGCAGGTTAAAGTCGACCAGGTCACAGATAATCTGTGCCACAGTGGAGACAATTGCCTCGCCGCCGGGGCTGCCCAAAGCGGCACAGGGCTTACCATCCCTGAGCAAAACGGTGGGCGTCATCGAGCTGCGGGGGCGCTTGCCCGCTTCAGGGGCATTGGCCTCCCACTCGTCGATGGAAAAGTCGTGCAGCTGATTATCCAGCAAAAAGCCCCAGTCGGTAATACCCACGGTACAGCCAAAGTAGGTGCCCAGCGTGTTGGTCATCGAAATGGCGTTGCCCTCGGCGTCTATAATTGAAAGATGCGTCGTGCTTTTCGATTGGCTGTCGGGCAGAACGTCAAGGTCGCCCAAAACCGCCGTATCCGAAATCAGCAGCGCGCGTTCGTCAGCATGTGCTTTAGAGATTAGGATATCGGTGGGAATTTCTACAAAAGCCGGGTCCCCCACGTAGGTGTAGCGATCGGCGTTGGCAATTTTGAATGCCTCACCCATGCGGTGCAGCGTCACCGCTGTATTGACGCCCGACGCGCTGAGGTCGTAGCGCTCCAGCAGGTTGAGCGATTCCAGTAGCGCAATGCCACCGCTGGAGCTTGGCGCGCTGGTCAGAACCGTATAGCCGCGGTAGGTGCCCGCCAAAGGCTTGCCCACCTGCACCGTGTAACCGGCCAGATCCTCAAGCGTCATCGTGCCGCCGCGCGCGTCGCTGGCCGCCACAATCGCCTGTGCAATTTCGCCCTTGTAAAAACCGTCGTGTCCCTCGGCTACAATTTTTTCGAGCATTTTAGCATAGGCGGGATTCTTCATCAGTTCGCCTTCCATATAAGGAAAGTCGTCGTTGAGCATCAGGGTGGCGCAGCTCTCATCCTTCAAAAGCAGGTTGTAGTTGTCGGTGAACAGGGAGGCCAGAAACGGCAGCACCTCAAACCCCTGCTCAGCCAGCAAAATAGTCGGTTCCAGCAGTTCGTTAAGCGGCAGCCTGCCATACTGCTTGTGCAGCGCAAGCCAGCCCGCCACAGCACCAGGCACACCCGCCGCCGCTACCGAATGCTTCTGCTCCTCGTCGGAGAGTGCGATAAAAGCCTGCGGGTCAAAATTGGCAGGCGCAGCCGAGCGGTAGTCATAAAACGCGGGCGCTCCTTCTACCGGCACATAAACCGCATAGCCGCAGCCGCCCACGCCGGATGCGTTAGGCTCCAAAAGCCCGAGCGCAAAACTCACCGCCACGGCGGCATCGACGGCATTGCCGCCCTTCTTGAGAATTTCGGCCCCGATTTTGCTGGCGACAGGGTTTGCACTGCTCACGGCGGCAGTACCGCCGCTGGCGACACTGCCGGTTTGCAGGCTGTCGTCAGGTTGTGCCCAATCGGGCTGGCTGGCGGATAATTCTGGCGCACCGCTTTGCCCCGCCGCAGGCTGGCTGGGCGACGCGCAGCTGGTGAGCATCAGCACCAGCGCTGTTGTCAATGCAATAAGTCGTTTCATCTGGTTTTCCCCTCACATGATGATATTGCGGTTAACTTGTCTTTAAGTATAACGATAAATTGGAATCAAAACGTATTACTCCCATTTTTTCTTTATTTTTCTTTTGTCGCTTTGCGGCAAATAAAGAAAAATATGTTACTATTCTAAAAGAAACAGAATTCGGACTCAAGGGGGCGGGGGCATGGAAAACAAACCGGCGCGGCAGGGTATTTTTTCCGGCGGGCAGCTGCTGGCGCTGGGACTGGTGCTGCCGCTGTTTGTCAATGTCCGAAGCTTTAAGATCTACACGCTGCTCAACTCCGCCGCCGAATCGCGCGATGTAGGGCTTTTGTTGGTGGCTGCCTTCCTGCTGGTTATCATGAATAGTTTGCGGGCACTGCCCATCTATCTGGGCAGTTATCTGCTCTGTTCGGCTATTTTCAGAAAAAACCGCTGGCTGTTCCGCGGGATGGTAATTGCTATCATCATCGCGGTTTATTACCTCACCTCTTGGATTTATGGCGTGCGCTACGACTTTGGCATCCCGTCGCTGATGGTCATTTTGATGATTTACATGCTCGACGGCTTCAACCTTGAGACCGTCAAGGCCTATAAACGTAGCGCCGTTCTGATCTGTGCACTGATTGGCGTGCAGTTTTTGGACGTGGTACCGCCGCTTTCAGCCTATGGCTTTGGGCGGGGCATTGTCTCGGGTGACATCAAGTTGCTGGCACAGTATTTTGACCGGTACAGCGTGCTGACCGCCTTTTCGCTCTCACAGATGGCTGTTTTTGTTTCGATGTCTTTTCTGCTCTCGCGGCTGCTCACCGACCAGCACAAGCTGATTCTGTCGGCACAGGCGCTTCTGGAGGCGCAGATGCAGGCGCTGGAGGCCAAGAAGGATTCCGAAATACGCCACCTTGTCCACGACCTGAAAACACCGCTGACCACGATTCAGGCGCTGTCTGGCGTGACGCTGATAATCAGCGACGATCCCAAAATCCGCGACTATCAGCGGCGCATTGCCAACGCAGGTGAAATGATGAGCGAGATGATCTCCCAGATTCTCGAAATTGACTGCCTGCGCCCTGTTACCACCCGTGCACTGTTTGATTACAGCCTGTTTCAAGTGACGTCCCAGCGCAACAAGGATCGCATATCTCTGACCAACCTTGCCCCTGAAAGCTACATCCGCATCAACAGAATTACCTTTTCGCGCGCACTGATCAATCTGATTGACAATGCCGTCAACGCCATTGACCCTGAAACCGGCAAGATCGATATCACTGTAAATGCCATAAATGGCGACATTATCATTACAATATCGGACAACGGCTGCGGTATGTCGCCCTGCGACCTTGAACGGGTCTGGGATGTCGGCTACAGCTCGCACGGCTCCACCGGACTTGGCATGAGCTATGTGCGTGAGATTATAGAAGGTTGCAGCGGCAGCATCACCATTGAAAGCATTCCCAACGCAGGAACCACCGTCACGATCCATCTCAAGGAGGTCTTTTTAGATGAACCACAGTCAAGTAACGGTCCTGGCGGTAGATGATTCGCAGGATATTCTTTTTGCGCTGTCGGCTATTTGCGAACTGGAGGGCTGGCGGGCCATCACCACCACCGAGGGGGCAGATGCTATTGAACTGGTCAAAACAGAGCAGCCCGATATTGTGTTAGTGGATTATCACATGCCAAGAATGGATGGCATTGAGGTTGTACGCAGTATCCGCGCGGTCAATCCGGGCATTTCTATCGTGGTGCTGACCATCGAGGGCTCGCGTAGTGTGGCTGACGCCTTTCTGGCGGCCGGTGCCGACGACTTTGCTTTGAAGCCGGTAAAGCCCATTGACCTGATTTCGCGTATTCGGGTACATCTGCGTACCGCCCAACGCGCTGTGCCTCCCGCGGCAGCCGAGATAAACATCTCCGGCCCGCCGCGTTATAACGCGGCGCTGAGGGAGCCTGAGAAACCCGCTGTGCAGCCCGAGGAATATGTCAAGGGGATCAGCCCGTTTACACTTTCCATCATCTGCCGCTTTTTGCAGGAACGGCGAGAGTATCTGACCATCAATGAAATATCCGCCGGATGCGGATTGGCGTATCAGACCGCTTACCGCTACCTGACCCATCTTGTGGGCGAGGGAACCGTTGTGGTGCATTCGGAATATGGCCGTCAGGGCCGTCCAAAACAGAAATATCGCTGGAAAGGGTAAAACTGACGTGTTAAAGGCTAAAGTCATAGGGAAAATGAATGCCCGTCTTATTTTATAAAAGAATCCCGCCGCGACTACTCCGTTGCGGCGGGATTTTCCTGTTCAGAGCATATCATAATAACCCAGCACATACTGCACGACAGCCAGCTGATCGGCTATCCGCCTCTCCAACGGATACCCCCGAAACGTCTCGACCGTGATTGCGGGTATACCGAGCTTTTCCGTCACCGTCCGGTTGATACTGCCCTCAGGTCCGGGTGCGTAATAATCAAACGGCTCGCTGCAAAGCGCACCCGTTTGGGTGGCGAACAACAGGTCAAAGAACAGGTCTTCCATACCCGTCAGGTCGGAATAAATCAGCGAGCTGCCCAGATAGTCGGCCTTGTCGCTCACCGCCAGCCGCGCCTCGTGTAAATCGAGCAGCAGGTCGGGGTTGATGCCCTGAATCTGGTGGTGGATCACATCAGCGACACGCTCGGCGGCGTTGCCGTCCGCTCTGCCCGGAAAGCTGCGGTTTAAGTCCAGCCGGTCCGCCACATAGCGCGAATTGTTGGCAACGCCGCCTGTGTTTGCTGGCGAAATGATGCATAGTCTGCCCGCGGCGATCGAAACATCCTTGAGCAGGTTTCCGGCGGTATATCCGGCCATTTCGTCCCCGTGAATGCCTGCGATAACAAAGACGGTCGGGCCCTCGGCTGCACCCGCGACCACCGTAAGGGTTGTATTATACGGTGTACCGGAAAGCAGCGTCGTTTCAGTGCGAGTCACCGGCATCTCTTCAGTGAAGAACGGGCCAAAGTCGGCGGCCCTCATGGTGGCGGGATCAAAATGATAGGGCGGGTCAATGAGCATCTCTGCCAGTTCCGCCCGGGTG
Organism: Bacillota bacterium; assembly: GCA_023457355.1. GTDB lineage: Bacteria > Bacillota > Clostridia > Oscillospirales > Ruminococcaceae > Yanshouia. Next base: position 66,576 of record JAEWLW010000088.1, on the reverse strand, counting down.
GCACGCGCCGGCATATTTTCGCTGTCCGGACTGCTCGGCATTGGCGATGTAGACGCCGCAGCAGCGCTGCTGGCGAAGGGGGTCTCCGGTCGGCTGACCGGAGACCCCACCGGCGTCCGCGCCAGCTCCAGCGTGCACCAGAAAATTATCGCGCTGACCATGAGCGCCGCAACGCGAAGCGCTGTGTTCATTGCCAGTACCCCCGATCAGGCCTTGGGCGTCAGATAGGGGCCAATGTCGGCTGCAAGTGTCTCATAATCCGGCAGGTTGCCCAGATCAATGCCGCCTGCCGCGCTGCCCAGCCCCATCTCGGTATAGGAATTAGCAAAAGCTATAATGCCGGTGATCTGGCGCGCGACGCGTTCGGAAATGGGACTACCATTCTCGCTGTACGGAACATAGAGCCGCCCGTAACCCGCCGCCTTAAGATAGAATTTATCCTTGCCGGTGACGACCAGCTCAGCGTTCGTTTTACCGCGCAGACGGCCCTGCGCCGGGTTAGAGGTTTCCATCAGCAGTGCATAGGCGTTTGCAAAATCGCCAATTTCGCGATGGGTCAGGCCGTGCAGATTTTTTGGTGATGGTTCCAAGCTGATGTCCATCCCCTCCAGCTGCATGTTGATCATCGCGTCGGACGCTAAGCTCATGGCGTTTTCGTGCGCAACAATAGCATTGATGGTTGGATATTCGGGTGACGCTTCGTGCAGGTCAACTTCGACAGCAATGTTCTCATCTTTGATGAGTTGTACTACGCCGTAGGCGATTTTTTCAGTCAGCGTGCCATCGGGACGGCCGGGATAGGAACGGTTTAAATTGCGGGTTTCACTGCCCGAAAGGCGTTGCCCCGAGGATGCGTGCACATAAATCTCGGGGTCAGGCCACTGGTAGATCGGGTTGGTCGCGCGTGAGCCATAGCGGAACCAGCGTGCACCGCCGGGCGTGTCAAGGGTAAAGCGCATGGGCGCGCCCTCCTGCGGGTCGGTACAGGTATAAGCTGCGGCGTTAGTGCGATTGATGACATAGAGCGTGCCCGTTTTAGGGCGGGCGTTTTCAATTAGCAGCGTGGCTGCCAGCAGGCCGGAAGGCTCGTTAGGGTGGGTGCCGCCGAGTACCAGCATCGACGCGCCGGGATTTTCGCCCCGGAGAATATACACCTCGGTATCGCCCGCTGTGCCCTTCAGCCCCGGGAACCACTCGGAGAGCATCTTGATTTCGGTGACGCCCTCTCCGGGGTAAATCGGTTCCTTTTGCAGCATTGAGCGGAAGGTGATTGCCAGCGACGCGACGCAAAACGCACAGGCCAGCAGCAGAACTGCCGCTGACATCAGCGGTTTTTTTATGATGATAGTCATATCTTCCCTCCGTCCCTTATTTAATCAGCAGAAGCCGCAGCACCAGCGGAATAATCACCAGCGCGGCATCGATTTGCAAAAGCAGGTTTTTCTCGGTCAGCATATTCCAGATGATGAACACCAGCAAAAACAGGATGAGCGCAAGATAAATAAAAAGCATCGTCTTCCCCCCCGTTACGGCACGAGGAAGCCGAGGCTCCCCGATTTAAGCAGAAACGCCAACCCAAGCAACAGGCAAATCAGCAGTGGCGGCACGCAATGTGGCAATACTCTGGAATAGCGCTCCCGGACAATCTGGGCGGCGTAGTTACCCGCCAGTGCTGTCGGCGGCATCAGATCGCCCATGCAGGCGATGAAAGCCAGCGATGCCGCGATGACGGTCTGATTGCCCGTGGAAAGCAATGCCAGCATGAACGGAACACCCAGAACCGAGGCCGCACCGTAGGACGAAACCGCGCCAAACGCTGGCATAATTGTCAGGATGGCAAGGTAAAGCATAGCAGCGTTCAAACCAAGGCAGCTATCCACAATGAAGCCACGCACACCGGTGAGCGTCATAATCTGGATGAACATGCCTACACCCATGAGTTTCCCCAACACCGGAACAGTCGTGTGCACCGCCTCGCGGACAGCGGATACAACATCAAAGCGTCGCCCGGTGAAGCAGCCCACCCCCGCACTAATGAGAAAAATCAGCGGCATGCCAAGCGTTGGCATTACGGTGGGCCAGATGCGGCAGGCCAGCATAAGCCCGATGAGCAGAACAAGCGGCAGGTAAAGCTTAAAGCCGTATTTTTTACCGGTTTCGTGGTCCAGCTCACGCCCGATGACGTTATAATCCAGCCTGCGGCAGTAGCGCAGACCCAACAACAACGCCGCGGCTACGCCACCGGTTATGGTGAGTGCAAAAAGCGGGCCTTCAAAGCCGATGTAAGGCATATCCACGCCACCGGTAATCAGCATGGCCGGAATGTTAACCGGCGGCGCCGCCATGCCCAGGATTGCGCCGATGGCTAGAAACGCCCCTGAAACGGGTGCCGGAATGCCCATCATCAACAGGATGGGCGCGACGATAGCACCTGCCGACAGCACCGACGCCGTCGAAGAACCGGTGACCATTCCGGGGAACATGACGATAAGCATCAGCAGCACCAGCATAACGGCGGGTACTCTGTAAAACCGCGAAACAATCACCTCCGCCAGCGCATCCAGCATGCCGGAGGCCTGCACCACGGTCATGAAAACCATGGCCATGGCGATAATCAAAACGGTATCTAAGTACACAAAGGTGCCCTCAACCAAATGACGCAGTGGAATACCCGTACCTGCTGCAAGCGCGCCCGCAACCGCACCGGCCACCATCGACAGGCTGACCGGAAGCTTGAGCATAAAATTCCCCACAAGGAATACACCGAGCATGACGAGAAAGATAATACCCTCCAACTGCACGTAAAAACCTCCTTTTTGAGCTATAATTGCGGGACAAATCAGGCAGCCATATCCTTGACAGCGTCGATGCCGCTGGCAATCGCATAGATGAGCGCATAAGGCACATTATTTTCCTGTGCAAGCCGAGTCAGCTTGCCGTCGGCATTGCCACCCTCAACCGCCAGCAGGGCGTCGCTTTCGGGTAGAACAAGATCGATGAACGGGTCAGAGGTGTCACCACGACGTGCGTCACCGCCGATGTGCACGCAAACAATAGCGACGTCATCCGAAGCGCCCGTGAGCATCGCCTTGGCACGGGCCAGCTCCTGCTCCATCGAGACGCCCGCAGCCCCAAGGCCCTTCATGCTGGCGCCAACCACAACAAAGACGGTCTTGGCAGCCGCAATGTCGGCAGCGGTTGCAGTAAGGTTGATGGTGTGTTCAATGCCGGATTTGGTCAGAACGGTATCCATGGCCTGGGTATCTCCGCCTTGTCCGGCAGAGGTGACGAGAACCGGGCCTGTAATTTTGGGCAGCGCGCCGGAAATATAGATGGGGTTTCCCTTGCTGGTTTTGGGTAAACCATCATCTGCCGTCGGGGCGGAATCCGCCTCGGAAGACGAAGTCGGTACGGAAGAAGCAGGAACAGGCGCTGAAACCACTGCACTAGCCGCCGAAGAATTCGACGCGCCACAGCCTGCAAGTGTGCCTAGCGCCAGCAGCGCCGACATCAGAATTGTTGTCATTTTGATCTTGGACATGTTATTATCAATCCTTTCAAATATTGGCAGTACGTTTGCACTATTTTGTGAATTCATTATAGACTGCGCCCCGATACCAATGCAATTTATTCTCTTAAACTTATCAATTTACCTTTTTTTTATCGAGTTCGAGTCGTTTACTTCTAAACTAAGAAATAAACAGAAAAAACAAAGCTATATCATCGTTTGTTTTTGTAGTAATAAATTTAGGGAACACCGGACGTAAAGGGTGTAAAACCAGCATAAAAACCGGAGGTTACGAAACCTGCTTTTAGCCGAACTATTATTTTATTTATGAATTACGCGTTCTTGATAAAATCTTATAGTGTAGAAAAGCCATGATGTTCAATTGAACATCATGGCCCAGGCTGTCGAAAAACGAACATTTTAGAAAATATTGCATAAATCAAAAATTTTGGTCAAGCTTTTTCAAAAGCTGATGCGAGCGCACCTATATGCGAGCGGTCCGGACGGTGTCCCAAATATATTGTATCGTCATATACGCGCAGGAGGGGGCTACAAAAACAATCCGGGGGACTGTTCTTGCGTAGGGAACCCCCGCAAGGGGTTCCCTAATGCCGTTTAGGCGGCATCCAGTTTGGGCATCTTGCAAAGACATAATGAGGCGCCTGACGATACTTGTAGGCAGCTTAGTCTCACTCCTTTTGATGGGAGTATTGATATGATTAAAAGTATTTTGAACATTGAAAGACACAATTCCCCTAATATATGTTAAACTTACAATCAAGGGGATTTATTCGCCTGGTTGAATTTAATCGGACGATATGCCCTAGCGGGACACAATGAGCGTAGAATTAAAAGGTTGAAATGTTTATGTGGCAGGAAACAGAAACCAATCCTCAACATTCTGAACACTGTGGCATACAGCGCTTAAAGAGGGGCTCTAAAAACTATTACTTTATGATACGAGGGGAAACATGATGAGAAAATTCAAAGCGGCTTTGATGCGCGGCGGCGTATGCCGAGGACTGATTTTTAAACAGGAAGACCTCCCGGCTGACCGTGCAGAGTGGGACAGTATTTTTTTGCAGGCACTCGGCGGACCCGATGCGAAGCAAATAGACGGCGTTGGCGGGGGCGTTTCATCTAACAGTAAGGCGGTCGTGGTTTCAAAATCAAATCGCGCCGACGTTGATATTGAATATCTTTCGGTACAAATCGTCGTTGGCAGTACCACGGTGGACTATTCTTCAAATTGCGGCAATATGTCCGCAGCGGTCGGACCGTTTGCGGTTGAGGAAGGCCTCGTTACCGCAACACACCCCATAACTGAAATTCGTATGTTGAATCTCAATACAAATAAGATTGTCGTCAACTGTGTGCCTACGGAAAACGGTATTCTTTCTCAGGATGGCGATTTCTGTCTGGACGGTATTGATGGAACTGCTCCACGAATAGAACTGAGGTTTCTTAATCCGGCAGGTGCAAAAACAGGCAGCTTGTTGCCGACCGATCGTTCGGTTGACAGGTTGCATGTTGAGGGCTTTGCTGATATTGATGCAACGATACTTGATGTTTCAAATCCCATGGTTCTTGTGCGAGCTGAAGACGTCGGCCTTATGGGGACGGAGTTGCCCACTGAATTAGAGTCGAACGAAGCAGTGATGACTTATCTGGAAGCGATCCGCTGTACTGCAGCTATGAAAATTGGGTTTGGCAAAACAATGAAGGATGCACAAGACAACTTTTCCGGAGTGCCAAAAATCGCTATATTTTCCGCGCCGCAGCCTTATATTGACTTGACAGGTCGCAAACTTAATACAAGTGATATGGATATCTGCGTGCGGGTGCTGTCGGTTCGGCAACCACACAAAGCGAGTCCTTTTACCTCCGCAAATGCCATCGCAGTCGCTACCGTTTTGCCGGACACCTTGCCTGGTGCCGCCCTAAACCTCGTGGGCAGGACATCGGTTCGTATAGGGCATCCAAGTGGCGTAATGCATATACCGCTGAGCATTAAGAATGGCAGCATCGATTATGTTTCAATTGAAAGCACTGCTCGACGTATTATGGATGGTCTCATAAGAATTCGCGTGTAAAAACTAAACATCAAAAAAGAAAGGCCCATAGTATTAATGAGCCATTTGTTCCAAAGCACACCTCATCCAAACAAATGTAAAAGCGCTGGTTTTAACGCACCAAAGAGTTAATTTTCCAATAGAATATAGAGACAAAAAAGATTTGTTTGGGTAGGTGTGTTTAAATGCGGACACTGCATTTGGGAATGGTGGGAACCGATGTGATGGAAATTCAGGCTATGCTGAAAAAAATCGGTTATTACTCCGGACCCATAAATGGAAGCTTCACACCGCAAATGCAGCAGGCGGTTATTCAATTCCAGCAAAATTTTGCTCTAACACCCGACGGCATCATTGGCCCGAATACTTACAGAGCGATGGAACGATTTCTTCTTGGCTATGATATATACACCATCAGGAGCGGAGATTCGTTTTACAGCATCGCCAGGAGATATTATACGGATCTGGCATTACTGCTCGCGGCCAATCCAGGTTTGAATCCCAATAATCTGAAAATAGGGCAACAAATTGTAGTGCCCTATGGTTTTGATGTGGTGAACACCAATATCAGCTATACATATGACGTCCTACAAAGAAATATCCAGGGCTTAAAAGCAAGGTACCCTTTTTTAGTAACAGGGGTTGCGGGTAGTAGCGTACTGGGCAGAAACCTGGACTATATCAGGTTAGGCAACGGACCTAATCAGGTGTTTTACAATGCGACTCACCACGCGTTGGAATGGATCAACACTCCATTGATGATGAAATTCATAGAGGAATTTTCAAAGGCCTATGTGAAGGGAAGAACCCTCAGCTTTGGCTACAATCCGCGGAGCATTTGGAGCAGGAGCAGCATCTATATTATTCCTATGGTGAATCCGGACGGAGTAGATCTGGTTCTGAATGGCTTGAACCCTGAAAATCCGGATTATCAAGATTTGCTTCGATGGAACAACGGCAATACTGATTTTTCTACTGTATGGCAGGCAAATAACCGGGGAGTGGACCTGAACCATAATTATAATGCTGCGTGGCAGTTGTCCAAAGATGCCGAGCTGGCATATGGTATTACGGGACCGGGCCCTACAAGATATGGCGGCACAGCACCCGAATCGGAGCCGGAATGCAGAGCTGTGGCAGATTTTACAAGATCACATGGTTTCAGACTGGTTCTTGCTTACCACAGCCAGGGACAACTGATATATTGGGATTTTATGAACATGGCCCCGCCCGAGGGGAAAATTATCGGTGAACAGTTTGCCAAAGCCAGCGGCTATAAGCTTGGCAAGACGACAGGCATTGCGTCCTATGCTGGCTATAAGGACTGGTTTATACAGGATTATCGCAGGCCCGGCTATACGGTGGAAGTCGGTTTGGGAAAAACCCCCCTTCCCCTTACGCAGTTTGACCAAATTTACAATGATAATCTGGAATTACTGCTTCTTGCATCTATAATTTAAAACTCAAAGCGAGTCAGGGCGATGATAGAATTTTCTAGAAAGAATGAGAAAATTGAACAATAACCGTTTTAATTCCTGGCTGTTTGCTTTTGGGCTAGCAACTCAAAAAGAGCGAAAGCTGAACAAACTCGCCAGAAGTATTTGACACAGCGAGGAGAGGGATTAACCGACGCTATGTCGGCGTACCGGGATGCCTTTAGCATGCTTTCTTTATCCTGTGGCCCATAGGCTTGCCGGCCGATTCTGTCAACAATGCAAAGTTGGTAGCTGGGGCAAGCCGTGCTACCAATGTCCGGAATATCACGCAACACGATAAAATCTGATAAGGGGTGTTTTGGTGCGATACGGTCCCGACCCAAACGCAGTCTATCCGAACGACGCGATCAAAAGCGTTTGTTTTATCAAGAATGTCATCACCCGCGCCAACATCTCGGTGGGCGCGTATACCTACTATGATGACAATACCGGCCCGGAGCAGTTTGAAAACCATGTCACGCACCATTATGAGTTTTTAGGGGATAAGCTGATCATTGGCAAATTCTGCGCCATCGCCAAGGGCATAGAGTTTGTGATGAATGGTGCAAACCATCGGATGAGCAGCGTTACCACCTACCCCTTTAACATCATGGGCGGCGGCTGGGAGAAATCGACGCCCGCACTGGAGGATCTGCCCTTTAGAGGGGATACCGTTGTGGGCAACGATGTATGGATCGGGCAAAATGTGACCGTGATGCCGGGTGTTCACATCGGGGACGGCGCGATCATTGCGGCAAATTCAGTGGTCGCAAAAGACATTCCGGCCTACCACATTGCCGGAGGAAATCCCTGCAAAATTATCCGGAAGCGGTTCGATGATGCGCTGATTGGCTATTTGCTACAACTGCAATGGTGGAACTGGCCGCCAGAAAAAATCTTTGAGAATCTCGACGTGCTGTGCAGCGCGAACCTGGATAAAATCAAAACCGTTATTTAGAAAACAGAAGTTTAGTGACAGCCGACAGTGGGAGGTATGAAATATGACAGGCGATGAGCTTAAAATCAAAATGTACGCATTCACGCTGGATTGTGAAAATCCTTATGACTTAGCAAAGTTCTATGCGAAGCTGCTCAAGTGGGGAATACCGTTTTACGATGACGAGTTTGCCTGCGTAGGCGCCCCGGGAACCAATCAGGGGGCCTACCCAGGCATCCTATTTCAGCGGAATTCTGAATATAAACCACCCGTATGGCCGGCAAGGCCTGAAGAACAGCAGCAAATGGCGCATATGGACTTCGCCGTCAATAATTTGGAAGAAGCGGTTCAATATGCCATCCATTGTGGCGCGACAGTTGCAAGCGCGCAATTCTCAGACGATTGGAAGGTTATGTTTGACCCCGCCGGGCATCCGTTTTGCCTATGCCAAATGAAATCCATTTTTAACAGTCCCTCTTTTGGATTGTTATAGAACGTCAAAAATGGCTTTGCGGCTAAGAGAGGAAAAAGCATGGCGATAGAGAAAAGATATGCATCAGACGTCGAAGCGATCTTATCCCACAGGCATGATAATGGCGCGGATCTTTGGACAACCCCCGATAATCGCCTGATAAAGGGCGCCCCGTTCTCAACCTTAGAGAGCGTTATGTATCTGTTGGAATTGGGAATGGCACCCACAGACCCCTTGATCAAAAAAGCTGCTGAACTGATATTTGGCACTTGGCAGGAGGAAGGGCGCTTCAAGCTGTACCCGCAGGGCGCTGTTTATCCATGCCAGACAATTAACGCCACCAACGTGCTTTGTCATATGGGGCGTGCTTTTGACGCCAGACTGCAAAAAACGTTACAGTATCTTTTGAATAGCCAACACACGGACGGCGGCTGGCGCTGCAATAAATTCAGTTATGGCCGCGGCCCTGAAACGGTCTGCTCCAACCCCCTGCCGACGCTTACCGCGCTTAACGTGTTTCGCTTTACCGATTCCCCTAACAAAGAGCCGGCGCTCGACAGGGCTGTGGATTTTTTGCTGGAGCACTGGACAATCAGAAAGCCGATTGGCCCGTGCCATTATGGGATCGGTACGTTATTCATGCAGGTTGAATACCCTTTTCGCGGCTATAATCTTTTCCTATATCTCTATGTCTTGTCTTTTTACGACCGGGCAAAGAACGATAAACGTTTTCTCGAGGCCTTGGGAATATTGGAATCCAAATTGGTTGATGGACAGGTCGTGGTTGAGCGCGTTGTCCCAAAGCTGGCCGGGCTTGCTTTCTGCAAAAAAGGCGAAAGAAGTGAACTGGCCACGATGCGCTATCATGAGATTTTGAAGAACCTTAACAGAATGAAATGACCGAAAAGGAGTGGTACGCGTTGAGTAAATACAATTTATTATGGGAATACGTTCAGAAAAACCAAAGCCAGTCGTTCAAACTGACCTTTGATGAAATTAAGGATATTGCAGGAATACCGATTGATCATTCCTTTTTGAACTACAAAAAGGAGTTGGCGGACTACGGCTATCAGGTAGGCAAAATATCTATGAAAGAGCAAACGGTTGTTTTTAATAAGATTGGCTGACCAACCGGAATTTGAGCTGTGGATAGATGAGATTGTCAGAAAAAGGTGAGCTATATGGTGAAAGTAAGCGACATAGCCTCCTGAATAGGCGGAAAGGTTTAAATTTGTCGTATGGCGTCTTGATGATATATTCCCTCACCACTTGGCGAATTGGCGTCGTACAAAAATCAGGAGGTGCATCATGACATCAGCGGAGCTACTCTTTTTTAGCGGCAGACCCGGAGCACTCCCGCTGTATGCCGCCCTTGCCGAGCGGGTGCTGGCCGCGTTTCCGAATGTCGCAGTGGAGGTCAAGAAGACGCAGATCACCTTTCGCGAGCGCTACGGTTTCGCCTTCGTTTCCCTGCGGAAGATGAAGGGCTGCCCGGAGGTATTTATCATCGTCTCATTTGGGCTGTCCCATCGGCTGGATACCCCGCGCATCCGCATAGCGGTGGAGCCGTATCCGAACCGCTGGACGCACCATGTAATCGTGGCAGATGTAAGCGAAATCGACGACGAGCTGATTAACTGGCTGACCGAGGCACACGATTTTGCGCTGACAAAATGACAAATATTATATTTTACCCGGGCTGTATAACCACTGCATAATCCTCGGAGAAACAATTCGAAAATCATACCATGCTCGAAATCCCCGCTAAACCCGCCCAGAACCGGGCCGCATCTTTTAATATGCAGCATCCATCCCATATAATATCGGGCGCTGCAAAACGCCAGAAAGTCAAGGTGGGGACGCTGCCATACAATGCCGTGACAAAATGCGTGGTTTATGTTATTATTTAAAATCAGACAGGCTCTTTTGCAGCGAGGAGGGGTATTTTGAATTTATTACGGACGTTATGTGTGATGGGCACGTTTGACAATCGGACAAACCAGGAAATATTGCGAATAAAAGAAAAAATAAAGGCCCAAGGTATTCCTGTTGATGCATATGAACCGCATATAACATTTGGTATTTATACAGAGTTGGAAGAAGCCGTGCTGCTGGAGTGGATTGGCGAAGTTTCGGCCAACCTGCGAAGCATTCAGCTTTGTTTCAATCATTTTGGGTTCTTCCCCGATACCCGGCTGTGCTTTCTGGCGCCCTGTGCAAGTTACGATCTGTTGGCGCTGCATACAGCCATACACCAAAAATACGATTCCTGCTGCACCGATAAAGGGTGCTTATACTCCCTGAATCAAAAGAACTGGACCCCGCATATGACGGTTGCCGCCGTTGAGCCGGGGCAGGAGGAAAAACTTCTTTCAACTATTTGGGGGAGTTTTTGTCCCCTGACAGCCCAATTGGTGCATTTGAAAATAACTTCTTCCGATACGAACAAGATTGTCGGTATGTTTGACCTGAAGGCATGTGATGAAGCATAATACAATTGCACGTTTCAACGCTGTAGAAGAGCAACGCTTGACATCATTTTTTCTTTATTGTATATTGAATGCAGTTAAAACTATTGCAGGGATTGGCTGTCAAAGAAGACGGATGTGCTTCTTTGGCGGCTTTTTTTAATTTGACAGATTTTGAGACAGGAGAAAAGTACATGTCAACCAAAATGAACAGTCAAACGGATGTATCTTTATCTTTTAAGGAACTATTGGACTCTTATAAAAAAATGGAGGATATTGTCGGGCGTATTCAGGAGTTTACAGTTCAGACGACGCTTTTATCTTTTAACTCATCAATTGAAGCGGCACGGGCAGGGAATGCTGGCAAAGGGTTTGCGGTCATCGCAAAAGAAATTAAGAAATTGTCGGAAAACAGCGCAAAATCCAACGCAGAAAGTGCCGAACAGCTGACCGTTATCAGAGAGAAGGTCAATGAGGTGTTTGCAGTCAGAATGGCGGATATCGCTTATGATACCATTGATAAGATTGACCGGAATCTTTTTGAACGCCACTGTGACATACAGGCATGGGCTACTTTTGACAAGGTTGTGGCAGCCGTTGAAAAAAAGGAAGAGGCAGTCACCCGGGAAGCGAATCTGCTGCTCAAAAACCTTGTGGAAATTTGTGAAGTTTATTATGATATCTTCATCACGGACTTAAACGGAGTTGTCGTTTCATCAGGTGTGTATCCCGGTATTATCGGCAGAAATTTATCGGGCAAGGACTGGTTTAAAGAGACCATGGCGTTAAAAAAGCCAACCGTCAATGATATGTATTTTTTTGAGTTCATTGGCGACTATACGGTCGGGTACAACTGCCCCATTATCGGCAGCGATAAACAAATGCTGGGCATTCTTTCGTCGCGGTTTAATTGGTCGTTTATCTATGACATTATTGATAAAGCCAGGGTCAGCGCGCAGGGAGATCTGCTCCTTGTCAACAATGCGGGACGAGTCATAGGCTCTAAAAACAGGAATGATGTTTTTAAAAGAACGGTGAACGATATTCCGGCTGCCCAAAGAGCGCTTGCGGGAGAACATTACGGCTATGAAATAACCAAAGACGATGATGGTGCCATCCAGATTATTGGTTATGCACACACAAGGGGATATAACGCCTATAAAGGCAAGGACTGGTCGGTCATTGCCGTTGAGCGCATGTAATTTAATAGCATCCCACCATTGAGATGGCCGCCGGCTCCAGTCGGTGGCCTTTGTGTATTTTTAATCCTGAAACAGATATGCACAAGCAAGCATCAGCAGGGGCAGTAGCAAAATTTGGTGACAGGATTTTATCGGGATGCTATAATTAAAATCATCAACGGGAGTGCTACTCAAGAGAGGCCCTTTTATGCTTTGGATTAATCTGATCAGTCTTTATTTATTAATCGTTTCTGTCGGGGTTGTTTTTTGCACCGCGCAAATCAGATCTTTTAATGGCGCAAGGTATACGAGGACGGCGTTGCTGCTTTGTTATGCTGTTTGCTTTTATATATTGGGATATACCATGGAGCTCAATGCCGTCACGCGCGTGGGTATTCTGTTCTGGAACCGGGTAGAATATGTTGGTATTCCTTTCGTGTCGGCATTGTGGCTGACAACCGTGCTGATGTACACAGGCTATTTTGCGCGCTTTAAAAGAATTTTGATTCCCGCTGTTTTTGGCATCCCGGCAGGCACCTTGATATTGCGTTTGACAAATGAATATCATCATCTTTATTTTACTTCGGAACAATATGCACAAGCGCTGGGTACGCTGCTTTTTGTCAAGCAGCCGGGGCCATGGATGCGTGTGCAGAGTATCCATTCGGCGTCGATGATTCTGCTGTCCATGGCTTTTCTGATCTATCATTCTGTCAGACATGAGGGCAAACAAATCGGTAAGATTTTGTTGATTACAGGCGCTTCAATTTTTTCGGTGACCGGATTATTTCTGACTCAGCAAAGGCCCTTTAATATTCCAATTGATTACATGGCGCTCTGCCTTCCGGTTACGTGCATTATGGTCATACTGGCCATATTGCGATATGATTTGCTTGAGACAAGATTCATTGCCAGAAGTAAGGCGTTTGATGCCGGGGGGGACGCCATTTTTCTGGTTAACCGCCAAAAGATGGTGTTGGATTATAATAACAGCGCCCGGCGGCTGATGGGGCAGTTGGGCATTCACTTAAGCAACCGGCCCCTTTGGCTGCTGTTTGAAGAAAGGCCGGAGTTGCTGCATGCGCTGGAAAAGACGGAATCGTCGGTGGTTAAGCTGCGGCTAAATGATAAAGACGGATTTTATGAAATTACCACGGAGAATATAGACGACCGGAATAGCCTGCGTGGATGGATAAAAACAATCCGTGATATTACAGAAATTTATCAGCTCAACAAGGAACTAAAGCGGCAGGCTATGACCGATGAACTGAGCGGGCTGATTAATCGGCGGGCATTTATCGATGTTGGAAGTGATTGGGTATCCAGGTCGGAAAAGAGCGGCGCCGCCCTGCATCTTTTGATGATGGATCTGGATCATTTTAAAGATGTGAACGACCGGTATGGTCATCCTACAGGCGATGTTGTCATCCGGGATTTTTCACAGATGCTAAAAAGTCATTTTAATTCAAACAGTGTGGTGGCGCGGCTGGGGGGCGAGGAATTTGCAGTTTTGCTTCAAAATGTCGATGATGATGAAGCCATTCGAGACCTGGAGGCCTTTCGCAAAACTGCAGGAGCACATGTTTATTGCCACCTTGACAATCAGTTTTATGTGACTGTCAGCACCGGCATGACAAGGAGACAGCCGGGCCAGCTGCTCGAAAGCGTCATGGGGCAGGCGGACAGGGCGCTTTATCGTTCGAAGGATCGGGGGCGCAATCGCTCCACCGTCCTGTAAAGGTGCTGTTTAACGCCGAATAAAAGGGATGTGCACGGTTTAAAGGGTGTGAAGCGCCATCTTATGGCGGGACTAAATAAAAGTCCTTAGTCCCTGAAGAAAATAGTAATAATTCTAAAAAAATTGATAAATTTTGATTGTTTCTCTTGGATTGTTATTTTAATCTATGCTATAATAAATATACAGCAAAAATCACCAATGCAAAAAGGAGAAAAGCTATGAAATATGAAGTTTACAGCGATGCATCGAGTGGCTTGCATTTCGCGGTAGTATGCGATGACGGATCGTGCAAATACTACTTTAGCGATAAAAGCAAAGAAGAAATCCCCCAGCTTGTTGAGGCGGCCAAGGCCGGTGAGGATTTGAGCCGTTGGAATGGCAACGACGTGGATCCGCAATCTAAATACGAGGCGCTTCTTGCCGATGTAGAGGAAAAGAAAGCGCAGGACGTAACCGACGAATATCTTAAAGAATCCAACTGAGGGTCATAATTGTGCAGCATGCGGCGCACAAGCCCGTTTTTACTTGGTAATTGCGAAATTCCATAACATAAGCGCAAGGGAATAAACCCGGGAACAACCGGGCGGTTTCTCTTGCGCTTTATTTTTGCGACATATTAAATTCGTTATATCAAGATATAAAAATCAGTATTTTATTTTTCTTGTTGATGATGTTAAAATTTAAGGGAAAAAGTTATATTCAAGTTAAGATTATATGTGGAGTCAAACTTAAGGAGGAACACCCTATGAAGAACCGCATTGCAGCCCGTATGTCGCTTTTGGCCCCCTCGGGCATCCGAAAGGTCAATGAAAAGGCTTTGGCGATGGAGCGGGCCGGTGAGCCCGTCATCCACTTTGAGATCGGCCGCCCCGATTTTGACACGCCCGATTATATCAAGCGGGCCTGTGAGGAAAGCCTGCAAAGAGGGGAGGTGTTTTACACCTCCAACTTTGGCGATATGGGTTTGCGCGAAGCGATTGCCGAAAAACTGGCAAGAGAAAATCATGTGGCGTATAATCCGTCGGAAGTTCTGGTCACGGTTGGCCTTTCTGAAGCGGTCTTCGACGTGTTATGCACCATTCTTGACGCCGGGGATGAAATTTTAGTTCCCGACCCTGTGTGGATGAATTACCTCAATGTACCCCGCCTGCTGGGTGCAACACCGGTGGCCTATGCTTTGCGTGAAGAAAACGACTACCAGATCGATCTCGCGGAGGTCCGCAGCAAAATCACCGATAAAACAAAGGCGCTGGTGCTGGTAACACCCAATAACCCAACCGGCGGCGTTTTGTCGGAGCAGACGCTGCGGGGCTTGGCTGAGATCGCCGTAGAAAAGGATATTATGGTCATTGCCGACGAAATCTATGAGCGTTTGATTTATGACGAGGCCCGCCACATCAGCATTGCCGCGCTGCCCGGCATGAAAGAACGCACTTTTACGCTCAACGGCCTGTCAAAGGCTTTTTCCATGACCGGCTGGCGCATCGGTTATGTGGCGGCACCTGAGACGTATATTGCAGCGCTCAATAAAATCCATCAGCATAATACCACCTGTGCGCCTTCCTTTGTTCAGAAAGCTTCAATTGTAGCGCTGCGCGATGAAGAAAACGAGGTGGCCGATATGGTGAAGGAATATCAGCGCCGCCGCGATTATGCCGTTGCCGCTATTAACGCCATACCGGGCTTGAGCTGCCGCTGCCCGAAGGGTGCGTTTTATATTTTTATCAATATCAAAGCCTTAAAACTTCCGTGCGCCGAGGTGGCGCAGCAATTGTTGGAGCAAGCTAAAATTGCGCTGGTGCCCGGCGATGTTTTTGGCCCCGGGGGCGAGGGCTATCTGCGTATGAGCTTTGCCAACAGCTATGAGAATATCGTCGAGGGCTGTAAACGTCTGAAAGTAGCTGTAGCGGCACTGGCCAAATAACATTTTAATCTGTCAAATGTATTTTTTGATTTAATGAAGCAACGGCAGCGGACGGACACTGACGCCACCCTCGGTGTTAAATGGAGAGATACGGGCTCAAGGGCTGTCGGCAGTTTGTTGCTTAATTTAAGGTTTTATATTATTTTTGACCAGCTGGGGCGCAATGCTTTATAAAAGCATTGCGCCTTCACTATTTTCCTAAAAACAAGAAATCCTCTTGACACGGAAGAAAAACATTGCTAAAATTAATTGTACTTTAAGTTTAATTAATTTTAGCAGGGGAGATTTCCACAATGGGGCGCAGGAGAAAAGAACCCGAAGGGGTGCACCGGGAGAATATTGCAGTGGCCGCGGCGCAGCTGTTTGGAGAAAAAGGTGTTCAGGGCACCACAATGGATGATATCGCCAAACAGGCAGGCTACAGTAAAGCGACACTGTATGTCTATTTTGCCAACAAAGAAGAGATTGTCGGCTTACTGGCGCTTAAAAGCATGAGGTTATTAAAGGACTGCCTGGACAAAGCGGTTTTTGAGCCGGGAACACCCAAAGAAAAGTACGATAGAATTTGTTTCACCTTGGTTGATTACCAGGCAAAATATCCGCTTTATTATACGTTGGCATTGGGGGAAATAAACGTGGACTTTGAAAGCGGTATGTACTTGCCTGTTGAAAAGGAGATATTTGATGTGGGCGAACAGATTAATCAAACGCTTTCAACTTTTATTCGCGGGGAAACGGGAATAGGCAAAAATCAGTCCCATCTGCAGGTTGTTCAAACTGTTTTTTGGTTTTGGGCCACCTTGTCGGGCTTAATTCAGACATCTTCTGCCAAACAGGCTTATCTCGAGCAGTATCTGAGTATTTCAAAGCAACAGTTTTTAAAAGACGGGTTTGAAAAGCTTTATCAGGTTATCTCAATGGAGGAACAAAGGGATGCATGACAAAATGCTGCTTGCTATTTTAGGCAGCCCCCACCGGGGCGGTTCAACTGCTGCGATGCTCAATTGTGTGGTCAACGCCGCACTAAAAGACGGTTGGCAGGTGCACACCGTGCATCTATATGAAAAAAAGCTGGGGTTTTGCGTCGGATGCCGCCGCTGCAACACAACCGGGGTATGTATGATTCAAGATGACGCGGCTGAGATAGCGGCGCTTTTAAAGAAGGCCGACCGGGTTGTGCTGGCCGCACCCACCTATTGGGCAAATGTTCCGGCTGCGGTGAAGAACTTGTTTGACCGACTGGTGGGAACCGTCATAAAAGCGGACGGCGGCTATCCGCAGCCGCGTCTGTCGCCCGAACAACAGTATCTGTTGTTGACCGCCTGTGATGCGCCGTTTCCCATTTCATGGATTTCGGGGCAGAGTGTTGGCACGCTGCGGGCGATGAAAGAGTTTTTTAAATATTCCGGCATGAAGCCAATGGGCTGTGTTGCTTTTGCCGATGCCAAAAATTCCCCTATACTGCCGCAAAATATTTTAAACAAAATCCAACGCTGCTGGGCGCGCGGCTAATCATAAAAGGATAAGGCCGTTAACTGGCCTTATCCTTTTTCGTCGGGTTAAAAACCGGGATAAATTTAAGATAACAAAAGGAGAAGAAAATTGAACGGTTTTCTGGTATGATAGCCATAAAAGGCGGTGACGGAAAAGTGTTTTTATACGGAGAAAAAGAACTGGAATATTTGAAAAAGAAGGATAAGCGCCTGGCTCAGGTGATTGATGCGCTTGGTCCGCTTGAACGCAACACCAACAGCGATTTATTCGCCTCAGTGGTGCATCATATTGTTGGGCAGCAGATTTCAATGGCGGCGCAGGCGACTATCTGGCGGCGAATGGCCGACGCGCTGGGCGAAATTACGCCTGAAAAAATATACGCCACCGACACACCGGCCCTGCAAGCCTGTGGTATCTCTTTTAAAAAGGCCGAATACATCAAAGACTTTGCGCAAAAAGTACATCACGGCGCCTTTGATATAAATGCGCTTGCGGAAAAGAAGGATGACGAGGTGATTGCCGAATTGGCGGCATTAAAAGGAATCGGCGTGTGGACCGCTGAAATGCTGATGATTTTTTCGCTACAGCGTCCCGACGTATTAAGCTTTGGTGACCTTGCGATTCAGCGGGGCTTAAGAATGCTGTACCATCACCGAAAAATTGACCGAAAGCTGTTCGAAAAATACAGGCGGCGTTATAGCCCTTATGGCACGGTAGCCAGTTTCTACATCTGGGCTGTCGCCAATGGTGCGATTCCGGGCATGAAGGAATACGCCCCTGTAAAAAAGGCGAAGGATAAAAAACCGCCATCGCACGCCTGATAAAAAAGGTTCCCCGCGGGAGTTCCATAACCCCGGGGTTCTCTTGATGCTGTTGTTGCCGGATAGGACTTTGTGCCGCCGGCGCGCTTTAAGCTTTTGCAGCATGTTAAAAGCGTCCTTGCGGTTAAGTTCGGGTTAAAAGGTGCGGATATGCTTGGTCCAAAAGCCGCCGACAAAATTTTTGGGCTCGTAAGAAACGATAAACGCATTTGGTGCGGTGGTTTTTAAAAAAGCCAGCAACGATTTTTCGTCGCTCCGCTTGGCCAACACCTGTAACACCAGCCGGGCGCCGTCACGGCCCTGCGCCTGCCAGGCTGTTACACCATAGCCTTGTTCGCGCAATAGGCCGGGCAGGTTGCAATCGGTCGAATTAACAATGACCTGAACATTGACGTAGCCGAGCGCCAGCCGCTGCTCAAGGCAACTGCCGATATAAACGCCGATACCAAATCCGGCGCAATAGGCGGCGATATTAAGCGGGCTGGTTAAGTTTTTAAGAACCATCGTCAGCCCCAGCAGGTAAATACCTACTTCAAAAATAGAAAGCAATGCGGCCGGTAGCCGCTGCCCCTTAATGACTAAAATGGTGCGCAGCGTATTTAGCGAGACATAGATGATGTTGATTCCGACAATGCTCAGAACAAGGGCCATGAGGTGCCTCCTTTTCAGTATCCCCGGGCATAACGGGCCGGGCAAGTGGCGATTCTATTTACTAGTATAACATAGGCGGTGCACAATTAAAGATATTCTTTAAAAATGCCGGGACTGATGGCGCGATTAATAAATTTGAGCAAAATAAAACGCCAAAATTATAAAGAAGGGTTCCGTTTTCAGCCTCTGTTTGCTAATATTGTTATAAGGAAACAGGCAAGCCCGGTAAACACAAAAAATTGGGAGGTGTATCTATGGACTTAAAAGAAATTATGCAGCAGCACAATTTTGTGGTGGTCGGTGATACTTTAAACGAAGAGAAATACGCTTATAAAATTAAAAAAGGGCTACAGGAAAAGGGCTATCAGGCACAGGCGGTTGGCAAGGAGCTGGCTTCCCTCAATGATGTTGAGGGCGATATCGATATTATCGACCTGTGCATCAATCCGGCAAAGGGGTTGCAGCTAATCAGGGAGAACAAAAAGCCGTTTAAATCCATCGTCATTCAGCCCGGCGCCGAAAGCGATACGCTGAAGGCATATTTAGAGGAGAATAATCTTCCCTATATTGAAGGCTGCGTTTTGGTGGGGCTGCGGCTGTACGCAAAATAATGGAACGTTGACCCTGTAAAGTAGTTTTATAAGGCCAGGCAACAGGGGAATTGTGCAAAAGAACAACAGGCACCGCTGGCGGGCAGGCATGCCCCCGCGCAGGCGGCCTGTTCGTTGCTGTCAGGTTTTTAGAATTTACCGGTTAGGCAAAATGCCAACCTCCGGGCCGACAGGAATGCCCTGTCTCTTGGAGGTTGGCATTTTAAATTTAAACTGGCGATAGATTTGAGGATTTATTCTTTGTAGGCAACCGCTTCAATTTCAACCAGTCCCGCCTTGGGAAGTGCGGCAACCTGAAAAGCTGCGCGCGCCGGGCAGTCACTGAGAAAAAACTTGGCATACTCCCGGTTCATGGGGACAAAATCGTTGATATCGCTTAGTAAAACGGTAGTTTTAACAACGTCGCAGTAATCCATGCCCGCCTCTTTGAGGATGGCGCCGATGTTCTTAAGCGCCTGAGTGGTCTGGGCGGCGATATCCGTACCTGCAAGTTCGCCGGTTGCAGGGTTAATGGCAAGCTGGCCCGAGATATAGAGAAAATTGCCGGCGCGAACAGCTTGAGAATAGGGGCCAATGGCACTTGGTGCGTTTTGGCTTGAAATGATCTCTTTCATTAATTTTCCACCAACCTTTCGTCCATATGGTAGCACAAAGCAGGGGGTTCGTCAATTTAAATCCGGGCCTGCTGCGCTTTTCAGGGGGTCAGGTCCACAGCGAAGTGATGAACATTGGCGATTCATCGTGTCCTTTTTCAAAACCGCACGCCTGATAAAACGGCACGGCCGTATCGTAAGCGATTAAAACAATGCGCAGATAGTCCTGATAATGCTGCTTTGCCATCTCCATCAGCTGTTTTCCAATGCCGTGGCGTTGGTAGTCGGGATGAACCAGAAAGTAGTGGATATACGCTGTCATCACACCGTCATCCATTGCGCACAACAACCCAACCAGCTTGTCGCCGTCCCAGGCGGAATACACCGTTTCATAATTCTTCATGGCGGCATGAAGCTGATCGGGGTAATGCCCGCTGGACCATTCGAGCGCTAAAAACAACCCCTGCAGCTGTGCCTTATCAATATCGTGAATTGCCTTATAGCTGATTTGCATGGTCTCATCCTCTTAAATATTTTAGAATATTATACCAAGCCTTGGCCATAAAAGCCAGCTTATATGATTGAATCCCCGAAGCGACTGTAAAATAGTATGCGCTGTTGGGGCATCGGCACAGTGCAGACGCGTCCGGTATTGTGGCTGTGAGCGCGCAGTTTGAATGATTTTTCCCTTCAGATGCACTTTTCAGCCCTTTTTGTGCTAAAATGATAACGTCAGTTCTTTAAGCTGGTGATCCATTACCGCAGAAAGGGGCGTATTGTATGCTGCAACAGGACTGTACAGATCTGTTTATTAAAAATCTTTCCTTTTGGGAACAGCTTTCAAATGATGAAAAACATCTGCTTTGCGATAATACCATGCCCGTTAAATACGCCAAGGGCACAGGCGTTCACGGTGGCGGCGACGACTGTGTGGGCATTATGCTGATAAAGAGCGGCCAGCTGCGAACGTATATCCTGTCGGAAGACGGCCGCGATATTACGTTATATCGCCTGTTCAAGGGCGACGTTTGCATTCTGTCGGCCTCCTGTGTGCTGGATGCCATCACGTTTGACGTCTTCATTGACGCAGAAGAGGATACCGAAGTTTTACTGATTAACTCCGCCGTATTCCATCAGCTGGCCGACCGGAATATCTATGTAAAATGTTTTGGTTATCAGTTGGCAACTACCCGCTTCTCAGATGTGATGTGGGCCATGCAGCAGGTGCTGTTCATGAGCGTCGATAAGCGTCTGGCCATTTTCCTCATTGACGAGCTGGCCAAAGGGAACAGTGATGAAATTAAGCTGACCCATGAACAGATTGCCCGGTATATGGGCAGCGCCAGAGAGGTTGTCAGCCGTATGTTAAAATATTTTGCGCAGGAGGGTGTTGTCACCCTTTCCCGCGGCGGACTTAAAGTCATTGATAAAGCGAAGCTGCGTCGGCTGGCACAGTGAATGCTGCCGAAATGCCCGCTATCAAAGCCGGGGGCGGAAACAGATGGTTTCCGCCCCCGGCTTTTGGAATGGGAGGTTTGAAGAAGCATATTTTATCAGATGAAAAGCGACATATCAGATTCTTCGGCGTTGGCCAGCATGGCGGCTGCACCCGCCAGCTGCACCCCGTCGATCAGCTCAGCCCTGGTGATGCCCATCACGTCCATGCTCATGGAGCAGGCAATCAGTTCAACGCCGTTATCCTGAGCCATTTTGATCAGGTCCTCAAGGCTGTCAACATTTTTATTTTGCATGACACCGCGTATCATCTTGGCGCCCATGCCGCCCATGTTCATCTTGGAAAGACCCAGCTTTTTGCTGCCGCGCGGCATCATCATACCGAACATTTTGGACATAAAGTCCTTTTTAACACGGACTTTTTCGGGCTTGCGCAGCACGTTGAGCCCCCAGAAAGTAAAGAACATGCTCACCTTGCGCCCCATGGCTGCCGCGGCATTGGCAATAATAAAGGATGCGATCGCCTTATCCAGGTCGCCGGAAAAAACGATGATGTTTTTCTTGTCCTTATTTTCTCCGGCCACGGTTGCCCTCTGTGGCTTTTCACCTTTCTGGATTCTGGCGGTGCTGATGCCCTTATGACTTTCCAACCCCAAAAAGATATTGCCGGTTCGGCGGCAAAAGCCTTCAATATCGCTGGCAAAAGCCGGGTCGCTGGTGAAAATTTCGATAACGTCACCGGCCTTGGCGGTGTTCAGCGCACCTGAGAGCTTGACAATTGGGCCCGGGCAGGACATACCGCAGGCATCGACAATGACCACATCACTTTTGCCGGCGCGCGG
Source organism: Bacillota bacterium (assembly GCA_023457355.1). GTDB lineage: Bacteria > Bacillota > Clostridia > Oscillospirales > Ruminococcaceae > Yanshouia. The sequence goes on along the minus strand of JAEWLW010000088.1, from coordinate 44,334 downwards.
CTCGCAGCAATTGGATTTTTGCCCGTCGGCCAAGGGCTGCGGACGCTTGCCGAAGATGGAATTGTAGAGGCGGAAGCCGCCTGCCACCACATAGGCATCAAAGCCGTTTTGCATCAAGACGCGGGCTGCGATATAGGCCTTCAGTCCAATCTGGCAGTTGACATAAACCGGCTTCGATTTATCCAGCTCGGCTATACGCTTTCTGAGCTGGGAAAGCGGCATGTTTAAAAAGCCTTCGATATGGCCGTTTTCAAATTCAAGGGGTGTGCGGGTATCGATCAGTGTCACGCTGCCGTCGCACGGCAGGTCTTTGATGTCGTGCCAGTGAACCTGCTTCATTTTGCCGGTGATAATGTTCTCGATAACAAAGCCGACCATATTGACAGGATCCTTTGCCGAGCCATAAGGCGGCGCATAGCAAAGCTCCAGCTTACAGAGATCCCCGGCCGTCATCCCGGCGCGGATAGCTGTCGCCAAAACGTCGCAGCGCTTGTCAACGCCGTCGTAGCCGACGATCTGTACGCCGAGAATGCGCCCGGTTTCCGTGTCAAAAATGGTTTTAATCGCCATGTTAACCGCGCCGGGGTAATACCCTGCGTGATTACCCGAATAAGTAAATGCTTTGTCGTAGGAAAGCCCCAGACGCTTTGCCGTCTTTTCGTTGACGCCGGTGGAAGCAACCGTCATATCAAACACCTTGAGGATGGAAGAGCCCTGCGTGCCGGGGTAGGCGCTTGGAATGCCGCAGATATTATCCGCCGCAATACGCCCTTGTTTGTTGGCGGGGCCAGCCAGCGGCACATAGCATGGCTGTCCGGTGACGCTGTCCGTCACCTGAATTGCATCGCCTACGGCGTAGATATCCGGTACCGAAGTGCGCATGTGCGCGTCAACAATTATTGCGCCACGCTCATTTAACGCGATGCCCGCCGCTTTGGCCAGCTTTGTCTCAGGCCGAACACCGATGGCCATGATGAGCATATCGGCTTCCATGTTGCCATTGTCCAGTTGAATCTGCAATTTGCAGCCGTCGTCATGCATGCCTTTGACGCCGTTGCCCAGCTCCAGCCGGACGCCTTTGCTTTCAATATGCCGGTGCACGTCGGCCGCCATGTCGGGGTCTATCGGTGCGATGACCTGATCGGCCATTTCAACCAACGTGACACAAAGCCCGGCGGCATTAAGGTTTTCGGCCATCTCAACGCCAATGAAGCCACCGCCCATTACAACTGCACTGCCGGGCTTGTGCTTTTCGATATAGTCCTTTATCCTGTAAGTATCGGGGATGTTGCGCAGTGTAAACACCTTGTCGGAATCACTGCCGGGAATGGGTGGCCGCACCGGCTCGGCCCCCATGGAAAGCACCAGCTTATCATAGCTTTCTTCATAGCTGCTGCCGGTCCGGAGGTTTTTCACCGTTACAGTCTTTTTAGCGGTATCAATCGCCGTTATCTCATTGAACACCCGCACGTCGATATTAAATTTGTCGATAAAATCCTGTGGTGTCTGAACCGTCAACGCCGATTTTTCCCTGATCTCCCCGCCGATATAGTAAGGAAGACCGCAGTTGGCGAACGAGACATATTCCCCGCGCTCAAACAGGATAATCTGGGCCCGCTCATCGAGCCTGCGCAGTCTGGGTGCGGTGGAAGCGCCGCCTGCGACGCCGCCGACAATTAAAACCTTTTGCCCGTTTTCCATGTTGTTACCAATCTCCTTTCAGCCATACAAACAGCGAGAGAAAAGTGTTTTCCCCCGCTGCTTATCTTTCATTAAACATTCAACATGCTTAAAATTGAGGCCTTTGGCTTGACGCCGACCGACTGCTGAACCACCCGGCCTTCCTTGACAAGGATAAGCGTCGGAATGCTCATAACCTGGAACTGCCGTGCAAGCTCGGGCTGTTCGTCAACATTGATTTTGCAGACCTTGGTCGATTCGGCCTCTTCGGCGATTTGATCCACCACCGGAGAAAGCATTCGGCACGGGCCGCACCATGTTGCCCAAAAATCGATAAGTACCGGCTTATCGGACTGAAGCACTTCGGCGTTAAAATTTTCTTTTGTTACTTTTAAGACTGCCATGGTTATCTCTCCTTCTAACGGTTGTGTCTGTGGTTGATGTTGTATTTATAGTATATCGATTGCAAATATATTTTTCTGTAACTTGATCACACAGCAAAATGACGGCCCTAAGCGGGCGCAGATTTAATCCGTGCACAATTTTTCGAGGCTGATTTTGCACCCAATCGGGTTGCAAAGCGTTCATACGCCATTCTTATGGCTGGCTTTATGCTTTGTCTGGCACGAAATCTTTCCGCTTATTTAAGCTCTTGAAGCGTGATGTCGTTTCGGCATTTTGCTTTGCAGATCATTTGTGTCATGGTGCCCATCGGGCAATAAACGCACCAGGAACGCGGCTTATAAAGCAACATTGTGACCAGCCCCAGAACGGTTGAGGTGAGCATCACGCTGTAAAATCCAAACGCAAACTGTGCCACCCACGGCGACACATGCGCGGTATAGGCCCAGTGCCACGGAAGCTTGATGGCCCATAAAAGAGTCACCACCTGGCGCAGGCTGCCCGCGCCCGAAAAGATTAACCAGGTGACATTGAGCATGTTGAAAAACATGGCCATGAAGAACGCTAAAAAGCCGTATCGGAACAGCTTGCTTTTCATCCAGGCCGGGATATCTTTTTTGCGTGAAAAGCCGAGCTGATTGCCCAACAGGTCAAAAAGCTGGCCTCGGCCGCAATATTTGCTGCAATAGCTTTTGTGCCCTGTCGCCGCCGAAATAATAAGTGGCATAAAAAAACACAACAGCCCCGCCCAGGCAAACAGAATATTGACAAAACCCATTATAATGTACACGGCGGAAAACACCCATAGGTACTGGTACCAGTGCTTTTTTCTGGTGCTCATGCGCGCACCTCGATCCTGATCACGGAGGCCGGGCAGGCCTTAACACATTTGCCGCATCCCACGCATTTGTTTTCATCTATGACGGCAAAGCTACCTTTAAAAATCCGTACCGCATCCAGCGGACATATCGCAGCGCAACAGCCGCAGGCGACACACGCGTTTTTGTCTACCGCCGCCTTCTTTTTTGCTCTGTTCAATCGGATGACCTCCTTCAATAATGTAGCGACTATATGTGGGCATTATATCAAGCCAAACTGTGTTTTTCAGTAACTCAATCACATACAAGCCCGCATTCTTGCCGCATAATACGGATTTGTGATTCAAATTAAAAAGCATCTGCTGCCATGGGTGTTTTAAATTTTGTCGAAGGCAAAAACCGTATAAAGAACACATGAACAGCCTATGACAGGCGCCGGTTCATTTTTTTAGAACTTTAGCTGTCTGGAAAAACAGTGATAAAGCGCTTATTGATTGCCGATTTGGGAATGATGGTTAATAAGAACTTTTACAGCAAAGCTTTGAGGGTGGAACAGATGAATTATTTAAAATCAGAAAAATCGCCTTACCTGCTTCAGCATGCGGAAAATCCGGTGAATTGGTACCCCTGGGGAACAGCCGCCTTTGATAAAGCCAGAGCCGAGGATAAGCCGGTCTTCCTCTCTGTGGGCTATTCCACCTGCCATTGGTGCCATGTTATGGCGCACGAGTCGTTTGAGGATAATGAAGTGGCGGCCGTTTTAAACCACAGCTTTGTCTGTGTGAAGGTTGACCGGGAGGAGCGCCCCGATGTTGACGCCGTGTATATGTCGGTTTGCCAGGCGCTGACCGGCTCGGGCGGATGGCCGCTGACCGTCATCCTGACGCCGGACCAAAAGCCGTTATGGGCGGGCACTTATCTGCCCAAAAAAGGGCGATATGGTATGCCGGGGCTTTTGGATTTGCTGGCCGCCGTCACACGGCAGTGGCAAACGGACCGGCAGGCACTGCTGACTTCCGGCGAACAGATTGTATCGCTGCTGCAATCACAGGAGCAGGGGACGCCGCCCGGCACCCCCGATAAGGCGCTGCTTGAACGTGCCTTTGGACAGTTTAAACGCGGCTATGATGCCCGGTGGGGTGGGTTTGGTTCGGCGCCGAAGTTTCCGACAGCGCATAACCTGCTGTTTTTGCTGCGGTATGCGGTATTGGAAAAGCAGGCGGATGCACAGAGCATGGCATTGCATACACTGGAGCAGATGTACAAAGGCGGGCTGTTTGACCACATCGGCGGCGGATTCTCGCGTTATTCCACCGATGAGAAATGGCTGGTGCCCCATTTTGAAAAGATGCTTTACGACAATGCGCTTTTGGCCTGTGCCTACCTTGAGGCATACGGCATGACCCAAAAGCCGCTGTATACAACGGTAGTCAGGCGGACGCTTGACTATGTGCTGCGTGAGCTTGCCGACGCAGAAGGCGGATTTTACTGCGGGCAGGACGCCGACAGCGAAGGCGTGGAGGGCAAATACTATGTTTTTTCGCCTGATGAGATTGCCGACGTTTTAGGGGAGGGGGATGCAAAGCGCTTTGGCGAATGGTTCGGTATGACCGAAAAAGGCAATTTTGAGGGCAAAAACATTTTAAATTTAATTGGCAACCCTGATTTCGAAGAAAATGATGCCCGAATAGCGCATTGGTGCCAAAAGCTGTATTATTACCGGTTATCCCGCGTGCCGCTGCATAAGGACGATAAGGTGCTCACTGCGTGGAACGGGCTGATGATTGCCGCGCTGGCCCGCGCCGGATGGCTTTTAAATGAGCCCCGATATCTTGACGCCGCAAAAAAAGCACAGCAGTTTATCGCAAGACAGCTGACGGATGCAGACGGCCGCCTCCGCCTGCGGTGGCGGGAGGGGGAAGCGGCGCACGACGGACAGCTGGACGATTACGCCTTTTATGCTTTTGCACTGTTGACGCTGTATCAGGCGACGCTGGATGCAGACTATTTGCTGACAGCAATAAGAACGGCCGAACAGATACCGGCGCTTTTTGAAGATGCAACCGGCGGCGGGTTTTACCGTGGCGCCGTGGACGGCGAGCAGCTGATCACCCGACCCAAGGAAGTTTATGACGGCGCGCTGCCCGCCGGCAATTCGGTGGCCGCACTGGTTCTTTGCCTTTTGGCCGCGCTGACCGGCGAAGAAAAGTGGCGGCAGGTAGCCAACCGGCAGCTCGAATTTGTCAGCGGTGCGCTGAATGATTATCCGGCGGGGCATTGCGTCTCGCTGCTGGCGCTGACGAAAGCGCTTTACCCGGGGCAGGAACTGATCTGCGCGGCTGGGAATGATAACGATGTCCAAGCGTTGGCAGACTTTCTGCGTGAAACACCCGTTATGAATTTGACTGTATTAGCCAAGACAAGGCGCAATCAACAGCAGTTGGAACAGGCTGCTCCCTTTACGGCCGAATACCCCATCCCTGACCGGGGCTGCGCCTATTACCTGTGCCGCAACCACGCTTGTGCAGCGCCGGTTTATTCGTTGGACAGCCTGAAGGAATTATTGTTTGCACAAACGACTTAATACGAATATTTCACTGAAAAGTTGATACTCTGGCGGCATATTTTCCGCTCTGCGGCGTTCTCGTCGCCGGCGGGCGCAGCCCGCTGTGCTCCTCGTCCTTGCTGGGCCAAAAATTTACGCGCCAGTCTACGCAACCTTTTAACGGATATTAATATGACTTGAAAAAGCTTCAGGTCTTTATGGCGAAATAAACAGCAAAGCCCCGCCGGGTTATGGCGGGGCTTCTGGCGTATAGGTAATTTTTCAGCGCTCTTACAGCGCGAAGGTGACGGTTTCGCCAGCTGGGGCCGCGGCGGAAAGCGCCGGGTTTTCACGCAGAATATTCCCCGTGAGTGTCAGCGGCAAAACAGTTTTATCCACATCCAATGCGGTGAAAAATGCATCGAGGGAAAGCAACATCACACCGGCCCAATATTCCCCCTGCAAATCCTCACCCTGCGAAAGATAGGCTGTCATTTGGGGCGTCAGGTCAACCGCACCGCACCGGGCCTCGGCCAACCCGGCGGCCGTTACCGATAGGCGCAGTACTTTTCCGGCATAACGGAATTCAGCCGTTAAGCGCGCGGTTTCAAGAGGCTTTGGCTCAAAAGAGAGAATTCGTACAAACAGACTGTCGTCGTTGCGCCCTAACTGCGCCTGCGCGTAGATACGGTCGTTAATCGGCACCGACTGCATACAGCCAAGCTTTATAACACCCAATGTGTCGAAGCAGGGCTCGCCCGCAACATATTTGATTCTATATTCCATCACAAGGCACCTCGTTTTGCTTTTAAATGCTTTAAGTATACCGCCTTTTAGATAGATTATCAACCGAATGCATCAAAGCCCCCCCAAAATGACACTTTAAGAATATAAGGTGTTTTTATTTGACAAGCTCTGGCTGACTGCGTTAAAATGAGATGGTCTGATCTATACATGCAAGGAGAGCCCCGATGAAAAAATTGCTGTGCGCCTTAACGGCGTGTCTGCTGCTGATAATGCTTGGCGCCTGCGGTCCCGCCGCCAAAGGGAAGGATGACCGATGGCCCGTTACGGTGGACGATGTTACCTTTACCCATGTGCCAAAGCGCGTTGTAACCCTCTCGCCCGCCGTGACCGATATGCTTTTTGCGTTGGGATATGGTGGCCGCATTGTGGGCGTGAGCGATTATTGCGAACCGCCACAAGCCGCACAGAAGACGGCGTCTTGCGGCACGGCGCTGATACCGGACGTTGACACTATTTTAAAACTGGAACCGGACATGCTGTTTTGCTCCGCCGAACTTCCCGCCAACTCAAAAAAGGCACTGACAGACGCGGGTGTTCAAATTATTGTGGTAGCGCGGGCGCAAACGCTGGACGGCATATTGGAAAACTACCGTTTTCTGTGCACCGCATTTGAGGGCGGCAAGGCAGGCGACTTTAAGGCAGAGCAGCTTTCGCTTTTTGTTCACACGACGCTTGACTATGTCCGTGCCGAGGTTTCATCGTCTCTTTCCTCTGAGGAGAACAAGGCGGTCTATCTGATTCAGCTGCCGTTTGTGATGGCCACCGGCGATACGCTTGAAGGCGGGCTGCTTACCGATATGGGCTTTAACAATCAGGGGGATCCTTACACCGGCTGGAATTATCCGCCGGAGGACGAACCGGCGCTTAACCCCAATTATATTTTCTGCGATACTTCGGTCAGCCTTGATGCGCTGCAGAACAGCCCGTATTACCAGAAAACCTCCGCAGTGACCCATGAGCGGATTTTTACCTTTGATGCCCGAATGTTTGAGCGCCAATCACCCGGGATGTTTTTTGAACTGGAAGACATGATGAAAAGGGCCTTCCCGGAGGCGTTTAAAACATCAAAGCCGTCCTTTGTCATAGAGATGCCGACACCGGAACCCGAGCCGGAAAAAACCTGGTGGCAAAAGCTGTTCTCAAAATAGCGCCACATTATTCCCCTCGGCAAATGCCATGCAGTTGCTTTAAGCGGCTGCCCTTTTTACCATTAAAACGTCAGGCCCTGCATAATTGATTATGCAGGGCCTTTTTCAACGTTCAGACAAACGGATTGACCTTCGTCGCTGAACTTTTTCCTGTTAAGTTTTAAAAGATGTCCCACAGGCCCCTCAGGGCTGCTAGGGCCTCCTGTTCTTTTTGGGATCATTACCCCTGAGCTCACGATGCATTTCCAACATTGTTTCTGATGCAAGGTCGAAGTCCCGGACTTCGCTGTAGTTTTCGACCAGGTCGCTTTGCACCAAATCGTCGTAGGCAACCTTGTTCCTGGGATAGACCAGCCGCAGCAGTATCGGGGTTACGACGGTTGTTCCCACGACCATGAGAACAAGCGGAACCAAAAAGATGGTATTCATCAATCCGGTTGCAATGCCTTTGTTGGCGACAATCAACGCCACCTCGCCGCGTGAAATCATGCCGACGCCTATGCGCAGAGACTCCGCTTTTGTATACCCGCAGAGCTTGGCACCCACGCCGCAGCCCACAATTTTAGTGATGACCGCAATGACCAGAATACTTAAAGAAAGTATCACCGTATTTAAATTTAACGCACTGAGGGTCACCTTTAAGCCAATTCCGGCGAAGAAGATAGGCGAAAGCAGCATATAGGATAAAATTTCACAACGCGAAGAAACGTAGGTTGCACGAATGGTATTTGAAATAATCAGGCCGGCAATAAACGCACCGGTGATATCTGCCACGCCAAAAACCTCCTCTGCGACAAAGGCATAAAAGAAGCAAAAGGCCAGAGAAATGATGGCGAAGCGCTTTCTGTTCCAGGCGGCCGATTCCATCCACTTTTCTATCAAACGGTGCAGGAAGCCGCCTATCAATATACTGATACCGAAGAACGCGATAACTTTGAGAATGACGGTGGTAAGGTTTACCGATGAATCGGCGGCGCCGGTAACCATCGTGAGCAGAATAAGGCCGATGATATCGTCAATAAGCGCTGCGCCAAGAATAGCATTGCCGGAGTTCGTTGAAAGTTTGCCCATTTCCTTGAGCGTTTCTACGGTGATGGAAACGGAAGTTGCAGTAAGCACGGTGCCCACAAAGAGATTTTCAAGAAACACCTCATGCCCGCGGTTGAAAATTGTGGCCAAAAAATAACCGCCGACCAAGGGAAATAACACGCCGCAAAGCGCGATGAAAAAAGCGGCCTTGCCCGAACGGCGAAGCTCCTTGATATCGGTTTGCAGGCCGGCGCCAAACATCAGCACAATGACGCCGAGCTCCTAAACCTGATTCATAAATTCCGAAGGCTGTACCAACCCCATCATGCTGGGGCCCACCAGCAAACCGGCTACCAGTGCCCCGACTACCTGCGGCATATCCGCTTTTTTTGTGAGAATGGCAAAAGATTTTGTTACCAGAAGAATGAGGGCAACATCAAATATAAAACGATAGGATTCCATAAAATCACCTTTCAAATAAAGCTATGCCGCTGTGGGAAAGGAAAGCGAAAACGGCCATTTCATGAAAGAAATATTCCTTGTGGAAATTAAATTGCAATATTTCCTTCTCGGATATCCAGTATAGCATTCCGCAAGCGGTAATACAAGATGAATAATACGCATTTTATATAGCTTTAAAAAGCAAAAATTGTAGATTGTGTATAAAACGATTGCAGAATTTAATCGGCAACAAACTAAAACCAATTTTCATGACGCTGGAAAGGATATCAAACAAACGGAGAGGCGTCGCCTTATTCATGCGACGCCTCACGGAAGGTGGTTGGCCAAATGGGCTGAAATTACAGCCTGTCGTTATCAGATTCAAGCGGACTGCCGACGCTTGCGGCTCTCATTTCAAAATGGATCATGAAGGACATCAGCCCGCGCAGCAATATAACGGCGCCTAAAATGATGAGCTCATCCAAGCTTCTGATTAAAACAGTTTTGAGAATTTCCGCCGCCATTTTAAATTCCAACCCCGTCGCCATATCCTGAAGCAGCAATAATTTAAAATTATAGCGGTTCTTGCGCACGATATGGCACAAGTAATAATAAAAGCCTTTCAGTGCGCCGGCGGTGATAATGAATATTCCAATCAGATCCAGAAACGCGATGATGGTGGGCAGAATCAATTGAATTAAATGCTCTAGCATCATATGCGTACCCCTCAGGTGCGGAGCCTGCTGCGGATCTTTTTTAAGGCAGACATCCTGATTTTTTGAATTTTAGGCGCAAATATTCACGAGCGGCAAATTATGAAACTTTTGGCACGCTGTCAATGACGGGTGCGCCGGCGAACAAGCTGGCCGGTAACGCGCTCAGTTTTTGCTTATCTGCGCAACATACTCTTCAAGGCATTCGTTGTTGGCGTGCATTGCGGCGGCGTGTTCTATGCCGACATAACGTACGTGCCACGGTTCGTAGGTGATGCCGGTGATATCCTGTTTATCCTCGGGGTAACGGATCACAAAGCCATGCTCCCAACTGTGGGCGGCCAGCCATTGGCCAGCATCGGTGGCGGCAAAAGCGTGGTTTAATACCTGGTGAGCCGGTGTGACAATATCCAGCGCCAGGCCGGTGTGGTGTTCGCTGGTTCCGGGCGGTGCCACCCAGCGCCGGGCTTCAATGACGGCTTCCTCCTGGGACAGCCCGAGCGCAAGCTGCTTGTTAATCTGCTTTTCAAACAGCTGTTGCGATTGCTCAATGGTGCGGTAACCATAGCATATTATCAGCGAAACCCCATCGTTTGCGGCGGCGGTTATAAGTTCGTCAACAGCGTCGGTGATGCGTGCATCCACCTTGTAGCCGTAACGGGTCATGGCCAGATCAACCGTCCAATCGTCCGGAATGGGGTGTTCGTAATTAACCAGAATCAGCCGCCAGTCATCCGGTTCGGCAACCGGCGCTGACGAAGATGACGAAACCACCGGTGCTTCAGACGACGAAGCGGGCAGCTGCGGTTTTGACGATTCAGCCGGTTGGGCAACTCCCGTAGAAGACGCGCCTGGAATGAGGTCGGTGGCCGCTCTTCTACAGCCGAAAAGCAGCAACAGTCCGACGCAGAAAGCGATCAAAATATATCGTGACAATGATAAGACTCCTTTTCTTTTGTGTGTCTAACGGATTTATTTTCTCACAGAACACCGTGTTTAGCAAGGAATATTCAATTTTTACTTGGAAAAGCTATAAAAAAAGTCTAGGAGGACATAAAATGCCCCCTTTCCTGCGACGTTGCAGCAGCAATGCGTTGCGAATGCGCATGTTGCTGTTATATGCTTTAAACATTTTGGATATGGTTGTAACGAAATTCCTGTTGCAGACCGGCAAATTCCGCGAGATGAACCCCGTGATGGCGTTGGCCATGCAAAGCGATTGGGCCCCGCTGCTGCTTAAGATTCTGCTGCCGGCGGTGTTTCTGGTCTATCTGGACTGTCGGCTGCGGGAGGCGGACGCCCGGCACCTTAAGCTTTCAGCCCGCGTGCTGGAGGTGTTGATAGCGGCATATTGCATCGTGAGCGTGATGCACCTGTGGCTGTATCGCATCAGCATATAAAACAGCGGATGGCGCATGCCATCCGCTGTTTTATCGCACTAATGCGGTTTTATCCGCGATTTGGGGGCATTCTTTTGATACAGCAGATAGAGCCCACGCAAAATCAAATCGCCGTCACAAATAATTTCGTGCTGGCAAAGCGGGGCAACACAGCCTGTCAGACCGCCGGTGGCCACCACCGTTGCCGCGCAACCGAGAACATTTTTTTCCACCCGGTCTATCAGCCCATCGATCATGGCGGCGTTACCGTAGATGGCGCCGGCGCGCATGGCGTCCATGGTGTTTTTGCCCAACAACGCATCAGGCGCTTCTAGGCTGATATGGGGCAGCTGGGAGGTGCCTGAGCCCAGTGCCTGAACCGAGCTGCGCAGCCCCGGGATAATCATGTAGCCGATATAATCGCCCTTTTTATCCAATACAACAAGGGTGGTTGCGGTGCCAAGGTCAAATACCAGAATCGGCTTTGGGTAACGCTCCAGCGCAGCGACGGCCCCAACAACAAGATCGCTGCCCACCCGCGCCGGGTTGTCGGTGAGTATGTTCAAACCGGTTTTGACACCCGCGCCGACTAAAAGCGGGCGCTTGCCTGTAATTTTTTCCACGGCATTTTGCATGGCGGCGCTTAACGGCGGCACCACCGATGAGATAATCGCGCCTTCGATATCGGCGGGATGAACCTTGTGAAGTGCAAAAAGCTCCATCAAAAGCGAAGCATATTCATAGTCGGTTTTATCCGGGTCGGTCCGCAGCCGTGCGGTGAAAAGCACATTTTCGTCCTGCATACCGCCAATTACGACGTTGGTGTTTCCGATATCGATAGCGATAATCATGCGGTGCGGTTACTCCTTTCCAAGCTTGCGGTGATGCAGAACCTTGTAAAGCGGCGGGCAGATTACAGCGGTTAAAAAGGCGGCCAAAATTGCCTCGGGCACACCGTTGACACCCACGATGCCCATAATGATGCCGAACAGCGCCTCAAAGCCAATGCTGCGTGCCTCGGCGTAGCTTGCGCCATATAAGAGATAAATACCGCCCAAAACAAAAACCGTATTGGTCATGGAACCGAGAAAACCGGCTGTACCGCAGGCCAGAACGGGCCCGGTACGGCTTTTTAGCCAATTAAAAAGCAGCCCGGCTACTACTCCGATTAAAATTCTCGGAACAAAGCAGATCACAAGGCTGCGAAGCCCGCCGGAGAAGCGGGGATCAAGGCTGTAAAACGGTGTGAAGACAAACGACGTCACCAGCGGTTTGAGCGTGTTGTTAATCAGGCTGGTCAGCCCGAATACACCGCCTAAAAAGGCGCCGGATTTTGGCCCCAACAGGCACGCCCCGATGATAACAGGGATATGGATGGTGGTTGCGTTCATAAAACCGAGCGGAATGTACCCCAGAAAGGGCACATTGGCCATCACGACAATGATGGCGGAAAAAAGGGCCAAAAGCGTCAGATGGCGGAGATTGGGGCCGCGGTTTGTACGGGTTTCTTGCATAGTCAATTCCTCCTGCTGCTGTTCTCTGATTAAAAGGAGATACAGCGCAATTATTTACCGGGCCTGTGCATCATATTCAATCACTCCTCAGGGCGGATTTACCCTTCGGCGCGGCGGCGTGGATTAAACGCCTTGCCAAATGGGATATCCGGTGATAGAATGAAAAAAATCGTGTTGCCGGCGTCGGTTATTAATTATTATAACGCCTGTTGCGCGTAAACACAATATTTTTGGACAAACGACCGCAAATTGGAAGGCGAGGGTACCATATGCTAAAAAATAAAACCGTTTTGCTGGGTGTTTCGGGCAGCATTGCCGCTTATAAGGCGGCGTCACTGGCGTCGTTGCTTGTCAAGCAGCAGGCCGATGTGCATGTGCTGATGACGAAAAACGCCGCGCAGTTTATTGCGCCCATGACTTTTGAAGCGCTGACAAATAACCGCTGTATCGTAGATACCTTTGACCGCAATTTTGAGTATAAGGTTGAGCATGTTTCCCTTGCCAAGCGGGCCGATGTTTGCATTGTGGCGCCCGCAACGGCAAATGTCATCGCCAAGCTAGCGCACGGCCTGGCGGATGATATGTTGACCACTACCGTGCTGGCCTGTCGTTGCGCTAAGATTATTGCACCGGCAATGAACACCGCCATGTATGAAAACCCTGTGACACAGGATAATCTGAAACTGTTGACCCGTTATGGCTGGGAGGTTTTGGAGACTGGGTTCGGCCGCCTGGCCTGCGGCGATGTTGGGGCGGGCAAGTGCCCGGAGCCTGAGCAGATGCTGGAAAGCGTGTTGCACATCGCTGCGCACAAAAAGGATATGGCCGGTCTTCGCGTGCTCATCACAGCGGGCGCAACGCGGGAAGCACTGGACCCGGTTCGGTTTATTACCAACCATTCCTCGGGCAAGATGGGCTATGCGATCGCCCGCGCAGCCAGTGCGCGTGGCGCTGCGGTGACGTTGGTCAGCGGCAAAACAGCGTTGACGCCACCCGCCTACGTTGAAACGGTCGGCGTTGTTAGCGCGGCGGAAATGTTCAAAGCGGTTACGGCGCGCAGCGGGGGGATGGATATTATTATCAAGGCAGCAGCGGTGGCGGACTACCGCCCTGCGGTTTGTGCCGATGAAAAAATTAAAAAGAAGGATGATGATCTGGAGCTGCCGCTGGAGCGCACCGCCGATATTTTAAAATATCTGGGTGAACACAAAAAGCCCGGGCAGTTTCTCTGCGGATTTTCTATGGAGACGCAGAATATGGTCGAAAATTCCCGCAAAAAGCTGCAAGGGAAAAACCTTGATATGATTGCGGCCAACAATCTTAAAGAGATGGGGGCCGGCTTTGCCGGTGACACAAATCTGCTGACGCTCATCACGCCGGAAAGTGAAATGGCGCTGCCCATGCTGACCAAAGATGAGGCGGCCAATCGGCTGCTGGACGAAATTTTATTGCGCAAGAAATAAAAAGCTTGTTATCAGGGCGATGATTTAAGGACGAGGTTTTGTTAAGCGACGCCTCAGATTGCCAAAGAATCGATTTCAAAGAAAAAGTTGCACAAACTAAAAATTTTGGTCAAGCTTTTTGGTCTGCAGTTTCAATTAAACCGCCTAGGCGCTTAATTGAAAATAAGCCCGGCTATGCTGTGTGTGTTATGCGTAAAAAACGCATAACGCGTCCCATACTGTCGTAACCAAAAGCTTGCAGGGCCTTGGTGGAGCCGCAGCGGGCATTTATGCCGCCCGCTGTGATAAGCGGAGCTAAACTGCCGCGAGAGCGCATCTATATGCGAGCGGTCCGGGCAGCGCCCCAAAGTGCCCTAATTCTGCAAGAAGCGCGGCAGAGGGCGCAAAACCAGTCCAGTGAACTTTTTTACGGGGAGAACCCTTGCCGGGGATTCTCCCATGTCGTGATGAGCGGGATTTGTTTTATGCGAATTGCTAAACCCCTGTCGCTTATTGACAGCCTGAGGCGGTGTTTTGTTAAACGCCGCCTTTATACTTGGAAACAGGGCGTTTTATTCCTGAACAAAATTGAAATGCCATAACGCCTGTGTTATAATTAGCCCCAAAGCAGCGCGGTATTAAAAGAACCGCCTTAAACGGCAGTTGCTGGAGCCGGGCGTGTTATCTATACCGTTCGGAAGTCGGGTCCTGGCACCAATTTAAGAGGGGGCAAACGATGAAACGGATCAAGCTCATATTACTGCTGGTATTGTTGGCATCTATATTTACAGCGTGCAGCGAGCGGGATCTCGGGCTTTCCTCATCGGCTGCGCCGAAAGCCGAATCAAGCAGCCAGAGCCAGGTGCCCGCCCTATCGGAACCCGTGCCGGTTTCGAGCGGCGAGGCGACTTCCCAGACGCTGGCAAATTCGGCCGAGCGGTATGCCGATATTCTCAGGGGCGGGACTTATTATATCGACTGTAACGCCGTTATCGAGATGGAGGGCATGCAGCTTGAAAACGGCATGCTCATTGCGGTCGAGGACGGCAATTCATCCATCAGCGTTTCCAGTGATCTTTCGGGCGCACTTGTTACGATCCGGACGCTGGTCTTTGATGGCAATGTCTATCAAATAAATGATGCGCAGCGAAGCTATCAGCAGATTGAACCGGAGCAGAGCGCCAACAGCTTTGATACCGATTTTTCTGCGCTGCGCTATGTGGGCGAAGGCTCGGGCACATTTCTGGACGAGACGCGGCCATGCTGGGAATATGAACGGTCGGGGCAAACTGTGCGGTTCTTTTTAAATGGCGGCGCACTGATGGGAATGACGCAATCCATTACCGACGAACAGGCCAGCGAGATTACGCTTAAGATTAACGCATTATCCGCCAATGTTCCGGGTCAGCTTGTGCAGATGCCCATTGGCTACACAAAAGAGCAATAGCTTACGTCCCGATTGAAATTGCAGTGGGAATCCGCGCAGAAAAAAGCAGCGCACGCCGTAAAAGGTCATGGCATGCGCTACTTTTATTTTGCTTAGAGCACCTTTGAAAGAAAATCTTTGAGGCGTAAATTCTGAGGATGTGCAAAAAACTCGGCGGGGGTATTCTGCTCCAGAATGCGCCCCTCGTCCATAAACAGCACGCGGGTGCCCACTTCACGGGCAAAGCCCATCTCGTGGGTGACCACCACCATGGTCATGCCTTCCAGCGCGAGCTCTTTCATAACTTCCAGAACCTCGCCTACCATTTCGGGGTCAAGTGCCGAGGTCGGTTCATCAAACAGCATGACGTCTGGCTTCATAGCCAGTGCCCGCACGATGGCAACGCGCTGCTTTTGTCCACCCGAAAGCTGTGCAGGATAAGCGTATGCTTTTTCCGCCAGACCGACGCGCTCCAGCAGCGCAATGGCAGCCTGTTCAGCTTCCTGCGGTGTTTGCAGCTTGAGCCGGACAGGTGCCAGCGTAATGTTTTGTACAATGCTCAGGTGCGGAAACAAGTTAAAGTGCTGGAACACCATGCCCATGCGCCTGCGCAATGCGTCAATATCGCAATGGGGGTCGGTGATGTTGGTGCCTTCAAACCAGATTTCGCCGGAGGTTGGCGTCTCCAAAAGGTTTAAACAGCGCAGGAATGTGCTCTTTCCCGAGCCCGAAGGGCCGACTATAACGACCTTTTCGCCCTTTTGAATCGTTTCGTTCAACTCTTTTAAAACATGCTTTTCACCAAAATATTTATCAAGCGCTTTAACGGTAATCACTTCTTGAAAGCCTCCTTTCCAGCAGGCCCACAAGTTTTTCAAGGCCTATGACCATAACAAGGTAAATGAGCGCTACCGCAATAAGCGGCAGGAGTGCCTCATATGTACGGCTGCGGATGATATCGCCGCCCTTTGTTAAGTCCTGGATTGCGATATAACCGGAGATGGAGGTTTCTTTAAGCAAAACGATGAATTCGTTGCCCAGCGCCGGCAGAATATTTTTGATGGCCTGCGGCATGATGACCAGCCACATGGTGGTATTGTAATTAAGCCCCAGGCTGCGGCCCGCTTCCAGCTGGCCGCGGTCAATGCTCATGATGCCGCTTCTGAAAATCTCGGCGACATAGGCGCCGGAATTCAGGCCGAACGCAATGCTGGCCACCAGCGTTTTATTCACGTCGACTGAGGCGAACACCACGTAGTAAATGATCATGAGCTGAATCAGCGCGGGGGTACCTCTTATAACAGTGAGGTACAGCTTGGCAAACCAGTTGAGTACTTTGAGCCTGCCGGTTTTGTCGTGTGTGGTGCGCACCATAGCGATCAAAAAACCGATGGCGACACCAATAAGCACCGCAAAAAGCGCAATGATAATCGTGTTTTGCAGGCCGGTCGCCAGGTATTTCCACCGATCATCCTTTATGAAGTTCAGATATAATTTTTCGGAGAAGCTCAAAGCCATTCACACCTTTGACATTTCTTTTATCCCAGTGAAGATATATGTTAATCGAACATTAGTATAACACAAAAGGGGTTCTAAAAAGAACCCCTAAAGCATACAATAAATTTTCCTTTTTTGCAACTTACTTCTTGATGATAACAACCTGAGAAGCGGTGCAGTAGCTGTCGGTGAAATCGATGGTCTTGAGGCGGTCCTCGGTGATGGTCATGCCTGCGGCGCCGAAGTCGGCCTTTCCGCTCTGAACAGCTGCGATAATGGCGTCAAACGCCATGTCCTCAATCTTGAGCTCGTAGCCCAGCTTGTCGCAGATAGCCTTTGCGAACTCAGCGTCAACGCCGACAATGGCGTCGCCTTCGTGGTACTCATAGGGCGGGAATTCGGCGTTGGTTGCCATGACAAGGGTGCCCTTGGAGTGGTCGGCGTCGGCGGGGGACTCGTAGCCCTTAGCGCCTTCGACCTGGCCGATATATTTATCGAGAATGGCCTGCAGGGTGCCGTCGGCCTTCAGGTCGGCGATGGCGGCGTTCATGGCCGTGGTGAGGTCGCTCTTATCCTTCGAGATGCAGATGGCATATTCCTCAACAGTGAACGGCTCGTCAAGCACGGTGACGGCGTCATTATTTTCAGACAGCGCCTTGGCAACCTGGTCGTCGATGATGACGGCATCAATTTTTCCCTGGGAAAGCGCCTGTACGGCCTCAAAAGCCTTGTTGTACTGCTCGATAGTCGCACCTTCGATGTCAGAAGCATAAATGTCGCCGGTGGTACCCAACTGAACGCCGATCTTCTTGCCGTTGAGGTCGGCGACGCTCTGGATAGCGGGCGCGGCGCTTTCAGAAGGGGCGGGGGTTGCGGAGCTCGACGGTGCGGCGGAGCTCGAAGCCGAGCCGCACGCGGTGACCGCCAGCAGCATCATGGCGGTAAGCAATAATGCAGTAATCTTTTTCATCTTGTTTTCCTCCTAATTCTCTTTATGTCTGTCGTATCAAATTGATTCTGTTTGTATATTATACTCATATCTCACCATAAATCAAGTGCTTTTGCAAATTTTATTGCAAAAATATTCATTAACATGCATTTTAACCATTTTCAAGGTGCATGAATGCATCTGCTTTAGCCGCAAAGAACATATTTTGCTCAAAGGCATACAATGTAGTGTACCTGTAATTACCATACAAATTCCACTTATATATAAGGAGTACGATGCATTATGCATGAATATTGTTGCCGTTCACCCTGGTGCAACTGTGGCTATCAGGAAAAGCCCTGTTTTGAAGAGCACAAACAAGGTCACTGCTGCTGCGAGTGCTGCTGTTGCTGCTGCAAGCCGCCGCGCAAGCGCATTTGCTATCCGGTTTATCCCGATGTCTGCAACGGTTGTGCCAGCTGCGCCCTAAGCTGTTAACTGTATCCTGCTTATGATAAGCGTTACGTCCCGCGTCAGCGGGGCGCAACGCTTTTTGCTTGCATAAAGGATTCACGCACGGGCGCAAGGGTTTGCATTGAGCTGCTGCCCGCCCTGTGGTATAATAACTGCAAAGCAGCTATTATACCGGATTAATGCGCAACGGCTCGCCGCAGGGCGCGCCAACCGCCTTTTGATGCGCAAAAGCCGCAAAAAGGCTACAATATATGCGATATCCAACGGCTCTCCCTCATGGACTGCCGCGCTTGGAAGGACGATTGACCACTGCGCGCTTTGCGTTTATGCTATCATAACCAAAACCGTTATGATTAAACGATTCCCGTGCCTGAATGGATCGTTCTCAAATGGACCACAATTTGTTGCGCGCCGGTGATATCATAAACAATGAGGTGATTAAAATGAAAAAAATAGCGGCCGGGGAAATAACCGATGTTGTAAAATCGCTTTGCATTGAGGCAAACCGTTTTTTACCGCGTGATGTGCGCAATGTTTTGGACAGTGCAAAATCCGCCGAAACCTGGCCTACCGCCTGCGGGGTGCTGGATGACATCATCGAAAACTATCACCGCGCCGAAGCGCTGGACATGCCTATTTGCCAGGACACCGGAACGGCCTGCGTTTTTGTGGAACTGGGGCAGGAAGTGTACGTCGAGGGCAGCATTACCGACGCCATCAATGAGGGCGTTCGCCGCGGCTATATCGAGGGCTATCTGAGAAAATCCATCGTTGCCGATCCGCTTGCGCGCCAAAATACGCGCGACAATACCCCCGCCGTGATCACCTATGATGTGGTGCCGGGCGATTCTCTGACCATTACGGTGGCACCAAAGGGCGCGGGCAGCGAGAATATGGGGCGGCTGGCCATGCTTAAACCCTCGGACGGGGTAGCGGGTATCAAAGACTTTGTTCTGGAGACGGTTCAGAAGGCGGGGCCGAATCCATGTCCGCCAATCGTGGTCGGGGTGGGCATTGGCGGCAACTTTGACCGCGTGGCGCAGCTGGCCAAAAAGGCGCTGTTGCGTCCGCTCGGTGCAGAGCACCCCGATCCCCGCTATGCGGCGCTGGAGCGCGAGCTGCTGCAAAGTATCAACGCGCTGGGCATCGGCCCACAGGGCTTTGGCGGACGCACAACGGCACTGGGGGTTCACATTGAGGCGTTTCCCACTCACATCGCGCAGTTGCCCTGCGCTGTTAATATCAATTGTCACGTCACCCGCCACAAGACGGCGGTGCTCTAAGGAGGGTGCGCACGATGAAAAAGAAGATTACGGTGCCTTTTACCGAAGAACAGGCGCTCTCGCTGCACGCAGGGGATTCTGTTTTGATTACCGGTGTGATTTATACCGCACGCGATGCCGCCCACAAACGACTGGTGGCGCTGCTGGATGCGGGCGAGCCGTTGCCCTGCGACCTGAAAGATCAGATTATCTATTACGTTGGGCCCACACCGGCCAAGCCGGGCGGCGTCATCGGCTCGGCCGGGCCGACGACCAGCTACCGTATGGATGCCTATGCCCCGCGGCTGATGGACGAAGTCGGCCTGCGCGGCATGATCGGCAAAGGGCTGCGCTCGGCTGAGGTGATTGACGCAATCCGGCGCAATAAAGGCGTTTATCTGGCTGCCATTGGTGGCGCCGGTGCACTGCTGGCTTCGACGGTGACGGCTTGCGAGGTAATCGCCTATTCCGACCTTGATTCGGAGGCGATTCACCGGCTGGAAGTGGTGGATTTCCCCGCAGTGGTGGTTCTGGACTGTCACGGTGGCAACTTGTATGAAACAGGGCGCGCGGCCTATCTTCAGACGGTTGAAGAGGGGGAAAACAAGCTGTGATCACGCTGTTTAATCGCAGGGAACTGGCCGTGACCCAAAGTATGTGCCGTCAGGGTGAAATACGCGCGCTGTTGGCGGCAAACGGCATTGATTACCGCTTGAAAACGCGCGGGCAGAATGATTCGCTCACCCGCTCGGATACCCGGGCCCGTTTTGGCAGCGCGGGCATCGACCTGGAATATCAGTATATTTATACTTTTTACGTGCATCAAAACGACTACGAGAAGGCGCTGCATGTCATCGGGCAACATACAGCCGATTAACTTAAAAGCCGTTTTGCCCCTGTGTGCTGTTTTCCGCGCTGCCGCATTGTCCGCTCCGTCAGGCGCTAGACTGCCTTTGACATCCGCGTTGCAGCGCGAAAATAGCTTTGCAAATATCAGGCCGCTTTTTAAGTTCATTTGCGATAATTTGCGCTGCGCCGAAAGCCGATGCATGCTATAACGCTAAAAAATTCCCGCCCGGATAACAATTCGGACGGGAATTTTGCCTGTTGGTTCAACTCTTCTATCGCACTTTAATATGCGCTTCTCTAAGCTGCTTTTCGGTGACGGGGGTGGGTGCGCCCATCATGAGGTCTTCGGCGTTCGCCGTCATCGGGAAGGCGATCACCTCACGGATTGAGGTTTCGTTCATCAGCAGCATCAGCATGCGGTCGACGCCCGGCGCCATGCCCGCATGGGGCGGCGCACCGTAGGCGAAGGCATTATACAGCGAGCCGAACTTTTCTCTGACCGTCTCCTCGCCGTAACCGGCGATTTCAAACGCACGCACCATCGTCTCGCGGTCATGGTTGCGCACCGCGCCCGAAGAAAGCTCCACACCGTTGCAGACGATGTCGTACTGCCAGGCGAGAATATCGAGCGGGTCTTTGGTGTTAAGCGCTTCAAGCTCCCCCTGGGGCATTGAAAAGGGGTTGTGGGTAAAGCCGACTTTATGTGTGACGTCGTCCCGCTCGTACATCGGGAAATCGACGATAAAGCACATTCTGAACTCATCTGAAAGAAGCTCAAGGCGTCGGCCAAGCTCGTTGCGGATTTGGCCGGCCAGCTTTGCGGTGAGAAGCTCGGTTTTATCCGAGATAAAATAGAGCACGTCGTTGGGCTGTAAACCGCTGCGGTCAATCAGCGCCTTCTTCTGTTCGGCCGGAACAAACTTATCAATCGGCCCTAACAGCGCCATATCATCGGCTGCTTTGACGTAGCCCAGGCCCTTCATACCGATGGAAGTGGCAAATTCCAGCATCTGTTCAAAAAAACTTCTCGGCTGGCTGCCGCAGTCCGGCACGCGGATGGCACGCACGGTGTTTTTCTGGAACGGCGCAAAGCTGCACAGCGCAAAAATGTCGGAGACATCCACAATTTCAAGCGGGTTGCGCAAATCGGGCTTATCCGAACCATAGCGCAACATGGCTTCCTTATAGGTGATGCGCGGAAAAGCAGGCGGTGTCACCGGTTTATCCGAAAAGGTTCTGAATACGTCGTAAAGCACCGTTTCGGCGACGGTAAGAACCTCCTCCTGCGTGGCGAAGGCCATCTCAAAGTCAAGCTGATAAAATTCACCGGGTGAACGGTCGGCTCTGGCGTCCTCGTCGCGAAAGCAGGGTGCAATCTGGAAATAGCGGTCGATGCCGGACACCATAAGCAGCTGTTTAAAAATCTGCGGTGCCTGCGGCAACGCGTAAAACTTGCCGGGGTGCTTTCTGGCGGGGATGAGGTAATCTCTGGCGCCCTCGGGTGAAGATGCCGACAAAATGGGTGTCTGCACCTCAGTAAAGCCCAGCTCGGTCATATGGTTGCGCAAAAAGGCAAGCAGACGCGCACGCGTTTTAATCATATCCTGCATCTTCTGGTGACGAAGATCCAAAAAGCGATATTTTAAACGCAGCTCCTCTTTAACTTCCGGCGAGTTTGGCACCTCAAAAGGCAGGCTGCCCTGGGATTTGCCGATGATTTCAAGTGTTTTTGCGGTTATTTCAATGGTTCCTGTCGCCAGCTTTGGGTTGACGGTCTCGGGGTCGCGGAGTACCACGGTGCCCTCGATTGAGACAACGCATTCTTTCATGACGCCTGAAAGCAGGGCGTCATCATGAATAACAACCTGAACCGTGCCGTAATGGTCCCGTAAATCGACAAACAGTACGCCGCCATGGTCGCGAACATTTTCAACCCACCCCGCTACTTTGACACAATTATTAACGTCGGCCTCGCTTAAGGCGGCACAGGTCTTGGTGCGGTATTGGTTTTCAAAAAACATGACGGTCATTCCTTTCTTAATTTTTCGTTTTTAACGGTGCGGTTGCCGCTAAAAACCGGTATACATTAAAATCGACAGGGGCATCCTGCGAAGCTTCTGTTTCTTCGCCAGAATGCCCAAGTCATGCAAGTTATCATAGCACAACGCGGCGGGTTTGTCCATATTTTGCAGCAAAAAGATACATGGCTGCAACCGCTTTCATGTAGAACAATGGAGAAGCGCGACGACGTCAATGATATCCAGTCCCTGCGCGTCGGCAAAGGCCACTGTCTGCGCGCTGCCCGAACGCTGCCGCAGGCAATAGGCCAGACAGGCGCTGCTCATCTCGACGAGGCAACGGTTCCTTCTGCGCATGCAATCGGGGGTATGGGTTGCCTCCAGGCAGATATAATCATCCGCCGCATGGCGCAGACGCTCATAACGCCGCCGGTCGGCGGCTGGCCAGCCGTCCGCCTGGTCGGCACAGGGCGCCACGATGACCAGCTGAAGCTGGGGGAATTCCGCTTTTAGCGCCAACACCGCTTCTGCGGCAAGGGTGTCAAACCCCATTGCGCCGCCCGCTGCAAAAATAAAATACCCTTGCGCAATCAGGCTGCGGATAGCGCCTTTCAGCACTTCGGGCAAAGCCTGTGCGTGCTCGCGGACGATCTGCCGATGGCCGGTAAAACAACAGGTAAAATTTCGGTTGAGCATTTTTCACACTCCAAAGCACCATTGTAGCTGCAACATTTCTCAACGCAACGGCCGCAGAACAAAAACCGTACGATCAGGAGATTCCTAAAAATTTACACGTTTTATTATAAGGCGGATAAAGGATCCTGTAAACGATTATAGCACCGCTTTAATACCGATAATCACCAGCAGCACACCGCCGAACACCTCGGCTTTTTTGCCCAGCAGATCGCCGAACCTTCTTCCGATGAGCATAGCGGTAAACGCCAGCAGCAATGTGGTTGCGGCAATGGTGAGACAGGCGGGGATAATCTCAACCTGCTGCGTGCGCAGGCCAACGCCGACCGCCAGCGCGTCGATGCTGGTGGCCACCGCCTGAAGCAGCAGCAGTTTATGCGTAAGTAACGGTTTAACCGGGCAGTCCCCGCCTGAACACAGACCGCTGTAGATCATCTTAGCGCCGATAAACACCAGTATAAACAGAACCAGAAAGCCGCCCAGCCGGGTGACGACATCTGAAAACACCCCGCCGACAAAATAACCGGCAAACGGCATCACACCTTGGAAAATCGCAAAGAGACATACCATTTCCAGAAGCTTTGTCATGTTTTTGTAGTGCGTCATGGCATAGGACATCGACACCGCGACCGCATCCATACTCAATCCTATGCCGATAAGACATACCTCGTTAAAACTCATGTACTTCTTCCTTTCGAATCTTTTGTATCGGTATAAAAAATAAAACCATGTGCAGCCTGGCCAGACTGCACACAGTTCTCGTTCTTTAATGCAAGCCAGATGCTATAGCATCATTATGTTGACTTGACACGCCAATATGCGGCGCAAACTACTCCACCATGTTATTTCAGTATATAAAATGCGTAAGGCGAAGTCAAGAAAAATTTTGCAAATCACATTTCACACTTTTTTCATCTCAATGCGGTCTGATTGTGTTATACTAATTAACATTGCCCGTTTTGTTTCCGCGCGGCAAGACACAGGGTTTGATTTTAAGTAAGTGCGGAGAATGGTGGAAAAGCACATGAAAACCAGGCTTATTGCGTTGATTCTCTGTCTTTCGCTCGTGGCCGGCTGCGGTGCAGCTTCTTCACAGGGAGATGCAGATTCATCCCAGTCGGAATATGTTCCTTCTTACACTTATGTCAACCCCGACCCGGACATGGTTATGATTACGTCGCCCGGTGGTGATATCACCTATGAGAATTACCGGCTGTATCTCGACGTCAACGAACAGATGAACCGTACGGTTGCCCGACAGAATATGGGTGTTTGCGCTGCGCTGGAGAAAGATTTCCCCGATATGGGCATAGAGGTAAACGAAGAGGATTTTAAAACCATGGCCTCGCAGCAGGTGTTAAGCGCCATGATGTACACGCCTTCGTTTGCCGAAAATTTGCAGCAGATCAGTGACGCGACCGGCATGACGCAGGAGGAAGTATCCGATGCGATGGTGCTTTCGTTCCGCATACAGTATATGATTCAGTTGCTGGGCGACCATTATCAGACAATAGCAGCCGAAGAAATGGACAAGGAGGACGCTTCATCCGCGTCAGAACCTTCTTCCGAAACGCAACCGGCAGCGCCTGAATCTGACGGCAGCGCTTCTTCCGAGCCCGGCTCGGAGGATGCCGAAGCCGCCCGCCAGCAGGCCATTTATGAACGCGCGACCGAAATGATGCAGGAATATTCGGCCGATTATGAAACCCGCCTTTCGTTTGATGACGATTCAGTTTTGGTCACCATCGACGGAGAAGCCGTACCCTATACCGACGAAATCAATCAGTATCTCGATTATGCCGGTATTTCCAATCGCATTGATGCCGCGGCCTTTATACAGACAGGGGAGCTGGCGCTGCGCGAGCTGGAGCGCCGCAACGCCGAGTTTGACCGCACAAATTTTGAAACGACTTTGGAACAATATATCGGCAGTATCCGATCCGACCCGAAAACCATGGACGAACTTGAGAAAATCTGCGCAAGCTTTGGTGCCACGGTGGATGATTATTTCAAAGTGCTGGAGCGCCCGCTCTGGCTTCAGGAGATTGGCGACCGTTATTACATCGCCATGACCGATGAGTATAATGCGTTGACTGCCGATTCGGGCGAAAAGCCGGATTCCGCGGACAGCTATTATGTGCAGGAGCTGACCAAGCTTTTGGAGGGCAGCGAAATTGTCAACGTCACCGGCAAATAAATAAACCGGCCGTTAAGCTTTTGAGGCTGCAGGCGCGGGATGGATCATCCACGCGTTTGCAGCCTTTTTCTTATGCTTGAATTTTATGATATAAAATGGGATAATATAGAGCGTAAATTTTGGTAATGAAAGGAGGCGGCGTTTTGGGGCGGTATGAAAGGCTGGTGGGCAACACGCTGGTGTTTGCCATCGGTTCGTTTTCTTCAAAGCTGCTGGTGTTCTTCATGCTGCGGTATTACACCGCCATGCTTACCCCGGCTGAGTTTGGTATTGCGGACCGTATCACCACTACCAGCAACCTGCTGATGCCTTTTGTTATGCTGTCGATCAATGAGGCGATAATTCGCTTTGCGATGGATCGTTCTATAAAACGTTCCGACGTTTTTTCAATCGGGCTTAAAACGGTGCTGGCGGGCTTTATTGTATTTTGCGTATTCGCACCGGTCATGCTGATGATCGACATGCTCTCGCCCTATACGCTGCTGATCTATATCTATGTGCTGTTCGGCATGCTCAAGGCCATTTGCGCCCAGTTTATCCGCTCCATCGGACTGGTCAGGCTTTTTGCCTTTGACGGTTTTCTGGCGACCTTTACGACCATTGCGTTTAACATTCTGTTTTTGACGGTATTTAAGTGGGGGCTGTACGGCTATGTCATTTCCATCATCGCTTCCAATATCATTTCGATCTTTTTTTTGTTTATTGTGGCAAAGCTGGAGCGCTACGTCGATTTTACCCACCCCAATCCGGCGCTGCGGCGCGAGATGCTGCGCTATTCAATACCGCTGATTCCGACGACGATGTTCTGGTGGATTGTCGGTATGTCCGACCGTTACATGGTCACCTGGTTTTGCGGCGATACCCCCACCGGAATGCTGGCCATCGCCCATAAAATTCCGTCGCTGCTCACCATTGTTTCGGCCATTTTCTATCAGGCCTGGCAGATTTCTGCCGTGGATGAATCGGGCCAGGGCAAGAGCACCACCCGGTTTTATTCCCAGACCTATGACTATTACGCAACGCTGCTGTTTTGCGCTGCCTCTGGCATGGTGATGCTGATTCAACCCATCACTAAGGTGCTGTATGCGCCCGCCTACTATGAATCCTGGCGCTATGTGCCTTTTTTGGTGGTGGCGGAAGTGTTTTCCTCGCTGGTGACCTTTTTGGGATCCTTTTATATGGTCAGCAAGAAAAATGCCACCGTCCCGCTGGCTATTTTTATTGGTGCCGTGGCCAATATCGGGTTGAACTTCTGGCTGATTCCAACCTATGGCGTTATGGGCGCCTCGTTTGCGACGTTGCTGAGTTATCTGCTGGCCTTTGCCATTCGGGCGCTGGATATTCAGCGACTGGTTCAGCTGGATCTGCGCCCGCTGACCACCGCCGTGCGCATGCTGCTGCTGATGGTTCAGGGCGCGCTTTTAATCCGGCAGGTTCCGCACAATTTTTTGGTTCAGGTTGGCATGTTCGGTTTGATGCTGCTTTTGAACATCAAATCGGTGCTGCGTTTGACAGCGGCTTTAATTGAACGTTTTGTCGCCCGTACGGCGCATGGAAGGAGATAGCCTATGCCTGCACAGCTTTTATTTTTATTTTTACTTTCCATGGTGCCCATCATTGAGCTGCGCGGCGCCATACCCATTGGCATTGGGTGGGGATATCCTTTTTGGCTGGTTTATGCGCTGTGCGTCGTTGGCAATCTTCTGCCGGTGCCCCTTCTCATTCCCTTTGCGGGTAAGGTGCTGCACTGGGGCGCCACGCTGCCCAAAATTGGCTGGCTGTTTCAAAAGATACTGACCGTCGGTGACAAAAAGGTTAAAAAAACCCAGAGCACCAATCGTGCGCTTCTGTTGGCACTTTTTCTTTTTGTGGCGGTTCCGGCTCCGGGGACCGGCGCATGGACAGGCTGCCTGATCGCAACGCTGCTGCAAATGCGGATGCGCAGGGCCTTTTGGCCCATTGCCGCGGGTGTGGCCACGGCAGGAATTATCATGGGGGCTACCTCCTACGGCCTGTTCAGCCTGATCGGGCTATAACAGGGGCCCATAAATTCGCGTAAGGGAGCCAATGCGGTTGAATATTCTGGTCAGCGCCTGTCTGTTGGGGCTCAACTGCCGTTATGACGGCTCGGGCTGTTATCAGACGGGTTTGGAAAAACTGAAAAGCAGGCATCACCTGATTCCCGTCTGCCCCGAGCTGTACGGCGGGCTGCCCACACCGCGGGAGCCCGCCGAAATTGTCGGCGATAAAGTGCTGACAGGCAGTGGCCGCGACGTGACTGCCCAGTATAAAAAAGGTGCGCAGGAGACGTTGGCCTTGGCACGCATGTTTAACTGCCGCGTCGCAATCCTTAAATTGAAAAGTCCCTCCTGCGGTAAGAATTTCGTCTACGACGGCAGCTTTAGCGGCAAATTAGCGGATGGTAATGGCATTTTAGCCCAACTGCTGATAGACGAGGGACTGGCCGTTTTAACCGAGGACGAAATTGAACAACTGGTATAACTTAAAAACCGGCGGCATTTTATAATGCTGCCGGTTTTTTGAAGGCCTTGCAACAGGTTTTAGCAAAAGCGCCTAAAAAGCGGTGTTGTTCTGTTCATCAATCAATGCCAGTTTCTGGGCGCGTGTCATACGTTTAAGTTCGGCTTCGCGCCGCATGGCAGCAGGCTTATCTTCGCAGCGTTCAAGATAAGCCAGCACAACCGGTCTGCGCGCGCGGGTGTATTTGGCGCCGGTGCCGCTGTTGTGGGCAGCCAGCCGCGCAGCGGGGTCATTTGTCCAGCCCGCATAAAGGCTGCTGTCGGCGCATTTTAGCAAATAGACAAAGGCCGGCTTACACATGGGCAGGCACTTCCTTTCTCCTTGTCAGTATAGCGCAGGCCGGACCAAATTGCAAAGTCTTTAAAATGAAAGCATGGCAAAATGCCGGTTGCATTTTGCCATGCTTTAGGGAAGAGAGGATGGTGTTTGGAAAGCTGATTTGATTACTTGGTTTACGGCGCTGTTGTAACCAGTTCTTTTTCAGAGGAAGCGACAACAGCCGAACAGGCGATATCGCCGGTGATGTTAACGGTTGTTCTGGCCATATCCAGAATGCGGTCGATGCCGGCAATCAGTGCAACACCCTCAATGGGCAGCCCGACCGACTGAAGAACCAGGCCCAGCATGACAACACCCGCGCCGGGTACGCCGGCCGTGCCGATTGAAGCGAGCGTGGCCGTGAGAATGATGGTCAGCTGCTGGCCCATACTCAGAGAAACGCCGTAGACGTTCGCGATAAACAGCGCGCAGATGCCCTGATAGATCGCTGTTCCATCCATGTTGATGGTCGCACCCAGCGGCAGCACAAAGCTGCGGATGGGCAGCGGAACGCCCAGTCTCTCCGACGCCATCATAGAAAACGGCAGCGTGGCCGAGCTGGATGCCGTGGTAAACGCAAAGATCATCGCTTCCGAGCACTTTTTAAAGAAGACCAGCGGGCTGATTTTGGCAAATGTACGCACTGAAAGTGAATAGACGATTGCCATATGTAAAATACAGCCGATATAAACCGCAAGGATGACGCTTAACAGCGGCAGCAGCACCGACGGCCCGTTTACCGCGACAATCGGAACAATCAGCGCAAAAACGGCGAGAGGCGAAAACTTCATGATGAAAGCCACCAGTGAATACATGCACTCGGCCAGGCCGTCAAAGAAATTGGAAACCGGTTTGGCGCGTTCGCCTACCATGATGATGGAGCCGCCCAGGAACAGCGCAAAGGCGATAATCTGAAGCATATTGCCGTCCACCAGCGCCTTGAGCGGGTTGGCCGGGATGATATTCAGCAGGGTATCCACAACGTTCGGCGCTTCTCCGGCCTGATAGCTCAGGCCCTCGGCCAGCACAAAGCCACCGCCGACGTTCCCGATGTTGCCCACAATCAGCCCCAGTGTTACCGCGAGCGCGGTTGTGGCAAGGTAATAGGCAATTGTTTTGCCGCCGATGCGTCCCACGCGTTTGGCATCCCCCAAACCGCAGGTGCCCACAATCAGCGAAGAGAAAACAAGCGGCACAATAAGCATTTTAATGGCATTGAGGAATAGGGACCCAAAGGGTTTAATCCAGTTGTTGGCGATGAGGCGCGCACCTTCGCCCTGCATGCATAAGCCGACCGCAACACCGGCTAACAGACCGATTAGGATTTGAACCGAAAGGTTTGGTTTCTTTTTGATAGACATTCCTGCAAATCCCCTTTCTGATGATGATGATGTCTGCATCAACATTACTTTAACACCTCGGACATAAAAAATCAACAATTATATGAAATATTACGTGCAAAAAATAAAGTTTATGAAATATAAACAATTAATATATTTTAATATTTAAAATTAATTGTCACATTATAGCGAAAATAACAGCACAAAAAAATTGTTGAAATTGCATAGACAATAACGCCTTAAAGTGCTATACTAATAAAAATTTAGTGTTTTTGCGGTGGGATATCTTGCCGTACAGCATCCTTTAAATCGGTCCTGTGAGGCCGGCAAGGTTTGCTTTTAATACCAATATCCAGATATTAAAAAGCGCCTTGCCGCATCATTTGCGGGCAGGACGCTTATTTTATTATTGAAGCTGCTGCAAGCGGTTTTGATTTGCGCATCGCCGGCATGCGGCGGTGCACGGCACTTAGATTTAAAAAGAGGGGGAGATGCGTTTGAAGCGCAAGGATATTATGGACGAAGCGGATATCAACCGCGCGTGTGTGCGGCTCTCGCACGAGCTGATTGAGCGAAACAAGGGCACCGACGACGTGGTGCTCATCGGCATCCAGCGGCGCGGCGTGCCACTGGCGAAAAGGGTCGCGGCATTAGTTGAGCAGTATTACGGGGTGAAGCTTCCCGTCGGGATGCTGGATATCACGTTCTATCGCGACGATTTGTCGCTGCTTTCCGAACATCCGGTCATCAACGGCACGGATATTCCATTTATGATTCAGGACAAGCGGGTGGTTCTGGTGGACGATGTGCTTTACACCGGGCGCACCGCGCGCGCCGCGATTGATGCCGTCATGGAAAGCGGCCGCGCCAAGTGCATTCAACTGATGGTCATCGTGGACAGGGGCCACCGCGAGCTGCCCATCCGTGCAGATTTTATTGGCAAGAACCTGCCGACTTCCGGCAACGAGGTTGTGCATGTCTGTGTCCCCGAATTTGACGGCGAGAGCGCCGTGTATATCGAATCGCTGGAATAGCGGCATGAACAGAAAAGGGTGAAAAGATGGCATTAAAAACAAAGGATCTTCTCGGGCTGCGGGACATCAGCCGCGAGGAAATTGTCGAAATTTTAAACACGGCCGAGGCGATGAAGCAGGTGGTAGTGGGCCCCACCAAAAAAACTTCCCATTTGCAGGGCAAGTCAATCGTCACGCTGTTTTACGAAAATTCCACCAGAACCCGCCTCTCTTTTGAGTTGGCGAGCAAATATATGTCGGCGGTGGCGGCAAACATCGCGGCGTCCTCATCCAGCGTCAAGAAGGGCGAAACGC
Source organism: Bacillota bacterium (assembly GCA_023457355.1). GTDB lineage: Bacteria > Bacillota > Clostridia > Oscillospirales > Ruminococcaceae > Yanshouia. Next base: position 13,545 of record JAEWLW010000088.1, on the reverse strand, counting down.
TGATCGACACAGCGAAGACGATCGACATGATGGGCACCGACGTTATCATCATGCGCCACCCCATGAGCGGCGCACCGCATATGATGGCCAAGCACGTTAAGTCCGCCGTCATTAACGCGGGCGACGGCACAAACGAGCATCCGACTCAGGGGCTGTTGGATATGCTGACCATCCGCGAAAAAAAGGGTGGCTTTGAGGGTTTAAAGGTTGCCATTGTAGGCGATGTCACACATTCGCGCGTGGCGCGTTCCAACATCTACGGACTGACCAAAATGGGCGCCAAGGTGGTGCTGGCAGGCCCGCCGACGCTGCTGCCCGCGCCCGGCTGCGAGATGCCCGGCGTTGATTACTGCTACTATGTCGAGGACGCCGTGCGTGACGCAGACGTCGTCATGGCGCTGCGCATCCAGCTTGAGCGCCAGAAGAAGGGGCTGTTCCCCTCGGTGCGCGAATATTCGCGGTATTTTGGCATTGACCCCAGGATGATGCAGCTCGCGCGGCCCGACGCGCTGGTGATGCACCCCGGCCCGATGAACCGTGGCGTCGAAATCTCCAGCTATGTTGCCGATTCCGACCAGTCATTCATCAACGAACAGGTGACAAACGGCGTGGCGGTGCGCATGGCGTTGCTCTATATGATGACAAGGAGGGAAGGCCGATGAGCACACTGATTAAAAATGCGGTCATTGTCAATGCGAATGGCCGACAGACGGCCGACCTTCTGATTGAAAACGGTGTGATTGCCAGGATCGGTCAGGGGCTTTCCGACACGGATGAAGTGATCGACGCGCAGGGCGCCTATCTGCTGCCCGGCATGATCGACCTGCACTGCCACCTGCGCGACCCCGGCTATGAGTATAAAGAGGATATTGTCAGCGGTACCCGCGCGGCGGCGGCAGGCGGCTTTACGTCGGTTCTTTGCATGGCGAATACCCATCCGGTCAACGACTGTGGAGCGGTGACCGGCTATATGAAAAACAAGGCGGATGAGGCGGGCTACTGCAAGGTGTATCCCATCGGCGCGGTCTCAAAAGGGCTTGAGGGCAAGGAGATTGCCGAAATGGGCGACATGAAGGCCGCCGGCGCAGTGGCCTTTTCGGACGACGGAAGCCCTGTCGTGAACGCGCGCCTGCTTGAACTGGCGCTGCTCTATTCGGGCCGGTTCGACACCTATGTGGCGGTTCACCCTGAGGAGCTGTCGTTGACCGAAGGCGGCGTCATGAACCGCGGCGTCACGGCCACAATGCTTGGCCTGCCCGGCATCTCCCGCGCGGCGGAGGAAGGCCCCATTGCCCGCGACCTGATTCTGGCGGAGGAAAACAAGGCGCGCATCCATATCTGCCATATCTCAACGGCGGGCTGCGTCGAACTGATCCGCCACGCCAAGGCGCGCGGCGTCAGGGTCACCTGCGAGACGACGCCGCACTACCTGTGCCTGGACGAAACGGCCTGCGAGGGCTATGATGTCAACGCCAAGGTGGCGCCGCCGTTGAGAACGCGCGCCGACCAGGAGGCGCTCATTGAAGGCCTGCTCGACGGCACGGTTGACGCCATCGCGACCGACCATGCGCCGCACCATATTGACGACAAGCACCTGGAATTTGCGCTGGCGGCAAAGGGCATCTCCGGCTTTGAAACCGCGTTTTCCGCCTGCTATACCCGGCTGGTGAAAAGCAGTATTCTGCCGCTGGAAAAGCTGGTGGAAAAGATGTGCTACACCCCGGCGCAAATCGCGAAGATTCCCGGCGGCGTCATCGCCGAGGGGCAGCCTGCCGATTTCTTTCTCGCCGACGACAGGGAATGGATAGTGGATGCGCAAAAATTCCTTTCCCGCGGCAAGAACACCCCGCTGGACGGCAAAACTTTAAGTGGCAGGGTGCTTAAGACCTTTCAGGCGGGCAGGTTGGTTTACGACTGGGCGCCGGAATAAAGGCAGTGCGTACAGAAAGGAATGGTCAACAGGATGATCAATAATGCAGCAGACCGTCTTGCGGCGGCGATCGCACGGGTAAAAAACCCGACCGCCATGGGATTGGACACGCAGGTGGGGCACCTGCCCGCCGAGTTTGCGCCCAAGGGGGATTCCAACAAAGAGATCTGCGAGGCGATCTTAAACTATAACAGGGCGTTGCTCGACGGCATGACCGACCTCATCGGCTGTGTCAAGGTGCAGGTGGCCTACTATGAGATTTACGGCGTGGCAGGCATGCGGACCTTTGCAGAAACACTGGCCTGCGCGCGGCAGCGCGGTTATGTCACCATCGCCGACTGCAAGCGCAACGACATCGGCGCGACGGCCGGGGCCTATGCGCGCGCCTATTTAAACCCAGAGGGAAAGTTTTTCAGCGACTTCGTTACGGTGAACGCCTACCTCGGCGTAGATGGCATCCAGCCGTTCATAGACGAAGCCAAACAGCACGGCGGCGGCATCTATGTACTGGTTAAAACCTCCAACCCCTCCGGCGGGCAGCTTCAGGACATCGTGACCGCCGACGGGCGCAAGGTTTATGAACTGATGGCCGATCTGGTCGGCGGTTGGGGCGAAACACTGATGGGCGAATGCGGCTATTCCGCGGTGGGGGCGGTTGTCGGTGCAACCTGGCCCGCCGAATCGACCGCGTTGAGAAAGCGTATGCCGCACACGCCGTTTTTGGTTCCGGGCTACGGCGCGCAGGGCGCGACGGGTAAGGATTTAAGCGGCTGCTTCGACGCAGAGAAGGGTGGCGCGGTGGTCAACGCCTCGCGCTCACTATTGTGCGCGCATCAAAAGCGCCCCGGGCTGCACTGGCTTGAAGCAGTGCGTGCCGAGGCGGTGCGCATGCGCGACGACATCACCGCCGACTACAGCGAAGGGGCGTGAACATGTGAAGCCCTTTATGGCTAAAATCTTAGAAAAAGGCCCGCTGGGCCGGGACATGACCCGGTTTGTTCTGCATGCGCCGGAAGCGTTTTTGCAGCCGGTGCTGCCCGGCATGTTTGTGCACATTAAGGTGCCGGATGACGCGGCGCACATTCTGCGGCGGCCGATCAGCATTATGGATGCCGACGAGGCGGCGGGCAGCCTGACGCTGGGTATTCAGCCCAAGGGCGGCGGCACGCAGCGCATCTGCACGCTTGAAGTCGGCGATGAGATGGAAATTATCGCGCCGCTGGGCAACAGCTTTGCGTTAAACGACGCTAAAACAGTATGGGCGCTGGGCGGCGGCGTGGGCGTTGCGCCGATGCTGTTTGCCTGCCACACCTTTTCCCAAGCGGCGAAGGTAACGGCGGTGCTGGGCTTTCGCACGGCGGAACAGGTTTATGGCGAGGGCGATTTTGCGCCTTTTGCCGACCTGATGATCTGCACCGACGACGGCTGCCGGGGCTTTAACGGCACGGTGGTGGACGCGGTGAAGGAAAAGCTGGCGCTGCCGGAGCTGATCATCGCCTGTGGGCCGGTGCCGATGCTAAAAGCCGTGCAGGCATTTGCACTGGAGAAGGGCATCCCCTGTCAGCTGTCGCTGGAGCAGCGCATGGGCTGCGGCTACGGCGCCTGCCTGACCTGTTCCTGCAAGGTTAAAAAGACTGACGGCAGCGAGACGTTTGCCCGTGTCTGCGCTGACGGGCCCGTATTTGATGCAAAGGCGGTGGTGCTGTGAACAAGGCGGATCTGTCGGTTTCGCTCTGTGGCATAACCTTAAAAAACCCCATTATCGCGGCGTCCGGCACCTTTGGCTTCGGGCGCGACTTTACGCGCTTTTACGATATCTCCCGTCTGGGTGGCATTTCGGCCAAGGGGGTGACCCCCGCCGAGCGGGCGGGCAATCCGCCGGTGCGCATTGCAGAGACCCCCAGCGGCATACTCAATGCCGTCGGGCTGCAAAATCCCGGCATCGACGCGTTTTTAGAAACGGAGCTGCCGTGGATGCTTTCGCAGGGGGCCACGGTTATCTGCAATATCTCGGGCAATACGATTGAGGAATTTTCCCGGATGGCGCAAAAGCTGGATAACAGCGGCACGGCATTTATCGAGGTGAATGTCAGCTGCCCCAACATCCACGCGGGCGGCAAGGTGTTCGGCAGCGATCCTGAAAGCATCCTCACCGTCACACAGGCGGTGCGCCGCGTTACGGGTAAGCCCATTATGATTAAGCTTTCGCCCAATGTGTCGGACATCGCCGAGATGGCGGCTGCGGCACAGGCGGGCGGGGCGGACGCTGTCTCGCTCATCAACACCATTGCCGGCATGGCGATCGACATCAACACCCGCAGACCGGTGCTCGGCAATATTACCGGGGGAATGTCCGGCCCTGCGGTGCGCCCGGTGGCGCTGCGCATGTGCTATCAGGCGGCGCAGGCCGTTTCTATTCCCGTTGTGGGCATGGGCGGCATCATGACCGGCGAGGATGCCGTGATGTTTTTGCTCGCAGGCTGCACGGCGGTGCAGGTGGGCACGGCGAATTTAGCCGACCCCATGGCCTGCGTGCGCATCCTTGACGAGCTGGAAGATTATATGAACCGCAAAGGCATCAAGCGGGTGGAAGAGCTCGTGGGTGCGCTTATCACTGAATAACCGGAGGGAAAACCAATGACAAGAGAAGAAAAAATCAAACTGCTTGAGGACGCACACGTGCTTCAGACCGGGCATTTCCGCCTGACTTCGGGCCGCCATTCCGACAAATATATGCAGTGTGCCCGCGTTTTTGAGGACGCTAAATATTCGGAGCCCATCTGCAAGGATATTGCGGATGCGTTTCGAGATGAAAAGATTGATCTGGTTGTCGGCCCCGCCATTGGCGGCGTCATCATCTCCTATGAGGTTGCGCGGCAGCTGGGCGTGCGCAACATCTTCGCCGAGCGCGAAAACGGCGCCATGACGTTGCGCCGTGGCTTTGCCATTGAGCCGGGTACGCGGGTGCTGGTGGTGGAGGATACTATCACGACCGGCGGCTCGGTTAAGGAGGTTATCGCGCTGGTCAGGGAAAAGGGTGGCGTCGTTATCGGCGTCGGCTCGGTGGTCGACCGTTCCAACGGCGCGGTCGATTTTGGCGTGCCGCTGCATGCGGCGGTGTCGATGGTGGTTGCCTCTTATGAGGAGGCTGACTGCCCGCTTTGCAAGCAGGGGCTGCCGATTACAAAACCCGGCAGCCGTGTATTTAACAAGTGACAATAGAGGCACCCCGGCTTTCGCCGAGGGCGCCTCAGGCCGTCGAAAAAGGCTGGGCGTGCTGTTAATTTGCACAACACAAAGCGGATGCCGCTTAACGCGACATGGGGAGAACCCCCGGCGAGGGTTCTCCCCGCAAAAACGGTTCACTGGAAAGTTTTCGCGCCCGCTCCTGCGCTTCTTACAGGATTAGGGCAGGTTTGGGGCGCTGCCCGGATTGCTCGCATATTAGGGGCGCGCGCCGTGCGGCAGCTTGGCTCCGCTTATCACAGCGGGCGGCATAAATGCCCGCTGTGGCTCCACCAAGACCTGCGCGCTTTTGATTACGACAGTATGGGATGGATTATGCGTTTTTTACGCATAACAAGCACAGCATAGCCGGGCTTATTTTCAATTAAGCGCCTAAGCGGTTTAATTGAAAATGCAGACTCAAAAGCTCGACCCAAACTTTTGACTTGTGCAAAATTTTCTATGGTATGCGTTTTTTTACAAGCTGAGGCGCCCCCGGCGACAGCAGGAGGCGCCTTGCTTTTGGCAGGTGCAGTCCCCCGCAGTGCGGGGGCTATTTTTTTACCGAAACGTGCAGCGCAGCATGGCTTGCACCGGAGATAATGCTGCTGATTAATTCTGAGAGCCGCTCAAACGGTACCTGATCGGAATTGCTGATCCAGGATTCCAGAATCGAAACGGTGCCGGAGGCGATGAAATCCATAAAGCACATCAGAAGATGCGGGTCTAAGTCGCTGCGGTTTTGCAGTTGCTCCCCCCACAGGTCGCGCAGGCGGTTGCGAAAATTAAAAACGAGATGCACATGCTCGCCCGATTCAATTAAAAGCTTAAAAAAAGGCTGGTCGCTCTGAATTTCAAGAAACAGCTTTTCAAAAAAGGGCGCGGGATTTTCAAGGCCGTTCCAAATATTATCTTTGTCGATCAATTTGAAAAGGCGCTCTAAAAATTCGCCCTCAAGGTCGCGCAGCACTGAGTCGATATCCGCATAATGGTTATAAAAAGTTTTTCGGTTGACATCAGCCAGTTCGGTCAGCTCGCTGATGGATATTTTCGATACCGATTTTTCTTTCATGATAGTTAAAAGAGCCGATTTAATTGCAAATTTGGTTTTTCGGCAACGCCGGTCGTCCTTATTGTTGGATATTCCCGTCATTGTTTGTCCCTTTCTCCACAAAGGCCATGCTTATTGTGGAATAATACACGAATATTCTTAAAAGTGACCGTTGTATTCTTTACAATTGTATAATAATATACATTAGTGTAAAAGTCAATAGATGAGTAATAAAACCGGGAGAGAAGATTATATGGTTACCACTCAAAAAACGATGGCCGACCGTTTGATCAGTTTTATTGTGAGGCGAAGAAGCTGGATTGAAAAGTTCTTTATCCTTATGGTAGTGCTGTCCGCGGCTGCCAGTCTGATGGTTAGGGTCAATTACGATTTAACCAAATATTTGCCCGCGTGGGCACAGACCAAGCAGGGCATCGATGTGATGGAGTCGCAGTTTGGTTATCCGGGCACGGCGCGTGTCATGGTTAAGGGTGTCACTGTTTACGAGGCGAAGCTGTACAGGGAAAAAATAGCGGCGCTGGACGGTGTCGATCAAGTTTCCTGGGCCGACACCGCAACGGATATTTACACCTCGAAGGCCTTTTTGGAAGTAGTGGACATCGGGGACTATTACAGGGACAACAGTGCCGTTTACGATGTTGTTTTCAAGGCGGGCGACTCCGAACCCGCATCCTATGCGGCTATCGACGCCATACGCAGCCTGCTTGGCGACAAGTGCAGCATCTCGGGCCCGACGGTTGAAAATAAGACGGTCAGTGAAAATATGGCGCATGAAATGCCGCGTATCTTAGCGGTGGGCGTGCTGTTCATTATCTGCATATTGACGCTCACCACCAATTCCTGGTTTGAACCGGTGCTGTTTATGGTGACAATGGGTGCGGCGGTTATCATCAACACCGGCAGTAATATTATTTTCGGAACCATTTCGTTTATTTCCTCCAATGCAGCGGCGCTGCTTCAAATTGCCGTGGCAATGGATTACTCGATATTTCTGCTGCATACCTTTACAGCCGAAAAAAATAAAGGGCTTGGCATTGAGCAGGCCATGGAAAACGCGTTGCGCATTGCCATGACGTCGATTGTGTCAAGCGCATTTACAACGGTTATCGGTTTTTTAGCGCTGGCGCTGATGAAGTTCACCATCGGCTACGATATTGGCATGGTGCTGGCAAAAGGGATATTATGCAGTATGCTTACGGTGCTGCTGTTAATGCCGGCACTGATTTTACGCTGGCAGGGCATTATCGAAAGATTGCAGCACAAACCGTTCATTCCGCCGCTCGATAAATTTGCAAAGCGGGTGTTCGGTTCGCGTTTCGCCGTGGCGGTGCTGGTGGCCCTTTTAATAATACCGTGCTATGTTGCGCAGGGCCTTACCCATTATATGTACGGTACTTCGGTGGTGGGCTGCGCTGAAGGAACCCCCACCTGGCTGGAGAAAAAAGCCATTGATGACGTTTTCGGGCCTAGCAACACCATTGTGGTGGTTATGCCAAATAAGGGCAATGTCATTGAGAAACGGTTGACAAAAGAACTGGAAGATCAGCCTTACATACGCAATGTCACGGCGCTTTCGGCCGTGCTTCCCGAGGGTATACCCGAGCGCTTTCTGCCCAGGAGCCTGACCGAACAGCTGCATACTCAAAGTTATTCCCGCATGTTGGTTAATGTGCGCAGTGATACCGAGACCGACACGGCGTTCACCTATGACGACGAAATTAAGGCCATCGTCGGGCGGTACTACCCGGAAGATACATACTTCGTCGGCAAGACGCCGGTTGCCAAGGATATCAAGGCGATTATTCTCCAGGATAACAAGGAAGTCAACATGATCTCGATTATGGGCGTGGCGCTGGTGGTGTTCATGGCGTTTGGTTCGCTGGCCATTACGCTGGTCGTGCTGGTGCCGATTGAGGTGGCCATCTACTTTAACATGGCCATGCCCTATCTTTACAACGAAAAACTGGCGTTTTTAGGTTATTTGATGGTAAGCAGCATGCAGCTGGGTGCAACGGTGGATTATTCCATCCTGCTGACCAATAACTATCTCGCCATACGCCAGGAAGAACCGGATAAAAAACAGGCTGCGATCAAAACCATCAGTAAGAGCACCCTTTCCATCATGACCTCCGGATTGGTGTTGACTATCGTCGGATATGGCCTGAATTTCATGTCGTCAGTGCCCACCGTTGTAGATCTGGGGCATCTGATTGGACGCGGCGGTCTATTCAGTATGGTTTTTGTGCTGACGCTGCTGCCGTTGCTGCTGACGCTGTTTGACGGCGCCATAAACAGGGGGCGCGCGCGCACGCAGAGACTTAAAGAAGCGCATACCGCGCTGGCGGCCAAAACCGGGAAAAAAATCAAACTGCTGGCGAGCGCTGTCCGGCGCAGCCCCTATCGCAAGAAACTGGAACCGCAGGAGGAAAGATAAATTTATGCGTACCGCTAAAAAAGCAATTTCAGCCGTGCTTGCCCTGTGCATGCTTACGGTCTTCCCGGCCACCTATGTACATGCCGCCGCCCCTGCGGTAACGGTGGATGAGACGGCTTACCTGATGCTGGACTATTACGGTGCACTCGACAATTACAGCATTGTTAAGGGTTGCGATCTGAATAGCAACACACAATTTAAAGATTACGGCAACTATGCGTCGGTGACCAATATGAGCACGCTTGACGCACCGGAACAAAGCGACGACGGGGTCACCTGGAATTTGGACAGCGGTGCGGGCAATCGCTTTTATTACGAGGTTGTGCCAAAGAAGCAGACATTTGATACACTGCCGTGGATGGTGGATGTCAGCTACAAGCTCAATGGTGTACCTACCCACGCCGAGCAGTTGGCCGGTGCTTCGGGACTGATAACTGTTGATGTCACAGCCACGCCCAACCCGAGAGCAAATGCCTATTACCGGGATAATTTTATTCTGGTTTGCGGCATGGCATCGGATACCGCCGATAACAGCAGCTTTTCGGCGCAAGGCGCGCAGTTCCAGTCCTTTGGCTCCTATCAGTTGGCGTTTTTCATCGCCATGCCCAAAAGGGAGGACACGTTCAGTTTCAATATCGGCACCGACAGTTTTGAGACTTCGGGCGTTGTTCTGGCGATGATGCCTGCAACCCTTTCACAGCTTGATGATATCTCGGAAATGAAAGACCACAAGGCCAATCTTGAGGACGCCAGCAATGCGATGAATGGAACCGTGAAGGATATTCTCGATATGTTGTCGGCTATGTCGGGTGGAATGCGCACAACTGTTCAGGGGCTTGACACGTTGGATCAGGCCCGCGCTGTGATGGATAAGGATTCCGACGGCATTACCCAAAGTGTCTCCAAATTACGCAGTTCGCTCAAAGAGATGGAAAAGGGGCTTAACAATTATGCGGAGTTTTTAGGGGATGCCAACCTCTCGGGCGCTATCAAAGGCATGGGCAGCAGTGCGGAATCCATCGCGGGCTTGATGGGCGGTATGGGCGAGGGGATTGAGGAAATATACACCCTGATGACCAAGCTTAAAGCCGCTGTGCTGGAATTCAACAGTCCGGCCACCTCTTCCGCCCGAAAGCAGGCGCTTGTTGATGAAATCGCCTTGCAGACCGGTGCGCTTGAAACGGCGTTATCTTATCTGGATTCCTCAACATTTTCCAGCTATATTCGGCAGATGGAATCCTCGGTGGAAGAAATTGAATCGCTGGCGGGCGAGGCCGATGGCGCTCCGGACGATGTCGTACAGGAATCGGCGGCGGCAATGCTACAGGAGCTTCAGGCTATTAATGCCACAATGAGCGGTATGGTGGAAGACAGCGAGACGCTTTCAGCCGGCATCAGCAGCAGTATCGGCGACATCTATGCGCTTTCCGGCGAGATGGAGGATATTCTGGAAGAGACCTCCCGGGTGATGGATGACACAGCCGACCTGATGAAGCATACCCGCGGCATGCTCGACTCGGTGGATACAATGCTTTCAGACAGCAGCGACCTGCTTAACGAGGGCGCCAGGGTCAGCATAGCGGGTGTTACGCAGATGCTCAGCGACCTGCTGAATGTGCTGCACAAAACCGATGACCTTCAGGCCAACCGGGAGACGATATCCAATATCATCAAGGATGAGTGGCACCGGCTGGATGATGATTTTGGCGTGCTGGATATCGACACCTCGGCAGAGAAGGTATCGCTGACCTCCCCTGAAAATGTGCCGCCGCGCAGCCTGCAAATCATTATGAGAACGCAGGAAATTCAACTTCCGGATGATGAGGATGTTCTGTCCGCCGAGGAGGAAGAAGCCCAAAGCACGGTCGGCGCGCGCATCGTCCGCGTGTTTCGGGTGATCAGAGACGGCCTTGCGGAACTGTTTAAATAAGTGCTATAATTATTCCATTGGAGGGGACGGAAATGCGCAAAAAGATGTGGATAGTCCTGCTTTGTGCAGCACTGGCAGCGGCGGTTTGTGTGCATGCCACAGCGGCATCAGGCGATTTTGAACGCGATGTGATTTACAACCGGCAGCACCGTTATTATTTCGACAAGGAAATAGATGGCGGCACGGCTGAGGACGAGGGCTGGGAATTTGCGTTTGAGGTATTTAAAGACGCGACTTTTACGGTGAATACCCTGGGGCAGGACGACCTGACGCTGGGTGCCAACTGTGATTATGACGACGCCATATTGGACCGTTACCCGGAAGCGACGCTGTTGTTTTTTAACGGCAACGGGGATTACTTCCACCACTACGGCACGTTGCTTTTGCCGGCTGAACCGGGCAGCTTTCTTTATCGCAATATCAATCGGACACTGTATGATATTGGGGCCGTTTATAATGAAGAAGCCGGTGGATTTCTGCTGCGCGTGCGGAACTTAAGCCAGTACGTTATCTCCGACAGAAGTCTGCCGGCAGAGAAGCTGGAACCTGACAGCCCGCTGTTGCTGGAGCCGTTGGAATAAGAAACCGCTCACTGATTGTTCATGGGTTTAACGCGATATCGGCACAAGCTAAAGGGACTTTCACGCGTGAAAGTCCCTTCGTTTTATAACCGGCACAGTGGCCTATAGCGCCGCTTTTGCCTGCCTTGAAAACAAAGCGCTGATGTGCTATGATACGAGCGGATTATGTGGCAACAAACCGATGATGCCATGCTGATAAACCCAACAGGCTTTAAAGAAATGCTTTTTGACCGTTTTAAAAGCCGGTTTGTAATTTACACAATAAAGAGGAGGAGACGCATGAGAGGAAACCTGTTGAAATTTGGTGTTCTGTTTTTTCTGTTGTTGATATGCGGCTGTTTTAAGCAGGAACAACCGGTTGAACTGCGTTATGATCTCGTATCCTCCCCGGAGACGCTGGACCCGCAATACGCAGCTTCTTCGGCTGCACGAACCATTATTGAAAATTCGTTTGAGGGGTTGACAGCCATCTCACCGGCTGGAGAGGTGGTACCGGCCTGCGCCGAGCGTTGGGAGATTTCCGACGACCGGTTAACCTATACGTTCACATTGCGTGATGGATTACGCTGGTCCAACGACGATCCACTGACAGCGCATGATTTTTCATATGCGCTGCAAAGGCTGTTCAATCAGGATGCGCCCGCCCCTGATGCCGACCGGTATTGCATGATCCAAAATGCCGAAAGAATCTTGTCCGGGGAGCTGCCGCCAACTGCCCTTGGCGTGAGGGCCCAAAGTGATACGGCTTTAGAGATAACGTTGGCGCATGATGACCCCTCGCTTTTGTCTCTGCTTTCAAGCGCGTCGGCCATGCCTTGCCAGAAAAAGTTTTTTGCCGCCCAAAAGGGCCGGTATGGGTTGGCGGCGCAAAATCTTTTATGCAATGGCCCTTTTTATGTCAAGGGGTGGGATGGCAACGTCATTTCGGTGCAGAAGAACCCGGCCTTTCGCAACCCGGTGCAGATTGACGGCGTTGAGTTTTATGTTAACAGGGGCGATCCGGTTTCATTGTATTTAGAGGGCAAAAGCGACCTGGTTTTTGTGCCCTTTCAACGGTTGAGCGAGGCACAGGGGCTGGAAGGCGAAACCTTTTATGACCAAAGCTGGATGTTGCTTTATAATATTTCGGGAAAATTGCTTGCCCACCGCGATGTACGCGCCGCGCTGACCGCCGCAATGCATATGGACGAATTGGTAGGAAGGCTGCCGGATTACCTGCAGCCCTACCATGGCATTATTGCCCCAAGCGCCATGCTTTGGGGAAGTCCCTATCGTGAATTGGCGCCGACACCGCAGCCAGCCGCGGTGCCGGAAGGAGCCCGCCAGATATTTTTAAGTGCGGTAGATGGTTTAAAACAGGAGGATGTAGGCCGCCTGACGCTGCTGGTCAGCAATTTTATGCCGGGACCCGATCTTGGGGGAGCCATACAGCGCAGGTGGCAGCAGGAACTTTCGGCTTTTGTCAACATGGAACAGCTCGATTATTACGACCTGCTGAGCAGGGTGGAAAACGGAGATTTTGACCTTGCGATTGTTCCGCTTACGGCGCAGGGGAACAGCCCGGTGGACCTTTTATCCGCATTTGAAAGTCTGCCGCTTGACGAAAACGGCGAGATGCCTTCAATCTCTGAGATGATCAGCCGGGCCAGACAACAGTCGGAGCCAAATGCGGCCGCGGCACAATTGCTGATGGCGGAACAAAAGCTGGTGGATGAATATGTGGCTGTTCCGTTGTTTGTGGCGCCGTCGCTTTTTGCAACCGGAGAGGGAATAGAAGGCGTATCTTATTCCACCGTATCCCGCACAGTCTATTTTGCGGATGCTAAACGCGTCCGGTAAGCCATTAATTTAACGGGTGTTCCTTCTCCCATCGATTAAGATATTCTTCGAGAATCTGCTCGGCCTCCCGGTTGGCAGAACGTTTATTGTGCTTGGCCAGACGTTTTAGCCGCAGCAGCAGTTCTTTGGGAATTCGCAGCGAAAAAGGGGTACTGTTAGATTGCATCTGCGTCACCTCCTTGACTTTTGTTACTACTATATTACGCAACAATGCTTTCAGAGGTACACACTGCGGGAAAAGAAGCGCAAAACCCAAAAAAGCACGCTGAAAGCGTGCTTTTTCTAGAATTGCTATTCAATTAAAATTAGATAGCTCTGGTAATCTTACCGGAACGCAAGCAGCGGGTGCAGGCGTGAACGTGACAAGGGGTACCGTTCACAATTGCCTTTACACGCTTGACATTAGGTTTCCAAGTTCTGTTAGATCTCCGATGGGAGTGAGAAACCTTAATTCCGAAGGTTACGCCCTTACCGCAGATATCGCATTTTGCCATCTGTCTGCACCTCCTTCAGTCCGTTATAGGATAACAGCAA
>JAEWLW010000087.1 GCA_023457355.1 Bacillota bacterium | reverse complement strand
CTTTCGCCAAAGAGGAGCGAAAGATGGTAACAAAGTGATCAAAATACCGCTTGGCCCGGGTCCGCTTCGCCTTTTGGGCACTGATTCGGGTTTGGTCCTTTATCTGCATCATTTGTTCAGAGGTTCCATAGGAAAGTAGGCCGTTCCAAGTCAACAAAACACCGCAGAAAAGACTTTGCAGTCCCCTCTGCGGCATTATATAATAAAGCTGACAAAACGCCTTGGGGCGTTTCTTAAAAGTCAAAAACGGTGGGAACTTCACGAGAGAACGTCAACGCAGCGAGACGCTTTGCCAGCAGAAATCCTCAAAGTTAAGGACCTTTAAGAATACCCCCATTCAGGCTGTTGGCCCGGCATTTTGCAGGGCGCTTTGTGCAGCCTGCGTGATATTCTGGGTCGTTTGCGCCGTACTTTGTTCAAGCATATAGCGGATGCCCTCGATATGTAAAAAGCGTACACGGGTGATCGGGTAGCTGGAGAGCGGACGGCAGTTTGCGTCCTGAGAGTGCGCCGCCACATAAATCGTGTTCATTGTCGGGATAAGCCCTCTGATTTCGGTGATAACCGGCGTGTGCTGAAAACGGTCTTTATCCAGCATAAGCTGTACCAGGTCGCCCGGCCGCATCGCCGAAATATCGCTATCGGTGGCATAAGGCCCGACATCCTTGTTATTCGTCAGAAAGTTATACAGGTATTCCACACCTGTCCACGCGGGTGCCCGGTTGTTTGAATCTATGTAATACCATCCGAATGTCGGTGTGTAATTCATTACGGCGCCACCCGCCAGCAGGCATTGCGAAGCGAAATTCGTGCAATCGCCGCCCAGATTCGAGAAATCCAGAAAATTGGGGTTGCGAAAATAAGCCCAGCGGTTGGCATAGGCCACGGCTGCGCGCCGGTCGTAGTTAATATTCACAAGTGGCATTGTCTTGCTCCTTTCTACAAGGTTTTCTTCCTTGTTCATGTTATGATAAACTATACTGCGGTGTTCCCGACTTAAAATAATAATGATAAGGGTGGCGGTTTTATGGCACAACACAATTATTCTGCACTGCTTATGGAGATGCAGGACTATTTTAGCCGGGGCCTGACGCTGCCGGTTACCACGCGCAAGGCGGCCTTGCTGCGACTGAAAAATGTGCTGGAAAATAACGAGCAGGCCTTTTATGATGCCGTTAAAAAGGATTTTGGCCGCGGCGCCTTTGATAGCTGGAGCTGCGAGTTTCTCATGATACAGGAAGAGCTTGCCCTCGCCATCCGGTCGCTGGCACAGTGGGCCGCAATGCGGCCGGTGGACCCCGGTGTGATCAATGCCCCCGCCCGCGCGGCCATACGCCCGGAGCCGCTGGGCACAGTCCTGATACTGTCCCCCTGGAATTACCCCGCGCTGCTGGCGCTTTCGCCGCTGATTGGCGCGGTGGGGGCGGGTAACTGTGCGGTGCTCAAGCCCTCTTCGAATACGCCGCACACGTCGGCGTTTTTGCAGCGCGTTGTCCGGTCGGCGTTTGACCCGCGCCATGTCGCGGTGCTGGACGGCGACCATTCGGTTTCCGACGCGCTGTTAAACGAGCGGTTCGACCTGATTTTTTTCACCGGCAGCCCCGCTGTCGGCCGGCATGTAATGCAGGCCGCCGCCAGGCATCTGACGCCGGTGGTTCTGGAGCTCGGCGGCAAATCGCCCTGCCTTGTTGACGAGACGGCCGCCCTGCCCCATGCCGCGAAGCGCATTGCGTGGGGGAAGTTCTTGAATGCCGGCCAAACCTGTGTGGCGCCGGACTACCTTCTTGTCCAGAAAAGCGTCGCGCCGCATCTGGTTGTGGAGCTCAAGCGCAGCATTAAACGGCTTTATTACCCCGGCGGCAAACTCACCCCCGATTGGCCCCGCATCATCACGCCGCAGCACGCCGAGCGGTTGGCGGGGCTTTTAAAAAGCGAGCGCGTTGTTTTTGGCGGCGGGTTCGATATTGCAGCACGCCTGTTCGAGCCGACGCTGCTTTTTCCTGTCTCGCCCAAGGCGCCCTGCATGCAGCAGGAACTGTTTGGCCCTGTTCTGCCAATTGTGGTCTACGAATCGCTTGACGAAGCCGTCAGCTTAATCCGCAAAGGGGAAAAGCCGTTGGCGCTCTATCATTTTTCCACCGACAAAAAGGCGATTGCGCGGGTGCTTTCCCAAACTTCAGCGGGCGGCGGTTGCGTCAACGACGTTATCATGCATGTTTCTTCGCCCAGGCTGCCATTTGGCGGCGTGGGCATGAGCGGCATGGGGCGCTATCACGGCAGGATGTCGTTCGAGACGTTTTCCAACCCGCGGTCAGTGCTGATAAAATCCCCGACCTTTGAGCTGCCATTGCGTTATCCGCCCCATTTTAAAGGCAAATTATATGCCGCAAAAACGTTGCTTTCCAAAATTGCGTATTTACAAAAATAATTCTTTTGGTACAATGGGAGTGCAGCCGTCGTCAAACGGCTGCACCGAGAGGATGTAATGCGTAAATTACCTGCATTAATTGAGAGGGGCGACTTTTTTGCACACAAAAATTTTTGAAATTGGCATGCTGCTCTGCTTTGGCGCGGCTTGGCCGGCTTCCATCTGCAAATCCTACACGGCCCGAAGCGCAAAGGGCAAAAGTGTCCTGTTCCTATGTGTTATCGCCTTAGGCTATGTCAGCGGCATCATTAATAAGCTGATTAACGCGCCCGATTATGTGATGTACCTCTATATGCTCAATTTTGCGATGGTGTCGACCGATATCGTGCTTTATTTTCGCAACAAGCGCCTGGACGAGCTTGCAGCAAAAAATAACTGCTGATGCTGTTGCAGCCCTTTGAACATCGACATAAAAGCTTAAAAGCCCGCCGCGACCTTACCGTCGCAGCGGGCTTTTGCCATACTGTAAAATTTTGTGCGACGCGTCACATTCCGGGCAGAATGCGAATAGCCACGTTGAAATAAACAAGCAGCGCCATCGCATCCACAATGGTTGTAATCATCGGGCTGGCCATCAGCGCCGGGTCCAGTTTGAATCTGGTGGCAACAATCGGCAGTGTACAACCGACCAGTTTGGCGGCCACCACGGCGCAGAATATGGTAACGGCAACCACCGCCGCAATGCCTGAATCGTGGAAGAACACAACGATGCGCACATAGTTGACGGCGGCAACCATAATGCCGACGACAAGGCCGACCCGCAGTTCCTTCCAGACAACCGCCAAAATATCCGAGAGCTCTATTTGCCCCAGCACCAGGCCGCGAATAACCGAGACGGAGGTCTGGCTGCCGGCGTTGCCGCTGGTATCCATCAGCATCGGGATGAAGGAGGAAAGCAGCAGATTCGCCGCCAGCGCACCGTTATAGTTCTCAATGATTTTGCCGGTAAAGGTGGCCGAAATCATCAGCACCATCAACCAGACGATACGCTTTTTCGCAAGGGTAAAAACGCCGGTCTCCATGTAGCCTTCCTCAATAGGCTCCATAGCGGCCATTTTATAGATATCTTCGGTCGTTTCTTCTTCCATGACGTCCACGACGTCGTCGATGGTAATAATACCGACAAGGCGATCTTCGTTGTCGACAACCGGCATGGTAAACAGGTCGTATTTTTTAAAAATTTCAGCGACGTCGGCCTGGTCGTCATGGGTTTTAACCGCGATGACATCCGTTTCCATAATATCGCCGATGAGTTCGTCGTCGCGTGCGGCCAATACGTCACGCAACCGGACGGTACCCTCCAGCTTGCGAAAAGTGTTGGTGACGAATAACAGCGAAATTGATTCCTTATCTTCGCTCTGTCGCCGAACCTCCTCAATGGCGCGCTTAACATTCCAGTTTCGGTCAACCTCCATGAACTCGATGGTCATCAGGCTGCCCGCCGAGGTCTCGGGGTACATGAGCATCAGGTTGATCTGTCTGCGCGTATCCGGATCGGAGATTTTGATGACGCGCTTGACAATGGAAGCCGGCATCTCATCCAGAAAATCGACCGTGTCATCCATGAAAAGCTCGTCAAGAATGCCCGACAGCTCCTTATCGGTAATACCCTCCACGATGCGTTGCTGCAGGTCGCGTTCCAGATAAGAGAACACCTCCGCCGCCATTTCTTTTGGCAGCAGCCTGAACAAAAGCAGCACACGCGGATCCTCCGGATATTCGCCGATAGCCTCCGCAAAATCCACCACATTCATCTCCTGAATAATGCGGCGAACCTGCAGAAATTTTTTCTCGTCAATAAGCCCTAAAAGGGTCTGCAACTCCCCAATAATATTCCCTCCCCATCTTTGCGCCATGGCAGCACAAAACAACCGCTTGCCACGGCGGCGCATCATTAATTTGCGTTACATTTTCCGTCCAGCCGCCCGTTACAGAATAAGCTTTCCCGTTTTAGGCAGCAAAAAAATGACCTCAAAAATTTTTGCGGTCATCGGCGTCAATGTATATCAAATTGGCAAGGCACCAAGACAGGGCGCATTCAGTCCTAATCCGTAACGAGCGGACAATGAATGTGCCATCGTAAAGGCGGCTTTCCAGTCTGACTACTATGACCACCTGTTGTGTCCATTCATTGTCACCTCCATTACTTTTGCTTTTTCTATTTTATTGCAAACACGGCCGGTTGTCAATTCCAGTACAAAAATAAAAGTTTTGGTCGGGCGGCAAAACACCGCTGCGCACAGACTCGCCCGCAGCAGTGTTTTGCTTAGGGCAGCGCCCGGGTCACGCCTGCATGACATACCCGTCCATGCTGCTATGTGCTTCCCAATAATCAAAGCGCCGCATAGTTTCGGCATAGGTTTCCTGACAGACGCCAGGCAGTGCACCGCCAATCACATCCCCGGCCGCCTGAAACCCCGCCTCCACCGCGCTGCGCAGCTCGGCAATCTTCGAAATGTCCCCGCCCGAGAGCGAGACAGCCATATCCAACAGACGGGTGGAAACGGCGTCAACGCCCCAGTCGCCGTCCTTTGAGATCGCCTGCGCCGCTGTTTCAGGCGTATTCTGCGGGCCTGAAAACGGTGACACCCAATCTTCCCGGCCGCCTGCGCCCAGAAGCTTTTCAGATTCGGTATACTGTGCCGTCCCGGCTTTTGCCGCCTGCCCGCCAAGCAGCTCGGTGACAAGCCGCTGCATGCGCTTGGCCCGTTGGTCCTTCAGTGCTTTGATCTGGCCCCCGCTGAGCTTTTTTAAGGCGCGATAGTCGGCCACACCGGTTGCTTCGCGCGTTTTGTCTTGAATAAAGACATCCTCTCTGCCCTGGGTGGCGGCGCCTTCCTGCGCCTGAGCCGCGCGGCTGTTCCCGGCCTTTTGTTTGCCGGAATCCGCCGCATTTTTAATATATCGCCCGCCGCCGGTAATCTGGCTGATTATCATCGCAAATCCTCCCTTTCTGGTGGCTGATGACGGTTCTTATTGATTGATTCGGCAGATAATGGTTAAAATTAAGTGTATTCCCATTTTTATGGTCACAGTGCCTTGCGGACAGCGACCGTTTATGATAGGATTTTTATAATAACCAGTCTGGGCGTATTCTTAACAGTCCCTTATGGGGAACTCCAGTAAAAAGCGGACTTCCCGTTGTTTTTAGCTTTTAAGAAACGCCTTCATTTCATAGTAACGGAGGATTAAACTTTATGGATGTGTTGGCGTGTATTAAGGAACGGCGCAGCGTGCGCGATTTTGAGGACACCCCTGTGCCACATGCGCTGATAGAAGAAATTGTGGGTGCGGCCGCGTTTGCACCCTCCTGGAAAAATACGCAGATAGCCCGCTATATCGTGGTGGAAGACCGCGACAAAATGGATTTGCTGGCCGAGCAGTGCGTCATGGGCTTTGCGCCGAACACTGCCACCATGAAGCGTGCCGCCGCGCTCGTGCTTGTCACCATGGTCAGCGGACGTTCGGGGTTTGAGCGGGACGGCTCTTATTCCACCTCCAAGGGGGACCGCTGGGAGATGTTCGACGCCGGTATCGCGACCCAGACCTTCTGTCTGGCGGCACATGCCAAGGGCCTGGGAACCGCCATTCTGGGCATTTTCGACGAGAATAAGGTCCAGGAGGTTTTTGGCCTGCCGGAGGGCCAACAACTGGCTGCCATCATTGCGTTGGGTTACCCCAGAGGTCAGGCCGTTGCGCCGCGCCGCAAATCGGTTGAAGATCTGGTCTCCTACCGATGAAACAGGGTAACATTTTTCTCTGAATAACCCTTATATTGCTTAATTTGTCACAGTAAATATTGCTTTTCGCCACTCTTTGTGCTATTATGACATAAAGTGGCGTACGGCCCACATTGTGGGCTTACATATTGGCTTTTGGGTGCTCATATATGAGAGGAGGACTTTTTTTGAACCACGAGAATTTTATTTCTGCCCTCAGCGCGTCTGCTGATGAAATGAAAGGTAAATATTTGACCTTTTGGACCTTTGGGCAGCTTTTAGGGATTCCGATCTCTCTGGTGGTGCAGATTGTCGGCATGCAGGAAATCACGCCCATGCCGGAATTTCCCATTTATGCAAAAGGTGTTATTAACCTGCGCGGGCAGATCATTCCAGTCATTGATATGCGACTGCGTTTGAATCAGCCCGAAGCCCAGTACAGCGAACGCACCTGCATCATTGTAACCAGCATTCACGATTCCGCCGTCGGCTTTATTGTCGACGAGGTGGACGAGGTCACCGATATTCAAGATGATCTCATCGCGCCGCCGCCCAAAATGGCCTCCTCCAAAAACAGCTATGTTACCGGTATCGCCAAGCTCGAAAAGAAGGTTGCATTGCTTATCGACGCCGAGCGTTTGCTTGGCACCAATGAGCTTGAGGCGCTTCAGGTTTAAGCTTACATACAATTTTTCAGTACGGCGCTTTGCTATGCAAGGCGCCGTATTTTGTTTTAGTCCACAAACTTTAGCAAAAATGCTGCAAAATTGCATTTGATATTTGACATGAACGCCGGGGTTTGCTATGCTGTCATGGTGAGTATCTGGGCGTGCCAATTTAAAACAGCGGCTTAAAACGGGCATGTTCGACCTGTTCGGCCAAGCGTTCGGAGAAAAGGGAAGCTCGCGTGCCTACTCCATTCGGGGATATTCACACGATTCTGAACCTTAATAAATCGGCACAAAGCAATTTGATGAGAAAAGGCGGTTAAACAGTGATAACGGTGACAGATCTCGGGCTGCAGTTCGGCGGCACAAAGCTTTTTAATAACGTAAACCTCAAATTTACGCCGGGCAACTGCTACGGCGTCATCGGTGCAAACGGGGCCGGAAAGTCCACGTTTTTGCGCATTCTTTCAGGAGAACTGGAAAGCACCACCGGCGAAGTGACCATCGGCGAAAGCACCCGTATGTCGGTCCTCAAGCAGGATCACTTCCAATATGACCAGTACACGGTGATGGACACCGTTTTTATGGGCAACCCGCGCCTCTATGAAATCATGAGGGAAAAGGAAACGCTCTATGCCAAGGAAGATTTCACCGACGAAGACGGCGAAAAAGCTTCGGAACTGGAGGGCGAATTCGCCGAACTCAACGGCTGGGAGGCTGAAACGGAGGCCGCGCAGCTTTTGCAGGGCCTGGGACTGGGCAGTGAGCTGCACTATGCCGAAATGCACACGCTGCAAGGTGGCGAAAAGGTCAAGGTGCTGCTGGCGCAGGCGCTGTTCGGCCACCCTGAAATCGTGCTGCTCGACGAGCCCACCAACCATCTGGATGTCGCCTCGGTCAACTGGCTGGAAAATTTCCTGCTCGACTTTTTCGGCACCGTCATCGTCGTCTCGCATGACCGCCACTTTTTGAACACCGTCTGCACCCACATTGTGGACGTGGACTTTGGCAAGATAAAAATGTATGTCGGCAACTATGATTTCTGGTATGAGTCCAGCCGTCTGATCCAACAGATGATGAAAGATCAAAACCGCAAGAACGAGGATAAAATTAAGGAGCTGCAAAAATTTATCGAGCGCTTCTCGGCCAACAAATCCAAATCCAAGCAGGCCACCTCGCGCAAAAAGCTGATTGAAAAGCTCACTGTTGAAGAATTGCCCGCCTCTTCGCGCCGCTACCCATGGGTATCGTTTAAACCGGACCGCGAGATTAGCAAGGAGACGTTGCAGGTCGAAAATCTTTCAAAAACCGTGGACGGCATCAAGGTGCTCAACAATGTTTCGTTCCGCTTAAACCGCGAGGATAAAGTCGCGATTCTCTGCGAGAACGAGCAGGCCGCAACCGCGCTGTTCCAGATTCTTTTTGAGGAGATTCAGCCCGATGCGGGCAGCTTTAAATGGGGCCTCAGCACCTCGCAGTCCTACTTCCCCAAGGATAATTCGGCATTCTTTAACGATTGCGATTCAAACCTCATCGAATGGCTGCGCCAGTATTCGGCCGACGATTCCGAAAGCTATCTGCGCGGCTTTTTAGGCCGGATGCTCTTTTCGGGCGAGGAGGTCTATAAGGCGGTCAAGGTACTTTCCGGCGGCGAAAAAGTCCGCTGCATGCTCTCGCGCATGATGCTCTCCGGCTCAAACGTTCTGATGCTCGACCAGCCCACCAACCATCTGGACTTGGAATCCATCACCGCCGTCAACAACGGCCTGATTGATTTTAAGGGCGTCATTCTGTTTGCGTCGCACGATCATCAGTTCATCCAGACCGTCGCCAACCGCATTATTCAGATCACCGACGAAGGCTGCATCGACCGCATGTGTAGCTACGACGAGTTTCTTGAAATGCAGGGGCTGGCCTTTAAATAACAAAGCGATGCCGCGCGGCTGCCGCCTTACTGGCGGGGCCGCGTTTTTTATTGCTAAATTTTGCTACCCCTTGACTTTGTTTTACGCACCTGCTAAAATAGCATTGTATATAGAACATTTGTTCGTTTCAGGAGTGTTTAATTTGGATTTGTTTGATAAACTGCGTATTTTATCGGACGCAGCAAAATATGACGCCGCCTGCACCAGCAGCGGCGTGGACCGCGACGGCAAAGGGGGCCAGCTGGGAAATGCCGCCGCTTGCGGTATTTGTCACAGCTTCGCCGCTGACGGGCGCTGCATCTCACTTTTAAAGGTACTGCTCAGCAACGCCTGCATCTATAACTGCGCCTACTGCCTCAACCGCGCTTCGAACGACGTGCCGCGTGCCACCTTTACGCCGAGAGAGCTCGCCGACCTCACCATCCATTTTTACCGCCGGAATTATATCGAAGGGTTGTTTTTAAGCTCCGGCGTTGTCAAAAACCCCGACCACACCTGCGAAAAGATGATTGAAACGCTGCGTATTCTGCGCGAGGAATACGGTTTTCGCGGCTATATCCACGCCAAGGCCATACCCGGCGCAGACGACCTGCTGTTGAACCGGCTGGGACGTCTGGCCGACAGGATGAGCGTCAACATCGAATTGCCCTCGCAGCAGAGTTTGGATAAGCTTGCGCCCGACAAAAGCAGGGCCGCGATTCTGCGTCCGATGGGCCTCTTGCGTGACGGCATCAAAGAAAACTGTACCGACCTTGTGCGTTACCGCCATGCACAGCCGTTTTCTCCGGCCGGACAGAGCACCCAGATGATTGTCGGCGCAACGCCTGAAAACGACCATCAGATTTTACAGCTCACCGCGGCGCTGTATAAAAAATTCAGCCTCAAGCGCGTATTCTTTTCGGCTTATATCCCCGTCTCGGATAATCCGCTGTTGCCGGCGCGCACCGCCAGCCCGCCTTTGCTGCGCGAGCACCGGCTTTATCAGGCCGACTGGCTGCTGCGCTTTTACGGCTTCTCTGCCAACGAAATTCTGGATGAACAGCATCCGAGCCTCAACCCGCTGATCGACCCAAAATGCAACTGGGCCATCAACAATATGGGGCTGTTCCCGGTCGAGGTCAATACGGCCCCGCGTGAGCTGCTGCTGAGGGTGCCGGGTATCGGCGTCAACAGCACTATGCGCATCCTGCGCGCCCGGCGCGAGGCGAAGCTCGATTTTGAAGGGCTGCGCCGCATTGGCGTTGTGCTAAAGCGCGCGCAATATTTTATCACCTGTCAGGGTAAAATTGCCGAGGGTGTGCGCATCACGCCGGATAGCGCCCTCAACGCACTGATTTCGGATAGCCAGAAGCAGCGGTTGCCGTCGCGGGGCTATGAACAGCTCAGCCTTTTTTCCGACCAGATCACCAGAGAGGATGTCGTGAAGTGCATCAGCGGTCAGATATAATCTATCTCTATGACGGCAGCTTTGAAGGCTTTTTAAGCTGCGTGTTTGAAAGTTTCTTATGCAAGCAGCGCCCGTATGATATTGTGGCAGAGGACGTCAGCGAACCCTCGCTGATGGCGCAGCAGTGGATTCAAACCGATTTGGCGCGGGCCGAGCGGGTTCGAAACGGCATCGCCAAAAAAATTTCAGAAGAGGCGCTCTACCTTGTGACAAACGGTTTTTGCACCTGCCACCCGCAGCGTGAACTGTTGTTGCTGGACTTTATTTGTCTCGGTTTTGAGCGCGGGAAAACCGTCTGCGAGTTGCTCGCTGACCCCACCGTTCACGCGCTGCAAAAGGCTGTGCTGTTCCTAAAGCGCGAGAGCCATTTGTTTTTGGAGTTCATCCGTTTTTCAGAATACGATAAAGGTCTGGTATCGGTCATAAAGCCCAAAAACAAGGTGCTGCCCACCATTGCACCGCATTTTTGCGACCGGTTTCACAACGAGTTGTTTATCATTTATGATAAAACCCACCGCAGCGCGCTTATCCACAAGCCGCCAAAATGGGCCATTCTCGACCTTGAGGATTTTATCGAGCCGGAGGCGGACGAAACGGAGCAGTTTTACCGCGACCTTTGGGGCACCTATTTTGATGCCATCGCCATCCGGGAACGCATCAACCCACGCTGCCAGATGGGCCACATGCCCAAGCGCTACTGGAAGCACATGACCGAAATGCAGCGTCGGCCAACGGCAGGCAGGCAGGTGCCATCCCAGACGAACCCCGACGCCAAAACGGTCATGCACAGAGATCTGCTGCCGCCCGGATAACGAACCGCACATTTGCCAGGAGCGTTTGTAACAGAAAAAACCACGAATCATTCGCTGTAAAGGCAGCTTAATGAAAAAATTACAGGAATACTGTATGTATTGCGCAGGCTGTTAAAAAGCGCCCTACCATAGAAAAAGTTGTACAATTAAAAGTTTTGATCGTGCTCTTTTAAAAACTCGCAGCTCTTGGTGGCGCCACAGCGGGCATCGATGCGCCCGCTGTGATAAGCGAAGCCAAGCTGCCGCGAGCGCGCACCTATATGCGAACGGTTCAGACAGCGTTCCGCGCGAATCTTTCTGGCTCAAAAAGCGCAGGAAACCCTCGCAAGGGGTTTGCCAATGCCGCCCCAAGCGACATGTGCTTTGTGCAAAACGCCATGAAGTCAATTTATCGACAGGCTGAGGATATTGTATATATTCCGAGTATTTTTGACGCAGGAGATGCACTTTACAGCAGCTTGATACGACGTTTTTGATTCTACAAACAGTCCCTGCTTAACACAAAATAAATTTGCGCCCGGGCTTGGTTTTTAACCGAGCCCAGGCGCTTTTTCGGTTGTTCAATCCAATATTAAACACTGATTAAAACGTGATTTTTAAGCGGCCAATTTTATGGCTGTCGGCATTATCCTCCCTGACAGGCGCCAGCCCCACCTGCGTCGTCTGCCTCGGCGGATGCAAGATTGTCTGCGCTAATTTTTTTGTGTTTTGATCAGTGCTTAATGCCGTCATCTTCAGCGCCCAATTGTAAACTATTTATTATATTAAGGTTGACAATCGCCTCTTTCCCTTATATAATAAACCCAAATAATGCTACAGGAGATGTTAAAGATGAATTCAAGAAAGCTATCCACACGGGATCTTTGTTTTATCGGTATTTTTACCGCCATTATCGCCGTTCTGGCGCAAATCAGCATTCCGATGCCATACGGTGTTCCCATGACGCTGCAAACCCTGGCAATACCGCTTGCCGGAATTGTGCTTGGCACCCGTAACGGTACACTTTCCACCTTGACCTATGTGCTGCTCGGCGCATTCGGCGTACCCGTTTTTGCGGGCTTTACCGGGGGCCTTGGCATCGTTTTTGGCCCTACGGGCGGTTTTATTCTCTCTTTTCCCATCATGGCGCTCGCCGCGGGCATAGGTGCGACGCACAACCATAAAGCCGGGCTGGCCTGCGGCCTTGTCGCCGGTGCAATCATCAATTACATTTGTGGCATGCTGATGTTCAGCCTGGTTACTTCCCGCAGTTTAGCCACCGCATTCATCGCCTGTGTTCTGCCTTTCATTCCCACTGCCATCGTCAAAATGGTATTGGCGGGCTTTTTAGGCGTCAAGGTTAAACGTGCGTTGGAAAAAGTGCTGGTGCCCGTATGAGGCTGCGTCCACATCATTTGCTTTGTACACAGGGCTACAGCGGCAAGGGGTACAGCAACGATTTTGTTCAGAACATGACTGAAATCACAAACTGCCTGCACAGTGAAGCACATGTCACGGTTGACATCGTGTTCTCAACCGACGACATCTGCGAAAGATGCCCCAAAAAGCTTGGCGCCAATTTATGCAGCGACAATTGCAAGGTGAACGAATTTGACCGCAAAGTGATTCAATACTTCACTCTTGAAGAAAAGCGCTATAACTATCACGCTCTTGTACAGGAAATCAATATGCAGATGACCGAAACGATGTTGTCGGATATCTGCGCCACCTGCAGTTGGTACCCCATAAGCGCCTGTAAAAGAAATATTCTGGGAGATTAAAATACGCCCCGCGAGAATCTAAATCCTTGCGGGGCGCATTTTGTTATTTGAGAAAGGCCATTGGTTATTTGATTTACCGATAAAACCGCGGAATAGATTGGCAAGGTGTCTTTTCGCCGAAGGCGTAACGGCGGACAGCGGCAAAAGAATCGTCGGGATATCCGCTATATCCGATATTTTATTAAAGCTGGCTGCCATAAACGGCATTCTTGCCGAGTAAGCGTTCAATTTCCAGCAGCCGGTTATATTTTTCCACCCGCTCACTGCGGCAGGGTGCGCCGGTTTTGATCTGTCCGGCATTCACGGCCACGGCCAGGTCTGCGATAAAGGCATCCGCCGTCTCACCGGAGCGGTGCGAAATCACGGTAGCATAACCGCAGGACTGCGCCAGTGAAATGGTGTGCAGCGTCTCGGACAGGGTGCCGATCTGGTTGGGCTTTATCAGAATGGCATTGGCGATATCGTTCTGGATACC
This sequence comes from Bacillota bacterium, assembly GCA_023457355.1. Lineage (GTDB taxonomy): Bacteria > Bacillota > Clostridia > Oscillospirales > Ruminococcaceae > Yanshouia. The sequence goes on along the minus strand of JAEWLW010000087.1, from coordinate 32,201 downwards.
CTTTTCCAGCCGCGTGGGGTTGGTGACAAACAGGTCGTCGCCCACAAGCTGAACCTTGTCGCCCAAACGCTCGGTAATCTGCTGCCAGCCCTCCCAGTCCTCTTCGCCCAAGCAATCCTCAAGAGACAGGATGGGATAAGTGTCGCAGATTTTCTCCCAGTAGTCGCAAAGCGCATCGGTGGTGTAGGGCGTGTTGCGTTTAAGGGCGACATAGCCGCCCTCGGGCACGGCCCATTCGCTGGCAGCGGCGTCAATGGCCAGCTTGACCTGGTCGGTGGTTAGCCCCGCTTTTTCAATCGCGGCAATAATAAATTCCAGCGCCTGCTCGTCGCCCGAAAGATTTGGTGCAAAGCCGCCCTCATCACCCACGCCGGAGCCAAGACCCTTGCTTTTTAACAGCGCACCCAGCGCATGGTGAATTTCGCTGCCCCATTGAAGCGCTTCGGCAAAGCTGGAAGCGCCCACCGGCATAATCATGAATTCCTGAATGGCCATGTTGTTGTCGGCATGGCGGCCGCCATTTAAAATATTCATCAACGGCACCGGCAATATGCGCGCAAACTTGCCGCCCAAAAATTCGAACAACTCAACGTGATGCTGAACCGCCGCCGCGCGGGCACACGCCAGCGAAACGCCCAGCATGGCATTAGCCCCCAGACGGGCCTTGTTTTCGGTCTTGTCCAACCGCATCATGACGCCGTCAATATCGGAAATATTCCCGGCGTTCATCCCGCAGATGGCCGGCGCAATCTCCTGCTCGATCCCCGCGACTGCTTTTAGCACGCCTTTTCCGCCATAGCGTGCGCCGCCATCCCGCAGCTCATGTGCTTCAAAGCTGCCGGTTGAAGCCCCGGACGGCACACCGGCCTCGCCTGCAGCACCGCTTTCCAGCGTCACCCGCACTTTAACCGTCGGGTTTCCTCTGGAATCCAATATCTCCATACCATGCACTGAACTGATTTTTTCGTTAAACGGTTTCATAAATTCTGCCTCCCTTTACTGTATGTTGGCCCATTCAACCGGGCGTTAGACGGCACCTGCCAAAAATGCGCCTGCCGTTGGAAGGCAAACGCATTTGACGTGTGGTCATGCAATATGCTGTTTTAAGTATAGAATTGCCTGCCGGTATCCGTCAAGCCCCAACCCGATAAAAGATTTCACGCAGGCCAGTTTGGCATAGGAGTGGTGCCGGAATTCCTCGCGCTCATAAACATTTGAAATATGCACCTCGACGGCGGGGACGCTGACCGCCTTGAGCGCGTCCAGTATTGCGATGCTTGTGTGGGTATAGGCAGCGGGGTTGATCACGATGCCATCTATTTTGCCATACGCCTCCTGAATTTTATCGACAATAGCGCCCTCGTGGTTGGACTGGAAGCATTCGACTTCAATGCCGTTTTCGTCACAGGTATCGCGAATAAGCTGCAGCAGCGTCCCATAGTTCGTGCTGCCGTAAATGTCCTTTTCCCGAATGCCCAGCATGTTGATATTCGGTCCGTTAATGACTAAGAGCTTCATAAAATCCCTCCATAATGCTTCGTTGTGCCTGCTCGATGCCCCGGCTGTTCGCCACAGTCAGGTCGCTGCTTTTTTTATAAATTGGTCCGCGCTGCGCCTGCATGATGCGCAGGGCGTCAATACCCTTTGAAAGAGGACGGCCATCTGTCGAAAGTAACTCCAGCGGCCGCTCAAGGCACACCACCAGACCATTTTGCCGCATGGCCGCCACATTTTGCTCCCTGAGCACCGCACCGCCGCCCGTTGAAATAACCAGCCCGGTGCGCCGGCCCACTTCTGCCATCGTCTCGGCTTCAAGCGCCCTGAAATGTGCTTCGCCGTATTTTGAAAAAATCTCCGGAATACGCATGCCCGCCTTTTGGGCGATGAGGTCGTCAATTTCAACCACTTCGCGCCCCATGTTCCCGGCGCAGGCTGCCGCCAGCGTCGTCTTGCCCGAGCCGGGCATTCCCACCAGCACGAGGTTGGTGAGCTCCTTGCGCATCTTCTGCTCAATAATGCCGATCTGCTCATCCGAGATCGGAACTTTTCCGAAGCGCTCAGCCGCATATTTTGCCTGCGCTACCAGCATTGAAAGCCCACCCCCGCAGGGGATGCCCAGCCGCTTTGCCTCCAGCAGCAGCGAAGTGCAAAGCGGGTTGTAGATAACATCCAGCACACCGCAAAGCTTCGGGAACCGTTCCAGGTCAACCAGACGCTGCCCGTTGTTTGGGAACATGCCCACCGGGGTGGTATTGACAAGGATTTCAGCATCGACATGATCATAAATGTTTTGATAATTGACATTGCCCGACCTTGAAACCACCAAAGCCTCCCGCGCCCCCTCGTGGCGCACGGCGGCCCGCACAGTCAGGCTGGTGCCGCCGCTGCCAAACACAAGCACCTTTTTACCCTTAAACGAAAGGCCGACCTTTCGGGCCAGATATAAAAAGCCCGCATAATCGGTGTTATCGCCCAACAGGCGGCCGTCGGACTGCATCACCAGCGTGTTGACACTGCCGATCTCCCGGGCGGCCTCGGTGAGCAGGTCACAGTGCGGAATAACCGTCCGCTTATAGGGGATGGTCACATTCAGGCCGGTAAAGTTGCGCGCGGACAAAAACGCTTCGATCTCATCCCGCGGGATGCTCATCAGCTCATAATTATACCCGCAAAGCGCATGGTGTATTTGTTTTGAATAGCTGTGCCCCAGTTTTTCACCTATGAGGCCGTAGCGTTCGGCATTTGCCATCATCATAGCCATCCCGTCCTATGCGTCAATATAGTTGCCCAAAAACACAAAGGTATCTGAGCTGTTTTGCAATTCACACAGCAGCCTTAAAACCGGCTCGGCACAAACCGATGCCTCAAGATCAAAATAGAACATAAATTCAAAGTCCTTGCCGGGAATTGGGCGGCTTTCAAGCTTGGTCAGGTTGATGCCCATCATCGAAAACCGCGAGAGCATGCCGGAGAGGGACCCCGCGCAGTGCGGCAGCGTCATCATCAGCGAGATTTTCGACGCGCCCGGATAAATTTCCAACGCGCGCGAGATGCAGATAAAGCGGGTGAAATTGTTGTCGTTATCCTGAATACCCTCGGAGAGAATTGAGAGGCCGTAAAGTTCGGCGCACTGTCGGGATGAGATGGCCGCAACGTCATCCCGGTTTGATTCGGCCACCATTTTGGCGGCCATCGCCGTGTTTGCGCAAACCGTAACCTTGATCTCCGGGTGCTCCTTTAAAAATTCACCGCACTGGCCGATGGCCTGCTCGTGCGAGAAAACCTCGCGGATATTCTTCAGCGACGCGCCCTTTTTTGCCAGCAGCGTGTGGACAATGCGCAGGCGTGTGCCGCGCACAATGCTGAATTTGTGGCGCTTCATCAGGTCGTACACCGCGCCCACCGAGCCGAACGAGCTGTTCTCTATCGGCAGTATGCCGTAACGGCACAGCCCCTTCTCCACCGCCTGAAACACGCCCTCGAAGCTCTGAACATAAACGATCTCCGCATGGGGGAACAGCTTGTCGCACGCCTGCTGCGAATAAGCGCCCTCCACACCCTGGCAAGCCACCACCGCCCGCCTTGGGAAAAGCGTCGGCGTGTTTTTCAGGGCGTCCCCAATGCGTTCGGCAAGCACATTCTCGTTCGCTATCAGGCTGCTCTGATAGGACCGGCTCAGTTCAAACAGTGTGCGGAACAGCACCTGCGTATAGTCTTCAAACGGTTCGCCCGCTTCCAGCGCCATGCGGTTCAAAATGGTGCGCTCCCGCTCTCTGTCCAAAACCGGCAGGCCGTTTTCCATTTTATATCGGGCAATCTCCATCGAAACGTTCATGCGTTCGGCAAACAGTTTTACCATCCGGTAGTTAATGTCATCTATCCTGATTCTCAGTTCGTTTAAGTCCATTGGTATCTTCCCTTCTCTTCAATCAGCAAATCCAGCAGCACCAGCGCCACAGCCGCCTCCACACAGGGGACGGCCCGAAGCACCACACAGGGGTCGTGCCTGCCCGTTATGGCCAGCTGCGCATCCTCGCCCGCCGAAAGGCTGACGGTTCGCTGCGCTTTTGCAATCGATGGCGTCGGTTTGAACGCCGCTCTGAGTGTAATCGGCATTCCGGTGGAAATGCCGCCTAAAATGCCGCCGTGGTTATTTGTTTCGGTCGCAACCCGGCCGTCTTTCATGATAAACGGGTCGTTGTGTACGCTGCCGCGCATGGCAGCGGCCGCAAACCCAGCGCCAAACTCAAGGCCCTTAACGGCCGGTATACCAAAGATAGCGGCTGCCAGACGATTTTCCAATCCTTCGCAAAGCGGCTCGCCCAGCCCCGCCGGAATGCCGACGGCGGCGCATTCGATGATGCCGCCCACCGAGTCGCCCTCGGCTCTGGCTGCGTCGATCTGCGCCTGCATCCGAAGTCCGGCCGCGTCGGAAATAACCGGAAACGCTTTTTGTGAAAGCGTTAAAAGCTGCTGCGCCGAAACGGTAACGGGGTCAAACGGCGTATCCGCTTCAGCGGCAATGGCGGCAATATGCGCGCCCACCGCAATGCCCTTTTGCCCCAAAAGCTGCATTGCCACAGCGCCCGCAAAACACAGCGGCGCTGTCAGCCTGCCGGAAAACTGTCCGCCGCCCCGGATGTCATTGGCGCCGCCATACTTAGCCGCGGCGGCAAAATCGGCGTGCATCGGGCGCGGCAAATCGCGCAGCTTGTCGTAATCGCGGCTTTTGGCGTCGCTGTTTTTGATCACAGCGCACAGCGGCGCGCCGCAGGTGACGCCATCGACCAGCCCGGAAAGAATCTGGGGGATATCCGCCTCGCGCCGGGCGGTGGAAAACCGGTTCGCGCCGGGGGCCCGGCGCCCCATAAATCGGTGGATCTCCTCCATTTCCAGCCGCACCCCTGCGGGCAGGCCGTCGAGCACCACACCGATCGCCTCGCTGTGCGATTGGCCGAATATCGTAACCTTCAAAAGCTTTCCAAAGCTAGATGACATCAATTTTCCCTCCCAGTCGCTTAAAATCCTCAAAGAATTTCGGGTAAGATTTTTCCACCGCAGCGGCGTCCTGAAGAATAACAGCCTCGTTGCAGATGGTGGCGGCAATGCTCATGGCCATAGCGATGCGGTGGTCGTTAAAGCTGTTGATTATGCCGCCGCGAAGGCCACCGGTTCCCTCAATAACCAAACCGTCGGATAGCTCCGAAACCCTGCCGCCAAGCGCGGTGAGCGATTCGGCAATCGTTTGCAGGCGGTCGCTTTCCTTGATTCGAAGCCTGCCCGCGTTGATGATTCGGGTGGTTCCCACCGCCGCACAGGCCATCACTGACAGCACCGGCACGAGGTCGGGGATTTCGGCAGCGTCGATGGTAATACCGCTTAAAGTGCCGGGCAAAACGGTGGCATGGCTGCCGTCCGTCTCGGTGTGTGCGCCAAAGTGTTGCAGAATCGGCACAATTTTGCTGTCACCCTGCGCGGTGTCGGTGTTGAGCGCCCTCACGGTGACCGATGCATGCATCGCACCGGCCGCCAGCCAGAATGCCGCGTTGGACCAGTCGCCCTCCGCCGTAATTTCCCCCGGCGAGCAGTAGCGCTGCCCGCCCTTTATATGATAACCGCCGCCGTTGGGCAGCGGGGTGATTTCGATGTTAAACCGCGCCAGCGTGCGCAGTGTCATGGCCACATAGCCCGCCGATTCCAGCGGCGTGGTCAGGATGATGTCGCTGTCGCCCGCCAGAAGCGGCAGCGCGAACAATAGCCCGGTGATATACTGGGAGCTGATATTGCCCGGCAGCGTAAACCGCCCTGCCGTCAGCGTGCCATCCATGGTAAAGGGCAGCTGCGCAGCATCAAAAGTGCAGCCATGGGCTTCCATCTCCTCACGCAACGGCGAAAGGGGGCGCTGCGGTAGCCTGCCTGCGCCGTGCACCTGCGTGACCTGGCACAAGGCTGCCGCAATCGGAAGCATAAACCGGAGTGTAGACCCACTCTCGCCGCAGTCGAGCACCGCGTGTGCCGGTCTTTGGGCGATGGGGCTAACGCGCCAGACGCCCTCTTCGACCTGGGAAAAGTGCACCCCCAGCGCCGAAAGGCCGCGCATCGTCGCTTCGATATCCCGGTTTAATTCATGTATGGAAACCTCGGTGGGGACGTCGCACAACGCCGCGCAGATTAGACAGCGGTGTGCGTCGGACTTTGAGGTGACGGCCTGCACGGTACCGCGCAGCGGAGAAGGCGTGATTTTAATATCCATAAAAATGCTCCCTTTGCTGTGTCGCCGGTGTCAGCGCATCCAAATTTATGCTTGAAGGCCCAGTTCAATCCACGACTGAAGCTCCCGCATCGCGATATGCTGCGTGGTGCAACCACCGATACCGTCGGGCAGAATCAGTGTCAACTGATCGCCCCGGCGCTTTTTATCTCCCAGTGCCGCCTCGGCCAGCGCCTGTGCGCTAAAGCTACAGGCGGTTGGCAACCCGCAGGCATTTAAGATTTCCAGCAGTATTTCAAGCGTTTCGGGAGGCGTCCGCTTTCTTTTGACACAGGCGCGGGTGATAATCACCATACCGATTGCCACCGCCTGCCCATGTGTGATGGAAAAATTTGAACAGCGCTCAATGGCGTGCCCCACCGTGTGGCCAAAATTAAGCTTTTGCCTTTCGCCGTTGTCCTTCTCATCCTGCGACACAATATCGGCTTTTATCGCCACGCAGCGTGCAATAATCTCCGGCAGCCGCTTTCCGGCCGCATCGCGCAGCAGCGGCAACAGCGCCTTGTCAAAAGCCATACCATATTTAACAGCCTCGCCCATGCCGTCGAGGAAGAACTGCTCCGGCAGCGTTTTTATCGTTTCGCAGTCACACAAAACCAGCTCGGGCTGCCAGAAAACCCCCGCGAGGTTTTTCCCCGCTGCAAGGTCAACGGCAGTCTTGCCCCCGACAGAGGAATCAATGGCGGCGAGAAAGGTTGTTGGAATCTGCACAAAGCGAATTCCGCGCAGGTAAACCGCCGCGGCAAAACCGGCCAAATCCCCCACAACGCCGCCGCCCAACGCCACAATCAGGTCGGTTCGGGTCAGCTGGTGTGCAGCCAGCTGCTCCAACACAGCGGATAGTGTCGGCATATTTTTAGAGGCTTCGCCATGCGCAAAGACAATGCGGTGCACCTCAAAACCCGCCTCTTTAAGCGAAGCCTCCACCGCATCACCAAACAGAAGGTCCACCGTATCGTCGGAGATGACAGCGGCGGCACAGGGCTTTACCCGCTCGGCAATCAGTCGGCCGCTTTGTGCCAGCAGCCCGTTGCCCACCAAAACCTCGTAGGGACAGCCGGTGTTCACGAATATGCTTTTCATTGTTTACAGCACCTTTCCGTCGGCTTTTGCCTTCTGTTCGCGCCCGGCACGCAGCACGGCGCGCAACCGGTCGGCATCCCTGGCCTTTATCGCGGTACTAAAATCCTTCAGCCGTTCAATCAGGGCATCCAGTTGTTCGGCCAGCGGCTCGTTATTATCCAAAAACAGTTCCGTCCACATATCCTCATTCAAGGTGGCGACACGGGTCATATCGCGGTAGCTGCCCGCCGAAAACCCCTTGTGGCCAAGTGCGCACGGCGACTGCACATAGGCGCTGGACACCACATGGGCCAGCTGCGAGGTGTAGGCAATCATCCGGTCGTGCTCGGCGGGATCGGTGATTACCGTTTTGGAAAAGCCCAGCGTCATCATAAATTTTTTTAAGCGGTCCACCTCGGCGATCGGCACGCCGCTCATCGGGGTCATCACCATGGACGCATTTTCAAACATATCGCAGCGCGAATAGTCAAAGCCGCTGTGCTCAACGCCCGCCATCGGATGCCCCCCGATATAGGTGAAGCCATACTGCTGCGCAATGGCGTGGCAGCCGCCGCACACCGCCTGTTTAACGCCGCAGGTATCAGTCACCATAGCGGTTTTGGGAATATGTTCGGCGTTTGCCGACAACCAGTCGACCGCCGCCTGCGGATAAAGGGCGATAATCACCGCCTCGCAGGTGGAAAGCTTTGCATCGTCGAGAATATCGTCGATAGCCCCCACCAGCCGGGCCTTACACAGCGCCTGCATATTGGCGTCCGTGCCAAATACCGTATGCGCGGTTTTATATTTGATCGCCCTGGCAAACGAGCCGCCGATTAATCCCATGCCAATCACTGCAATATTCATGTCTCTTCTCCTTAAAGTGGCTTACGCCATTTTGTAGCTGTTGGGCAGAATTTTGGCCACACACTTTGCCACATCGTCAAATGCCTCGGGCGTCAACGATTGCGGGCCGTCGCATTTGGCGTGCGCGGGGTCGTTGTGTACCTCAATGATCAGGCCGTCCGCACCGCAGGCCGCCGCCGCCATCGCCATCGGCTTTACCATCGCCGCAATGCCGCACGCGTGGCTCGGGTCGACGATAACCGGCAGGTGGGTCATGCTTTTGAGCATCGGTATTGCCGAAAGATCCAGCGTGTTGCGCGTCGCCGTCTCAAAGGTGCGGATGCCGCGCTCACAGAGAATCACCTTTTCGTTGCCGCCCGCCAGTATATATTCCGCGCTCATCAGCAGTTCCTGCAAAGTGTTTGAGAGCCCGCGCTTAAGGAGTATCGGCCGGTCAATCTTGCCAAGCTCCTTAAGCAATTCAAAGTTCTGCATATTGCGCGCGCCCACCTGAATGATATCCACCGCTTCAAACAGCGGCAGTTGGGAGATATCCATCAGCTCGGAAACGATGGGCAGGCCGGTGGCCTTTTTCGCTTCCAGCAAGAGCTTTATGCCCTCGGCACGCATGCCCTGAAACGCGTAGGGCGAGGTGCGCGGTTTGAATGCGCCGCCTCGCAGCAGCCTGGCCCCGGAGGCCTTAACCGCTTTGGCCACTTGGATAATCTGCTCTTCCGATTCCACCGAGCAGGGGCCTGCCGCAATCGGGCAGCTGCCGTCGCCGAACACCGCTTCGCCGACGGTGATAATGGTGTTATCGGGATGGAACTTGCGATTGGCGTTTTTATACGGTTCCTGAATGCGTTTGACCGATGCCACAATGTCCAGCGCCTGAATCAGGTCGATGTCAACGTCCGAGGTATCGCCCACCAGACCGAGAACAACATAGCTGTTGCCTTCGCTGAGATGTATCTGCAAATTAAGGCTCTTGAGCCATGCGATCAAATTCTCCATCTGTTTAGGGTCGGGGTTTTGTTTTAATACCACTACCATTTGCGTTCCCTCCGAATCTTTCCAATCACTTTGTGATTTTTTGACATTTTTTAACAAACTAAAAGGGCTTCGCAGTATTTCACTGCGAAGCCCACACTTAACAAATTTCACACCGTTTTAATTTAAAACCGGTTGAATGCTCTGTGGCGTTCTGTTTGCAGCGAAATACGAATAAGCCTTGCCAAAAAAGTAAAAGGCAAAGCTAAAGTAATAATAAAAGTATTTCACTGTAGACAGATGTTGTTTCATAATGTTACGCTCCTAAAAAGGAATTGCAAATATGATAACACAGATGGTATCCAACATAAAAGAGAAAAACACAACAATATTAGTACGTTTTAAAAATCAATTTTTATGCAATTTAAATATTTCCGCTTCCGGTTGGCTTCTCTTCTGCCGTAATTTCAGCCGCTTGAGGCGGCGGCGTGGCCGCCAATGGTTCTACAGCCTGAACCGGCGCCGTGGTTGATTCGTCATAAATAACATCGGTGATATCGGCGTCATTCCTGTTCTGCGCGGGCAAAAGCTTTTTGGCCACAAGCGCGGCAACTGCGGCCGCCGCAGCAAACAGCAACCATTTTTTCATGCGAAGCATCTCCTTTCATTTTTGGGCAGTACACCGTGCCCATACGTTACAGGTATCATATTTTGGATATATTATAGGCCGATGGTGTGAAAAATTTTTTAACCGGGCCCGAAATTTTTTAGAACGCCGTTTTACGGCTATGCCAAATGAAGCGCAACGGCGCTTGACACAAAACGTCGTCAACCTTAAAATAGAGGCATTAAACCGTAAGGGAGTGGCTGAATATGGCGCAGATAAAGGGCAGGTTCGCCCCAAGCCCCAGTGGGCGGATGCATTTGGGCAACATTTTTTGTGCATTGATGGCGTGGCTTTCTGTAAAAAGCCAAAACGGCTGCCTCCTGCTGCGCATTGAGGACCTGGATCCTGCGCGATGCCGCATGGCTTACGCCAGACAGCTTGAAGCGGACCTGCGCTGGTTGGGCCTGCTATGGGACGAGGGCGGTATTCACGCCTCCGGCCCGCAAGCGCCATACTGCCAAAGTCAGCGCAGCGCCATCTACGAGCAGTTTCTCGCCCGGTTGACAGCCCACGAACAGCTATACCCCTGTTTTTGCAGCCGGGACGAATTGCATGCTGCGTCGGCGCCGCACCGCTCGGACGGGCGGCTGCTTTACAGCGGGCGCTGCCGCAGCCTAAACGATATCCAACGTGCCGCCCTTTTGGAAAACCGGCGCCCTGCCCTGCGCATAGCGGTGCCGAATGAAACTTTCTCTTTTCAAGATAAGAGCGGCGGCGTGTTTTCAGAAAACCTGCGGGACGACTGCGGCGACTTTATCGTCCGCCGTTCCGACGGTGTTTTCGCCTACCAACTGGCTGTTGTTGTCGATGACGCGCTGATGGGCGTCACCGAGGTGGTACGCGGACGTGATCTTCTTGATTCTACCCCGCGCCAGTTGTTTTTATACCGTTCGCTGGGCTTTTCCGCGCCCGAATTCGGCCATTTGCCGCTGCTGTTATCCGCCGACGGCAGACGGCTTTCAAAGCGCGACCACGACCTGGACATGGGCGCGTTGCGCCAGCGCTTCTCCGCCCCTGAGCTTTTGGGCCGGCTCGCCTTTCTGGCCGGGCTCATCGACCGGCCAAAACCGGCCGCAGCACAGGAGCTGGTCGCCCATTTTTCCTGGGATAAGCTGCCCTGTGCGGATATTATCGTTCCAGCGGCCCTGTTTTCGGAGCGGGCATGACGATATGCGTAGACGGCAATAAAAAGCAGCGCCGCTTTTTACATATTTATGCCTTTAGAAGTGTTCTGGTTAATGCCAAATTTGCGGCTGCTTTCCTGTTGAAAATATGCTATTATAATAAACAGCGGCATGTGAATCCATTTTAAACGCAGGGAGATGTTTTGTTGATGAAAACCGGACTGGTATTGGAGGGCGGCGGCATGCGCGGAATGTACACCATCGGTGTGCTCGACCGCTTTTTGAATGCCAACATCACTTTTAATTACGTTATTGGCGTTTCGGCAGGGGCGTGCAACGGCGTTTCTTACGTGGCACAGCAAAAAGGCCGAAACTACCGCATAAACACCCGTCACATTCTGGATAAGCGTTACATCAGCCTGTCAAACCTTGTGCACGAGCATTCCCTGTTCGGCATGAATTTTTTATTTAATACGGTGCCAAACGAGCTGGACCCCTTTGATTATGACGCGTTTTTGAAAAGTCCCACCGAATTTGTCGTGGGTGCGACCGATGTGAATCTCGGCCGGCCGGATTATTTCACCACGGAGGCTCTGGATCACGATTCCACCATTTTATCCGCTTCGTCATCCATCCCCTGCTTTTCGCCGATGGTGTCTTTCCGCGGCAAGCAATATCTCGATGGCGGCACCGCCGACCCCATCCCCTTTAAGAGGGCGCTGGCCGACGGGTGCGACCGCCTTGTTGTGGTGCTTACCCGCGACCGGGCCTACCGCAAGCAGCCGGAGAAGCTTCGCCCGCTTTACCGGGTCATGTATCGGAACTACCCCGCGCTCATCGAGCTGCTTGACCGCCGCTACCTCATCTACAACCGCACGCTGGACGATCTTCGCGCGGTTGAAAGCGAAGGGCGCGCATTGATTATCGCCCCGGAAAAACCGCTGGAAATCGGCCGTTTTGAAAAGGACCCGCACCGCTTAAGCGCCGCTGCCCAGTTGGGTTACCATGACGCTGTCGCCGCGGAAAAGAAGATCAAGGCGTTTTTGTCAGGCGAGGTGCTTTAAACCGGTCTGAAATATAGTCTTTAAGCGTTTGCTCCCATTCGGTGGGCGAACGCTTTTCTTTTGGCCTGTTTTGAACAAAGCGGTGAAGAATTGCCAATTCGGCCTTCCCCAGCAGATCAAATAAAGCGATGCTTTCATCCGCCCAAAAGCACACATCCAAAACCTCGGTCATATCGCGCAGGCTGCGCACGCGGCCCATGACCAACGCGGCTTTCTCAGCACCGCTTTTGCAGTCGTTCAGCGTCTCGATCAGGGAACGCAGCGCGTCAGCCTGCACCGCCGTGCCATCCGTGTACTGTGGCTCTTCCTGTGCGAGCAAAGCGTTTAAGCGCGCCTCTTCCTCTTTACGCCGTAACGGCACCTTTGGGCCCTCCGCGATGAGCGCCCGGAGATAGGCGTTGACGTAGTCAACCCCCTGAAAATCCTCCGGGATGGGTGCATCCAGAATATAATCGATGGCACAGGGGATATCGTGGGCAAAGAACCACAGATCATAGCGCTTAAAAAAGCGCCCGATCTCGGCTAACGTCTCCTGAAGCGCGGCGTCGTCGATATGCTGTAACAGCGCTTTTGCCCGCAGCAGCAGCGTCTGCCCCGTTTTAACCCGTCGTTCGGCCTCAGCCTGCCCCGCAGCCAACAGTTCCGGCAAAGCAACGCCAGCCGGCAGTGCGGTCAGGGAATGCCCCTGTGCTTCGCATCCCAGCGAAAGGGTGTACCGGATGGATTCCAGCAGCGCCTGCGCCGTCTCTACCGTAACGGAACTGCTTTCGCCCATGGTATAGCGCTCCGTGCGCGCGGCCAGAAGCCTGAGCAATGCTGCATTAAAATTGGCGTCTCCATCCGTTTTATAGCGGACGGACATTTCCTCCGGTGAAAACAGCCGCATCAGTTCTTGATTTTCCTGCATGATAGCACCTCTTCTTGCTGTTAGCAGCCCGCATCCCAATCGTCCGGCTCATCTTGTTCATCCTCCTCGTCCGTGCATGCAATGCCGCCTTTGGCATATCTTGCGTTGCGGCAAAGTGCTTCCAGCGAGGTATCTCCCAGATATTCCAGCGAGCCCTGGCAGGGCCCGTCAAAATTGCTGCGCATGAATTCTATCAGTTCATCGTCGGAGAAGGTATCGAGTGACTCATTTTTAAAATAATAGAACAGCTCCTGTAAGGTTGAGAGCATCTCCTCATAATTTTCCTGTGTGATATAAACCGAGTCGCAAAACGCCTCAATGAGTTTTTTGAGAATGCCGGTGCCGAATTCTATCCGGCCGGTATTTTGCAGCACCTCAAACCGCTGCGCCACTAAATTGGCCATTTGTGTTTCCGAAAGCAGCAAGCCGTACCGTCCCGTAAGATGGTTGCAATCCCGTAATTCCGCCATTGCCTGCGTTTTTTGTATCGCTGTCAGTGAAAGCGCCTGACAGTCATCCATGTTAAGCGCACCCTTTCTGTAAAATTGTAGTCAGCCACCTGAAAACAGGTAACGGTTTGACCAGATGTGCCTGATTTCTGTCTTTATCATATGCACTGCCCCGTTCAATTACAAGTCTTGAAATTTAAGTAGATTTGTGGTATGATGACATCAGAAAAAAGGGCGCACAGACCATTAAAAAGGCCTGTGCGTTTATTTTTTGCGCCAATTGTAAACCTTATAAGAAATAAGGTTGACACAAGTGGCAAATTATCTTATACTTCAAATCAGAAAATATTACTGCAAAGGATGATTTCATGATCCAGAAAATTTCCACCCGTGAACTGACCTTTATGGGCCTGATGACCGCCATCATGTGCGCGCTCGGACCGCTCTCCATTCCGCTGCCGGGGCTGGTGCCCATCTCGCTTGGCACACTGGTTATCTATTTTTACCCCTATCTGCTTGGCACCCGCAGAGCTGCGCTGTGCTGTCTGATTTACATTCTGCTCGGTGCGGTGGGGCTCCCGGTCTTTACCGGCTATTCGGGTGGCCTGCCAAAGCTTCTGGGGCCCACCGGCGGCTATATGCTGGGCTATTTTTTCATTATCCTGTTTGAGGGGCTGGCCATAAAGCGCCTTCCGAACAACCGCTTCCTGCATGCGGCCGGCATTGCACTGGGCACCGTTTGCTGTTATCTGATCGGCACGCTCTGGCTTGGGCATCTGCTTGGGCTCACCTTCGCCAAAGCACTGGCCGCGGGTGTCATCCCTTTTATACCGGGGGATATCGGCAAAGCGGCGGCCGTACTGCTTATTGCGCCGATGCTTCGCGCCCGCCTGCAAAAGGCAGGGTTGACGCTGCATCTGCCGGGCGGACACTGACTTCCCCGGAGCGCAAAACCGCCTGTTCGCCACTGGGCATCCTGACAATCAGTGCGCCGTCATCGTCGATAGCTTCGGCGGTGGCGGCGAATTTTTCATTTCCGCGCGCATAGACAATCTCTCGCCCGATCAGCATGGAGCGGCTGCGATAATCCGCCAGAAACGCCCGGTCAGGCAATCCGTTCCACAGCAAAAAAAGCTCGTTTATAATCGCGGCAACCAAACGGTTGCGGGAAACAGACGGTGCCGCCGCCCCAAACAGCGTGCCTGCAACCGCCGCCACCTCTTCGGGCAGCGCCGCTTCGGGCTGCCTGAAGTTGATTCCGATGCCGATAACAACACTCTCGATGGCGCCGCTTTCAAGGTCGGTTACCGCTTCAGTAAGAATACCGCAAAGTTTTTTTCCGTTCAGGTAGATATCGTTGACCCACTTGATCTGAGGATGATGCGGCGTCAACGTTTCAATGGCGCGGCAAACAGCCACCGCCGCCGCCGTGGTGAGCAGTGTTGCGTCTGAAAGCTGCTGCGGCGTCGGTTTTAAGAGCAGGCTAAGATAAATGCCGCAGCCCGGGGGTGAAAAAAAGCTGCGGCCAAACCGGCCGCGCCCCAGCGTCTGCTGGTCGGCAATGACAGCCGTAAAATGCCCCCCGCCCAGCATGGCGCGGCGCTTGGCTTCAAGATTAGTGGAATCTATCGTCTCAAAAACAAAAATGTCTCTGTCCTGTAACTGCGGGAGAACATGCGGGCGAATGCCCTCGGCTGAAAGCAGGTCGGACCGCGGCTCCAGCCGGTAGCCGCGATTGGTCGTTGCCGATATGGGGTAGCCCTGCGCCTTGAGGCTGTTGATCGCCTTCCACACCGCTGCGCGGGAAACACCCAGCTCCTGCGCCATCTGTTCGCCCGAAATATCCTGCGCACGGTGCGTTTCCAGCATGGTCAGAACCGTTTTTTTAACTGTCATGTGAATGCCTCCTCTTGCTCTAGATGCCACTTGATTATACCGTTTTTTGTAAACTCGGTCAACCAAAACGCCAATATCGGTTGACCTCTTCGGCTGAACTCGGGTGAAAAACAGCCCGCTTCAGCTTGCCGAACTTGTTGTTTTATGCCATAATAACGCTATAAATTGATTGAAGAAAGCTGGTAAGGCCATGGAATTCAGAAAAGCGGTGCCCGAAGAAGCGGTCAAAGTATTCAGCATTTACCGCGCGGCAGTCCGCCGCATGCAGGCGGCCGGTATTGACCAGTGGGATGATGTGTATCCCACATTGTCTGTGATCGAACAGGATATCGCCAATGGCGAAATGAGCATCGGCCTGACTGGCGATGACATCGCCTGCGCCTTTGTACTCAACAGCGAACAATGGCAAGGGTATGAAAACGGCGACTGGCATTACCCCAACCTGCCTTTTTTGGTGCTCCACCGGCTATGCGTCAACCCGGCCTGCCAGGGGCAGGGTGTCGGCAAACAAGCCATGAAATATATCGAAGCACTTTTAAAAGAAGAGGGCATTGAGGTCGTCCGGCTGGACTCCTTTCCCCAAAATACAAACGCCATCAGGCTTTACGAAAAGCTAAACTACATAAAAATCGGTGAGGCCATCTTCCGAAAAGGAACTTTTTATCTGTTTGAGAAAAAACTTTAAGGCATCAGGCAGCCTGAAAGATCGAAAGCAGCGGACTATTTGCTGGAAGCGTACCCCGCAAGGCGAAAAACGTAGGAATTCCGAATATATTCCAAGCATTTTCAGCGCAGCGATGCGCTTTTTCGAGTAGGCTTCCCAAAAGGCGTCTAAGAATGCCTGTAATCCAAAAACGGCGCAAGGCTTTGCCTTGCGCCGTTTAATGCTTTTAACCCAATAAACATCACGAATAAGGGTTTCTGGTTCCAATATAGTTGGCCGGGTTCATATACTTACCATTAATACGAATCTCAAAGTGGCAGTGCGGGCCGGTCGCACGTCCGGTACGGCCAACAGCGGCAATCAACTGCCCCTGCTCAACCCAGTCGCCAACCTTGACATACAGCTTGGAGTTGTGCCCATAAAGCGTCTCAACACCGCCGCCGTGGTTGATAATGATATGGTACCCGTAACCCGTGGAATTATAAGCCGCCTTGGTCACCGTACCCGATGCCGATGCATAAACCGCCGTACCGGTATTCGCCGCAATGTCCATGCCGGTGTGGCCCCAATAACCATAGAAGCCACAGCTGACATAGCCGCCTGCAACCGGCCAGATAAAGTTGGAACTGGTGCTGCGCGCCGAAGCGGGCAACTGGGAAAGCGGGCGCATGCCGCCAACCACAACCTTTTCGTTGATCGGCTCTTTGACGACGCGGGTATCCAGCACGGTGCGGTCCACCTCAAGGCCGTCGATATAGGTTACCTCACTGGTCACCAGCGAAGTCCCCTTTTGCCCCTTTTGCGTGACCTTGACATAGCCCTGATACTTATTGGTATCCTGAATCTGTTCAATTTTAAAGTTAACTTCTTCTTCTACCGTCTCTTGGCGCACGACCTTGACTTCAAGCACCGGCACCGCTTTCTTAACCAGAATCTCCTGCCCAACCAACAGCGATTTTTCAATATCGGGGTTAAGCAGTTTAAGCTCGGAATAAGGAATGCCGTTTTTCTGCGCAATGATGATCGGCGCATCGCCCTGAACGGTCGTGTAAATGCGCTGCGCTTCCTCTTCGCGGCTGACTTCGGTGCGCATCACATTGATATCCACCACCGAAGTCACGGGATAAAGGCCATCTCTGGCTTCCACATCCTTGGCAAACGCCACCACTTCGTTGGCGTCCTCGTCGTCGGAACGGTATTTGTTCTTAACGCTGTCCAGCAGTGCCAGCAGCTGCCGGCGGTCGGTAACCGCGCCCAAAAAGCGATTATCGACATACAAGCCGGTCGCCGGGGACAACTCGTTACCGGAAGCCTTAATCAGCTCGTCGGTCAGCCGGTCTTCAGAAAGCAGATCCGCTTCGCGCACGGCGGCAATGGTAAACTCCGGTATACTGTCTTCTGGTTTGATGTAATCCTCAAACACGATACGGCCCAGCATCTGCTTTTCGGCATTTTCAAACACCGATTCGTCCGCGATATAGCCAATTTCCTCGCCGTTGTAAAAAACGCGCAAAGCAAAAGTCATGTTGAGAGCGCCGTTAATCACAATCAGGAATACGGCAGCCGCCAAAACCGGCGCAACATAGTTAATTGAACTGAATAACCGCGCTATGGCACGGGTGACAAAGGCAGCTGCCACCATGGCCCAATAGCCCAGCAGCGCGCCCAGCCCCCGTTTTCGGGCTGCAGCACTGCCCTTTTTTAACGTTCGCAGCAGCTCAAGGGTTGGGTCAAAAGATAAACCGTTCCGCGCTGAAAAAACGCGAACGCTGCAAAAAAGCCTGTGACTTATGGCATGCAGCAAAAGTCCAAGCATGTCTCTGACGTTCCGCAAGCCGCGCTTGATAGAACGGTATTTTCGAATATGCAGCAGACCGATAAAGCATAAAACACGCAAAACCTTTTGCAGCATTTCTTGCATCGACGCCCGCAGCCTATTTGAAGATGATGCTTGCGCAGGCGTTGCATTGGAAGAAGTCTCTTCATTAGCAATGCTGCGATTTTTGTCACTCAAAGCATCCTCTCCTTTCCAAATTGTATAAAGCTTAGGAAACGGTATAGTTTAATATACTCGTTTCTGCCATAAAAATCAAGGCAGGCGGGATGGTAACCATTTCCATTAAAAATAAAGCACCTTTGTCCCGCTCTTATCAACGTCAGATATTATAGCAACTTTTTGGCAAAATCTCAATACAAAACCCGCATGTGAAAACAAAATTTACATATTATCATATTTTGATCACAATGCTTCGTCAAAATCTCCAAACCTGAACGGAACCTTTTAAAATTTAGGTGTCTTTTGCCCTTCTCTACCGGATAAAAAAGCGTTATGATGACATAATTTCGTCTATTTTAATTCATAAATATACCGGGAGTTTTGAATGTGATATCGATGTTAAAGGCAATATATCGACCCAAAACCCTGTATTAACAATATATTAAGTTGTCGGAAATTCTGTTTCGGCCCGGCAAAAAGTTGTTTATACTGCTTGGCCCTCAGAAGTGTGTGGGCGCAATATTCATAATTCCGCTTCTTCAGTTTACCGGCAGCGCCTCGCGCCAACAACCTTCAAAGGGTTTTCAGCCGCTATTTTTTATCCAACGCATAAAGTCCGTCGGCAATTTCCTTAAAAACGGGGCAGGCTACGTCGGAGCCGGAATCGCCCCCTTCTACGAGCACCACAATGGTGTATTGCGGTTGCCCGGCCGGATAAAAGCCCGAAAACCACGCGTGGACAACCTCCTCGCCATCCTTATACTGGCCTGTCTGGGCAGAGGCGGTTTTTCCGCCCGCACCGCCGTGCGCAGGTTGGGCGTTTTTGCCGCTGCCCTCTTCCACGACGTTGATCATCATGTCCCTGACCTGAAGGGCCGCCTGTTCGCGAAAAACAGCGCGGGGCGAATAGGTTACCGTTGCGGTGGTGATCTCTTTGCCGTTTGCAGTGGTGCCCGCCACCAGCCTTGGCGTAACCGCGCCGCCGCCATTGGCGACGGCCGACACCAGCGTTGCAATCTGTACCGGCGTAGCGGTGAGCACGCCCTGCCCAAAACCAAAGTTGGCCACAGCCGCCGGTGCGCTGAGCTCCTGAAGGGTTGGCAGGCTACCCGCGGCGGTAAAATAACCGGGCGCAGCCTCAAAACGGCTGCCGAATCCGAGCTGCTGTGCCTTATAAGCCAACGCCGGTCCGCCGATTTCCAGGGCCAGTGAAATAAAATAAGGGTTGCAGGAGTGATTTAAGGCCCCCTGCATATCCAATGTGCCATGGCCGTTGAGATTATGGCAATGGAACAGCTGGTCAAAAACCTCTATTTCTCCGGTACAGTTATACGTTCTGTTTGCGGTAAAGCCCATCTCCAGCGCGGTAGCCGCCGTAAGCAGCTTGAAAGTGGAGCCCACGCTGTAAGCGGCAAAGGCACGGTTAAAGAACGGTTTCCGGCTGTCGGCCAGCGCGTCGGCGGGGTCATTCGGATTATAGGACGGCACGCTGGCCGAGGCCAGAATGTCGCCGGTGTAAGGGTCCATGATCACAATTGCGCCACAGTCTATGCTTTGGGCCGCATGTTCTGCAATAGCCTGAATATCCCGGTCTATCGTCAAGACCAGACCGGCGCCGCTCAGATAGCCGCCATCCATAATCTCGGGCGGGGCGGTTTCGATTCCACGCTGTAAAGCGTCGGTGGCATATCGCATCTGCACTACCCCGCCGGCCGAAGTCAGCAGTGAATCATAGGCGCGTTCCAGGCCCGAGGCCCCCTGGCCCGTTGCGGTGTCGATCTGCCCGATGATATGCACGGCGGGCTGATCATCAAGATAGCGCTGCGGTACGGGGAACACTTCAAGCCCTTTGGCGTAAAGCGATGTGGAATCCACTTCCCACAAAAAAGGTCGCATTTTGGTCAGGTTCTGCTGCAACTCAGCGCGCTTTTCAATCGGGGTGGCACGCATCAGCACATCCGCCGCCTGCTCATTGGGTAGCACCGCGGCGATATTTTTGGTGTTGATACCGGTGAGTGGGCGCAGCTTGCGGTCGTAGATCATGCCGCGCGTCTCAGCAACCTTCAACACCATGGCGGACTGCTGCTGGGCCGCCTGTATCAACGGCTCGGTAACCGAAAGCAGCGAAATTCGGGCGATAAGCAGGCCAAATAATAGAATAATCAGCGAAAACACAGCCAGAAAACGCTTATACATAAAGGGTGCCTCCAAGAACTGTTTGACGTTATTGTGGGCGCTTCCGGTCATTTTCATACCTGTTCCCCGTCCTGCGGCCATGTACCGCAGTACCAACGCGCCCTGCAAAGTAAACGGTTTTCCGATTTTTATTGACATATCGCTTTAAAGTGTTATAGTAAAAACGACTGATATTTTATCAAAAGTTGGCGATATTGGCGTTTTTCTCCTGCAACGATGCGGCGGCCGGCAGGCTGGCGCCCACCGATGACAAAGGCGATGCAGAGCGGGAATCAGGCCGTTAAAAGGGCAAATTTGGGGATATCAGTATGAATTGCCGATCATCAGCACCAAGGAGGAAACGACCATGCAAAAGCCGTTTTGGAACCAGATGGAAGCCGCGCCCCTTCACGAAATAAAAGCGGTACAGTCGCTGCGCCTGTCACAAACGGTGCGGCACGTCTATGAAAACGTCCCGTTTTACCGGGCAAAATTTGATGAAGCCGGCATCTCCCCCGAGGAGATCAAAAGCGCTGACGACCTGTCAAAACTGCCGTTTACCTACAAGCAGGACCTTCGCGACAATTATCCCTACGGCCTGTTCGCTGTTCCAATGGATAAAGTGGTGCGTATTCACGCCTCTTCCGGCACGACGGGCAAGCAGACGGTCGTGGGCTATACAAAAAACGACCTTGATATGTGGAGCGAGTGCGTCGCCCGCGCCTTAACGGCCGCCGGGGCTGATTCCAGCGACTTTGTACACGTCTCCTACGGCTATGGGCTGTTCACCGGCGGCATCGGCCTGCATGACGGTGCGGGCAAAATCGGTGCGTCGGTCATTCCGGCCTCCACCGGGAACACCAAGCGCCAGTTGCAAATTATGAAAGATTTTCACTCCACCGTGCTGTGCGCCACCCCTTCTTATGCGCTGTATTTGGGCGAAGCACTGCAGGAGGCCGGAATCTCGCTGGATGAGATCACGCTCAAGTGCGGTATTTTTGGCGCCGAGCCCTGGACCCAGGAAATGCGGCTGCGCATCGAGGCGCTGCTGGGCATCAAAGCTTATGACATTTACGGCCTGTCGGAAATTATGGGGCCGGGTGTCTCCTACGAGTGCGGCGCACAGTCCGGCATGCATATCAACGAGGATTTCTTCATCGCAGAGATCATTGACCCCGTCACGGGCGAAGTGCTGCCCGACGGTGAACAGGGTGAGCTTGTGTTCACCGCCATTTTTAAAGAGGCGCTGCCGCTCATTCGCTACCGCACACGCGATATCACATCGCTCACCCGCGAAAAATGCGCCTGCGGACGTACGTTTGTCCGCATGAACAAGGTCTCCGGCCGCAGCGACGATATGCTTATCATCCGCGGGGTCAACGTCTTCCCCTCGCAGGTGGAATCGGTGCTGCTCGATCTGGGCATGCCGCCGCATTACCTGCTCATCGTCGACCGCAAGGGGTCGCTGGATACGCTTGAGATTCAGGTGGAAATGGACGCCTCTATGACATTTGACGCTGTGCGCCTCATTGAAGAAAAAGAAGCAACCATCCGCCGCGCGGTGGAATCCACGCTGGGCGTCGCCGCCAAAATCACTCTGGTATCCCCCAGCACCATCGCCCGCAGCGAGGGAAAGGCCAAGCGCGTCATCGACAAGCGCATATTTTAAAGGAGGAATTCGTTATGACCGTCAAGCAGATCTCTGTTTTTGTGGAAAACCGCGCGGGAATTCTGGCGAACATCACCGCCGCATTGGGAAATGCCGGCATTGACATTCTGGCCCTCTCAATCGCCGATACCTCCGACTTCGGCGTGCTGCGCCTTATCGTCAGCGATCCCGCGCCGGCCGCCAGAACGCTGCACAGCGTCGGCTACCCCGTTTCAACCACCGAGGTTATCGCCGTCGCCATCGCACACCACCCCGGCGGGCTGGCTGCGGCGCTGGCCGCACTGGGCACCGAGGTCGTGGTGGAATACTGTTACGCCTTCATCGGGCGCGACCCCAAAAACGCGGTGGTGATTCTCCGCCCCGACGACAACCAAAAGGCTATTGCGCTGCTGCAAAAGGGCGGCTTTACTACGCTCAACGAAGCACAGCTTTTTTAAAATCCACCTCTGGCGCGGGCGGCGGAGAAATACCTCCGCCGCCCGCTTTTTTTAATGCGCGCATTTTGATATACTATATAAGCAGCGGTATCCCGTCGCAAAACGCCCGTCGCCGAACAGATCTTTCTGCCCAGCGCGCGCCGCATTAAAACGATGGCGGGGTATTAAAGGCCGTAAAAGGCCCGATTTTCCGGGGGACTCATGAAAAACTGGAAACGAAAGTTTATCTTGTTGGGGCTCGGGCAGGCAGTATCAATGCTCACCAGCTCGATTTTACAAATCTCAATTGTATGGTACCTGACGCAGCAAACCGGCTCGCCCGCCATTGTCACCTTTTCGACACTGTCGGGCTACCTGCCGCGCGCCGTGCTCGGGCTGTTTACCGGCGCTTTTATCGACCGGTTCGACCGTAAAAAGGTACTGATACTGGCCGATCTGGGCATCGCCCTCGCCGCATTGCCATTGGCGGTGGCCGCGTTCGGCGGTACGATCCCGGTCTGGCTGATCTTTCTGATGCTTTGCCTGCGATCGGTTGGCGCGGCCTTCCATTCCCCGACCTTTAACGCCATCATCCCGACCATCGTTCCCAAGGATCAGCTCACGCGCTGCGCGGGCTTTTCGCAGGGCTTTGAGTCGGTCTCGCTGATTTTAAGCCCCGCGCTGGCGGGCGTGCTTTACAGCCTGTGGGATTTAGGCTTCATCATCCTGCTCGATGTGCTCGGCGCGCTCGCCGCCATTAGCATTGTGTTGTTTATGGCCATCCCCAAAAATCAGACATTGCAGCAGGGCGAACGATTGCACCTATGGCAGGACACCAAGGACGGCATCGCCGTGCTGCGGCGCGAGCGGGGCATGTCGGCGATTATGCTCATCAGTTCGCTGTACGCTTTTATCTACTTCCCGATCGGGTCGATGTACCCGTTAATGACGATGACCTATTTCGGCGGCAGCATCGCCGACTCGAGCCTTGTCGAGATCGTCTTTTCGGGCGGCACGCTGCTGGGCGCGCTGTTGCTCGGGGCGGTGGGTAATAAAATTCATAAGATTGGCGCGATCACCGCTTCGATCGGTATTTACGGCATTGGCACAATGCTCAGCGGTCTGCTGCCGCCCTATGGGCTGGGCGCGTTTATGGCGCTCTCGGGCGTGATGGGCGTGACGATTCCGTTCTTTTACGGACTGCGCACCGCGATTTTTCAAAGCCGGATACCCGCCGAATACCTTGGGCGGGTGCTGTCTCTGGCTTACAGCGTCAGTCTGTTCGCCTCGCCGCTGGGGCTCTTGCTGGGCGGCGGCTTCTCGGAGATCGCGGGCGTAAACAACTGCTTCTTTGTCTGCGGTCTGCTCGCGATCTGCCTCGCGCTCGCCATGCTGATGACGCCGTCGGTGCACAACAGCCACGATGAGGCGTGATCAGCCGCACTTAAGCGCAGAGAGTGGGATGAAAGTATACGCTTGTATCCCCCCACCCGCTCATATTGTCAAAAGCGCATGCCACAAAAGCACCCCGAATCCAACGACAACGGATGCGGGGTGCTTTTGTGGCATGCGCTTTTGACAATATCTAAGGCCGGGATGAAGTGCGTACACGCTTTTCACCCCGGCCCTGTTGAATATTATTTACGCTGTCACCAGCGTCAGTTTATGATCTTTTGCCGTCACACTGATCAGCACGGGGACATCCGCACCGGAATCCACAATCAGGCGGGTCAGCGGGTCTTCGACCTCGCGGCGAATAACCCGGCGGATATCTCTGGCCCCTGCCTTTTGCCCGAACGCGCGCTGTGCGATCAACTCAAGTGCCGAATCGTCATAGCCAAACGTGATGCCACGGCGCTTGAGCGGGCTTTTAATTTCATCGAGCATCAGGGCGGCTATGCGCCTGAAATCCTCAACGCGAAGGTTTTTGAACACGACAATCTCATCAATACGGGCCAGAAATTCGGGCCGTAAAAAGTCTGAAAGGGCCTTCATCGCGCGGTCGCGCGAGACCTCGTTGGGTGCTTTGTCAAAACCGACCGAACCGCCTTTGATATTCGAACCCGCATTGGAAGTCATGACGATGACCGTGTTTTCAAACGACACCCGTCGACCCTGCGCATCGGTGATGCGCCCCTCGTCGAGAATCTGCAACAATATATTCAAAACATCGGGGTGCGCTTTTTCAATTTCGTCAAACAGCACGACCGAATAAGGCTTTCTGCGCACCTTTTCGGTGAGCTGGCCCGCCTCGTCATAGCCGACATAGCCGGGTGGAGAACCGACAATGCGCGAGACCGAGTGCTTCTCCATATATTCGCTCATGTCGATGCGTATCAACGGCTCGGTGGTGTCAAACAGCGCCTGTGCCAGCCGCTTAACCAGCTCGGTTTTACCCACACCGGTGGGGCCGACAAAGATAAACGACGCAGGGCGCCGCCGGTCGGAAAGCTGAACGCGGGTGCGGCGTACCGCTGCGGCGACAAGTTCAACCGCTTCATCCTGGCCGATGACATATTTTTTGAGTTCGTCGGCAAGTTGAGAGACCTTGGCCAGCTCACTTTCTTTGATTTTGACTGCCGGAATTCCGGTCCACAATTCAATGACGCGCGCCAGGTCATCCACCGTCACAGCACGGCCCAACGCGACCGGTTCCAACGCCTTAATGGCGGCCTCCAGCCGCAGCAATTCGCTGCGCACCTGGGCGAGGTTGGCAAAATCAATCTCCTGCGACTGGGTCATCTCCGCTTCCTTGCGGCGCAGGTCCTCATAATCGCGGTTTTTCTGTTCATACTCTGCAAGCTCTATGTTATCAAGCGTACAGCAGGAACAGGCCTCATCCAGCAGGTCAATCGCCTTATCGGGTAAAAAGCGGTCGGTGATATAGCGCTCACTCATCTCCACCGCCTGCCGGATAACCTCATCCGACACCTTGACGCGGTGGAACGCCTCATAGTAGCTCTTGATGCCGGACAGTACCGCCACCGTCTCATCAATGGAAGGTTCGTTGACCGTCACCGGCTGAAAGCGGCGTTCCAAGGCCGCATCCTTTTCAATGTGCTTGCGGTATTCGTTGAAGGTGGTCGCGCCAATCACCTGAATCTCCCCGCGCGAAAGGGCGGGCTTTAAGATGTTCGCGGCGTTCATCGAACCCTCGGCATCGCCCGCACCAATCAGGTTGTGCACCTCGTCGATGAACAAAATCACATTGCCTTCGGCCTTGATGTCCTCCACCAGCCCTTTGACGCGGCTCTCAAACTGGCCTCGGAACTGTGTTCCCGCAACCAGCGCGGTAAGGTCCAGCAGGTAAAGCTGCTTATCCATCAGGCGGGGCGGCACGTTGCCTTCAGCCAGCCGCTGCGCGATGCCCTCGGCGATGGCGGTTTTGCCCACGCCCGGCTCACCGATAAGACAGGGGTTGTTTTTCTGGCGGCGGTTTAAGATCTGCATGACGCGGTAAATTTCTTTGTCGCGTCCCACAATGCGGTCCAGCTTGCCATCTCTGGCCTTTTGGGTCAGGTCGTCGCAATACTGGTCCAGAAATTTTCTGCCTTTCCCCTTTTCGCGCTGCCTGGGGCGTTCCCGCTCCCGGGTATTTTTTGCAGGCGGCGGGGTTTCAAGCAACTCCGTGTGGTCATCCTGCTCCTGAGCGGTTTCCCCGCCGGTCAGAGAGGTCATAAAATTTTGCAAAAAGCCGGGTATTGGCATCGCGCCACCCGGTTCAAAATCGCCCTCGGTGCCAAAGAGCTCACTCATATGATCGGAAATATTCTCTATGTCGTCCTCAGACATGCCCAGCTTGTCGATCATTTCCTGCACCTGTGGAATATGAAGCTCACGGGCACACTGAATGCAGTAGCCTTCGTTGACGGGCTGCCCGTTTTCTATTTTGCTGACAAATATCATAGCCATTCGCTGCTTACAGCGGCTGCACAGCATATTCATTGGATATCACCCCGGTTTTGTGGAATTTTATATGGGTAAAGAATGATTCTTATTTTATCAAACAGTTGTGAACTGGCTATGAAGCCGGCTTTGACATTTTTCGCATTTAAATGAGTTTTATCGCCGAATTCACCCAGGGCCCAGCCATGTAAAAACGTTTGAAAACCAGTGTCTTTTCAATCATCGCGGTTGAAACGGGGCCAAACTGGCCGCCCGAGGCTGAAATTAAAAACCACAGCGCAGCCGAAATCACGAACACATACAGCATACCCTGTATTGCGCCCAATACCCCTCCGAGAAGCTCATTAAACGGGCCGATAAGCGGTAAATGATTGACAGTTTTTAAAAGACCTGCCACCGTATTAACCAGCATCATCAACAGGCTGAACATAATAAAGAATACCACAACACGCAGCAGTCCGATGGCAAGCGGCCCTATAACCGTATTGGTTATGGTGGCGGTTACCGTCGCGGCGTCGCTGTTGGCCAGTTGCTGGTACCACTGCCCGACATAAACGCCCAGCTCTGACTGGAGCGCCGATGAAAATATAGCAGGCAGCTCGCCCGCCATGTCTTCGATATTCTTGGCGAAGGCGGCCGCATCGGCGGCGGTGAACGAGCCAAGATGTTGTGCCACCATGGCGGAAATTTTTTCATAAAAGAACTGCTGATAAAGAACCTCCGCCGCCGGCTCGCTATAGGTAAGCGCAATAAACATGGCGCCCAGCGAACCAAGCAGTACGACGATGGTGTTTAAAAAGCCCTTTCGATAGGAAGAAATAGCAAAAGCAGCTATAATTCCCACCGTCAGCGCATCCAAAATCCACGGCATTCCAATTTTCCCCTTTCCCCCGCGCATAACGGCTTCCTGCCCAAGGCCGCTCCAGTGACCTGCACCGCCTAAAAGCGCATTCTTTCTTAATCCTATCTTATGGCGGCGTGGTTAATCTGCTGCATGGTTGCATAATAAAGTCTCTTTCCAATCACCTGCGCATAAAGCGCATCCGGCGTTTCGGTGACTTCCTCCTTTTGCAGCTGCATGTTAAAACGCACAACCCGGTCGCCTAAAAAAGCCAGTAATCCACCGTCATAAAAATGCAGACTTTTAATGTGGTAATCAAAGCTTCCCTGCGCCATCGGTGCAGCGTTCTGGTCCAGCAGCACCAACCGCACCGTATGGGCGGATTCATAATCGCCGACAGCCAGTGCCACGGCTCCGTCCGCGGCAATATCATAAGCTGCAATATGCTCGTTGGATAATGAATAGCTTTTTTCCTTGCCGCTTATGGCGGAAAGATAATGCACCGCCCGGTCGGTGATGGCGGTGGCCTCCACCCCGTCGGATAGCCACAGCGCCAGCAAAAGCTCGTTGGAAAGCACATGTGTACAGCGTTCCTGACCGGTCGAAATCTCAAAAGTGTTCACGACCGATTCCAGCGTGCCGCCGTTGAGGCCAATGCCGCCCACCGCAATATAACGCGCGTCCCTGTCAAGGGCCAGATTATAGATAATCCGCTCGGCAGATACCCACAAAAATTGCTGCGCATAGTTGGAATCGTAAACAATAACCTGCGACTGATCGCCCAAGGCCGCAGTAGAAACCGCACAGGCACCGGTGGGCGCAATGGCGGCCGTGTAGATCGGATAGTCAAACCGGTGGGAAAAAACCACCGTCTCGCCGGAGCGCACTTCTAAATCGTAGCCACCGCGCGCATAAGTTAGCAGGTAGCGCCCGGCCGATACTGCAATCGTATTTTTGCCCGCCGTGCGTTCGTCGATCACCTGTTTGCCCGCCTGATTATAAATGGTGAGCGCGTTTTGGGTTACCAGCACGGCGCGGCGCCCCACCGAAGTAAGCTGCAACGGCTCCGACGTAATGTCGACCGGGTAACCCGTCTGGTCAAACAGCATCGCCACCGTATCCGACAGCAGCACACCAAATCCCTGTGAGGCAATATCAAAGCGCAGCGCGTACAGAACAACCGCTACCGCCGTGACCAGCGCCACCGCAAACAACCGCCGCACCGTTTTTCTAAAACCATATTTTTTGCGTTCTTTCTCAAAATCGGTGGTTTTGCCCACGCCTGCGCCTCCCTTGAAGAATATTAAGCCGCCATCGCGTTACCGCCTGTTTCATCCCGCTTTTTGCTTATTCAGGCGTCGGTTGTAACGCCACCGGAAAAAAGTCGTCATAAAAGACCTCCATCAGCATCAGCCCGCGCGCCGGGGCTGTCATGCCCGCGCGGCTGCGGTTGTGCGATGCAATAATGGCGGGGATAGAATCCGGCACCAGACTGCCCTGTGCGATATCCAACAGCGTCCCGGCCATAATGCGCACCATGTTGTAGAGAAAGCCGTCGCCCGAAACTGAAAACTCAATCAATTCGCCGCGGCGCACCACAGAGGTGTCGAACATCGTGCGAACGGTATCCGCAACCGACGAACCGCTGTTTTGAAAGGCGGCGAAATCGAAGGTGCCGACAAGCTGGCGCGCCTGCGCGTGCAGAAAATCGACCTCCAGCCGGTATGGAATGTGCAACGCCAACCCCTCGTAAAAGGGGTTGCGAACCGGCGTATTCAAAATGCGATAGCAATAGCGTTTGCCCTTGCAGGAATAACGCGCATGGAAATCCGGCGGCACCTCACGGCAGGCGGTTGCCGCAATTGTCGGCGGCAGCTTGACATTCAAGGCCGGCACCAGCCGTTCGCAGGGAATGCGGCTATCGGTACAAAACGACACACAATACATCGCGGCACTGACCCCTGAATCGGTACGGGAGCAGCCCTTTACGTCGGGGCGGTGTTTTAAGACCGCTTCCAGCGCATCCTGAAAGGCCTGCATGACGGTGGGGGCGTTTTTCTGCACCTGCCAGCCGCAGAACGCTCTGCCGTCAAAGCGCAGCGTCACCAGTAAATTACGCAAAATAACACCTCTTGGCTCATTCTAATACTAAACTGCGATAAAACAATGAAAATGAAAGCGTTTCAGGGCGCTTCTTAAAAGCCAATAACAACAGGGAACTCACCGACAGCATGTCGGCGCAATGGCGCGCTTTTCCCGAAGAATTGCCCGAAGTTGGGAACTTAAAAAATGTCCTTCATTGAACGGACGCTATGCAAGGCTTTGAGCACTGCCGCCACATGTACGGGGCGTCAGAAATTTCAGCGGGGAAATACAAAGCGCGGATTCCCCCAGGCCCCCAAAACAAATTTTCAGTACATAGAGGGGAAGATAAAGTTCAGGGCAATCACCAGCCCCATCGTAAACAGCGAAAACCCCAATGCGCCAAAATCACGCGGGGCATATTTCAGCTGCTTCATGCGGGTGCGGCCTTCGTCGCCGTGATAGCAGCGGCACTCCATCGCCAGCGCCAGCTCGTCCGCCCGCCGGAAGGATGAAACAAACAGCGGAATCAGGATGGGGATCAGCGCTTTGGCGCGGTCAATCAGCCCGCCGGATTCCATATCCGCGCCGCGCGCCTTCTGCGCCGACATAATTTTGTCCGTTTCTTCAATCAGCGTCGGAATAAAGCGCAGCGCAATGGTCATCATCATGGCCAGCTCATGCACCGGAACGCGCAGCTTTTTCAGCGGCGAAAGCAGCCGCTCAATCGCGTCGGTGAGCGCGATGGGCGACGTGGTATAAGTTAAGAGCGACGTGCCCGCAATCAGGCAGATGATGCGCACCACCATCAGCACCGCCAGCAGCACGCCCTCGCGCGTAATTTTGATAATCCACAGTTGAAAGAGCGGCGTGCCTTCGACAAAAATCATATTGAGCACGGCGGTGAACAGAATGATCGGCACGACGGGCTTAAGGCTGTTTTTGACCATCACCAGCGGAATACCCGAAATAAGATAACCCGCCAACCCCAGCGCGGCACAAAGCAGCAGCCCCGCCATATTGCTTGCGAGAAACAGCGCCGTGATATAGCACATGGTCATAATAATTTTCATGCGCGGGTCAAGCCGGTGCAAAACGGAATTCCCCGGAAAATACTGGCCGATAGTGATATCTTTAAGCATCCTTGCCACCCGCCCTTCCCAGCGCGCGCAGCAGCTCACGGCGTGCGGCCTCCACCGTATAGACCTGAGTGCTGACGTCAAAACCCTGCTTTTTAAGCGCCATAAAAATCTTCGTCACCTGCGGCGCCGCAAGGCCCATGTTCACCAGTTCGTCGGTGCGCGAAAACACTTCTTTCACCGTGCCGTAAGCAAACAGCTTGGCGTCGTTGACCACCAGCACCTTTTCGGCGTACCGCGCCACATCCTCCATGCTGTGCGAGACCAGCAGCACCGTGCTGCCGGTTTTTTGGTGATATTCCTTTATCTGGCCGAAAATCTGCTCACGCCCCTTGGGGTCCAGCCCTGCGGTGGGCTCGTCGAGAATCAGCACCTTGGGGCGCATGGCCAGCACGCCCGCGATCGCAACGCGGCGCTTCTGCCCGCCCGAAAGCTCAAACGGTGATTTTTCCATCACGTCGGGGTCAAGGCCGACAAATCCGGCAGCCTCGTAAACGCGGTCGTTGATTTCAGCGGCGGAGAGCCCCATGTTTGTCGGGCCAAAGGCAATATCCTTTGCCACCGTCTCCTCAAAAAGCTGATACTCGGGGTATTGGAACACCAGCCCCACAAGAAAACGGAATTCACGGATTTTTTTTGGGTCTGCCCAGATATCCCGCCCCAAAATTGAAACACTGCCGGAGGTTGGGCGCAAAAGGCCGTTTAAATGCTGGATAAACGTTGATTTGCCCGAACCGGTGTGCCCGATGACCCCGACAAAATCGCCCGCTTCAATCTCCAGCGAAAAATCGTCCACCGCAACCTTCTGGAACGGCGTTCCGGGGGAATAGACATAGCTGACGTGGTCGGCTTTTACCGCAATCATGCTTTTGCCCCCTTTGCCGCCGAAAGCAGCCGCGCCAGCGCTTCGACACATTCTTCGTCGGTGATGATGTCCTTGGGCAGGTCAATGCCGCTGCGGCGCAGCTCGTAGACGATTTCGGTGGCCTGCGGCACATCGAGCCCGACCTGCTTTAGCAGCGCGACGTGTGAAAACACCACTTTAGGGGTATCATCCAGCAGCACCTTGCCGTCGTCCATCACCACCACGCGCTGGCAGACGGCGGCTTCATCCATATAGTGCGTGATCAGAATAATCGTCACGCCAAAATCGCGGTTTAGCCGCGTAATGGTCTCCATAACCTCTTCGCGGCCGCGCGGGTCCAGCATGGCGGTCGGCTCGTCGAGGATGATCAGTTTAGGCATCATCGCAATAATGCCCGCGATGGCGATGCGCTGCTTTTGCCCGCCCGAAAGCTGGTGCGGGGCATGCAGGCGATAATCATACATGCCCACCTCTTTAAGCGCCTCATCCACCCGCTGCCGAATCTCACCGGGGGGCACGCCGAGGTTTTCAAGCCCGAAGGCCACGTCTTCTTCAACAATGGTGGCGACAATCTGGTTATCGGGGTTTTGAAACACCATGCCCGCCATGCGCCGCAAATCCAGCAGCCTGTCCTCATCGGCGGTGTTGATGCCGCCGACATAGCACACGCCGCCCTGCGGCAGCAAAATAGCGTTTAAATGCTTGGCAAAGGTCGATTTGCCCGAGCCGTTATGCCCGAGCACCGCCACCATTTCTCCCTGCCGCACGGCCAGGCTCACCCTGTCCAGCGCAGCCTCACGCTCGCCGGGATAGGCAAAAACCAGTTCCTGAGCGCTGATAATGTTCTCCATAGTTCTTCCTTCTTTGCTGATTGGTGCTCCCCGCCAAGAACAGACGGTGGAACCCGAACGTCCATCGGGTACGTTTTATACGAATTCGATTGCGAAAATAAATTGAGCAGGATATGGTTAAGGAAACGCCCAGGCTGCCGCCCGGAAAAGCACCGACGCCGGGCGCAAACAGGCCGCTTTCAGTCGTCAGATATTTAGGGAGCCTCTGATTAATTCAGGGGCGGGTTAACGGCGAGAGAATTTTGTGGCTGACAAGGCAAAAAGCGGGCATAAAGCTGGCGCTTATGGCTGTTTTTTAACACAGTCAGACGCGAAATTAGC
>JAEWLW010000086.1 GCA_023457355.1 Bacillota bacterium | reverse complement strand
TTAGCTTGATTAAGGGGTATTAACTTTTGGTTCACCCGCCCCGAGGGGGACAGAAGGAACAAAGCATGCCCTACTGTAAGAGAACGACCGACGCCGGTCGAACCCGAGAGGTAGAACTAAGGCAGCGAGCCGTCCGCAGCCAGTCCACGGGATCGGGGGAAGAATGGCACAAGCCATCCCCCCAAGACATTGCAAGGGTAAACCGCAGTAATGCCCTTCGGCGGCTGCGTCATATCCTGAACGCCAATTTTGGCCCGGAAGATATATGGGTAACGTTCACCTATCGCAAAGAGCTGCGCCCGACTACCGCCGAAGCATTAGCTCATTATCACACCTTAATGAAGAATATCAGAATAATATATGCTGCTGAAAACGTCCCACTGCGGTATGTGGCTGTCACAGAGCAAAGACCAATGAAGAAATCGCACCACCACATGGTGCTACCGGGCATCAAGTTGAGACAGTTGCAGGTGCTATGGCCGTATGGTCACGTCAATGTGCGCCCGCTCGATGAATCGGGGCAGTACCGCAGGCTGGCAGAGTATATCTTCGCACACACCGATATACCCGAGCGGGTGGGAAACCGCTGGAAATGTTCGCAAGGACTGGACAGGCCGCAGCCCAAACAGACAACTATCAAGGCCAAACACTGGCGGGAGGGTATCAAGGTGCCAAAAGGTTGGATGCTCGACCCGCTGACCGAACCGGAACTGGGGCGCAACCCATACAGCGGGGCCGAATACCTGCGTTACACCCTCATCCGGCTCGAACCAATCAAAAGGAGATGTTAAAAATGAACAGCCGTACAAAGAAAAGACTTACCCGCTCGTGGCAAGATCGGGACTGGAACCGGAACCGCCGCTGCTGGCACAGACTGCCGGTGCCGTTAGGTCAATCCTGCTGGGTGCTTGTGGTGGATGAAGAAAGCCAGTGGCAGCCGGTCGAAAAGAAGCTGGCCGGAATGATGGATCTTTATGCTTTCGGTACGGGCATGACCTATGCCGTTCAGGATGTCGATGATTTGTCGCTCACCGATCTGGTATTGCCGCATGATCTGTTTGAATCCTTCGAGCAGGCGAACCAAGAAGCCGAAAGGAGGAACCGCCATCAATGAAATATCCCATTCAGTCCAGCGAGGACAACGAACAGCAGCAACTTATCGCATGGGCCGCATGGCAAACCACCCGACACCCGGAATTGCAGCTGTTGTATCATGTCCCGAACGAGGGAAAGCGCGGTATCGCTGGCGGTGCCCATCAAAAACGGTTAGGGTTACGAGCGGGCGTTCCCGATCTGTGCCTGCCAGTTGCGCGCGATACATACCACGGGCTTTACATCGAAATGAAGTTTGGCAAGAACCGGCCCGACAAAAATCAAACGTGGTGGATGGAGCAGCTTGTCGGTCAAGGCTATTGCGTCGCGGTTTGCTATTCCTGCGAAGATGCCGCCCGGGTGATTATGCGCTATGTGGCCGGAACCGATGAAACAGGGCTATATGAACCGCGCCCGACACTACCAAAAGGGAAGGGGTGAGCGGGTGATTAAGCATGCAGAGCTGATTTTGAAATATCCTTCATACGCTGCCCTGATAAACCGCGTTGATGTGCTGATCTCTTCCGGCAGCCATTCGGGTGATCTTCTGCCCGATGCTTACAACTGGATCAATAAGCACATGCAGGCAGAGGACAGACCCACGGCGCAGGCGAAGCTGGAGGCGTTCTGTCGCCTGCGCGCAAAAGATGCCGTGTAAAACATAAAAGCCAGCTGCACAAGCAACTGGCGAGACAGGAGGACAGCATGAAAATTAAAGACGTGGCGACTATATGCAAGAAAAACAAGGTGGCTATTTTGTTCGAGAGCAGCGGAGAGGACACCGTGGAGCAGTGCGTCAGCGATGGCGGGGCCGTTTATAAGCTGTTCGGGCTGCCTTATCTGGATGCTTCAAACCTGCTGACCATCTTTGACGTTCCAGAGAAAAACCGCCCTAAGTGGACGGTTTTAAATCGGGCACTGCCGACCGAAATCAATATGACCGACTGTTGCGAGAACGAGTTCCCGATAGACGAGCGGGACGCCTACCCCGAAATTGTCCATGCAGAGCGGGTTTTAAAGCCGCTAAGAATCACCGACGGCATTATGTTCATTCAGACAAAGTACCTTAAACCGGTATCAGACGAGCAGGACTTTCAGCGATTCTTTGAGCGCAAGACAGCGAGCGGCATTAGCTATATCGTGGTAAAAACCGGCTTGATCGTGCAGGCGGCCATTATGCCGATGTCGATGCCGAAAGGCAATTTTGCTGATTCTCTTGAAGGGCTGGCGGATCAAATACGATTAGCCGCCGAGCGGGAGAAAGTCAGAAAACAGGCCGAACAGCTGGCCGAAATGGGGCTGGTCGTCAATTATGATACCGGCGAAGTGCAGGGAATATAACTGTAATTTATCAGACTACAAGCTGCAAGATCAAGAGTTAGTCAAATCGACTTTGTGGCAAATAGGACTTGCATAGTCTAAAAAAACTTGGCTGTCCAAAGTAATGCTTCCACAGGTGCGATTTGCAAGATACTTTTCGTCTATTGACGCCATAAACTCGCCTTCATGCATATTTATGTCTCCTGTTTTATATGCATAAATCCTTGTCGTATCTAAAGCGCGAAAACTATCTATGGACATTATTGAAGTGGTTACGTTAACCATACTTGTAAGTAAACGATCAAAAGCCTTAGTGTTTACCCAGTGTTGCCTAATACGGTTATAGATATTTACCGATGTTCCAATATAAATTCGTTTGTATTCATCTAATACCATCATGTAGTACCCGGGGCATTGATACTCGTTGAGATCTGTTACAGCGCAAAAGGGGTATTCCATTAAGAAGGAGGAAATAGCGTTATCAAACTCATGTTTATCTAATTTTGAAAAAAAGGCCATGCTCAAGTCATAGTTCTCAAGGGCTAATTCTTGATGCTTTTTGCACCATTCTTCGGAATAAAGTTCTCCGTCATATACACTTGATACCCCGAAGAATTCTTCGGAATTATTAAATTTCGGCAATGTAGGTTTTCGATTAATAATGGCGTAATTTTCTCTATTAATTTTTAAACCATATTTATTGCTTTGTACGTTTATCCCTATATGTTTAATTCTCATAGCAAATTACCTTTCTACTTTTTAACCTAAATCCACTATAGCAAAAGGTAAATAAATGTCAATAAATAGAATTATATAAGTAATTATAATAGTAATTTATCAGCGGAAATTATGCAATAAAAAAACAACCCCAACAGCGACCGCCTTGCAAAATGCAAGCGTCGCAGGACGTTGGAGAAGCTTTTCTGATCCCAACATACCACAACGAGTGAAGAGAGCCATATCAGTATATGCAAATAAACATTGTAATTTGGAGGACACATAGAACTAATGAATCAAACAGCAAAACTCTTTTGCGGGGATTGCTTGACCGAAATGTCAAAGCTACCTGCTGACAGCATTGACGGCTTTATCATTGACCCGCCATATTCTTCGGGCGGAACGTTTTCCACTCAAAGAAAAAATGATACCGCAAGCAAATATGCGAGCAGCGGCAGCGCAAGGGCAGTAAAAATGCCGTCTTTTAGTGGCGACAACATGGACATGCGCAGTTATACCAACTTTTTGCGCGAGGTGTTGTTTATTGCCAGAGCAAAAACAAAAGAGGGCGGCGTATGCTGTGTCTTTATTGATTTCAGAAATTTGCCCGCAGTAGCCGACGCCATACAAATGGCGGGCTGGACATGGCGCGGCATAGTCGTATGGGATAAGAAAAACAGCCGCCCGCAAATGGGCAGATTTAGGAATCGGTGCGAATATGTTGTGTGGGGCAGCAATGGCAAAATGCCTTTTGACCGGGGTGTTCCTATACTCGACGGGCTTTTTTCTCACTCAAACGTGCCTACCAGTAAGCTAAACCACCAGACAGAAAAGCCGGTCGAGTTGATGGAGAACATTGTAAAAATTGTTCCCGAGGGTGGCACCGTTTGCGATTGCTTCATGGGCAGCGGCAGCACGGGCGTGGCCTGCATCAATACATCCCGAAATTTTGTTGGGATAGAACTTGACTCATACAATTTTGATGTCGCAAAGAAACGCATAGCAGATGCGCAAGACCTTCAACTGTGCAAACTGTAGTTTTGAGGTGTAGAAATGCTAACTTTGCCGATAAAAAGCAACTGGTACCAGATGATACTCGCAGGCATAAAAGGCGAGGAATACCGCGACGATACGCCTTATTATGCCGCCCGCTTTAAACGCTACGAAGGTCAGCGCATAACCATTAAGCTGCGCAACGGGTACAGCAGTACATCGCCAAGCGCTATTTGTGAAGTCACGCCGAAACGCCGCGCGAGCGGGCATAATCCTGAGTGGGGCGGCGACCCGACAAAGCGTTATTGGGTGCTGATAATACACAGTGCGCGAGAAGCGCAATAACCGCAATAACCGCAGAACACCCTATCAGAAAGGTGATGATAAATTGAGAGATTACCAGCGTCAGCGGCGAAACCCGTATCTTTTACCGCATAACGTTTATAAGCAGGTTCTTTACATGACGAAGGATTATGACCGGTTGCGGGCAGAGCGCGAAGATATACTGTGCGCTGTACCAATTAATGACGGTATGCCGCGCTCTTCTGATCCTGCAGACCAGACGTATAATAAAGCGGAACGACTGAGCCGCGTTGAGGATCAAATCAGAGCTATCGAGCGGGCGGTAGAAAAAATACCAGAAGAATATCGGCGCGGCGTGTGGAACAATGTCCTTTATGGGATGCCCTACCCGATTGTAGCCGGAAGTGCAACATGGCAGCGGTGGCGTTCTCGTTATATTTGGTACGTTGCCAAAAATGCCGGGTTAGCCTGATTGATACCACTGGGAAAAAATCAAGTAGTATTATAAGGGTAATAAAAATAGCCAACCAGAAAAGCCGAGGATATTTCCCCGGCTTTTCTCAAATATAAAATGTATCAATGCGCGCTCAAAGAGCAAATGCCTTAAAATAGACACGCTTGATATTTTATGTTAACATGATATAATTATTGTAAAATATTTGCAATAAGGAGCGACAGAAATGGAAATGACATCTTCTAGTATTAAAAAATTGATTTACCAAAGGATTAATGAAAAGACTCCAAATAAAAAAACCAACGATTTAACCACCGAAGAATTGATTTGTGTACTATCGGATGTATTACCAGAGATTATCCAAGGTGATAGTATTAAAAATTCTAATGATTTATTAAAAAGAATGTAGTAAATTTTAAACGGTATTTAAGCATCTGCGGTAACGTAGGTGCTTTTTTCATACTCAAAAGGAAACAAACATGGCTAAATCATTTGCAAAAGCATTCTACAATTCAATAGCATGGCAAGCCTGCCGAGACAGTTACATCGCATCGGTGTTTGGCCTGTGCGAGCGCTGCGGCAAACCGGGCGACATCGTCCACCACAAGACCACCCTCACACCGCATAACATCAACGACCCGAGCGTCACGCTCAACCATGAGCGGTTGGAATATCTTTGCCAAGAATGCCACAACAAAGAGCATGCCGCGCGGCAGCAGGAACGCCCGCAGCGGTACCGGTGGGGGGCGGATGGGACGGTACTCCCCCCTTAAAATTTTTTCAATTTTCAATACCTCAAGACCGAGAGGGGTAGAATCAATTTTTACCGCAGGGTCGCGAAGGGGGGTGTACCCATGGCAAATAAGGCGGAAAAAACTAAAGAAGAACGGATCAAGCGTGAGAAGAACAGACTTAACAAAATCTACAAGGTTTTGGAGCCGGGCAAGTACGCGCTGGCCTTTCCGCTAATCGAAAACGCGGCGTTTATGCGCGTCACGCTGGACGACCTGCAGGCGTCGCTCAACTCAAACGGCTGCAGCGAGGACTACCGGAACGGGGCCAACCAGTTCGGGAAGAAAGCTTCGTCGGAATTGCAGGCGTACAACAGCCTTTTCAAGAATTACAACACCGTCATGGAGCGGCTTGAAAAACTGCTGCCGCCGGAGCAGCGAAAGTCCAAGCTTGACGCGATGCGCGGCGAGTAAGGAGGGGCGCGGATGAACTACATACTGGAGTACTACCAGAAAATCAAGGCTGGGGAGATCATCGTCGGCAAGTGGATTTTGCTGGTGTACGAATATATCGTGAGCGGGCTGGAAAACGGCTCGTTTTTCTTTTCCTCGAAAAAGGCGGGCAAGGCCATCCGGTTTGTTGAGGCGTTTTGTCACCATTGCGAGGGGCGCAGCGACCTGATTCGGCTGGAGCTGTGGCAAAAGGCGATACTCTCCTGCATTTTCGGCATTGTAGACGGCGAGGGGCTGCGGGTGTTTCGCGAAGTGTTAATCATCATGATGCGCAAGCAGGGCAAGACGCTTTTCGCCTCGGCGATTATCGCCTATATGGCGTACCTAGACGGCGAGTATGGCGCAAAGGTCTATTGCCTCGCGCCCAAGCTGGAGCAGGCCGCCATTGTGTACGAAAACTTTTTTCAGATGGTGGAAAAGGAGCCGGAGCTGTCCGCGCTGGCCAAGAAACGCCGGTCGGATATCTACATCGCGGACTATAACACCAGCATCAAACCCATAGCCTTTAATGCCAAGAAGTCGGACGGCTTCAATCCGCATTTGGTCATTTGCGACGAGATCGCGAGCTGGTCGGGCGAGGGCGGCCTGCGGCAGTATGAGGTCATGAAGTCGGCACTCGGTGCTCGGCGGCAGCCGCTTATTCTGTCAATCTCCACGGCGGGCTATGTCAACGATTCGATTTATGACGAGCTGGTCAAGCGCGCCACGGCCTTTCTGCTGGGCAGCAGCCGCGAGCGCCGTTTACTGCCGTTTTTGTACATGATCGACGACCCGGACAAGTGGAACGACATCAACGAACTGCAAAAGGCGGGGCCGAACCTCGGCGTATCGGTGGCGGTGGATTTTCTGCTGGAAGAAATCGCGGTGGCCGAGAACAGCCTTTCAAAGCGGGCGGAATTCCTCACCAAATACTGCAACATCAAGCAGAACGCATCTGTTGCGTGGCTAGATTATCAGACGGTGGACAAGGCCACCAAAAAGCAGTACAGCCTCGAGGACTTCCGTTCCTCTTACTGCGTCGGCGGAATCGACCTCTCGCAGACCACCGACTTGACCGCCTGCTGTGTGGTGATCGAGCGGGAGGGACGGCTCTACACCTTTGCAAAATTCTTTATGCCCGCGTCCCGGCTGGAGGCGGCGCAGGCCGAGGACGGTGTGCCTTATGAGCTGTTCCGGCAGCGTGGCCTTTTGCAGCTTTCGGGCGAAAACTACGTCGATTATCGGGATTGCCTAAACTGGTTTCGCATGTTGGTGGAAGAATACGAGATTTTGCCGCTAAAAATCGGCTACGACCGTTATTCGGCGCAGTATCTGGTGGAGGAAATGAAGCAATACGGCTTTCACATGGACGACGTGCATCAGGGCGAGAACCTCACGCCGGTCATTCGGGAATTCGAGGGGATTCTTAAAGACGGCGCGTTCGAGATGGGCGACAATGCGCTGTTAAAGGCGCATTTTTTGAATGTGGCGCTAAAACACAACAGCGAGACAAGAAAATTCCGCCCGGTGAAGATCGGGCAGCGGGAGCGCATCGACGGCTTTGTCGCCGTGACCGACGCCATGACGGTGCGCCAAAAATGGTATGCCGACATCGGCGAGCAGCTAAAAAACGAGGGGTGATTCTTTGGGACTTTTCGAGAGT
>JAEWLW010000085.1 GCA_023457355.1 Bacillota bacterium | reverse complement strand
ACAATTTTTTCAGACATGGTTTGCTGTCTCCTTTCAGAATGGTGTGTGGTAACTTCATTCTATCAGAGATTTGCAAACCTTGTCTTTTTTTGCTTTTTGAATTTGCGCAATTTATTGTACCTTATCATTCAAATATATATTATTCTATGGTATTAAGAGGGGCTAAAAATGAATGGAGGCATGTTCTCTAAAATACCGTAAAGTATTTGCAGCCATATACGTTGCCAAGCAAAATCGGCATAGCGTTTAAAATTGGGATGGTAAAGGCCAGCTACTGCATATTGCGGTGGGTGCGCCAGAATTAAATGTAATCGCCGGAGTATAATTGAGCGAAAAAGGGGGTGCGGGCGAAAACCTGGACTCAAAGCAGAGCAGGGGTAGTCCATGTATTCGTACGAAGATCGCTTGAAGGTGGTTAAACTCTACATCAAATATAATCTGAACATAGCTGACACGCTCCATGAGTTGGGATACCCATCACGCAACATGCTGAGGCAATGGCATCAGGAATATATTGAGACCGGAGAGCTTCACAAGCTGCATGGTAAAAAGCCGAAATACTCTTCGGAAGATAAAGAGCGTGCTATAAGCTACTACATGGAACACGGTCGCAATATGGCCCGGACAATCAAAGCAATAGGGTATCCTCACCGAGATACTATGAGAGAGTGGGTCCACGAACTGGCTCCGAA
Organism: Bacillota bacterium; assembly: GCA_023457355.1. Taxonomy (GTDB): domain Bacteria; phylum Bacillota; class Clostridia; order Oscillospirales; family Ruminococcaceae; genus Yanshouia. The sequence goes on along the minus strand of JAEWLW010000085.1, from coordinate 72,715 downwards.
TGAGCGATAAGTTTACTCGAAGCATAGCTCTATGGTAAATATACTCCTGAGCAGAAAGAGGAAGCGGTCATTGAATTCAATGCGGGCGATCGTTCTGCTGTCGCTGTCGCCAATATATTGGAAGTCAGCAGAACCAGCTTGTGCAAATGGAAAAAGGACCTGCTCGGAGAGGGATACACTGGAAAGGTGAAGAATAGAAACAGGCCTCCTTTACCTGGTGACAGAGACGCTCTGCTTGCAGAGGTTGAATCGCTGAAGAAGCAAATATATCATCTCCAGATGGAGCACGCCATTCTTGAAAAGGCGGTAGAAATCATAAAAAAGGCCAGGGCATCAATCCAAAAAAGCTGGTAAACGCCGAAAAGGCCAGGCTGATTGATGCCCTGAGAGAAGCATTCCCATTGAAGAAATTGTTGATCAAATTGAATCTTTCCAAAAGCAGTTACTTTTATCAACGGAAAGCCCAAGCCATGCCCGGTAAATACAATGATTTACGTACCAAGGTAAGAGAATTTTTCGAAAACAGCCAGGCCCGATATGGGTATAGACGCATACACGCTCAGGTAAAAAGCAGCGGAGAAACTGTTTCTGAAAAGATTATACGGCGCATCATGAAAGAGGAGCAGCTTTTTGTCCCTCTAAGAAGGCGTGTTTACAGCTCATATCAAGGGGAAATCAGTCCGGCTGTAGAAAATCTCGTCGCGCGGAACTTCCATGCAGATGCACCGAACAAGAAATGGCTGACGGATCTTACTGAATTTCATGTACCCGCAGGTAAGGCGTATCTTTCACCAATCATCGACTGTTTTGATGGCATGGTGGTCAGCTGGACCATTGGCACCAGTCCGGACGCAGCGTTGGTCAATACGATGTTGGATGAGGCCATACTGCATCTTTCAGAAGATGAGCATCCTATGATCCACTCGGACAGGGGATGCCATTATCGATGGCCGGGCTGGATCTGTCGGATGGAAGACGCAGGCCTGACAAGGTCGATGTCAAAGAAGGGATGCTCTCCAGACAATTCGGCATGCGAAGGATTTTTCGGACGGCTCAAGAATGAGATGTTTTACAACCGGTCTTGGCAAGATGTGTCTTTAGTGCAGTTCGTCGACGTACTCAATCGTTATATCCAGTGGTATAATGAAAAACGAATTAAGATGTCTTTCGGGGCTATGAGCCCGATAGACTACAGAAAAAGTATCGGTTTAACGGCGTAAGAAAGTCCAGAAAAATGTCCGCACCCCCAAAACGCCGGCGAAATTGACCCACTCAAGAATAACGGCTACCATGGCAAGAGAAACGCCATGGAGGTAGGCCAGATGTTAAGGAGTGGAACAATTCTGATGATACGGGAAAAAGCACAGGGCAAAAAAGCGCCTACGCCATCGGCAAGGCGCTCGGGATATCCAAGAACATCGCCCGCAAGTACATAGAGCGCGAGGAGAGCTCGCCGCCGGAGGCGGATCGCTTTTCCAAGCTGGATGCATACAAGCCGCAGCTTCACGAGCTCATGAATCAAGGCATCTTCAACTGCGTGGTCCTGCTGGAACGATTGCGGGACGCCAGTTACAGCGGCCCCCAAAACAGCACTTTATCGAATGGTTGGGGCTAGAAAAGCTAGAGTGATTGTTTGTGTATGAGCGGAGCTTGGCACCTTGCTGGGCACTGGTTTTCAATCAAAATGGAGGATGATTATGGCAGGTCACATCAGGAAAAGAAGTAAATAAAAAGGTGCATCATGGCAAATTGTTTTGGACAAGGGCGTCAATGTTAACGGCAAGCGCATACGGGAATACATTATCTTTATGTTGAGCTGGAAAAGAAGGGCCTTTCGCCGAGTAGCATTCGGTATGTCCACACAACGCTGCACGAGGTATTGCAATATGTCTACAAAATGCGAATTATTGCGGTTAACCCGGCTGACTTTGTGAGTGCGCCAAATCAGGACAAGTATCAATCTGAGATTTACAATGCCGAAGAGGTGGCCAAACTGTTGTGCTACGCCAAAGGGACGGATATGGAGCTCCCGCTCATGCTGGACTTGGAGATCGGGCTCCGTCGTGGCGAGCTCTTGGCCTTAAGTGGTCAGACATCAACTGGAAGGAGCGCATACTAATCGTAGAGCGCAATTTAGTGTGCATCAACGGCGAATACAAATTTGGAAAAACTAAGACGAAATCTGGCAACCGCAAATTACTGTTATCCATTTCTGCTCTTTTATTATATTTTTCTCTTTATGAGTGGACTACTTTTTCGGAGAGCAGGTCAGGTCCAGATCCGGAGTGCACCGTGAATTTCTACGTTTTCTTTATGTTTGTGCTTTTATCTTTAACTTATAGCGACAATATGATAGAATATGAATCAAGGTCATCGAGTACCAACATTGGCTGTGTTTGTATCTACGAAGCTGAATGATTCCGATCGATATAAGAGAGGCACTTTAAGCATGTTGAGTTTATTCCAAAAGATGGAGATTAAAACGGCGATAAAGTTACTGGCCATCTATATTCTGCGCTTTGTCACAACAATCGCGGCGCTGCTGCTGCCTCTTGAACCGCGTAGTGCCTTGTTTATTGCCTACCTTGGCAAACAATATTCCTGCAACCCCAAGGCAATTTTTGAGTGCCTATGTGCCAAATTGGACAAGCCGTTAAATTATTATTGGGCATTTGAGCAACCTGATCATTACCGTTTTCTAGAAGAAAAAGGAGTCTGTCTTGTCCGTTATCGGTCGTTGCGCTACTACCGGCTGCTGATGACAACGGCCGTAATTATCACCAATTGTGATCTTCCCTCATGGGTCAGCCATAAAATGCGGCAGCGCATCATCCATACCTGGCATGGCGGGGGTGCGTATAAAAAAGTCTCCTTAGATTATAATAGCCCAAAACAAAAAGCGATTGATGTGATGAGCATAGCGCATGTTACCGATTATATTTCATCGAGTGCAATGTTTACGCAAAAGGTCATTCGCGGCGCCTTCGGCTATCAGGGACGGGTAATTGAGTGTGGCATGCCGCGCAACGATGTTTTTTTTGACGCATCGGCGCATCCGCCCGTTATTCAAAAGATACGGGAATATTTTGGCCTTGCATCCAGCCAGAGAATGGCGCTTTTTGCTCCGACATTTCGCGCATACGATTTTGCCCCAGTTTTGGATGAGAAAAAACTTTCTGAATGCCTAGGGGTGCGTTTTGGCGGCGACTGGGTGGTGCTTACACGCGGCCATTTGCCACACAAGAAAGGTGAGCAGCCCACCGGCATAACAAGGCTTGCCGATGCCTACGACGACATGCAGGAGCTTTTGGTAGCCGCCGATGTTTTAATCACCGACTACTCCTCCACCATGTGGGATTTTGCCCTCAGCGGAAAGCCCGGCTTTTTATATGTGCCGGATATCGACAAATATATCGCTGACAGAGGATTTTATCTGGCGCCCGAACATTGGCCTTTTTCTCTGGCAAAAAATCAGCCGCAGCTATGGGATAATATTCTTAATTTTAACGAAGCGCCATCTGTGCAAAAAGCGCAGGAGCACCTTACGCGGCTGGGCTCGTTTGAGAAGGGCTGTGCGTCAGAGTATATTGTAAATGTTATAATAAAAAATATATCGACTGTACCCAGGGAGGAGTAGGCGTTGTTGTTAAATATCCGCAAATATCTATCACAATATAAAGGCCTCAAAAAATTATACTGGACGTTGCGCAGAGTTATGCACAAATTTCTTTCAAAGGCCAAGCGCCTACCGGGCAAGTTCAGAAATCTGTTTCGCGTTGCTCACCGGTACCTAAAAAAGAGAAAATTAGCTGTATATGCAAATCGAATTGCAATTGTACCTGGGAGGATTCTCTTTTTTGCCTTCCAAAACAACTATGCCTGTAATCCCAAATATATCTGTGAAGAATTAATCCGCCAGCAGGTACCGGTTGAGTTGGTCTGGTGCGTTGACCAAATACATGAAGAAATTGCGCAGGCTTTTCCTAAGCAGGTTAGACTAGTCGAATATGGTACGACGGAGTATGAGGAAGCGCTGCACAGTGCCCTGATTTGGATAGACAACGGCTTTTATGCGGTGAAAGATCCATTCCTAATTAAAAAGTCGCAGCAGGTTTACATACAGACGCTACATGGTTCTCTTGGAATCAAAAAGATTGATGCCAAGGCAATTCCGGATAAGGCCAGAAACAGACGTGCGCGCCTGTGTGGTAAGCTGACCGATTACTGTATTTCCAACAGTCGGTTTGAGACTGAGGTTTATCGGACTTCTTTTTGGCCTGATGCTGAAATTCTTGAATATGGGCATGCCCGTAACGACATGATTTTGAATAAGGAGCCGCATTATGTTGCTGAAGTGCGTAAAAAGCTGTTGGATTATTACCATTTGGATGAAAAGGTGAAAACTATTTTATGGGCGCCTACCTTTTCAGATGACAGTGGCGAAAGGAAATCCCAAATTTTGGAGAGCTTTGACTACACAAGGCTGCTGACTGCTTTCCAAGATAAAACAGGTGAAACATGGGCTGTTCTGGCTCGATTGCACCCTCGGGATCATCGACACCTTGCTGATGGCATGCAGCTGCCTGATTGTGTGGTCAATGCGGGCGATTACCCTGATATGCAGGAGCTGATTATTGCAGCGGATATTGGTATCACCGATTTTTCGAGCTGGATATTCGATTTTGTGATAACCGGCAAGCCTGGGTTTATTTTTGCGCCGAGCCTGACATCTTATGAATCTCAGCAGGGATTTTACTACCCAATTCAAACGACTCCTTTTCCCGTTGCGTCTACCCCGGATCAGCTTTACCAAAATGTTACCGAATTTGATGCAGCGCAGTATGCAGATAGGGTTAGGCAATTTTTAGATGAAAAGGGCTGTGTTGAAGACGGCAAGGCTTGTGCGCGCGTTGTTTCAAAAATTAAAGAAATTATTGCAGAAAAGAGAGCTTAATTATGAATGTGGCACTGGTATTTGCCGGCGGAACCGGGCAACGCATGAAAAACAGCGCAAGACCTAAGCAGTTCTTAGAGGTTTATGGTAAGCCCATCATTATTTATACGCTTGAGGTGTTCCAGGCGCATAGCGATATTGATATGATCGTTGTGCCCTGCGTTGCCGGATGGGAGAACTATCTGCGAAAGCTTGCCGATAAGTATAACATCACCAAGCTGACAAAAATTCTTACCGGCGGAACCGATACCCAGCACTCAAAGATGATTGCGCTTGAGTATCTCAAAACGATTTGTGGTCCTAAGGACATTGTGCTTCTGCACGACGCGGTGCGCCCGATGATTGACGAAAATCTCATCACCGAGCACATTACATCGGTCAAAGAATATGGTTCTGCGATAACGGCCGTGCCGTTTTCAGAAACCGGCATTGTTAGCGAGGACAAGGTGACAACCCAAAAAACCATAACCCGCAATACCTTGTTTATTGCCAAAGCGCCGCAGAGCTTTTATTTTGAGGATGTCTATCACGCTCACACGCTTGGGCAGAATATGGATTACACTATTACAATCGACACCTGCTCTCTGATGACTGAGCTGGGACGTATGCTGCATCTGGTTGTTTGCGATGAGAATACCAATATCAAGATTACAACGCCTGCCGATTATTATATCTTCAAGGCGCTGGTCGATTTAAAAGAGAGCCAGTCGGTACTCGGCTTATAAGGGGGAAGGTGTAGTGTTGCCTTTAAACAAAGTTATTCTCGAGGATCTAGACGCAATCTGCCGCAGTGGCATCGATTGGTCAAAGCTGAAAAACAGCCGTGTGTTAGTCACCGGCGCCAACGGTTTGATCGCCAGCTATATTATTTACACGTTGTTGCATCTTAATGAGACTCAAGGCTGCGGCATTACGATCTACGCGCTGGCACGCAGCGAGGAAAAGATACGGCGACGTTACGGTGCGTTGCTTGAACGAGCGGATTTTAAGCTGGTGCTGCAAGACGTGACAGCGCCGTTGTTGCTTGACCTTTCGATGGACTATATCATCCACGCGGCCAGTCAGACCTCACCTAAACAGTTTACCGAAGACCCTGTGGGCACGGCGCTGGGCAATGTTCTCGGCACAAATAATATGCTGAGCTTTGCTGTTAAAAGTGGCGCAAAAGTTTTTCTTTTGCTGTCTACGCGCGAGATATACGGCAAGAGCGTAAAGGAATTTGCCGAAGAGGATGATTATGGCGTTACTGATCCGACGCAGGTGCGTTCCTGTTATCCCGAGGGTAAGCGTATGGCTGAGACGCTTTGTGCCGCTTACCGCGAGCAGCATGAGCTTAACTGTAAAATAGCGCGGATTGCTCACGCCTATGGACCGGGCATGTTGCTCTCGGACGGACGGGTGGTCGGTGATTTTATCGGCAACGTTGTGCGGAAAGAGCCAATTGTGATGAATAGCGACGGCAGCGGCACGTTGGCACTGACCTATATTTCGGATCTGGTCAGTGGCTTGTTTATGACAATTTGCAATTTTGATGAATTCGTTTATAATATTTCTGATAGCAGCCATCCGATTACGGTGCGCCAGTTGGCCGAGCTGCTGTGCGAAACAGCATCAGATCCGCGGATCCGACTGGAGATACATCTTGCAAATCAGCGGCAGTCTGCGGGGTATTTGGCGCATAAGGTGCCATTTTTGTCTGCAACTAAGGCTAACGTACAGGGGTGGCTACCGCGGGTCTCGTTACAAAATGGTTTAAGAAAAACAGTGGCCTTTTTTGTGCAACAGATTTAATAGGTGCTAAGGAACCTCAGATTTAATCCATGTGGCGTTATCCGCGGCCAATTTTGCGCCTGACTGTGTTAAAAAGCAGCCATAAGCCCCAGCTTTATGCTCGTTTTTCGCCTTTCCAGCTACAAAATTCTTCCGCTGCTAACCTGCCCCTGAATTAATCAGAGGCTCCCTAAATACATGAGCAAAGGAAATGATTATGAAAAGAATTATTTTATTTGATACTTCGGTTGCCACCCAGAATAAAGGCGATGAGATCATCATGGAATCAATCAGACAAGTTATGCAGCCTGTGCTAAAGGATGCATTTGTACACAGTTATCCAACCCATCTGGTTAGCTTTCCCTTTGCACACAACTTTTCTTCACCTAAGGCTAGACTGGCAAATGTTTCAAATTATAAATTTATATGCGGAACAAACCTGTTTTGGACACGGATGTTTAGAATAAACCCATTGCTAAATGTTAATATTTTCAACTGCGGTCCCTACACCGGTTCTGTGCTACTGGGTGTCGGGTATGACGCCGAGCAGTGCGGCGAACATATAGGGCCCTACTCAAGATACCTATGGCGTAAGGTCTTGTCGCACGAATACATTCATAGTACCCGGGATGACAAAACGAAAAAGTATTTAGAAATGATGGGTCTGAAGGCCGTGAACACCGGCTGTCCGACGCTGTGGCCGCTGACGCCGAAGCATTGCGCGCAGATTCCCACTAAAAAAGCGGATAAGGTGGTCTTTACCCTTTCCTCCACCGGCGGCGAAAAGCCGGAAAACGACAAACAGATTATTGAGCTGCTTCTCAAGAACTATAAGGAAGTCTATTTCTGGAGCCAAACCTTTGGCGGCTTTAAATCTGTTAAAAGTTATCCGCAGGCCTCACGACTTAAATACATCAATCCAGACCTTGGTGCGTATTGTGCGTTTTTGCAGGAGAACGATGTGGATTACATTGGAACCCGTCTGCATGGCGGCGTATATGCTATGCAACAGAAAAAGCGTGCAATCATTTTAAGCGTCGACCACCGGGCTGAAGAATTTAAGAAATATAATATTCAAAGCTTATCTGAATATGATCTGATTGGCTTGGAAAATATGATTAATACGGACTTTCAAACCAAAATCACTATTGACTACGGGGTAATCGAGAAGTGGATGGGTCAATTTTTACGGCGCTAAAATTGCAGACTGGCAGGAGAGGAAATGAAAAAATTTTTAAAAAACTTTGGAAATTATTATCACTATATTATTTTTTCAGGCAAGGCAGCCTTGAAGGCTGAAGTCGCAAACTCGCATTTAAACTGGCTGTGGTGGATACTTGACCCCTTTCTTTTTATGTTGGTGTATTCCTTTGTAGCGTTAGTGGTATATGGGAAATCCGAGCCGTACTTTCCGCTGTTTGTTTTTTTAGGGCTTAACGTTTGGAATTTCTTTTCTAAAACGCTCACCAGCAGCGTCAAGGCTGTTTATGCCAACCGAAATATTCTTTCTAGAATATATGTCCCCAAGTATGTGCTGATTTTAAGCATCATGTATCAAAACTTTTTTAAACTGCTTATTACATTTGGGCTTGTATTTGTGCTTATGCCGTTCTACAAGGTTGGTTTAACATATCAGGTGCTATATTTGCCGCTACTATTTTTGCTACTTGCGCTCATCACATTCGGGGCCAGCTGTATTTTGATGCATTTTGGTGTTTATGTCTCAGACCTTGAGAATCTGACGCGAGTGGGTCTGCGCTTGGCCTTCTATCTTTCGGGCATATTTTACAGTATCCCTAAGCGAGTGCCGCGCCCCTATAGCGGACTGCTGCTTACCTTCAATCCGTTGGCGCTGATTATTGATGCTGTCCGGGAGGCAGTGCTTTACGGTGGAGACATCAGCTTTCCGCTGCTTGGTATTTGGGGCTGTGCGGGCCTACTGACAATAGTTGCAGGTGTATCACTTATCAGTAAATATGAGAACAGCTATATCAAGATCGTATCCTGAGAGGGGAATCCCATGGACGCTATAAAAGTCAGTAATATTAATATTTTTTACCGTATTGTCAAAAAGCAATCCATCAAGAAAGTTCTCACCGGCAAGAGTCAGCGTCAGCTGACGCACGCCATCAAGGATGTGTCGTTTACAATTGAAAAAGGGGATATTGTTGGTGTTTTAGGCCGAAACGGGAGCGGAAAGTCCACCCTGCTGCGTACGCTGGCGGGAATTTTTTCGCCGGATAACGGTCGGGTAGAGTTGTATGGCCACAGCATTTCACTTTTGGCTATTGGAGTAGGGTTCAACAAGGCGCTTTCCGGCAGGGAAAACATCTATCTTTCAGGGTTGCTGATGGGTTTTACTAAAAAACAGATTGATGAGAAATTGGACGAGATTATAGAATTTTCAGAGCTTAATAGCTTTATTGACCAGCCTGTGCGGAGCTATTCTAGCGGTATGTATTCAAAGCTCTCGTTTGCAATTACCGCGATTATGGAAACTGACATTATGCTGATTGACGAGGTTCTCAGCGTGGGCGATCGCCGATTTAAAAAGAAAAGCTATAAAAAAATGAAGCAACTGATTTCTACGCAGGATCGTACGGTGATGATTGTTTCTCACAACAGCGACACGATATCCAAGCTTTGCAACAAAGCGATGTGGCTCGATGAAGGCCATTTGCTCGAATTTGGTGATGCCTCGAAGGTCATATCGCATTATAACGCCTATATGGATGAGGATGGTACAGAGCCGACAGAGGAGGCGGAAGAGGATGGTCATGGAAATGACAGTTCCAAATAGAGACAGTAAGTTTGATAACATACGGGCGCTCGTTATATTTTTGATGGTGCTGGGCCATTTTATTAGTATAAAGCGCCATTTCGATTTGTTGTATTCGGCAATTTATATTTTTCATATGCCTTTAATGGTATTTGTGAGCGGTTATTTTTCTAAAGATCATATCAACTATAAGACGATTAAGAGTATTTATAATCTTATTATTGCGTATGTCCTCATGGTTTTAATTTCAGCGTTAACGCAGGGGAAATTGAGATTCTTTTTACCAAGCTTTGCTGCTTGGTACCTTTTAAGTCTCATCCAATGGAAGCTGCTTCTTCCGGTGATTCTTAAGCTTAGATATCCTATTTTTTTGAGCTTTACGATATCCCTTTTATGCGGTTTTTCAGAAGCAGATGCGTTTTTATCATTTCATAGAACACTGGCGTTTTTACCATTTTTTGTGACAGGATATTTCACTGCTCAAAACGCTAGAATACTGAGACTTAAAAGATTTAACTGTGTGACCACCAATATGCTTTTGGGAAGTATTTACTTAGGCGCATTAATAGCAACCGTTACCATGGATTATAAAATCAGCATTTTTTGGATGAAAGCGCCTTATCAAAGTTTGGGGCTTTCTCCCTTAAAGGGAATGCTTGGCAGGGTTCTTATTTATTGCGGCTCTTTTGCTATAATTTTACTGCTGATAAACATCATGCCTTCAGCGAGGTTGCACCTTACAAAGGTTGGAGAAAACTCTGTAGTTGTTTATGTGTTGCATATCATTGTGTATTATTATTTAAGCGCTTCACCATATATCAGGACTCATTCGCGCGTAGCTGAACTGCTGCTTCTAATTGTTCTGGCGGGTATGACCTGCTGGGTATGCTCTTGTACGCTTATACAAAGGGCATATGACCGAATTGTTAATGGAGCACGGTACCTTATATGTCGCGAAGAAAGCGGCGGTTCATTATTATCATAAATCGAGGGAAGCGGCATGTTATCGCTAATCATACCTTTTTACAACAGCCAAGCGACCATAGAAAGATGTCTTGAAAGCGTGGTTGCCCAGACGCACATTCCCGATGAGATTATTTTGGTAAACGACGGCTCAGTAGATGCCACTGCCAATATTGCGCAGGCATTTGCTCAGCGTTTTCCTCAGATTAAGCTGCTAACCCAACCCAACCGGGGCGTTTCGGCTGCCAGAAATCTGGGGCTTTCGACGGCGAGGGGTGAGTGGATTCAGTTCGCAGATTCCGACGACTATCTCGAACCCACAATGTGTGAAACGCTGCTTGCTGCGCAGCAAACGCAAGATTTTGACTGTGTAATTTGTGGTTTTATTATCGAGACCGAAAAGGGCAAGCTGCTTAAGACATTTGAAACGGACGAGTTGACCATTGTCAATGATAGCGACTGGGTCGCATCATTCCAGCAACTATATTTGCGTTATTTCTTGTCAAATCCTTGGAATAAGCTGTTCAGAGCGTCTATTATTGCCCGGCATGACCTCAAATTTTACGAAGCGCTCAGCTTGGGTGAGGATTTGCTTTTTAATCTGGCATATCTGTCACACTGCCGTACTGTCAGGGTGATTGACCGCAAGCTGTATCACTATGTTTCCGGGCGCGTAGCGGCGCTTACTATGCTTGGCCGGGCAGATAAGCATGATATTGATAAAAGGCTGTACCGCGCGGCGGTGGATTTTTATCGGTCGCGCGGTGGTACGGACTGTCAGCAGATTGAACGGCTTTATTTGAGAAATTGCTTGTCCACTATTGAACAAGCGATTGGGTTGAGTAAGGCGGCGGGTGACAAACAATTCGCCCGCGGGACGGTCAATGCCATTATAAATGCGTCGGAGACGGAGCAATGCTTTTCAAGAGGGGCGACATCAAGCTGGGAGCTTAAAATTTCAAAGGCGTTACTCGGCACTAAAAACCCTACGTTCATCCTATTGCTTGCCGATTGTCGGCGGCGCTTCAAGAGGTTTTTATTAAGCAGATGAAAGCTTTTTGCAAACAATAGGAAGTCCGTGTGCGGAGATAGAAATTTAGAAAGAGTCTACTGACAGATTAGATTCAACCCAGGCAAATAGACAAATAAAAAAGACCTATCGCAGAAATGTAAGGATTACGCAAGTTGACACCGTTTTTCATACGGTGTCAGCTCAGTTTTTAACTCAATATGTTCAAAATTGTAGAAGTATATGTGACTTGAACCCAAAACCTGAGGTAGGGGGGTGCGGACAAAATTTTGGACTAAGCACAGAGCCCTAAATTTTGTCGATATTCCATTGGATTAGCTCCGCCGGGAGATTGTTTGATTCGCTTGTTCCTATACCAAATCATATACGCATCAATGATCTGAATAAACTGTTCAATAGATATATCTACCCATGAAATTCCATAGAACATTTCATTTTTCATGCGGCCAAAGAATCCTTCACAGGCAGAATTGTCGGGAGAACATCCCTTCTTCGACATGGATCGCTGCAGCTGGGCTCGGTCCATGCGGTGAATCCAACCTGGCCAGCGATAATGGCAGCCACGATCTGTATGAATCGTAGGAGTTTCCCCAGCTTTCAGTCTTTCAATCGCATCATCCAGCATTCCATTCACCAGTTCCCCATTGGGAGATAATCCAACACGCCATGAGACAGGCATTCCATCAAAGCAGTCAATCATAGGGGAAAGATAAACCTTTTCCGCAGGAATGGCAAACTCCGTAATATCCGTAAGCCACTTCTCATTGGGGCGATTTGCATGAAAATTACGCGCAATTATATTGGGAACTGCCGGCGTTATTTCACCCTGATAGGAGCCATACGCTCGATTTTTGCTAATCCTTGGTTGCAAATGCTCTTGCTTCATAAGACGAAGAACGATCTTTTCCGATAGTCGAACGCCATGTTTCCTCAGTTCCAAATGAATTCTACGATATCCATAGCATGAGTAGTTTCCCTCAAAAATTTCTTTGATTTGTTCCCTTTTCGCGGCATATGGATCGCTTCGTTTCTCAGCCTTTTTTCGATAAAAATAGCTGCTGCGAGCATAGTGTAGCGCTTTGAGCAATGTCGGCAGCGGATATTTATTCTTTAAGGCGTCGATGATTGCTGCCTTCTCCCTGTTTTTCAGAGAGTTCCAGTCGACGCCTGGGTCTTTTTTTAGTACATCAAGAGTTTCCTTCAAAATATCAATCTCCAACTGCATATCCTGAACCTGCTCTTTGAGCCTTGAAATTTCCTCATTTGCAGCTGGTGTTCCCTCCTCAAGCCGCCCCCGCTCTCTTTCCTTTGATGGCCTCATCAGTGCTGCACGCCCTTTCTCAATGTACTTTCTTCTCCATTGATAGATACTGGCTGTGCTATAGCCAATCTCATCGGATACTGATTGTACATTTTCGCCCAGCTCAAAGCAACGGTGAAGGGCATTTAATTTGAGTTCCAGTGGAGGATGCCGTGGATGCTTTGGGGTGTTGACCCCATGAAAGCTTGAGCGTTCCTTTGGCAAATGCTCACGTCTTGTGATCCAATTGTAAAGGGTTTGCCGCCTTGCCGGATACCCCAGTTGTATGATTGTTTTGGTGACGGAACCGCACTCATCATATAGGGCAAGTGCCTTGCAGTACTGCTCCTCGGTATACATAGTTTCCTCCTGTTGGGATCATGAGCAGTCCAACTTCTTGTCCGCACCCCCTAGGGTACAATAAAATGCGCAAATTCAAAAAGCCAAAAAAGACAAGGTTTGCATATCCCTGTTAGAATAAAGTTGCGACACACCATTCTGAAAGGAGAAGCAAACCATGTCCGAAAAGCTTGTACAGTTAAACGAGGAAGTAATCAAGGGGCAACTGAAGGAATTGGTTGGAGGCAGCGTGGAAGAAACTCTTAATAGTCCTCTTAAGGCGGAAACGGAGTAACTGACGCAAGCGTACATTATGAGCGCCAGGGGAGAAGGAGCGGTTACCACAAAGGTTACTACACTACAGTCGCGGTAACCTCTCCAGCGACGTCACGCTGCAATTGAGGCGGTCGTTATGAGTGGTACTGCCGCCGTGTTGAAGGTACTACTGCTTACCGCCTTTATATGACTTTATTTACCTACGGCCTTGACAGGCATTAAAGCACCAGTTTTATATTATTCTCCCCTTTTGGACGACATAGCGGATATTGAGATTCCTGTCGGTTAAAACGACATTGCCGAATTTGCCGGCTGAGAGAGATCCGTAGTCGTTTTCTACCCCGATGCACTTTGCCGGGTTTTCGGCAGCGGCGCGAACGGCTGTTTCGAGCGGGATGCCCATATTGGCTACGGCGTGGCGCATGCAATCAAAAAGGCAGGTTGCGCTTCCGGCAATCGTGCCGGGCGAGTCGGTGAGCGTGCAGCGAAAGTCTTTAACCGTCACAGCCTGCCCCCCAAGGGCGTACTGTCCGTCTGGCAGCCCGCAGGCCATCATGCTGTCCGAAATGAGCACAACGCGGTCAGCGCCGAATGCGCAGAAAGCAAAGCGCACCATAGCTGGATGAACATGAATGCCGTCGGCAATCAGCTCCACCTGCACGTTTTCTTCAAGTGCGGCAACAATCGGGCCGGGGGCACGATGGCCAATAGGCGGCATGGCGTTATAGAGATGGGTCATATGGCTGGCGCCGCTTTTAAATGCAGCCTTAGCGGTTTCATAGTCCGCACAGGTGTGTGCCAGTGATACGCGAACACTTTTGGAAACTGTTTTTATAAATTCCATTGCGCCTGCTTCTTCCGGTGCGATATCCACAAGCTTTATCAGGCCGTCTGCACGCTTTTGCAGGCGGAAGAACATTTCTATATCAGGCGCGTGCAGATACTTTGGATTTTGCGCGCCGATCTTTCTTGCGCTTATAAAGGGCCCCTCCATGTTTATGCCGACCAGATCGCTGCCAGAGCCGTTTTTATGGGCAGCGGCTGTCTCCATTACTCGGCAAAGCGTATCCTCATCGTAGGTCATGGTCGCCGGGCAGATGGCAAGAACGCCGTTTTTGGCTTGGAAACCTGCAATTTCAGCTATGGCGGTTTCGCTTGCGTCGCAGAAGTCGCGCCCAACCGCCCCATGTAAATGGATGTCGACCAAACCGGGCAGTGCAAGCAGACCGGTTGCGTCTAATATTTCCTCATCTGGTAACACTGATGTGTTTTCAACGATGCGCTCGCCACGGATAACGATATCTTGCAGGCTAAATTGATGCTCCGGCGTATACACCGACGCATTTTTGATGATCATGTTTACACCGCCTTTATAGAAGGGATAGGGCTTCTTCATCTCCGACAAGGGTAAAATCCGGGTGCATTTGCAGGATTGATGCAGGAACCTCAGGCGTTACAGCGCCGAAAAAGGACCTTTTGACGATTTCGGCCTTGTTTTTACCGCTCACCGCCATGAGCACCTTGCGTGCCTGCATAATCGTTTTTATTCCAACGGTGTAAGCCTGACGCGGAACATCCTCTTTTTTATCAAAAAAGCGCTGATTGACTTCTATCGTGCTTTCGTTGAGGTCGACACAGTGCGTACCCAGTTCAAACTTCGCGCCCGGCTCGTTAAAGCCGATATGACCGTCAATACCTATTCCCAGCAGTTGCAGATCTATGCCGCCGGCGTTGTGGATAAGCGCATCATACCTTGCGCATTCGGCCTCAATATCCATATTGGTGCCGTCAGGCAGATGCACTTTTGCGGGGTCGAGGTTTACGTAGTCAAAAAAGTTTTCATGCATGAAGCGCCAGTAGCTCTGTTCGCTCTCACGCGGGAGCGCACAATATTCATCGAGGTTTATTGTGGTCACAGCCGAAAAGTCGAGATCGCCCTTGTTATACCAGTTGATAAGCTGTTTGTATATGCCGACTGGCGTGCTGCCGGTTGCAAGGCCAAGCACACACCTCGGATTCATGATCACCTGAGCGGAGATAATATTGGCGGCTTTGCGGGACATGTCTGAGTAGTCTTTGGCTTTATATATCTGCATCATGATCCTCCTATCAAAGACCTTTGGGCAACACAAAAAGCACCGCAGGTCATAATTCTACCAAATGTGCGGTGCGAATATGCAGCTTTATCGACAACTCCACCATTATAATAGCATGAGATCGCATCCGTTTCAAGAAAAATCTCTTTGTATACTTTCAAAGCTGTTGTCAAATTCTCTAAAACTACTTGACATATAGGACGCAGAAAGTTATATTATAAATAATATTTCAGTAGATATTACACGTGTGACTGTTAAATCAGGCATGAGTTCAAGATAATGAACTTGTGCTTTTTTTATTTGGAGGTTATCATGCTCTTACCCAAAAAAGACAAAAACAGCTATATTTCGGCTCCGGTCACGGGGCGCATCATACCGATAGAACAGGTGAATGACCCGGGGTTCGCACAAAAGATGATGGGGGAGGGCTTCGCGGTAATTCCTGAGGAAGATACCGTGTGCGCGCCTATCGACGGCATTGTTGAACTCACGGACGGCATGCTTCATGCTTTTTGCATGATAGGCAGCCGGGGCGAGGAGCTGCTGGTGCATGTGGGCGTGGACACAGTGAAGCTGAACGGACGGGGCTTTAAGCTGTTGGTCAGCCACGGGAAGAAGGTTAAGCGCGGCACGCCTGTCATAGCGTTTGACCGCAGGTTGGTGGCGGACGAAGGGTTTGACAATGTTGTTATCGTTGCGTTTTCCAACTGGGATGAATTTGAATTGGAAAAGGAACTTATGGCTGAGGGCGAGCAGGTTCTGCGCTACCGCAGTAAACGGATTTAGAGGAATTTGGGAATGAACAAGATCGTCAAAGTATATAATAATAATGCCGTTGCAGCTATTTCCGATAAAGGCACCGAGTGTGTGCTGATCGGTTCGGGTATAGGCTTTGGCCGCAGGCCTGGAGATATCGTTCCTGAGGAAAAAATTGAGAAAAAGTATTATGTCCAAAGTGAGCTTCAGACGAAATTCCTCAAGCTGCTTGAAAGCTCCACGCGCGAAAGCCTTGAAATATCGGAGAGGATTGTTGAGCGTGCCCAGAAGGCGCTTGATATTCGTTTAAGCCCTCAGGCGCTGGTGACGCTTAGCGACCACATAAGCTTTGCAATAGAGCGGCATCAAAAGGGCATCAATCTCCCCAATCTGCTGGCGGACGAGGTCAAGCTGCTCTACCCTGCGGCATACAAGGTGGGGCTTTGGGGCGTACAGCTGATAAAGGCGCAGACCGGCATCGCGCTTTATGAAGACGAGGCCTGCTATATCGCGATGCACATCGCCGACGCCTCTGTTGAAAGCAATAAGAAGGAGATTGTTCAAACGCTGAAGTTCGTGCGGGATATCGTAGACATCATCAAGGACGTTTACGGAATTACGCCAAAAAGCAGCGACGGAAATTATATAAGACTGACCACACATTTGAAGTTTTTAGCCAGTGAGATATTTCGGCACGAACAGCTTCCTGAAGAAGATTTTGACGACATGCTGGAACTGCTGATGAAAAAGAACCCCGATAACCGCCGCTGTATTGACGAAGTAACGGCTTATATACAAAATGAATACGATTATTCTCTAAACAATGCAGAGATCGCCTATTTGCTCATATACATAAACAGAATACTTTGATTGATGGAGTGTTACTGGTTGTGCAGGCAATATCCATAGACGCGAAATGTTCTTTTCGCGTCTATGGATATTTTCTTTTAAGAACGGGGGATAGAGGATGCGCAGCAATGAGCTCGAAAACAGTAAGATTGACGATATGATACCGGTGATCGTGCAGGGCCTCGGGGGAAAAGCGAACATCGTGGAAACGGAGAACTGCTTTACCCGGCTTCGGGTTGTGGTGAAGGACCCGTCAGCGGTGAATACCGATGCAATAGGCCACACGGGCAGCTATGGCGTGCTGCAAAGAGGCGCCGATGTGCACATCATGTACGGTGCTGCCGCGGACAGAATAGAGAAGAAACTGCGGGAATATCTTGAGAAAAAATAGGATAGGAAGGTGCTTATGAAGAGCTTCGATTATGTTATTAAAGACAGTATAGGCATACACGCCAGACCGGCGGGGCTGCTCGTTAAAGAGGCAAAACGGTTTGAATCGGACTGCACGCTTGCCGCGGGTGACAAAAGCGCAAGCCTGAAAAAGCTGATAGCCGTTATCGGCATGGGCGTAAAGCATGGCAGCAGGGTGACGGTAACCGCCAAGGGCGCGGATGAAGATGCCGCGATAAAAGCGATCGAAAAGCTGATGAAAGAGAACCTGTGATATGGAAGTTTTTAAAGGGAAAAGCATTTTTAAAAAAGCGGCGATAGGGACCTTGGCGGTTCTGAAAGCCGAAGAAGCAATCCAAAAGCGGACGATATCCGATACAAAGGCCGAGATAACGCGGTTTTACAGCGCCAGAGACAGGGCGATAGAAAAGCTGGGCGAATTGCAGCAAAAAGCCCGGCGGCAGGCCGGGGAAGAGGAAGCCGGGATATTCGAAATACACGCCATGATGCTTGAGGACGATGATTTTTGCGATTCGGTGCTCAACATTATAAAATCGCAGAATGCGGATGCGGAATTTGCCGTTTGGCAGACCGGCGAGAACATGGCCCAGGCCTTCAGGCTGATGAACGATGATTATTTCAGCGCCCGAGCCGCCGACATCAAGGATATTGCCGCGCAGGTGGTCGATATTTTGCAGGGCAGGGATAAAGGCGGCAGGACCGACGGCCCTGTTATACTTGCAGCGCAGGACCTAAAGCCCTCGGAGGCGCTGCTGATCGACCCCGATATGCTCTTGGGGATCGTCACAGAGCGCAGCTCGACGAATTCCCACACCGCGATACTGGCCCGCACGATGGGCATACCGGCGGTGACCGGGATTGATTTTTCGAAAGTTTGCAATATGTCCGGCAGGCTTGCGATACTAGACGGCGACAATGCCGCGCTGATAACAGAGCCTACCCAAGCCATTATTGAACAATATACCGCGCAAATAGAGGCGCAGCGCGAAAGCGAACGCCGGATGATGCTTTT
The DNA here is from genome assembly GCA_023457355.1 of Bacillota bacterium. GTDB lineage: Bacteria > Bacillota > Clostridia > Oscillospirales > Ruminococcaceae > Yanshouia. Next base: position 54,180 of record JAEWLW010000085.1, on the reverse strand, counting down.
GAAGGGCAGCGAAAACAGAACGCAGAGCGGGCGAAAAATAGCACTTTTTGCCAATGCGGGCAGCGTTGAGGACGTCCGGCTGGCGCTTGAAAACGACGCCGGGGGCATCGGGCTTTTTCGAAGCGAATTTCTGTATATCGGCAGAAATGATTTTCCGTCCGAAGACGAGCAATTTGAGATCTACCGCAAGGCGCTGGAGACGATGAAGGGCAAACGGGTGATCGTGCGCACGGTGGATATAGGCGCCGACAAGCAAGCCGATTATCTGAAGCTTGAGCAGGAGGAAAACCCTGCGATGGGTTACCGCGCGATACGCATCTGCCTCGACAGACGGGATATATTCAAAACGCAGCTGCGCGCGCTTTACAGGGCGAGTGTGTTTGGCGACCTGGCGATCATGTATCCAATGATAACCGCTGTTTGGGAGATCGCCGAAATAGAAAAGATAACGGCGGAGGTCAGAGCGCAGCTTGCCGCCGAAAAGCGCGCTTTCAGTGAAAATGTTTCGGAGGGGATTATGATAGAGACCCCTGCGGCGGCGCTGATAAGCGATCTGCTGGCGCCCATGGTGGACTTTTTCAGCATAGGCACCAACGACCTGACGCAGTATACCCTCGCGGCCGACCGGCAGAACATGCGGCTTGAGGCCTATTGCGACCCGCACCACGAGGCGGTTATGCGCCTGATCGCGCTGACGGCCCAGAACGCCCGTCAAGCGGGGATATGGGTGGGGATATGCGGAGAGCTTGCCGCCGACGAAACGCTTACGCAACGGTTCCTCGATATGGGCATAGACGAACTCTCGGTTGCGCCCAAATCGGTTTTGAGTGTCAGGCGGGCAATACAGGCGGCAAGATAAAAATCAGGAAAACAGCGCGGCACGCGCCGGCGTTTTGCAAAAGCCATGCGGACAACTCCAATTGTGCGAATATGCTTTACCGCATGGGGGCTACAGCAATCGCGGTGCGGCAACGTGATGGACATAAAGGCTAAAGGGGGCATGTTGTTTGAATCTTGATCTCTACAGACTGGTAACCGAAAACCGAAACCCTGACACGATGGAACTCGACAAAATGACGCCGCTTGAAATAGTCACCGCTATGAATTGCGAGGATGCCAAGGTGTCGGCGGCGGTAGCGGCGGTGCTGCCGCAGATCGCTGCGACGGTGGCACGGGCGGTTGAAGCGGTAAACCGCGGCGGGCGGCTCATCTATATGGGCGCTGGCACCAGCGGCAGGCTCGGCGTGCTCGATGCAGCGGAGTGCCCGCCGACGTTCGGGGTCTCGCCGAATGTGGTCGTGGGTCTGATAGCCGGGGGCGAAAAGGCTTTCATCAAGGCGGTCGAGGGCGCCGAGGACGATTTTGAGCTGGGCGCCGAGGACCTCAGGCAAATAAAGCTCACCAAACGCGATGTGGTGGTGGGAATTGCCGCCAGCGGCAGAACACCCTACGTTTTAGGCGGGCTTGACTACGCCAAAAAGACCGGTTGCCACACTGCGGCCATAGCCTGCAACGCCGCCTCGGATATAGGCGCGGCGGCAGAAATTGCGATAGAAGCGGTGGTGGGCCCCGAGGTGCTGACCGGTTCCACAAGGCTTAAAGCGGGAACAGCGCAAAAGCTCATCCTGAACATGATATCCACAGCCACCATGGTCGGCGTGGGCAAAGTTTATAAAAACCTGATGGTGGACGTCATGCAGACCAACGAAAAGCTCAGGCTGCGCGCTGAAAAGATTGTGGCGGAGGCTGCGGACACAGACCGCCCAGAGGCCGCAAGGCTGCTTTGCGAAGCGGGCGGAGACGTAAAAGTCGCGATTGTCATGTCTCTTTTAAACTGCGGCGCGGAAGCGGCGAAAAAGCGGCTCGCCTCCGCAAAGGGCCATGTTCGCAGAGCTACCGAAGAATAAGCGCACAGGCCAGGCGTCGATTTGCCCTCAGGTCATAAATCCCTAATCAGCCTGTTGTCGGAGGGCATGTTTATAAAGGTCGAAGAAAAGCCCAATATTTTTCAGAAAGAGGGAGAACCATGACAAACAAAGAGCTTGCAACAAAAATCGTAGCGCTGTTGGGCGGGGTGGAGAACATTGTTCACGCCGAAAACTGCATGACACGCATCCGTGTCAACATCAGGGATTCCGTCAAGGCAGACCCTGCGGCAATCAAAGCGCTCGAAGGCGTTATAGGCGTGGTGGCAGACGAGGCAGACTACATTCAGATTGTGCTCGGACCCGGCAAAGTGAGAAATATCATGAGCATCTGCACCGAGGAGCTTGGCCTGAAAGAAGCTGTCAGCAAGAGCACGGTAGACGGCGACTGGCAGAGTAAGAAGGCAGAGGTCAAGGCGGGCCAGAAAAACAGCAGCTTCATTAACAAGATTCGTGTTCTGGCCGATATTTTCACGCCGATGATTCCCGCATTCATCGCTTCCGGTATGTGCAACGGCCTCGGCAAGCTGATAAAAATATTTATGTCGAACGGTGTGCTGCCGTCCGGCGCGGCCATGGTGGTCATCTACAATATTTTTGTTCTGATAGGCAATGCGTTTCTTGCTTACATGGCTATATTCACCGGCGTCCGCGCTGCAAAGCAGTTCGGCGTCAACGAGATGCTCGGCGGTATGATAGGCGCCGCCTCGTTGAATGCGGTGATCAATACCATCTCCCAAACGATCGGCTGGTATGACGAAAAGGTCGTCAACAATTCTGTTCTGGCAACCGGCGCAGGCGGCATAATCGGCGTGGTAGTGGGCGTCTGGATACTCGCTAAGGTTGAAAAATGGGTTCATAAGCATATGCCCGAGGTGCTCGATGTTTCGATGACACCCCTTGTTTCGATGCTGATATCGGTTCCGCTGTTCGTGTTGCTGGTTATGCCTGTTACCGGTTACATATCGGCGCTTATTTCATCGTTCCTGAATCTGTTCATCTATTCCACCAATCCTGTGGTGAGTGTTGTGGCGGGATATATCCTCGCGGCGACCTTCCTGCCGTTGGTGCTGCTCGGGCTGCACCGCGGTCTTGTTCCGATCTACGCGCTTCAGATAGAAAAACTGGGCGGAACCACATTGTTCCCCGCAGTGGCGATGGCGGGCGCGGGCCAGGTAGGCGCTGCTATTGCGCTTTATATCAAGGCGAAGCAGGTAGGCAACAAAAAGCTTTGCGCCATCATTGGCGGCGCGCTTCCGGCAGGCGTGCTCGGCATCGGCGAGCCCCTTATTTACGGCGTTACGCTGCCGATGATGAAGCCGTTTATCACCGCGGGTCTGGGCGCAGGCTTCGGCGGCGCGTGGTGTATGTTATGGCATGTCACCAGCACCGCTTACAGCCCCTCCGGCCTGCTTGGCATTACCATCATGCTTCCCGAATACATGCTGATGTTCCTCACCGGCCTGCTTATCTCTTACATTGCGGGCGCGATCATCACCTACATATTCATACCCGCATCGGACGTTGCCAACGCGTAAGATTGGCACAAAGCCGAGTTCCCCCTCCTGACAGTGTCGGGCAAGGCAACCCTTGCCCGACAGCTATTTATGCATGAGGTGATAATGATGATCGACCTGCACACCCACACGCTGCATTCTGACGGCGCCGACGATGTTTTGACGGTTTTGAAGCTGGCACAGCAAAAAGGAATAGAATATCTTTCGATAACCGACCATAACAGCGTGGCGGCCTACCGCACGCCGGAAATGAAGGACCACGCCAAATTTTTGGGGGGAAAAGTGATCTGCGGCGTTGAGATAACCTGCATGTTCTGCGGCGAGGTCGTTGAGGTGCTGGGCTACGGTTTTAATCTCGATATCATGGAGCGGCAGCTAAAACGGCGCACGCTGCCCTTTGAAGAGAAGCAAAACCGCGAATTTGAGCTGCTATGCAAGGCGTTTTCTAAGGCGGGGGCGGTTTTCGAGAAAAGCAGTATACTGTTTGACCCCAAAAAAGAATCGTGCCGCAAGGCCTTTATGAAGGAACTGACCATCCACCCTGAAAACAATGCGCTGTTCAGCTTTTCGCAGTCCCGTGAGCATTCAAAATCTTTTACGCGAAATGAGATATATAACCCCGAAAGCAGGCTCTATGTTGATGAATCTGCGCTTTATCCCGATGTCGGCACCGCGGTGGAGATGATACATGCAAGCGGCGGCAAGGCGCTGCTGGCGCATCTTTATGAGTATTCTCATGCCGATGCGTTTCGAGCACAGCTTGACGATATCGTCAGCCACTTCGCGCTGGACGGAATCGAGTGCGCGCATTCGAGCTTCAGCCCAGAGCAGATAGCCGATCTTGAAATGTTCTGTGATAAGAGAAAGCTTTTAAAAAGCGGCGGCAGTGATTATCACGGTGCCCGCAAGCCCGGCTGCGAAATCGGCATCGGCCGCGGAACGCTGTGCATACCTGCAAACTATCTTGCCAACTGGCCTGCCGAAAACAGCGGATTTTATAATATGGAAAACGGTTAATGAAAGGTGCTCTTCTATACATCCGCAGTCCGCGCCGGCAAAACCGCGGACTGCGGATGTTATATTTTTCTGCGGCAGTGCTTAACGGACTGAAAAGGCGGCATTACTTGGTGCAGCACACTGCGTAGGCGTTTTATGCATATATCGTTTTGCCATCTGCAATCCATGCCTGTGTTTGAAACCTACGACATAGAAAAATAAACCAGCTGTATTGACAGTAATTAATGTATTTTGTATACTAGATTATAGAATTATAAAAACAAAATAGAAAGATGGAAGATATTATTAATGACTGATAATTCATATATCATTCCCCGCAAGTCATTGGGTGAAGAAGTTGCCGACAGGCTGCGCGAAGAAATTATTAACGGCCATTACCAAGAGGATGATTGGATTAAAGAAGATGCGATTGTAAAACGTTATCAGGTCAGCAGAACACCTGTCAGAGAGGCGCTTACTATTCTTGAGAAGGAAGGGCTTGTATCATCGGTTCCCTATAAAGGAAAAAAAGTAAATAAATATTCCCAAACACAGATTTATGAAATTTATCTGATTCAGAGTGCTCTGGAAGAAGTTATTGTATCTTCGGTATGTCCAGATTTGAAAGCTGAAGACTTTAAACAGCTGGAATTAATCGTGGATCAGCTGGAAGCTTATGTTGATACCCAAAACGCAAAAGAGTCAAAGAAATACCACAATGAATTTCATTTTTATTTTATCGACCGCTGCAAGTTTCAGCGAATAGTTGAAATCGTTTATAAGCAGTATCATACTTATCCGAAGTTACATGCCGAACCGAAACTATTTACAATCCGGACTCAATCGGCCGTTAACGAATACAGATCAATTATTACCGCTCTCAGAGAAGGTAATGGGGAAAAGGCCGGAAAACTCATGAAAGAACATATTTTAATTGGCGCACGCAACGGAATGGCGCATAATCTTTATTAATATAGTTTTAAACGAAAAGCTCGTATGCTTTATTGTTCTTATAGTTTTTTGTATACAATATTATTGTATATAAAAATTCAGGCTAAAGCGTAAGCTTTCACATAAAAGCTGGCTGAATGCCGAAAGATTAAAGGAGGAGTAAACATGAAAAATCGAAGAAGCGGATCTTTGGCGGCTGTTTGTTTGTCTCTTATCCTGGTGGCGCTGACCGGATGCAGCGGTTCATCATCTGCGTCTAGTACCGCTCCAGCCGCTCCAAGCACCAGTAGCACGACAACTTCTAGCGCGGGTAAGACGGAGGGAACTCTTAAATGGCCAACCAGTCCTATTAACTTTATTATCCCCGGCAGTCCGGGAGGCGGTACCGATATCCCCTCAAGGACCATTTGCCCTTTTTTTGAAAAGGAGCTGGGGGTAACATTCCTCCCTGAGAACATGAGCACCGCAGGTGGTTCGGTGTGTTACAACTATGTTGCAAAGGCTGCTGCGGACGGTTACACATGGGGATATGTGACGGTTCCTGCTTTTGCGATGTCCTATGTCAAAGGGGACTTAAAAGCCGACCCGAGAAAGGATTACGAAATCATCGGCCAGCTTGTGCAAAGCACCGTTGTGATCTGCGTCGGCAAAAACAGTCCTTATAAGACATTTGAAGAACTGGCAGAATATGCAAAAGCCAACCCGGATAAGCTTTCTTATGCCGGAAGCGGCGCAACCAGCAGCGATACGCTTACAGCCAAGGCGCTGGAAACAAGCCATAATTTAAAGTTCAGAATCGTGAACTACGAGGGCGACAACGACATTGTGGTCGCTCTGATGGGCGGACAGGTTGATATTGCCTGCATCAACGCAACCGTTTTGCCCGAATACATTAAGTCAGGCGATATAGTCCCCCTTGCGGTTTTGAACGTTGAACGCAGCGCCAAATATCCGGACCTCCCCACGTTGAAGGAGCTCGGATACGAAATTCCGCTCAACGGAACCATTCAGGGAATCGTTCTGCCCGCCGGCACCGATCCTGCAATTGTGGAAAAAGTGCGCAGTACATTCGATAAAATTGTCAAGGATCCTGAATTTCTTGCGGCAGCTGAAAAAGCAAATCTCTCCATTGAATATCATAGCGCGGAGGAATTTTCGAAAAAGATCAGCGACATAACCGATTTCTTAAATTCCATTGACTATTAACGCTCTAAATTAGCAGTTTTTTGGGACCCTGCGGCCCTATTAAAACGGGCTTAAGCGTGTGTTTACACGTTTAAGCCCGTCAAAGGAGGATTATTTTCGAATGCGGATCAAAATCAGTTTGGAAAAAGCTTTTTGCCTGGCAATGATTCTTTATGCGCTTTCCTGCATCTGGAGCGTCCGCGACATGCCTTTTTTTGAGGACTATTCCCTGGGGCCTGCCGCAGTGCCCATTTTGTTATCGTCCGGTCTGATCGCCTTCAGCATCCTCATTTGGTTTACTACCACGGACCATAAGGCTCTATCCCTCCAAATGTTTACAAGCCCGGGTGGAAAGCGCGGAATCCTCCTAATCGGGATGCTTATCACACTTGTTTTTGCCGTAAAATTTTTAGGGTTCTGGCCACCCCTCTTTGTATTCTCGGTTATCTCATTTAAAAAGCTTGAAAACTGGACGTGGGTAAAAGCTGCCGGACTGGCTGCGGGATGGATACTTATACTCTATGTAATTTTTGAGAAAATTTTATTGGTACGCATGATCGTCTTTTAATCAAAAGGCGGAAGTATGTTATGTGTTTAGGAGGAGATCATATTGTCCGACTCTTTTGCATTGCTTCTTCAGGGCTTTTCCGATATACTGCGTCCTGCACTTATTCTGCAATGCGCAATAGGCTCTTTGTACGGTATTTTTGTCGGGGTTTTGCCCGGGCTCGGGGCCACCGCAGGCATTGCCGTGTTGCTGCCCGCCATTTTTGGGGGCGATCCGCTCTCCTCAATGGTCATGCTTGCCGGCGTTTTCTTCGGTGCTACATACGGAGGGACCATCACGGCGGTCTTAATCAATATTCCGGGGGTCCGCCAGTAACATTTGCACCGGTCTTGACGGCCATCCGCTGGCGAAAAGAGGCCGGGCGGGCGCCGCGATTGGTATGGGCACAATCTCATCAGCAATAGGCGGTACCATCGGCGTCATACTCCTGACCTTAATTGCGGTTCCTCTGGCGAGATGGGCGCTGAATCTCGGCCCGGCCGAACTGTTTTCCGTATATCTTTTCGCCTTCATGTCCCTGATCGGTATGGAGGGGAATAAATTTTTTAAATCGATGCTTGTGATGATACTGGGGCTGCTCTTTTCGACCATTGGGCAGGATGTGCTTTCCGGCGATGCGCGTCTTACATATGGCAGTCTTTCGCTTCTTGACGGAATCGATTTTGTGCCCGCTATTATCGGCCTCTTTGGATTGGGCGAAATTCTTAGCCGCATTATGACGGAAGATGAAAAAGTCGAAGACGAGCTGATGTACAAATCAAAACTGACTTTTCGGAATATGTTTCCAAACTTTTCTGAAGTTGTGGGTTCCTTTTGGTGCATGGTCCGCTCTGCTGTTCTTGGGTTCTTTGTGGGTGTTCTGCCCGGTGCGGGCGGATCAACCGCAAGCTTTTTTGCCTATCAAACACAAAAGGCGATTTCAAAAGAGCCCGAAAAATACGGCACCGGCGTCTTAAATGGAATTGCGGCTGCCGAAGCGGCAAACAGCGCCTGTTTTGCCGGCACCTATGTGCCGCTTTTCGCGTTGGGTATTCCCGGCTCATCGACATCAGCGGTTTTGTTGGGAGCCCTGATCATTCTGGGTACACAGCCGGGGCCCATGTTCTTTACGCAGAACCCCGCGCTTGCTTGGGGCATCATCGCGAGCATGTATGTTGCGAACATTGTTCTGCTTGTTGTTTGCAGCACGCTTGTCCCTTTTTTCGTGTGGCTGCTGAAGGTATCAAAACCGGTCATTACAACCACCGTGGTAACCATATGCTTTGTGGGCGTATTCAGCGTTAACAGATCTATGATGGATTTATGGGTTATGATTCTTTTTGGAATTTTAGGCTATATCTTCCACGCCAGGAAGTTTTCAATCGCGCCTTTAATTTTGGCGATGATTCTTGGCAACGACATGGAGAAAGCGCTTCGCCGCGCTCTGGTTATATCTATGGGAAATCCGATGACTTTTGTAATGAGGCCGATTTCCCGCGTTTTCTTCCTCGCGGCGGTTCTTTTGTTTGTGTTCGGCGTTTATAGCTTTTACAGAAAGAGAAAACAAGCTAAAAAAGCCCAATGAGACCTTATAGAACAACCAACAGAAAGGTGCTACATTCATGAAAATTATAAATGTAACAACATATGTACTTTTTGAGCCGTTTTCTCAGCAGGTTGTTTCGGGGCGCGGGAACATGGCCGGCAGGGACATCATCTTGACAGAAATTCGGACTGACGACGGCGAGACGGGAATCTCCTATATCACCGGGCTGCATATGGCTGGGGGCGCGGAGATAAAAATCATCGAGCTGACCATCAGCGAAGCGCTGTTCCCGTGCATTCTGGGCGAAAATCCTCAGGATACCCAGCGCCTCTGGGATAAGATGTATACCGCAACCAGGCGCTTCGGACGCCGGGGCGCCGTGTTGCGCGCAATCAGCGCGGTTGATATGGCACTGTGGGATATCATCGGCAAGAGCGCAGGTAAGCCGATTTCGAAGTTGCTGGGCGGCAACAGCGACCAAATCCCCTTCTATGTAAGCGGCGGACATTACAGTCCCGACCCGGAGCTCGCACGCGAAATGGAGGACTACCTGAAAAAAGGTTATCAGGCCATCAAAATCCGCGTCGGCGGCGCTTCCCTCAAAAGAGATACCGAACGGCTTGAACTTGTACGCAGCGTAATTGGCGACGACGTAACGCTGATGGTGGATGCCGGGGAAGCGTGGGATGTTTCCACGGCGGTCAGGGCCGCGGTATCGTGGGAAAAGTTCAACCTGCTTTTCATTGAGGAACCGATTTCATCCGACAATCTGGAGGGTTTACGGCATCTTCGCCAAAAGACGGCAATTCCGATTGCGTTGGGCGAAAATCTTTACACAAGATTCGATTTTCGCAATCTGATTACAATGGAAGCGGCTGATATTATGCAGCCCGACGTTAGCCGTGTCGGGGGAATCACAGAATGGATTCGGGTAGCTCACCTCGCGTCGGCATACGATATTAAGATTGCGCCGCACGGCATGCAGGAAATCCACGCCTCATTGCTCGGTGCGATCAACAATGCCATGATGGTGGAATTTTTTGACCGGGATCATCAGTTTCAAAAGTTGATCGATGAACTTTTTTTGGAACCGGTCTCCGCCAAAACCGTTTCAGACAATCACATGCAGGTTCCAGGCGGAACTGGGCTGGGGCTGCATGTCGATTGGGATACCGCTAAGCGGGTTCTGGTCAGTCAAACTTCAAAGACACTCGAGTAAAGACTTCATACGGAAAGGATCTCATAGCATGAAAATTACAGATGTCAAGCCATACCTGTGCTATCCGGGCACAGGAAAGAACTGGCTTTTTGTTAGAATTGCGACAGACGAAGGCATCGTCGGCTGGGGCGAATGTTATACCCAGCTCGATCGGGACTCCGCCATCTTAGGCCATATTGAGCAGCTGGAACGGTATTTGATCGGACGGGATCCGTTTAATATCAAGCACTTTTCCTATGTAGCCTATCATGATTTCGCGAAAAAAAGAGGGTCGATGGACTTTTTCTCGGCGATGAGCGGAATAGAGATGGCCCTTTGGGACATCGTCGGAAAAGCCGTAAACAAACCCGTTTACAAGCTGCTGGGCGGTGCCTGTCGCGAAAAAATCAGAATCTATGCCAATGGCTGGTATTATAATTGCCCCGACATCGGCGAAATGGCCGAGCGCGCTTTGAAGCTTGTAGATAAGGGCTTTACCGCACTGAAATTTGATCCGCTGCCAAATCCATGGCGCCTGCACATCAGCAGGGAGGAAGAACAGGCCGCCGTCAACTGTGTAAAAGCCATCCGTATGGCAGTTGGGCCGAAAATCGACCTTCTGATAGAGTGCCATCGCAGGCTCGCCCCTTATAACGCGCTGAGGCTTGCAAAACGTCTGGAGGAGTTCGAGCCTTTCTGGTTTGAAGAACCTGTTTCGTGCAAAAACATCGACGCGCTGGCCTCGGTTGCCGACAGAACCGATTTGGCGATCGTTACCGGTGAGGAGCTTTACACCAAAATTGAATTCAGAGAGGTCTTTGAGAAGCAAGCCGCCAATATTATCAATCCTGACGTATGCTGCTGTGGAGGCATTCTGGAATTGAAAGAAATAGCCGCTATGGCCGAGGCATATTTCGTGGCTGTGGCCCCGCATAACTACAACAGCACGACGCTTGGGCTGGCTGCGACTGTACAGGCTGCCGCGGTTATGCCGAATTTTCTGATTACCGAATATTTCTACAATTTTGAAGCCCCCGGAAAAGAAGCCTCTGTTGAGCCTTTGGATGTGCGGGACGGCTATGTTTACTTAAACGACCGCCCGGGACTGGGAATCGATTTGGACGAAAAGATTCTGGAAAAGATGGCCCCCCGGCAGTTTCCGTTGCGCCACGTAAGGCAGTTCAATGAAGAACCGTAAACGGGCCTGATTTTGAACCGCTGGATATGTAAGACAGCGCCACGGACGCGTAGCGACGCCACAATACCGGAGCATGATAAAGAATCAAAAGATTGGGGCGCAAGGCAGTTTTTCTACAGCAGGGCGTTCGACTCCTCCTCAGAAAAAAACCGGATGAACCGCCTGACGACGGTATGTGCGCAGCAACGCATTCTGTTTAAAACCGGCAGTCACAGTATCCCTCATCGGATTGTCGGCAGGAGCCAGCCGTATATATGGCCCCCGGTCAGAATTCGGGACGACCCGAATTTAACCGCGAACGCGACAACTGACGTTCTGTAAAGAACACAGCACATTGGCCGCCCCGCTTTGGGACGGCCAATGTGTAGTTCCGGCGGCAAGAATACCAAGATATCTGCGAGCGCAAACGCGGGGAAGACATTTTTGGAGCCGACAAAGCGGCTGATGGGTGAGGCCACGTAACCGTGCCCGGAGGTGATCGCTCTGTATGACCGGGATTGCTTTGCCGACATGAGCCTGAACAAAAAGAGCCTTTTGCGCAATCGCTGTCATGCGCTTACAGGGCATATTTGTTATCCTGTTTTTGTTCTTAAATTTTAATACGGGTTACGGAGCGGTTCCTCATTAAGATTAAATAAATCGGCATGGTATCTTATCAATTCGCGTTTCAAAATGTTTTCCGCCTCCTGAAACAGCTCTCTTTGATGCATTCCGGCTCCTAGAATTAAACGGGATGCCGGGATTTTAAGTATCAATACCGAACTGCCATCGCTGATTTCCGCGCTGGATATTGCCAGTCCGGTGGAGGCATCCAGCGTTACCAGCAGATCTGGGAAGGTACCGATTCGCACGCCGTTCCTTTCCAGGGTCATATATTCATTCCAAAAGGATAACTCATAGTCGTCATGATCTGTTTGAACGTGTAATGTTCCGATATCATATCCGCCGTCCATGCTTAAATGGTAGTTGCAAACGGTTCCCTGGCAGATTGCTTCAGCACCGTATTCCGTCTCCAAATACCGCACAAGCGCCGGTACCTCACCCAGGTGTGCCAGATAGCCCGCTCCAAGGGCCAACGCCTGCGCAATGGCGCCCACAGCCGCGTGGTCTTTTGCATAAGCCACCGTAACCGGATTGCGCAGTACGCAGCACATGCCGCCGCCGGCTACCGAGGTTTGGCGCACAAGGTGCGAAGTGGCCGCCAGACTGCCTTTTGCGACTGCCTCGACATAGCGCGTGCCTTTGCCACCGGCAGCGGATTGCACCGTTACATAATCTGGATCACAGTTTAAGCCGATGCTGCCCATGACGCCGGAAGGGTGCGCGCGGCCGTTGCTGGGTGCATCCACCAGCGGAATGCCGGTAAGGGCGGAAATAATCCAGCCGTTGGAGGTGGAAACACCGCCGTTTTCGCAGGTGGTAAAGCCGCCAATCTTCATGCCGCTGTTGATTTCAAAATTTCTGAGAACCGTTTTCCAGTGCTCAACGGTCACACAGGTATCCTTGGCCGAGGGCGCACCGACCAGCGACACATTGACAAGAATATCCTGCTGGGACAGTTCCGATATATCCAGAAGCTTTAGTGTGTCGGTGTGGCGAAAGCTTTCTTCCAGCGCTTTAAGCCCCAGCGTCAGGCTGCCGCCACCGCCGCCGCCCAGCAGCAGGCCGCCGTATAGTGCCTGCAGGCACTGTTCTTTTGTCAGCTCAATCATCACTCATTCTCCATTCAGTATTTCGAATCGCCTCAAAATAGGCAAAGGTTCCTTCCGCCAGCACCGGGTCGATCACCGGCAGCCCGGTTTCACGCTCGATTTCGCCTGCAATACCGATGGTGGTCAGGCCGGTGCAGCCCAGCGCAATGACCTCGGCGCCCATCTCTTTAAGTTCCCTGGCCTTTTTCAGGCAGCTTGCACGGCCCTTAGATGTCATCAAATCCAGTGTGCTGTCAACGCCATCGGGCTTTCCGACAGCGATGATTTTATCCGGAATCATGCGAAGGTATGCCTTTGGGGCATAATCAACAATGCCGAGAACGGCAATCTTGTTCCCGTATTTCATCGCCAGTGCCGCCGTGGTTTCTCCACCGCCTGTCACCGGCAAGCCGGGAAGAACCTGACGGATCTCCGGCACACCGGGGTCATCCGCACAACTGACAATGATCATGTTCACATTGACAAAAGACTGGGCCGCCGCAACGATTTTGGGCACCGCAATTTTCTCCAGCTCATGACTGTGTATGCCCTCCCACTGGTCGGGAATACATTTTGAAATGCACTGAATTCCGGGGAAATGCGCTTCAATGATCTTTCCATGCATCTCTACAAACGCCTGATCGTTCGAGGTTAAAACCCGAATGACGCCCACACGAAACATTTATTTCATCTCCTTCAACCGTACATTCACACCATGAAGGTGCCATGGTCAATAATCAGCTGGTCGTCCAAATATAGCGTCGGTCGCAGGATAATACCATCCATGTGGCAGTCGGCTTTGTTGACACCGCCAAACGATGTGTTGGTTCCAAAAGCGATGTGGACGGTGCCATATACCTTTTCATCCTCAAGGATGACACCGTTTAGAATGGCGGAACGGTTGGTCCCTATCCCCAGCTCGCCTACGGTTGCATTGCGCTCATTGGCCAGCAGTACCTGCAACCGTTCGCTCTTGTCGCCGGTAATCTCCTGCAGCCTGCCATTTCGGATGACGACGTGCAACGGTGAAGCCAGCTTTCCAATGCCGACCATCGAGCCGTCGATAATCATCTCACCGTCGACGCCATTCTCCAAAGGGGCAATGTAGGCTTCACCCGAGGGCAGATTGCCGCATTGTCCGGGCAGCTTATAAACCCCCGGGCTGGGAACGCCCTGTCTTCCGTTCAGATTCAGCGTTAGCACGCAGCCTTCTTTTTCGATGCGGGCAAGATGGCACCGGTTTAAAAGCTGTGTTACTTTATCGGTCAGCCGCGCTACTTCGGCATAATCGGCAGTCATGGCGCCGCGTCCAAACATTTCTTCGGTGATGCCTGGCATCGTGGCAATGCGCGTACCTGCTTTGGCAGCATTGATGCGCGCAATGGTGTGCGTCAGCGATTTCGCCGTAGGGCAAATAACGACGTCGGCCGCTTTCATCGCCTCGGCAATCGCCTGCGGAGGCTCCTCGCCGTTGAGTGTCCGTTCCTGCATCACGGTCATCATGGCTTCGCAGCCCAGCGAACGGGCCCCCTCATAGAGCGCCCGGGCAATGCTTACGCGGGTGTCGTCGGTGACAATCAATATCTCTTCCTCTGGCTTGACACCCAGGCAATCTGTCAATATATTTCTGGAAATTTCCACTAAATCCATGGGAACCTCCTATTCTACGTCGGTCAACTCGGAAATCACGCGGGCCAGCAGTGTACGGGGCAGCACAACCAGCTTCCCGGTTGCTTCTGCAAACATGTTTTTCATTTCCTGGTTGAACCCGATACAGTCTAAAACCACCAGATCGGCCTCCATTTTTTTAATTTCGTCAGCCGCCTGCTCCAATGCCGCCCAGGAGCCGTAGGGAGAGGCGGGGACGGCCCTGACTGTTTTGACAAAGTTTTTCCATTTCTGCTCGCACTGTGCCACCTGAAGAGGAGATGGCGTGACGGTGACAATATTCGACTGTTTACTCAACAGCGGTACGACTTGATTTAAAATGTCACAGGGGTAGACGAGCGGTACGTTGGAAGTCAGACTGTCCGGAAAGTCACCGGTACAGAAAAACATAATCAGGCGCACGCCTTCAGCTTCCAGCTCGTCGATGCATTGCTGCAGTCTGGGCAAAATAAAACGCTCGGCGAAGGTGACCGAACTGCCGTCGTTTAAACGTGACACCAGAACGTAATCGCCGGGGCCGGGTTTGAATTCAGAAATCTGCCCGACCGTTAAGCCATCGAGTCCGCCTCTTTGCAGCAACTCTATTTTACCGTTGAAAATATCCATGATATCCCGGGTGACATCGGTTCTGGGTGCTTGCCCAATGGTGATGGCGCCTATTTTCATAGATGCTCCCTCCTGACTTTACCTGTTAGTTTTTGTTGCCAAGGGTCATCAGATGGGTCATTGACCCATATAGCGCTTGGATGTGCGCGAATTCCTGCTCCGAATAAAATTTCAAATCGCCCTTGCCGAAATATTTGGCGACTTCCAACATGAACCTGGACGCTTCTTCGACATCTGCAAAATGGCTGGCGCCGGTGGCGCAGCCGGGCACCATCACTTCGGTCGTGATGGCGACCCCCACCACCGGGGCACTGGTAGCTGTTGCGGGCTGAAGAATGCTGTTGAGGTGGTGCAGGTCGTTGCCATAGGGGGTAATATCTTGCGTTGCCAGTGGGAAAACATAGGGCAAACGGCCGGTTGTAATCTGCATCTGTTCGAGCAGGTCTTCAGAGGTGCTAAGGATGTAGCCTTCCTTGACGGTGGGTGAGATGGCAAAGCCCCGGGTATTGATGACGCGGTTGCCCTTGGTGGTATCCACAGACAGGATGGCGTCCAGCTCTGCGGATACCTCCTCTTTGTTAACCTGCGACATCTCAACTGGAGAACCCATGAACGGGACCGGTTTGTGCGGTGCCGTCGGGGCATGGGGACAAATTTGGGTAGAGATAAAGACGTCGCCTTCGAGATAATCCCCCTTTGTCTGCATATTAAGCAGTTTTGACGCAACGGCAATAGCGGCCAGCGCACCGTCCCCATCGGAGACAAACCCGATAACTTCAGGGCGTGCGCCGATGCCGCCCAGGCGGCCTAAAATACCAAGGGTAGGTGCCGCGCCGCCAGCGCTTTTACCTTTGGTTCCCGGGATCCTGACCTTGATCATATCCGTACTGCCCTGCGGGCCCTGCAACGCATAAACCTCAATCTGAGCGTCCGGCTTTATTGCTTTTAAGTAATTTGCTACATCGGCACCGGTAACAGTGCTGCTATCCAAAATATCAAAGGCTTCTATGACCTGTTTAATCAGCATTTCTTTTCCTCCATGTATTGGGTTGATTTTTACCATCCGACGGATGGCCCGAGACGTGCGTCACATTAACGCGACTAGTTTGGCTACAGCATTTTGCAACATTAAATAAAATCCGATTTCATCGGACATGGTTTTGTGTTTGCCTTCTTCGATGATTGCAATCAGTTCATTAAGATCGCGGTTTTCAGGGTCGCTGTGCAGCATGATTTGTGCCAGACGTTCAGAAGCCTCAGCCAGTCTGAGCGGTCCGTAAATTTTAGGTTCGCCGCCCAGCGCTGCCGCACTGGTCAACATATAGATCAGCAGCTCTAAATGTGCCTGATGTGCTTGTTCTTTCATGTTGCCTCCTCCCAGATATTCCAGTGCAGGATTTCTTCCAACGGACGCAGGCGACGCGGTTTAATATCCCCCTCTGGATAACCAACCGATAGGAGCAACTCGATTCTCAGGTATTCCGGCAATTTCAAAAGCTTTGAAACGGCAGCCGTATTATACGATTTAATGGCGCAGGTGCCCAGACCGAGATCCAGCGCTTTAAGCATGATGTTTTCAGCGGCCATGGATGCGTCCATGATGCAGCCGTACGTCTCGGAATTGGGCGAGCCATGATCCCGGGCGAAATTCATATCCGAGCAAATGGCAATTATAACAGGCGGCTTGCCACTTAAGCCTGGGCTGAACAAATCGACCTTTCGCACCAGCTCGAGGTCGTTAATTATAACAAACTGCCAGGCCTGAAGGTTGCTGGCGCTCGGTGCCACGGCGCCCGCCTGTATCAGCTCAAGCAGCAGTGCATCCGGCACAGGTTGGGAACCGAACTTGCGAATACTTCTTCGCCGCCTGATGGCGTCTGATATTTCCATAAAAGGGACCTCCTGAAGAAATTTAGAAAGAAGCTAAAACTGAGCGCCGGTTATCACTATTAACAACCCATTCGCACGCCAGCTTAAATATTTTCTTATACGCTTATGCCTGTTTCAGCGATAAGCGTATAAGAAAGGCTGTTTTCTGCAGCTAAACGACTATTTGCGATTTGCAAGACCCAGTGTGGCGGTAAAGAAGCTGTAAACCGCCGCACCAGCCAGCGCACCTGCGCCAAGGATATTAAGCACCTGCTCGTTTTCTTTGTTCCTGCGGACAGCGATGACGCGAATGGTCAAACCGAAAATAATGGTCAGGCCGTTCATGATGCTGCCCACCAGCAAACCGGTGGCGAACAGGATGCCGATCTGCCGCTTGCCGCCAATAAACTGGATAATTGCACCGGGTATTGCCCAGATTAGCAACCATTTTGCGACCTCCGGGCTGGTGCCCGCATCGATGGTGGTGGCAAAAGTTTTGCTGACAGGAGCAAACATGCCCTGATTAAAATAAGTGTTGGCAAGCAAGGCGACCATAGCAAATGCAACAACAAACGAGAGAATCTCACAATAGAACTGTTGCTTTCTGCCTTCCTTTTCCAGTTCGGGGTCAGCGCCCGAACCTCTGAGAATATACCCGCACTTTAAGTCATACGCCATATCCGAGAATGCTGGGCCGGTCGCCGCCGTAAAGCCGACGAGTACCGCCAGCGCCATGGGTGGAAAGCCTATGAGCATGCCCACCAGCAAGAAGATCAGCGCGGTGGCAAAGCCCGGGAACCAGCCGGAATACATGGCGGAAATGCCGACAATCAACTCGGAAGCAATGGCAGCAAAAGCAGCGAAGATCAGCCAGAAGATCAGCATCGTAAAATTCATGCCGCTGAAAAGACCGGTTATCAGCGCCAGCAAAATTGCAGCTACAAAATAAGCGACAAAACCCAGGCTCAGCGTCTTTTTCAACGTTTTCATGCTGCTGGTGAATTTGCCTGCGGCGGTCGCGTCTCCGTTTCCCTTTTTAAACAGCATAAACGCACACTGAAGCAGAGAGATGGCGCCTGCACCAATCATGATGCCATGAGGCATATAATTGATCATGGCGTGCTCGCTGTAGATAAAATCTGCGCCGAAAAGACCGGAGATTAACGTCGCTTTTGCGTTGAACAGCGAGACGGCAAAGCCGTTGACTTTTATAACGCCAATGATGATGGAACCGACACCCAATGCCAGCATGGCGTAAAAATCACCAAACCATGATACGCCCAATAGATCAGTGGGAATACCCGCAATTTTTCCAACCCAGCCGATGACGACACCTACAATCAAGAGAAAAGCCTTGCGTCCCTTTTCCACAACGGCCAAAATAGATTCTGCCGCCGCCACACCGGGAGGCCATGCGCCCTCTGCGGGATACATTTCAGAATCAAAAGTTTTATAAAGGATGGTGGCGTCTATGCAGGTCGCAATAAATACGCCAAGAAGCATAGGGAAAATCAAATCCGGGCGCCCCATGACAACCGGAATACCAATGGGCAGCAGCAAACAGTTTGCCGCCGAAAAGGTGGCACCCGAAATGGCGGTCTGTATCAGGTTCTGCCTGTGAACGCTGCGGTATTTTTTAAGAAACGCAACAGGAATTCGGGAAATCAAAATGGCGAACAACGCGCCAACAATAGACGTGTTTGGCGTTACGCCCGTTCGGACAATAAGCTCCAGTCCGATAATGGCTCCCAGGCAGCACATCAGAATGTTGAGAATGAATACGGTGGGCTCAAAAGCCTTTGGATGTTCTGATGCGGTAATAACCTGTGACTGAGGAATTTTTTCTTTCTCCATCAATGTCATCTCCTTTGTTTTCGGGTGTATCCGGACATTCATTCCGGACGGTGGCAGCATGGTGTGGGTGTTCTTTGCCGGAGTAACTTAATGTTGCAAACGCCCCTTTCCTATTTAAAATTCAAACGCTGTTCTTGCAGAAAATAAGTACAAAAATGGCGCGGCACCTGTTCGTGCAGCGCCATTGCTCAACGTACTTAAAAGGCGGTCATCACCTAAACAACAACCGATTTTGCCTGATTTTTAGTATACCAATTTCATAATCCGGTGTCGATATTCAATGCGAAACGAAAAAAGGCCTCTCAATGTGCAAGTTGCACACTGAGAGGCTGCAAAACCTATACGTAATATCGAATTCGAAGCGCAAACCCGAGCCGGTATAGATTTTCGTTTTTAGAAAGATCAAGCTCTGTAATTTTTTCAATTTTTGAGAGGCGGTTTGCAAGCGTGTTGCGATGGATATATAATTTTTCAGCCGTTAGCTGCCTCGCACCCATATTCTCAATCAGAATATCCAGCGTTTTTGTCAGGTCGGTTTTATGCTGCAGATCGTATTGCTCCAGCTTACCGATTGTATTTTGCACATACTGACGAAAATACACGGTGGAGCAACTTTTTAACAATGCCTGCTCAAAACGGATGTTGGAAATGATCTGCACCGGGCCATTGGCACTGGCCACCCGGCTGATAGCAATGGCATCATTGGCCTCCTCATAAGAAGCAGGCAAGTCTACATAATTGTTCCTGGAATCCGAGATTCCAATTGAAACCGAAATATTATACCGATTCTTAATCAGGCCGAATATGACATTGCAAGCTTTAATCACTTCCTGTGCCGGAAATGTGTCGGACAGAAGAAGCACAAAGCTGTTGGCGTAAATTAGAACAATATAAGCGTAACGATATGAAGCAAGACAGTCTGAAATCAACTGGTGCAGACTTTCTTTAAGGTTTTGGATCCTTTCCTCACTGAAATTGCGGATAACCGCACCAAACCGGTCAACATCCACCAAGGCCAGGCGCGCGGGCAAAGCAGGCCAGCGCAGGAGTTTGGCCCGGCTCTCAGCCTCATTGGCGGATTTCACATTTCCCGCCAGCAGATCAATAAACAGGCTGTTTTGCATAAACCGCACATGCTCGTCAAGCTTTTGCAGCTTGGAAATTTCGAGCGCGACACTGGTGGCGGCGTGATGCAATACAATAAGCTGCATGTCGTCCAGCGGACTATCCTGCCCAAGGACACAGATATAACCGCAAAGTTGCTTTCTTATGGCAATACAGCGCACTGTCAGGCGCGGCAGTTCAGGTATGTCCGGATAAAGCAGGACATCACTGCCACGGGCGGCGACCAGACCGGCGCAGACAATTTTGCTCAGTCTAAGGTCGCCGTTGGCGCCGGACGAAAGCATCAACGGCGGTATTTGCATTTCACAGGCCAGCACTGAAAACGATCTGGACGCAATGACAACCGGCAGACCGATTAAATTCGCAAGTGTTTGTGCAATGCTGTCAAAACTGCCGTTATTAAGCTCAAGCTCAAGAAACTTCCGGTTCATTTGCTCGGAAAATTCAAGATTGCGATTATGCTCGCCCACAACGGCCTTCATCAACGGCATGGTCAAGTCTACAAACGGAATTTCGTGCGGAATCTCAATGAGCGGAATTGCCAGCTGGTCGGCCAAACGAATTGTTTCGGCCGGGATTTCGCCAAGAAACCGCGTTTTGATGGCCAGACCGGCGGCACCGATTGTCCCAAGGTCTGCGATCAAACGAGGCAACGCAGAAATGTCATCCCGAATGGAGTACCCGGTTGTGATTACCAACAAGTTCTTTTTAAGCCAGGGTTGGATATTGGGAATCTCCATCGTGTCGATATAGCTGATTTTGCGGTTGAGTCCGGCTCTTCCGGCCAGAAGCTTGCAGCGGGACATGATCTGTAAAGCGTCAGCCATTGTAATAGACAATTTTATCCCGCCCTTTCGACTTATTATAAAAAGATTGATGCGACTATGAAAATGTAGAAAGAATAGCCTGAAAGCTTATTAATTACTGAGTATACGACAAAATGTTTCATTGAGCAAGAGCGGCTTTTGTTAACTTCAAAACATCGCAAAGCGGAAAGCAACTCTATTCTTCAAACGTATGCAACACCCCGCATCGGTTGAAGCCCAAGTATTGATGAAGAATTTAGGAACCACCCAACTGCTTGGTGTTCTGATCTTTTTGATGGTACTGCGTGTGCCGATCTCCTTTGGAATTGGCATAGCTGCACTTGTTACAGTCCTGTACTTGGAAATACCCTTTCTGAATCTATTTCAGAAAATGGCCACCGGAATTACGAGCTTTACCTTTATGTGCGTACCGTTTATTATCATGGCTCAGATTATGACCGATGGAGCCATCTCTGACAGACTGACAAAATTCTGGATAAGGTAGAATAAGGGACCTGTTGACATTACCGAAAAGGCTTAATATTAGGTATTCCTACGAAATGGAAAACAACAATTTATAAGCAAGACGTCGGCGCACAAGGGTGGTGCCGACGTCTTGCTTATTTTTATGACCAGGGAATTTTTAGATTAGTTGGCGCTTGCCTTCATTGCAGATGGATTGGATAACGTCCAATAAAGTTCGCGATATTTGAATAGATTAAGGTGTTTTACAACAGGCAAATTGTATAACTTCCGCCATCTTTATTGCCTTAAACGTATAGTTGTTAATGGCTTCTGCATACGGTTCGTTTATTTTTGAGGGTACAATTGACGCGTTTGATTACAGTTAAGATTGTATGTATACAGCAGTTCGCGTTGATTAGATATGCCAAGTTTACGGTAGATGTTTTTTAAATGCGTTTTAACAGTGCCGGGACTGATGAAGAGCATGCTGCTAATTTGACTTACTGTTTGCCCTTGCGCAAATTGGCCCAGTATTTCCAGTTCTTTTGCAGTCAGGCAGCTCAAATCAAGTTTGCAACAATGATCAAAGTTTTCAACATCCCGCGTTTGGTTTTTATAGGCAATAAAACAGTAGTACTCTTTTAAATATCCATCGCCACCGATTTCAATATCCTTTGATACGGATAAAGTATAACTGCCTAAAACAATTGATTCATTCCCATTTAACAAATTCCTTAATTGCGTGACGGCTGTATATAAGTTTAAAGCGCAAAAAAGCTCTCTGATGACTTCTTTCATGTAATCGTTATATTCAAGAATATTATAATTGCAATCCGTCGTCAAAAAACCAATGTATAAATGGTTCATTAAATTGTTACGCATATTAGATGAATTAAGCAGCGCTCTGTTTTTCGAAAACCAGCGATATTTATCCCTGATCACATATAAAATGGAACTTAATAATTCCATTTCATGGTCTGTAAAATCTCCTTGCTCTATGTTTTTATGGATTGCAATTCGAAACGCATGATTAATAGGCAGAGAGGCGGAGTAGCACAGGCCGACTCTTCCAATAAAATTAACGTGGTCATTTGCCCGTATGGGATTTAAAGATAGAATATCGCTTCCGCGAATTGCCTGACAGGGCTCTTTATATGAATGCGAGTCAAAACTGGATGAAATAAATTGGGCAAGCATATCCTTTTTTGAAAAATCCGTTACAAAAGGTTCCGCAAGATATTTTGATAAGTTAATACCCTCGGCACTTACGCATAATGAATGATCGTAGACGGTATAGAGGCAATTTTCATAATGAAAAATTGAGCTAATTTTTTGAAGCAACCGTGTGTCAAAAAAATTTTGCGATTCCTGTGCATGCTGGTCTAAAACCGTTACAAATTCAGAAAACATTAATAATTCGGACATGCCAAAATTAGCTCCTTTCTACAAAAAATAAAAGAATTTGTTCAATTGATTTATAAAATTATCATAACAGAAAAAATCGACCCAGTCAACAAACCATAAGGTCTTACTCGAATTGTCTACCCCTTTTAGGGTAGTAAAATACAATAAAGGAGAGATGGACTTTTTACACCTGACTCTTATAATTTTGGTATAGGGCGTAATCAAATACTGAAGGAGTGAAACACTATGGAAACTGTGGGCGGAACGCAAATTGCCGCCAAATGCTTGCATAAAGAGGGGGTGGATACGATCTTTACCCTTCCAGGCGGGCATACCATCGGCCTCTATTACGCATGCAATGAGCTTGGGATTGAGGTGGTGGACTGCCGCAGCGAGGCTGCGGTTGTGGCGGCTGCGATCGGATACGCACGTACTACAGGAAAGCCCGGTGTGTTGGTGACGACCGCTGGCCCTGGCGTAACCAATACAGTCACGGGAATGCTTGAAGCGCTGACGAGCTGTACCCCTATTATCCACATTGGGGGGGCTGCGCAGCTGTGTGAAGAGGGTTCCGGCGCGTTACAGGATGTTGACACCCTCAATGTTATGAGAAGCTGCTCAAAATGGGTTGGTAAGGTGAGCCACACGCACCGGATTGCGGACCGGCTGGATACGGCATTTCGATATGCGAAATCCGGAATGCCGGGACCTGTTTATTTAGAAATCCCCGTGGACATTCTTTTAGGGGTTGCGCAGACGCGTGATGTTAAATACGCGCTCCCCGGCGTGAACGCCATTCCCAACGGAAACCCGGAAGAAATTATGCAAGCGGCGCGGCTGTTGGTAAACGCACAAGCGCCGATGCTGGTAATCGGTAATTTTGCTGTCTATTGTAAAAAAGATAGAGCATACATAGCGCAGCTGGCCCAATACCTTTCCATGCCGGTACTGGCAGGGAATATTGCGCGGGGGATCTTCGTTGATGAAGATCATCCGCTGGCAAGACTGGGAAGGGTCGCGGCGCCTGAGGCGGATGTGGTGCTGACCTTAGGCGTCTATAATGACTGTGCATTTGACAAGCTTTTGCCGCCCGCATACTCGGATGCCGCAAAGTTTATCCAGGTTCATACAGATTCCAGTTTGATTGGCTTTAACCAGAATGCGCATGTCGGAATTGTTGGCGACTGCGGGGTTGTGTCAAGGCAGCTTTTCGAAGCGGTTAAAGATTTGGGAACACCCAAAAGTGATATTACCCGATTTGAGCGCCTGGAATCGCTCGCACGCAAGAACGAAGCGCATGACGAACGGGTAGCTTTCGAGCCCTGTGGCGAAGCGAACAAAGTTCGTCCGGGACGTTGTGCCTGGGAGGTCGCAAATTTTCTGGAAACGCATATCGGCAAGGAATATACAGTCGTTGCAGATGGCGGCGACGGTGGCGCTTGGATTAATACATTGGCTAAAGCGCATCATAATCGCCAGATTCTGGGCATTGTCGGAAATGGCACCATCGGGCTGGCGCCCGGTATTGCAGTTGGGGCCTGGTTTGGAAGTAAAAGGAAAATGCTGCTTTATTCCGGGGATGGGTCATTCGGGTTCCTGTGCATGGAATTCCATAATTTCATCAAGTACAATATGCCGGTGGTTGTGGTGATTTCAAATGACTCGGCATGGGGAATGGTCAAAGGGTTTGAATATATCGTACGCCCGAATGTGTTTAACGCTTTTGAAGAAAAATATCCGGATAAGCTTGCGCTTAATCTGGCGTTTGTACATTATGAAAAGCTGGCAGAAATGTTTGGGGGCTATGGGGAACTGGTGGATGATCCCGATCAGATTGTACCGGCAATCCAAAGAGGCATTTCCTCGGGAAAGCCAAGCATTATTAACGTCCGAGTTGAAGATATAACAAAGGACGGATATAGCAGACGCACCAAAGGAATGGCAGACGCATTTGTTCCTTTCTGCAAAGATTATAAATAGAGGAGGCCAATTACATGTCGTTAAACCGATTGCAGAATAAGGTCGCCGTGGTTATTGGTGCTACGTCTGGCATTGGAAAAGAAATTGTAAGCCGCTTTAGCGAAGAGGGCGCTAAAGTGATGATGGCCGGAATTGTCGACTGCGATGGGAATAAAATTTCAAAAGAAATGTGCGAAAAAGGATATGAGATTGAGTATATCCATGCGGATGCGACAAGTGAGGAAGATATGAGCAGGCTCATGGACCGCGCAATCAAGCGATATGGAAAAATTGATGTTTCAATCAGCACTGTTGGGGGAAACAGCGGCTACCTGCTAAAAAACCTGCCCTTTGAAAAATTTAAATCATTAATCGCTTTAAATCTATTTTCTGCATTTTTGAATATCCAATATGCTTCTGAAAAAATGAGGGGTAAGAACGGAGGGGTGATCATCAATATTTCTTCCATGAATTCTACTGTTGCAAATGACTATCAGGGGGCCTACTGTACAGCGAAAGCCGGTGTGGATATGTTGTCAAAAGTAGCCGCTTTGGAGATGGGGCCGGAGCATATTCGCGTCTGTACTATTAACCCGGGAATTATTGCAACACCCTTGACGGAGAAATTCAGAAAGTCACCTGAAATATTGGAAGAGTATATGTCCCATGTTCCGCTCCGACGGGTCGGGCAGGTGAAAGATGTGGCCAACTTGGCTGTTTTCCTGGCCTCTGACGAGGCGTCTTATATTACGGCTTCCTCCCATTATGTTGATGGCGGTGCGGCGCCGGAAGGATACTCCGAGGCGTTTAAGATGGTGATGGGCACTTACAGCCGTCCCGTTGCCTACGAAGAGGAAGAATGAGGTGTTAAAGTGAAGGCGCTGACATATCTGGCTGCAAAAAAGGTGGCGATAGAGGAACATTTATTGCCTGAGCTTGCTGAAGGCACAATTCGAGTAAAGGTGATGTATTGCGGGATATGCGGATCGGATATGGGGATCTATCGCGGAACGCACCCGCGGGCGAAAGCCCCCCTGATTTTAGGCCATGAACTGGTTGGGACCGTTTCTGAAATTAATAACGACGGGAGCAGGTTTCAAGTTGGGCAAAGGGCACTTCTTTACCCTCAAATAACCTGTGGTACATGCTATGCGTGTACCCACGGCCTTATGTCGGCGTGCGAGCATGTGAATTATTTCGGAATCGACCGCGCGGGGGGTATTGGAGAATATATAGACGTTCCCGAAGAATTTTTGATTCCCGTGCCTGACCGGCTGTCCAATATTGCCGCCAGTGTCGTTGAACCACTGGCTGTCGCGTTTCACGCGGCAAAAAAAGCGCAGGTGGCCTGCGCAGCTAGGGTTTTGATCATGGGAGCGGGACCAATTGGCCTGTTATTAGCCCTGACGTTGCGCCAGCAAGGGGTTGCGGAGATATGGTTATCTGAGATCAGTGAATGGAACATTGAGATGTGTAAAAAAATGGGATTCTCAGCGATTGATACGGCCAAAGAAGAGCTTATCCCGCAAATAATGAATCTCACAGATGGAATTGGCGTGGATGTGGTATTTGAATGCAGCGGTGCCGGCATCGTGACGGAATCAATGACAAAGGTATGCCGTATTGGCGGGACAATGTGTGTTGTTGCAACCCATAAAGCCCCCTGCCGCATATCGTTTCAGGGCATCATGTTTCGGGAGCAACATATTTTAGGTGCCCGCGGATACGCTTACGATGAGTTTTTAAGCACGGTGCATGCAGCGGCACAAATGGGTGAGCAGTTGGAGGCCGTGGTCACCCATGTGATACCGCTGATGGAGGCTGGCGGGGTATTTGAGTTTATTGCAAATCGGGACAATGCGACAATGAAAGTCTTAATTGATTGTCAGATTTGATTCCAATGCGGTACGGTTTACCAAATAATTTGAATTGAGGAGGACATTAAATGAAAAGGTTAATATCGTTTGTTCTGGTGGCTACGTTTATTCTTGGACTGACGGCCTGCGGGGCCTCAAGCACGGAAAATTCAGCTTCAGCCGGTAGCCAGAATGCGCCAGCAGCGCCCTCAGCAAATGCCGGAAAACAGGAAGTCATGATGATTGGCACAACCATATCGGATACTACCCCGCACGGAATCGCTTTGCTCGAGTTCGAAAAATTGGTGGAGGAGCGGTCAAATGGGCGGATTGACGTACAACCGTATCTGAATTCCACCATGGGAGACGCTCGCCAGCTGGCCGAGTCCATTCAGCTACATTCGCTTCAGGGCTGTATCAACGATGGGGCAAGCACGTCAAACTTTGATAAGAACTTTTATGCAACAGATCTTCCGTTTCTGTTTCTGTCAAGCGAGGCCTCTTACGATGCATTGGACGGCGCGCTGGGAGATGCACTCCGGGCATCCGCGGAAAAAAACGGTATGCGCATTTTAGGGTTCTGGGACGGAGGATTCCGCGATGTCTCCAACAGCATTAAAACGGTTACCAAACCGGAGGATCTGGTCGGACTGAAGGTTCGTGTTATGGAAGCGCCGCTCTATCTCTCCGTGTGGAAGGCCTGGGGGGCCAACCCGACCCCGATGGCATTTTCTGAAGTATATACCGCCCTGCAACAGGGGACTGTGGACGGACAGGACAACGGCCCCGTACTTACCTATAACAATAAGTTCTTTGAAGTCGTAAAGCATTATACAGTAATGGAATACAGTGTCACAACCTCTCCCTTTATGGTGGACATTTCCTGGTTTGATGCCTTGGCTCCTGACCTGCAAGAAATTATTATCCAGACAGAGCGTGAGTGCCGCGAGCTGGAGCGTCAGTTGCAACAGGCCCAGGCCACAGAGGCCCTGGAAAAAATGAAGGCTGAGGGGGTTGAAGTCACGTACCTGACCACAGAACAGAAGCAGGCCTTCCAGGAAATTGCTGTTACTGCCTGGGACGTGGTTCAAGGTGATCTTGATCCTGAAATCTATGATCTTTGCCTTGAGCTTGCAGGGAAAAAATAGGGGGGTGAGACCTTGCATAATCCTTGCTCGCTGAAAAGAGTTACGCAAGAGCAATATGCAAGAAATCTGATTGATTTCAGAATCGGGAGATAATTATGATAAAAAAGGTTTGGGATAACTTAGAAGAGTACATCCTTGTTCCTATGCTTGCATTTTCTGCCATACTACTTTTCTTTCAGGTTATCATGAGATATATCTTTTCAAACTCGCTGTCATGGTCGGAAGAGTTGGCACGTTTCCTGTATATTTGGGAGGTCTGGCTTGGAATCGCTTACTGTACAAAGAAGAAAAGCCATTTAAGAATTACGCTGGTATTTAATTTAGTCAAAGAAAATATTCAGTTTTACATCCAGCTGCTTGTAAATGTGTTGTGGTTTGGGTTCGGCATATTTATGATTAGGAATGGTGCAAACACTATGCTGCAGATTATGAATCATGCACAGCGTTCCAGCGCCATGCAGATTCCAATGTGGCTTGTCTATCTGGCAATTCCAACGGGCTCGTTTCTGATGGATATTCATTTAATTGAAGACACCGTCCAGATGTTTCGCAAAAGGAAAGGAGCGTTGAGGGATGTCTAATATTGCGCTTCTCTTTATACTGATGTTCCTGCTCATATTGCTAAGTGTGCCGATCGGCGTAGCATTAGGAATCAGTACGGCGGTTGTAATGGTGTCGACCACCAACATCAATGTTGTGACTATCATTCAGAACAGCTTTACCGGTTTAAACTCTTTTACCCTGCTTGCAATTCCGTTCTTTATCCTGGCTGGGAACCTCATGGGATTTGGCGGTATTTCTAAACGCTTAATTGTATTCTGTGACAGCCTGTTGGGCTGGATGACAGGTGGCCTTGGTATTGTGACAACAGCTGCATGCATGTTGTTTGCGGCCATTTCGGGCTCCGGGCCCGCTACGGTTTCTGCCATTGGGGGTCTGATGATACCTGAGATGGAAAAAAGAGGTTATGATAAGCCTTTTGCCGCTGCATTAAGCGCAACCGCAGGAACAATTGGCGTAATCATTCCACCGAGCATACCGTTTGTTGTATACGCGGTTGTGGCATCCGCCTCGGTGGGAGATCTCTTTCTCGCCGGAATTGTGCCGGGTATTTTGATCGGCTTGGGACTGATGGTGGTCTGCTATATAACAGCAAAAAAGCACGGCTGGAAAGGAACTGCAAAAGAAGATCAGATAAATCCGCTGAAGGCATTTGTTGATGGCTTACCGGCGTTGCTTGCCCCCGTCATTATTCTCGGCGGAATTTATGGCGGTATTTTTACACCAACAGAAGCAGCTGTTGTGGCAGTGGTCTACTCCTTTTTAGTTGGCAAATTCATTTATCGTGAACTGGATTTAAAGAAGGCAATCAAAGCCCTCAGGGATACCGCCGATATGACGGGAATGATTGGTTTGGCAATGGGGCTGTCGCTATCCTTTGGATCGTTTCTTGCGATGCTTCAGGTCCCGGCAAAATTGGCTGCCTTTTTAACCGCGACAATTAAAAGTGATGTGCTGATGATATTAATGATTATTGCCGTTTTTCTGGTTGTCGGCTGTTTTGTAGACAATATCTCCAGTTGCTTAATCTTGACGCCTGTATTCCTGCCACTTGTCAAAGCCATAGGCTATAACGAAATACACTTTGGCATTATCATGACAATTGCGCTGGCCATCGGTTTTGTTACGCCCCCCTTTGGTGGGAATTTATTTGTCGCGTCTGCCGTGTCGCAATTAAAGATTGAAAGGGTTGCAAAATCTTCGATACCCTTGCTTCTTGTCATGCTGGTAATCTTACTGGTGGTTACATTTATCCCTGTGCTATCAATTGGAATCTTAAGCTTAAAATAAAGCGGGCCGATGAAATAATAAAGATGATTGTATTGCAGCATAATGAAGTGTTGGCATCCGCCGCAATCGTCGTAACAAGAAATGCAAATGAGGCCTTAACAATACCAAACCGGAAGGGCTTGATCCGGAATTCCGCATTTGCATTTTGGTAGCTGCTTGGCCATGCTTCTGTGTCTGGGCAGCCTGGATGGCCAAAGGGCCTGTTGCAAAATCAATATTGTTTGCATAGAACACAAACGGATAGCTTCGCAACGGGAGGATATAGTGTGAAAGGGGGGGCGGTGAGCCCCCCTTTTAGCGTCTGGTTGCCCGCCGCAACGGCGCGCAAAGCGCAGGGACTGTGAATAAAGTGATAGAGGCTTAGCAATTTGCATAAAACAAATGCCGCTTATCGCGATATGGGAGAACCCCCGGCGAGGGTTCTCCCCGCAAAACAGTCCACCGGACTGTTTTGCGCCCGCTCCTGCGCTTCTTGGGGCGCTGCCCCAAGCCCTGCGCGCTTTTGAAAAAGCGCGACCAAAACTTTTCGTTTGTGCAACTTTTTCTTTGAAATGGATTTTTTATAAGCTTGGGGCTGCTGCAAAATGCATAAAAATGCATTTTGCAGCAGCCCCTTTTCATATGTGGCACTAAAACAAGGCAAATGCGAGAAGAGCAAGGGCTGCTCCAAGCTCAAGTTTGCCAGTTTTTCAGATTCGCAGCAGCATATGGAAGCATCACCCATTCTGTCATTCGGGTCAGACCTCTATGCTGCGTATCACGCATGGCATGCTTCTCTTTAGTATGGTGACGCGTTTTTCGCCGCTGCGAAGATCGTGCGGGGGGTGCTCCGCCATATGGGCCAGCCAGCGCCATGTCCGCCATCGGCTTAATGGAGGATGCACTGCCTGGCTTTGTCGGTGTAAAGCAGGCAGCGCTCACAGGAGATGCAGCGGGACTTTTCGCTTTCGCCGCTTTGCAGCTTTTTTGGAAGATCCGGCTCGCAGATGAACGGGCGCGCCATTGAAAGATACGCGATTTTGCTTTCGTTGAGAACCCGCAGCATCGTTTCTTTGGAGCGGATGCCGCCGACCACCGCCACCGGGATATGCACCTGTTCGGCGATGGCGGCGGCGTGCGGGGCGTAATACGCCTCTTTTTGGGTGCGCCCAACGCCCGCGCGGATGGCTTCGAAGCCCTTTGGCGCAAATTTGGAGCCGCCGCTGACCTCGATGAAGGAAAGGCCGTGCTTTTCGCCTTCAGTGGCCAGATAAAGGCTTTCTTCCTTTGTCAGGCCGCCCTCCCAGAAATCCTCGCTGTTGAGCTTGATGCCAACGATGTAATCTGTCCCGGCGGCAGCACGGACGGCGGCCAGAATCTCCCACAGGAGCCGGGCACGATTTTCGATGCCCCCGCCGTATTCGTCGGTGCGCCGGTTATATTTGGCGCTCATGAATTCGTTGAGGAAATAGTCGTGAGCGACATGCAGCTCCACCCCCTGGTAGCCGCAGTCTCTGGCGCGCTTTGCACAGGCGGCAAACGCGGCGATAATCCGCTGTAAATCCTCCTTGGTGGCGTATTTGCCCTCGACATTCAATGCGGCGTGAGGAATGCCGCTCGGGGTCAGAACGTGCGTTTTGCCCTGTGGGACGAGCGTGTTGGCGCCGGCCACCATCAGCTGCGTCATAGCCAGCACGCCGTGCGCCCTGGCGAACTGGGCGATATGCCGGTGCCCCGGCAGCTGACAGTCGTCAAAGATGCCAAGCAGCGCCTTGCCCAGCCGGTCCTTGGGCATGACGCCGCAGCCGCCGACGATGACGGCACCGGCACCGCCTGAAATCAGGTTTTCATAGAGCTTTGTGAGCTCGGGTGTAAATTCGCCGTCCTCGGTTGCCATGCCCTCCCAGGTGGCGCTTCGCCATAAGCGGTTTTTCAGCGGAACGCCGTTGATTGCTGTTTCTTCAAAAATCTGCTTCATGCCCATAACCTCACTGTTCCTTTTAATATTTTATACCCATATCCCATTAAAAAGCGCTATGTTTTCCGTGCTGTCTTTTTAAGGGGGTAGCCGTATATGTTCAAAGCCCTGTACCACTATCTAAATTATACCATATTAAAACCAATAATAAAGCGATAACGAACGCCTTCTGCCGTGGTAAGTCCGGCAGAAGGCGCTATGGGGGGAAAAGATGAACGCAAAAATTACTCTTCTAAAAAGATGCGGTTGGGGTCGATGGTGTGCAGCATGCGGATGGACAGCGGGTCGGGGTCAGGCAGTTTAATCGCGCGTGACACATCCATTTCAAACGCGGTGTTTTCCGTAACCTCCTCAGGGCTTGTGAAGGAATAATAGCCGTGAAGGTACATGCGCTTTGTCTCATCGTCAAATTTCATCACGCCCAAGTCCGAGACCACCGCCATCGGGCCGCGGTTGACGGGCAGGCCGCAGTCGGCTCTGCTTCCGGGGCCACAAAGCCAGCCGGGGCTGGTGATGTAGGGCATCTCGTTGACAAAGCGGCGTTTTTCGTGCTTCATCATGATGATGGTGTTAACAAAAGAGGCGATGCCGTTTGCGCCGCCGCTGCCCGGAAAGCGCGCCTTAGGCCGGTGATAGTCACCGATGCAGGTGGCCGAGACATTGCCGTAGGCGTCCACCGCCGCGCCGCCGATAAAGCCGATAAGGCGCTGGTCGTCGTTTTTAAGCGCGTTGGCCTGAAAGCCCAGATAACGAAAGGGCGGGCAGGTGACGGCGCACTGCGTCATTGAACGCAGATCGCTGACGCTTCGGGGAATTTCAATGGAAGGGTTAAAATCCATCAGGCCGCTTTCAACAAGCAGCGTGCAGCTCGGTTGAAAACTTTTCTTTGCCATGATGGCGCCAACCAGGGGCAGACCGGTTCCCACAATGACAACCTGATCCTTTTGAATCATTCTGGCAATCGTGTAGGCCTGTATTTCCGACTTTGTGAAATTCATGCGTCTTCCTCCTGAGCCAGTACACTGTCGTCGACGTGATAGCCGACGCCGGGCACAACCTTTAGATCAATCAGCCTTTCGGCTCCCAGTTTGTTTAAGTATGCTTTGTGGTCTTTCAGGTCGAGCACCCATTCCTTCATAAAGGCCGCAAAAGCTTCGTCGGTTTTTCCGGCCTTGTCGTAGTCCATGTAAAAAGGCTTGTCGTAATCGTAACAGTCGTACACCTGAGAAGGATGCGCGCCATAGGGGAGATGAACCACCGCGTCCACCACAATGCCGGGGATGGAATTGAGCCCGGGGTCGCGGCGGATGACATCGTTAGGCACAAGCTCTTCGCAGGTGACAATGGTGCGTTTGGAGCCGAATGCCAGATCCACATCGTGGTAGGGGTCGCCCAAAATGCGGCAGGTGCCGTCGGGCGAAGCCATCTGAACATGGATGAGCGCGACGTCAAGTTGCGGCACGGGGAGCAACAGCAGTTTTTCGCCCGGCTTAAAGGGGTTTTCCTGAATGATATATTTTTGGTCGGGCAATTTTTCAATGGTTTTGCGCACTTCAGCGCTGATGCCCCACTCCTTTTCCAGCCCGGAGCCGAGCATCATTTTGACCGGCACATATTCAAGGCCCAGCGCCGCGCCGTGGAACATCATCATAGCGGCGTCCTGCGAATAATCTTCAAACAGAAGGCGGCCTTCCTGAATGGCGGCGCGGAATCGGCAGCTGACGTTTGAGAACCGCGGGTTGGCGGTGTAGCAGTTGATATAGGCCTTTAAGCGGTTCATGCCGATAAGCATGTCCCAGTCGCTTCCGGCGGGGCCGCCTTCGCCGATGAAATCGGTTTTGCCCTGACGGATAATTTCGCAGACGGTGGCCAGCGGCTTGCGGCTGGTGGTAAAACCGCCGATCGCCATGTGATCGCCATTCTGAACGAATTTTGCCACCGCATCCGCTAGCGTGTAAACTTTGTTCATATTCTGTTTGCCTCCTTATGCTGTTCTCCCACTAAAAAGCGAAGTGGATTCCAGGGCTATTTTATCCTGTGAAGACGCGGAGTACTGCGGGCCGATATTCTGCCGACTTTGAAGAACGTAGTGGTGGGAAAGGCTGTCGCCGAAATATTCGCTTTTTAGCGCGAGAACAGGATGGTTTATTCCGGCTGTCTATGGCGTTGTGGACGGGGCAATGGCTGGGCGGGCGCCACGAAGGACGCCCGCGGCCGCCGCACACAAAGTTAAACGAAACCGTACAATCAGTAACATAACATGAAGGATTAAAAAACGCAATTATGAGGCCCAAATCTCCTCGTCGCTCGGGATGACGGCATCCTTCTGGCGATAGGCGATGCGGCTGACATTCATCAGGTGGTAGAACCAAAGGTTTTCGCTGATGGAGTTGTTACCCCAGGTGCCGCAGCCCAGCGTTGTGGTGGGGTTCAGGCCGTTATCCAGCGCGCCGCCCAGCGCGGTGCCGCCTACCTGATTCACCGCGTAGCGCGAACAGGAGATTTTGGTGGGCACATATTCGATGTGGTCCTTGTTGTTGGAATGAATGACGACGCTGTGGCCCATGCCCTCCATGGCAAGGTTGGCGCGGGCAATCTCAACGCCCGCCTCCCAGCTGTCGTAACAGAAGACAGCCAGTACGGGGAACAGCTTTTCCTTGGCGAGCACGTCCTCGGCGCCGTAGCCCTTGGTTCTGCAAACGATGACGCGGGTGCCTTCAGGGACGGGCAGGCCGGTCATTTCGGCGATCTTTTCAATGCTGGCGCCGGGGAAATCCTTGTTGAGCTTGCCGCCCGGGAAGGCGCAGTCACGCAGAATTTCGGCGTCCTCTTCGTTGTCTATGTAGTAGGCGCCGTTGGCCTTTAAGGCGGCGATCATCTCGGCTTCCTTGGCGCGGGGGACGATAACGTTCTGCTCGCAGGTGCACAGGATGCCGTTGTCAAAGGTGCGCCCGGTTACGACCATTTTTGCCACCTCGGCGATATCGACGTCATTATCTACGATGACCTGAACATTGCCCTGGCCGACACCAAGCGCCGGTTTGCTGCTGGAGTATGCGGCCTTGACCATGCCGGGGCCGCCGGTGGCGATGCAGATGTCACTTGCGCCCATCAGACCGGCCGAAAGCTCCATGGTTGGCTCAGGGATGATCTGAATCAGGTTTTCGGGCATCCCCAGCTCTTTAAGCGCCGCATTCATCAGCTCGACGGTTTTGACGCCGACGTTTTTAGCGCGGGGATGGGGGCAGATGATGATGGCGTTGCCGCATTTCAGGCTCATCATGGCGTTGTGCATGGGGGTGATGACGGGGTTTGTGGTCGGGGTGATGGCGCCGACGACGCCGATGGGGATGGCGACCTTAATGATACCGGTCTTTTCGTTGCGTTCGATGATGCCGCGGCTTTTCTCATCCTTAATGCGGTACCAGACCGATTTAGACTTGCCTTTGCACTTGGCGATTTTGCTCTCATAGTTGCCCATACCGGTCTCGTCAACTGCCATTCGGGCCAGCATCTCAGCATTATCATAAACGACCTTGCCAATGGCGCGCACGGCCTGATTGACGGTTTCCTGGGGGTAGGTTTCAAAAATTTTCTGAGCTTTACGCGCCTTTTCAACCAAAGACGCCAGATATTCTTGCGTGTTCATGTGGGACCCCTTTCTTTAATATGTCGATAAAAGGTTTGATGACGGACAGATTTGCAGTGTAAAGCAACTGCGCGGTTAAAATGCTTTGTTATAAAGCATTTCGACGTCTTTTAAAGTGGTTTGCCGGGGATTGACAGCGACATTGCCGCTCTTCATGGCGTCGAGCGCCATGAGCGGGATTTTATCCTGTGTAACGCCAACCTCCGAGAGAGAGGCGGGAATTCCTAAGTCTTTATTGATCTGGCGCAGCGCGTCGGTCAGCATTTTGGGTGTAAAGTCCTTTTGCGCCACTTTTTTGTCGGCGATGTAATTATAAACCACGAAATAGCGGCCCTTGTCGGCAAGCGCATTATATTCCGCAATGGTGGGCAGCAAGATTGCGTTGGCCACACCGTGCGCCACGTGGAAGAATCCGCTGACCGGGTGGCTCATGGCGTGCACGTTGCCAAGCTTTGCCCACGAGAACGCCAGCCCGGCGAAGGTGCTGCCCAGCATCATGGCACAGGCCGCCTCTTCGTCGTCGCGCGAGGCGATGAACCGGCGGATGTTGCCGCCGATGAGCGCCATAGCTTTTTCGGCCATGGCATCGGTGAAGGGGTTCGCCATTTTAGAAACGTAGGCCTCCTCGGCGTGGATGAAAGCGTCGATTCCACAGGCGGCCGCCACATGTGCCGGAAGCGTCATTATCAGTGAAGGGTCTAAAATGGCATGGTCGGGGAAGAGGTAATAGCTGATAACCGCCATTTTGTAGTTGCGCGCTTCGTCGGTGATAACAGAGGAGGCGGTGACTTCACTTCCTGTACCGGCCGTGGTGGGGATTGCAATCAGCGGGACAATCGGCCCGGGCACTTTTTGTGCGCCCTCATAATCGGTAATTTTTCCGCCGTATTTTGCAAGAATACCGACAGCCTTGGCGACGTCCATGGGGCTGCCGCCGCCGAGCGCGATGATGCTGTCGGCGCCGGAGCTTATGTAGCCCTGCGTGGCCGCGTCGACGATATCCACCGTGGGATTGGGGATGACGTCCAGATATTCGTGGCAGGCGATGCCCGCTTCGGTGATAAGTTTTGTGATGCGGTCCACAACACCCGCGGCCTTTAACCCGCGGTCAGAGATGAGATAAACCGTCGTGCTGGCGCTTTCCTTTAGAATGTCCGGCAGCTGATGGAGTGAACCCATCCCGAAGATGATGTTTTGCGGTACTCTAAAGTTGAAATTTTTCAAAGTGTATCACGTTCCTTCAGTTGTAACAGTAATGGATTTGTTTTTGTAATCACAGCAGGCTGACCAGCCAGAGTGAAATGCCGGGTATGTAGCTGACCATCATCAGCACCGCGACAAGACCCATGAAAAACGGGATGACATATTTGACCTGTTCACCAAAGCTGACGCGCTTGTCGATGCCGTTTGCCACAAACAGGTTGATGCCCAGCGGCGGTGTGATAAGACCCATCGTCATGTTCAAAACCATAATAACGCCAAACTGAATGGGGTTAATGCCCAGCGCCATGACAAGCGGGAACAGGATGGGTGTGTAAATAAAGGTGGAGGCCGTTGTTTCCATAAAGCAACCGTTAATCAGCAGGATGATGTTGATGAGCAGCAGAATAACCACCCAGTTATCCGTCCAGCTGAGCACTAAGCGCGATAGCTTGGCGGGGACCTGCTGTGTTGTAATAATGTTGCTGAAAGCGTTGGCCGTTGCGATAATGAACAGAATCATGGCGGAGGTGTTCACCGCTTCGAACGAAATATTGTACATGTCCCTGACCTTGATGCCCTTGTAAACAAAGCAAGCCACCAGAAAACCGTACACGCAGGCGACCGCAGCCGCTTCGGTGGGGGTGAACAGGCCGCCATAAATGCCGCCCAGAATGATCACCGGCATAAAGATGGCCCAAATCGCTTTTTTAAACGCAATGAAGGCCGATTTTATGTTGATGCCCTTTTTGCGGGAGCCCCAGCCGTTTTTCAGCGACATAATGCTGACCATGGCACTGAGGACGACGCCCATCAAAACGCCGGGTATAACACCGGCCGCAAACAGCTTGCTGACCGATTCGCCGGTGATCAGCGCGTAGTTGACAAATGGGATAC
This sequence comes from Bacillota bacterium, assembly GCA_023457355.1. GTDB lineage: Bacteria > Bacillota > Clostridia > Oscillospirales > Ruminococcaceae > Yanshouia. The sequence continues at coordinate 17,112 of JAEWLW010000085.1, read as the reverse complement.
TGGGCGGAATGATACAGCCAATGATACCGCCGCTGGCCGCGACCGCGGCGGCAAACCCGCCCGGGTAACCGTCGTCGATCATAGCGGGCACCATGATGCCGCCGATGGCTGCAACGGTGGCGGGGGCGGAGCCCGAAATGGCCGCAAAGAACATGCAGGCCACGACCGTTACGATGCCGAGCGAGCCGGGTATCCAGCCAAAAAATTCATAGCTCAGGTCGACAATCTGCTTGGAGATGCCGCCCTTGCCCATAATGACACCCGCAAATACAAACAGCGGGATGGCCAGCAGGGTGGTTGAATCTAAGGCGGTTACCATCTTTTGGGCGACCAGAAACAGCTGGGGGATATTTCCGCCCGCCACAATGGCCGCCAGGGAGGAAAAACCGATGCTCACCGCAATGGGCACGCCGATGAACATCAGCAGAACTAAAGAGACAAATAGCGTTGTTACCATAATCATCACCTATTTAAGTCGGTTTAATATGAGCGTTAAATGACAGCAATTTCTCTCTACTCACGGGGGACGAGATAGGACTTGTGCCTGAAAATCTGAACCAGAATCTGAATGATCGAAAATGTTGCACAAACAGGGATGATGCCGTAAATCAGAAACATGGGGACGCGCAATGCCGCCGACGCCTGATGGCTTTTGGCCACCTTGAGCACGAGAATCATGCCGTAATAAGTAATAGCCGACATGAAGATTATCGAGACGGCATCCGCCACCAGCCTGAAAAATTTACGGCTTTTTTCGGGAAACAGCTTTTCGACAAAGATGGTCACGCCGATATGCGTGCCGTACCGCCAGCCCGCGGCCATGCCGAAAAACGCCATGTAGACACACATATAGCGCAGTATTTCGTCGCCCCAGTTGAATGAAAACCCGAAGACATAGCGCAAAACAACGTTCATCGTCATAATAACCGCCATGCACATCATCAAAACGCTGGCGCAGAATTTGGTGAATTTGGTTTGATCAATAAAATCTATTACACGCTTCATGGTTCGTAACTCCTTTAAAAAACGTGAGGGGGGTTCATTTGCCCGGAACACGCTGCATGGTGAGGTGCAACGTGTTCCACAGGCTTTTTAAGTATTCGGGTTACTGAGCCTTTGCCTCTTTAACCGCATTAAGGTAAGCGTCAACCAGCTCGTCGCCGACTTTTTCGCGGATCATGTCTTCCACATCGGCCGTCGCTTCAACAAACAGCTGCTTCTGCGCATCGGTGGGGGTGTAAACCTGGAGGCCGGTTTCCTTCTTCATGGTTTCAAGGTATTCCTCGTCGTTCTGGGCGTTCAAGTCACGCTCGTACTGGCAGAATTTCTGGGCGTACTCCTGAACCAGCGCCTGAAGGTCGGGCGGCAGGCTGTTCCATGCGTCGTTGCTCATAACGACGATGTAGGGGTCGTAAATATGCGGCAGATAGGTCATGTATTTGACGATTTCGTTAAAGCCCATCGAATAGGTCAGCGCAACGCCGTTTTCCTGGCCGTCGACGGTGCCCTGCTGCAAGGCGGTGTAGAGCTCCGAGAAGGCGACGGGTGTGGCGGAGGCGCCTAAATCGTTGACGATGCGCATATGGATGTCATTTTCCTGTGTTCTGATCTTCAGACCTTTCATGTCGTCTGGAACCTGAATTTCGCGCTTGGAGTTTGAGAACATTCTCAGGCTATTTTCGGCCCAGCCAAGGAATTTCCAGCCAACGTCCTTTTCGGTCTGGGCGCCGAGCATTTTGCCAAAATCGCCATCGTATACTTTCCAGCCGATTTCGCGTTCGTCAATCTGATAAGGAACCGAAGCGACATAGAGCGAGTTGCTGAAGTTTGTGACAACACCGCTGGAGATAACACCGAAGTCCACGGTGCCAAGCACGACACCCTCGAGAATTTCCCGCTCGGCCCCCAGCTGAGAAGCGGGGTAATGCTCTATGACAATTCTGCCGTTGGATGCCTCAGAAAGCTCTTTGATCATGCGCTCTGTCGCCAACGCCAGACGATCGTTCGTCGAGGATGAATGCGCCCATTTGAACGTGTACACCTGATCGTTTGAGGTGTTGGGGGCGGGTGTGGCCGCGTCGGACGCTGCACTGGATGGCTTTTCGGCGGTGCTTCCGGAACTGCCGCAAGCCACTAAGGAACAGACCAGGATGACTGCGAGAATGCTCATTGCCAATTTGCGGTTTAACACTTTTTTCATTACTTAGTCTTCCTTTCCAAACTGCTTCTCTCATATAACTTTTTAAATGTTTATTTCGTCAGCATATTTGCAGCAAAGAACGAACCCTTCAGGTACCCTCCCTTCCTCTTTTGCATTCGAAAATATGCTGTCTACGGATAAACCACACTCAAAATTAACTTCCCTGCGGCAGCTTTTCCGCGCTGCACCGTCTTCACTATCGGTGGGAGCGGGAAGTCACACACCAATCTGTTGAGTTTGAACGCGATACCCGTAAAACGAATTAAAGCCCCAGGGACATTAAACCCAAATATTATTTACGACTATTTGTGCTATTTTTAACAATATCGCAGTTGATGTTCACTATTTTTAGGAATAAATAACATCTTATCATCAGACCTTTAACAACCCCAAGGCAGTTGCCCAAGGGTGGCGGCGGTCTTGATCATTTCATGACATACCGTCATAAATGGCGTTCATATGGTCGGCCGTTGTATCAATATGCGCTCTGACCGCTGTCAGGCACATGTTTAAATTGCGGGCTTTGATGCCCGCCAGAATTTTGGCGTGCGCCTTGTAGGCGTCGGCTACAATATCCTTGTTGCAAAACAGCTTAAACAACAAATCTTCTCTTAAATAGGCAATCATATTATTGATCTGAATAATCATCGGGTTTTTGTTATAAGAAATAAGCAGGTTGTGAAAGTCCTTATCGGCTGTGACATAATCTTCCACATGATGCGGTTCGGACAGAATCTCAACCTTCTTTTCCAAAATGCTGATCAACTCATCCGGAATCTTATCATAGACCGTGACGATATTGCCGATTTCAATGACACGGCGCAATTCCAGAAAATAGCCCATATTTTCTCTGTTCGAAAAAAAGCCCATAAATTCAAAGAAATTCTTGGCCGTGTTGTCGACGATGAACGTCCCTTCGCCCTGACGCGATTCCACCACGCCATAAGCGATCAGAATTTTAATGCCCTCGCGCAGGGAGGACCTCCCAACGCCTATTTCGCTGGCCATGTCGGCCTCCTTGGGCAGTTTATCACCGGTTTTAAGCTCACCGGACTGGATCTTATATTTGATTGAATTTACAACCTGCATGGTTGCATTGACGCGTTCTACCTTTTGCATAAATTGGTGCCTTTCTTCATAAAACGCAGACAGATTGCGTTTTAAAGCTATGCTTTCATCTTATCATCAGATGATTAAAAATAACTTAATCCATCGTTTAGCAGAAATGGAACTCTTGCTGCAAATTATATAGTTGCCAGCTTACTATGTCAAGTAAAACTAGGGAAAATTATCAGCGAATAGCAAAATTGGTGTATCGTTAATAAAGTTTGCTATTGGATTCTGTTGGATTTTCTAAAACCTCATTAAAATGGTGAAAATAATTTCTGCGTAAAATTTATCCATCTCGTCGCCCGTATATCCCGCCTGCTTTTATGTGTTAAAATAGCTGGCTTTACAATACAGACATCGGATCATGAATGCGCTCCTCTATACATTCCGCAGATCCGCGTCGGTAAACCGCGGGACTGCGAATGTTGCATTTCCCCTTCGATGGTAATGCTTTATAGTCGTTCAAATAGAAGCATTCGTTTGCAAAACCACGTAAAAAGTGCAAAGAGATACTCACGTTGTAGTTGTCGGTATTGTAACCACAGGCGTGAGTATCTCTCCTAATTTTATGAAATTTATTACGCCTAAAATTTTTGTAAAGCTTCTTCAAGCGTCTGGTTATAAAGGTCAAAGGTATCCTTTACTGCCCCTATCAGCGCATGCGCGTAATGCGGCAATTGTAGATTAGACCTATAGTCCAACGTTACTAAACTATCCGAAAAATCAGTAATTGGTCTGATATGCACATGCGAGTCGGTTTTAAAATTCGATGTACGAGCCAAATTGTAAAAGACAATGGGAGACAATACAGCCAAGCCGCCACCTTCCATGGCGATCTGACAAGCAAGATGCTGATTATTCGTTTCAAGAAGAACATGTGGTAAAACGCCGTTAGAAGAAAAGAAATAGTCCAATGAAGAACGTAAACGATTGCCAGGAGCAAGCATGATAAAAGGAAGGTCCTTGATTTCTCGCAAGGAAATCCCGCCTTTAGAATCTTCTAAAAAGTTTTTCCAACTAGCCGGATAATACTGACGAATCAAATTTTCATGAAAAATGCAATATTTCCCTTCATGGGCCAACGGAAGACTACAAATGGTGGGAGTCGCGGGTACATCAACCCCAATATAAAAATCCAGTTCTCCAGTTTCAAGCAGCTCTTCAAAAATATTGGTAACACCATCTCGCAATACAATACTGATATTTGGGAATTTTGAATTATAAGCATTCCAGATATCTGGAAAAAAGACGCGACTGCGAAGGCGGGAAATACCAATCGTCAACTTGCCCTTGCAGTTATCAGAGATATCTGCAAAGTTGGAGAGCATAGCAGCTTCAGTTGCTAAAAGCTGCTTGGCATAAAAAACCATTCTTTCACCGGCCAGTGTCAAACGCAGCATCGGTTTTCGCTCAAATAACACAATATTGTATTGCAACTCCATACGGCGGATATGATTTGAAAGTGCCTGTTGACTGATGTAGAGACGTTCGGCAGCTCGAGAAAAGTTTTTTTCTTCTGCAGCAACTAGAAAATATTTCATTGTGCGTAAATCCATATAACCCACTCCACAATATTTTTGTTGTGAAAAATTAAAAAAATCGCTGTTTGATTTTGACGTTAATAAATGATAGCATGAAAAGGCACAAAAAATCAACGATAATTGAAATAAAAATATGTAAAACGCAAACGGATTGAGGGGCTTGCAAAATAATGAAGCTGCAACTTATGGACTGTACATTGCGCGATGGTGCCAATGTGGTCGGAAAAGGATTTTCCGAAAAATTGACTGAAATGATGCTCAGAGGTCTTACCGATGCGCATGTTCCTTTCATCGAATATGGTAACGCCGGAGGCATTGGCGCTTATGAGGTAGCGGGCTTCAAAGACGCACTGCCCGACGAGGAGTATTTAAAAATTGCTCAACCTTTTCTCCCCAAAAGTAAGATAGGCATGTTTTTGAACGCCAGACGCTACCGCGATTATTACATTGCAATGGCTGCTGCCCATGGAATGTCTTTTTTGCGGGTGGGCGCCGATGCCGGAGACGGCAATAAAATCAGCGTTGAACCGATTGCTTCGATAAAAAGGCATGGCATGATGGCCTTCTATTCGCTCATGAAAGCATATCTTCTCACTCCAGAGCAGTTAGCCGAAGAAGGGAAGCTTTTAGAAGATGCGGGTCTTGACCAAATCACGATTATGGATTCTGCAGGCACAATGACGCCCGATCAGGTTGCCGCCTACACCGAAAATCTGGCACATGCTGTTTCGATTCCTGTTGCTTTTCATGGACATAACAACCTTGGCCTTTCTGCGGCCAATGCCGTTGCCGCTTATCAGAATGGTGCTGCAATGCTGGACTGCGGTTTGATGGGAATGGCACGCAGCGCCGGAAATCTCGCAACGGAGCTGGCAGTTGCAATCATGCAGCGTTACGAAGAACTTTTAGATATCGACCTCTTTTCGCTGCTCCACTTTATTGAAGATACACTTGAGCCTGCCATGAAGCAACACAGCTATCATAATCCAGTCAAGCCTTATGACATCATACTGGGCTTTAGCGGATGTCACTCGAACTTTGGAAAGATATTCAAAGCGGTAGCGAAGGAGACGGAAGTCGACCTTTTCAAGCTGACTTGCAGGGTGTCAAAGACAAACCAAAAAGCCCCCTCTGAAGAAGAGATTAGAACTGTTGCTGCTACAATAAAGGCGTAAGGGGAAAGTTCACATGAGCGAGAGACATCTTGTCGTTTTAGCCGGTATCTATCCTGAGGGGACATTGGAAAAATTTCGTGGTGCACTGCCAGAAGAACTGTTCACAGTAAGGGCTGTTAGTGATCCTGAAGAATATGCCAATATGTCAGATGCTGAAATTGTTATACTTCGTATTTTCAAAGCGCCCGCAGAAGTAATCCGCAATAACCCAAAGCTGAAGATAATCCTTCGATGGGGTGCGGGTTTTGACAGTGTGGATATTGAAGAGGCTGGCAGGCACGGAATCTTTGTCACCAATACACCTGGAGCCAACGCCTATGCCGTCTCAGAAATGACAGTTCTGTTGATGCTGGCTATTGGCAGAAAGCTGCTTTGCCATACCGACAGTTTAAGAGATGGCATTTGGAGCAAAAACGCCTTTATTAATCAAACGATGACGCTTAACCATAAGCTGGTTGGTATTGTGGGCGGCGGCAATATTGGCCGGCAGGTTGCACAAAAGGTGCAGGCCTTTGGCGCCAAAGTACAATATTTTGATGTGTTCCGCCTTTCGCCTGAGATGGAGAAGCAGTTTGAGATGACCTATGTTTCACTTGATGAACTGCTCAAAACTTCTGATGTCGTATCACTTCACGTTCCACTGACAGAAGAGAATCATCATATGATTGGTAAAGATCAGATTGCTCAGATGAAGCAAGGTGCAATGATCATCAACGTAGCCCGTGGAGGCCTCGTAGATGAAGAAGCACTTCTTGAGGCAATCAAGGCAGGCAGGCTGTCCGGCGCGGGAATAGATTGTGTGGAAGCAGAACCTCTTTCTGCACAAGACCCGTTGCTGCACGAATCAAATGTTGTTATTACGCCCCACATTGGCGGAGGATCCGCTGACTTAGCTGATGCTATCATCCCAATGCTGGCTAATGATATCCTCTCTTGGCGGCAGACAGGAAGGCCCGGTCACATTGTCAATCAAAAATTTCTTGAAACGGCTGGCGAAGGCCAGCAGTAAGGAGCATCAAAATGGGGAAGCCGATTAGTGCACAGGACGTCTTGGAGATGTACCCGGAATTAAAGTGGATTACTGACGAAGCCCTTCGAGAGCAATGCGTCAATACCTATGTCACAGCCTATGCGGCAGGTGGATGGGACCATGACAATGCGACATTTTTGCCGGTTTCACTCAAGCGTGTTGAAACACCCGCCATGAATCATCAGGTGGACCATGTTCGTGCCGTGACCGATTTAGCCGTTAAAATGTATGATACGCTGGAAACGAAGTATCATCAACAGACAAATCTTCGTGATATCGTCATTGCAGGCGCGCTGCTGCATGACGTTGGTAAGCTGACGGAGTTTTCTTACCAAAATGGAGAACTGGGACATTCTGATAATGCGAATATAATGCGCCACCCTCTCAGCGGTGCTATTCTGGCAGCGCATGCAGGCATTTGCGAGCAAGTGGTACACATCATTGCAACGCATTCTTTTGAAGGGGATAAATCTTATCGCTCTCTCGCTGCAACTATTGTGAAAATGGCAGATGATGCCTCTTTTCAATACATTCTATCGTTTAACCCAAGCAATGCAAACGACTAAGGAGGAAAAATATGAAAAGGAAATTACTTAGCGCCATCTTAGCATCTGTGTTGGCACTTTCTTTCTCGGCATGCTCTGGAACATCCGGCACATCCTCTTCAACACCGGTAGAGCAAGGCTCTTCATCTGCTGCGTCACCCGCCACCTCGAGTGGTACAACCTGGCCCAATAAGCCCATCACACTAATTGTGGGATATGGTGCGGGCGGCAGCTCTGACCTGGGTGTCAGAATGCTGCAGCCCTATCTTGAAAAGCTGACCGGACAAACGGTGACTGTTGTTAATCAGACTGGTGCACAGGGCTGGGTAGCCTGGACCGACCTTGCAAAGGCTCAACCTGATGGATATACCATTGGTCTTGTGAATATCCCCGGCTTCTATGCCGGCTATCTTGACTCGCAGCAGGAAAGAAAGGAGAATATGAGTTCCTTTACTTTTATCTGCAACCATGTTTCTGACTGGGGCGTTCTGATCGCGAAAAAGGGTAAGTTTGCTGACATGAAGGCATTCATGGACATGGCCAAGAGCGAAGGTGTTACCGTTGGTGACGTGGGCCTTGGCGGTAACAAACACATGCAAACGGAAGAGCTTGCCGCCAAAAATGATGGTAGCAAAATCACCGCCGTCCATATGAATGGCTGGGCTGACAACTATGCGGCTGTTTTGGGTGGCACGCTGGATGCAGCAAGCGCTACTATTGGCGACATTCTTAACCAGCTCAGTGACGGTGATATGGAAGTTCTCTGTGTATTTGCCCCTGAGCGTTCTAATCTTCTGCCTGATGCGCCCACCTGTGAAGAGCTTGGCTTTGGCAATGTCTACGGTCCCTCTGCCCGTGGATATATGATGCCCGCAGGCGTCGATGCTGCAACGCTTGCAAAGATCTCTGAAGTGTTTGAGCAGGCTATCAATGATCCGGCTCATGTTGAAGATATGAAAAAGCTGGGCCTGCAGGTGGATTATTTTGGCGGCGATGAATATGCAACTTTCCTGAAGGAAAACGAAACAAAGGCTGCCGGTATGTCCGATCTTTTTGGATGGTAAATCTGCTTAACTGTAACGGTGACAGGAGAGCGTAAAATCGCTCTCCTGTTTTTCACAGTAAAGAAAGGTGTGAACTATTTGAAAATCAAACAAATTGATAAGGACGTCTATGCAGGCGCTTTTATGCTGATTTTCAGCAGCTATTTTTTCTATGCTGCAACCAACATGCGCGCTGCAGCTTCAAGGTTCCCAAAAATCATCGTTGGCGTTATGGTGCTTCTATCGGTCGGATGCCTGATTCAAGGGGGGTTCAAGACAAAATTGAACGTCAGAAATGCTTCAGAGGCTACGGCACAAGTACATTGGGATGAGATTAAGATTCCGTTGCTGGTTTTTTGCATGATCACACTTTATGTTATCGCTCTGCAACATATTGGGTTTATTACTTCCACCTTAATTTTTATCCCTGCGCTCATGCTGTTTTATCGAAATCGGAACAAATTGCTGATTGGCTGTTGCACGGTATTTACCATTGCATTCATTTATACGCTGTTCACCCTTGTTCTGAAACTACGGTTACCGTAAAGGAGGCGTAATATGTGGGTTGAAATTTTTAGCAGACTGTTCAGTGTTGAAGCGCTGATAGCAATGCTGGTCGGCGTTACCGGCGGAATGGTCATAGGCGCATTGCCTGGACTTAACGCAACGATGGCAGTTTCGCTGCTTATTCCCGTTACCTATGCAATGGACCCTTCTGCTGGTTTTATCATGCTGATGGCGATATACACCTCAGCTTTTTACGGTGGCTCTATCTCTGCCATTCTGATTCATACCCCTGGAACACCTGCATCAGCTGCGACTGCTGCTGATGGGTATGCGCTTACAAAAAAGGGTCGTGGCCTTGAGGCGATTGGCATGACGACGGTCGCGTCGATGATCGGTGGTGCTATCAGCGGTATTGCATTGCTTACAATAGCTCCTTTATTGGCCAAGGTTTCGTTGATGTTCAGCTCGGCGGAGTATTTTTTGATTGCTGTGTTTGGTCTGACAGTCATTGGCGGCCTTTCCAGTGGTTCCATGCTCAAGGGCTTTTTAATGGGTGCTTTCGGTCTGTTCCTTGGAACAATTGGCATGGACTCTATGACAGGTCAGTTGCGTTTTACCTTTAAACTGGATGCGTTGTCAGCTGGCATTCCTCTGGTACCTGCAATGATTGGCCTTTTCTCCATTTCTCAAGTTATGATTCAGGCTGAAAAATATCATGATATTATCAGCAACAAAAAAGTAGAAGGAACAGATCGTGAGCTGTCAGGAAAATTCCTTCCCACTTTCTCAGAAATCGTCCGTTTAATTCCCAATTTCATCCGCTCTGCAATTATTGGCATTGCAGTTGGTATTCTGCCAGGCGCTGGCGGCGATATCGGCGCATGGCTTTCTTACAGCGAAGCAAAAAAGGCATCAAAACATCCTGAGGAATTCGGTCAAGGCTCGTTGGAAGCGATTTGTGCTTCCGAAACCGCCAATAATGCAGTTACCGGCGGCAGTGTCATCCCGCTGATAACGCTTGGCATCCCCGGCAGTGCGGTAGCTTCTGTTTTACTTGGCGGTTTTCTGGTTCATGGCTTAGTGCCCGGGACACAGATGTTTACAAAAAACGCCAATATTACTTATACCATTATCGTCGGCTTTATCTTGGCCAACATTCTTATGGGGTTAATCGGTATGCTGGTTGGCAAGTATATCGTGAAGGTTGCGAATATTCCGGTTTCGGTTCTTTCACCACTGATTGTTGTGCTTTCCGCCATTGGCGCATTTGCCATCAATGGCGCTATCACAGATATCTATATCATGCTGATTTTTGGCCTGACGGGATATTTCATGAGGAAATTCCAAATGCCTGCCGCTCCGGCAATATTGGGCCTGCTGTTGGAATCCACAGCAGAAAGCGGATTCCTGAACGCAATTTTGCAGTCAAAGGGCAAAAATATCTTCATGTATTATCTTAGTCGTCCTGTGTGTGACATCCTTCTTCTGCTGATACTGATAGCTGTGCTCTCACCCATAATCAAACTGGTGATCGATAAAAAGAAGGGCAAGGTATCAACTGCTGCAAACGAAGCAGAAGATCTTAATTGATTTGATAACCTCACTTTTCATTCTAATTTCCTTCCTATTCTCTTTCAGAGGCGCGTTGCAAATTTTTCTTTTGCAACGCGCCTCTGACTTCTATTTTACATCCCAATAGATGTAAAATTCAATAACCGGTGTAGGCGTAGCTGACGATTTTACGGGTGTAAACATCCAAAAACTTTTGCGGACGAGCGTGCGTTTTTTGGGCTTATGAACGCACAAGATAAAGTTCATAACCTGCGGCATAGCTGTGCCGATTTGCTTTTAGCAAACGGTGCGAACATGAAAGCCATCTGGGACTGGCTGGGATACGACTTTGGTATGACGGTAAGCATCTATGCGCATTTGGATTATAGCCAGGGGCTTTCTTCGGCAAGCACCATAGCGATATTATTGAATTTCAGGGATAATACCTATGGCTGCCCTTCGTCCTATCTTCCCCCGTGCCAAATGCGATCAAAAAACAGCATAACCATACAGGCAAACAGGCGCTTAATCTGTCAGAAAAGGTGCCTGCGATAAACAGACTGTCGATAGAAGCGTCCGTAGCAAGACCAAACACTATAAATGATCCTGGGTGGAATAATGGCGCCCAGTCTGCGTGTCGCTCCGCAGATGGTAGTAGAATTCCTTAGCATAGCAAATACCCTTGATGCAGTTGGTGTACTGCATCAAGGGTATTTGCAAAAGGCTCAAGTCAGTCTTGAGATTGCACTGCCTGCCCAGGTATTACAAAGCGGATTGTGTATCGTTCGGGTCGCCGTTTCGGGCCAGCTCATATTCGCGGCTCCAATTAAGGTTTCTGAACGGCTCGCCACGCGAATCGGTGCGTATAAATTCCATCAGCAGATCCAACATGGGCTCGCTCCAGGTGTTTTTGTCAATCTGTGCGGTGGTGAATTTGTTAAGCGTAATCATTTCGAAGCCGAACAGGTCTTTGATTTGTGTTTTTGCACCGCCGTCCACCACTTCCTCTACGAGGTGCGGCGGAATAAACAGAACGCCGCCGCTGCAACCGTAAACCACATCGCCCGGCAGGCAGATGGCGGCATCGGCACCGTCTGCCAGGCGCACCGGGCAGTTCATGCCCAGCATGGAGAAATCACGGATGGGCGTGGGGTCAATCCCGCGGTAATAGACCTGAATATCCGGCACCCTTTTCATTTGTTCAATATCGCGGATGCCGCCCCAGATCACCGCACCGCCGGTACCGGTTTTTTGTTTAACCGCCGTTGCGAGATTACCGCCTAAAAAAGTGCCCTTATAGATTTTGTCGTACATATCGATAACGACGACATCCCGCTCGCCCAAGCTGTCGATTACCCATTGGTTCGGCGTGCCGGTCAAGCCGTTTTCCCGTGCCGCTTCAAAAGATAGCGCGTCATAGTCAGGCCGTTTTGGTGCATACATTGCGGTTATCGCCCGGCCGACCAGTTTGCGGTTGACGTTCCCGTCCTCTTTAAACTCCGGGTGCAGCGACTTCATCGCAATAAACTGATTTTCATAGCCTTTTACAAAAATAGGCTTCCATAATTCCTCTAAAGTCATCGCGTACAGTGCGTCAAGATAATAGTCGGGCACTTTGGGGCGGCCGTCTTTAAAACGTTCGCCCTTCCAATCGGGGGTCAGTGCAATTATCTCCTCAGGGGAATAAAATATCATCCGGTTCAATCCTTTCAGTTAGATGCCATCTCGTGTTCTCGGTTAAAGTCGTCAAAATCCAGCCGTCGGTTAATTTCTCGGGCCGCAATTTTCAGGCTTTTAATAATTTCTTCATTGTTTTCCCGGCTGCCTTCTACCGAAACGGCCATACCCAGTGCGCCGACAGTTCCTTGCGGATTGTGCAGTTCGCAAGCGTAACCCACCACGGTGGAATCCTCGGTGACCCGAACGTAACCCTCCGCCCTTATTTTGGCCAGCGCTTGCTTCATGTCGGCATAACTGTGAATATCCCGCCAATCCTGTTCGCGGGGCAGCCCAAGCTTGCTGAACAGTTTTTGAAGCTCCTGCTCACTCATGTGAGCCAGCAGCATGCGGCCGGTTGCTGTGGGGTAGACAATCCCTTTGATCATCTGATTATCCGAATTTGAAAGCTTGTGTTTTCCCTCAATGCGGTGGATGATCAACTTGTATTCCTCATACAGGATTGAAAGCAGCACCGTCTCGTCGGTGCGTTTGTTCAGCCAGGCCATCACCGGGTTGCATAGCTGAATAAGATCCTGACGAAACCGTCTGTTTTGAGTGAGGTAATAGACAAAGGGCCCCAGCTGATAACCGCCCCGGCGGGATATGTGGGTGACAAACCCCGCCGCACACAGCGTTTGAAGAATATGTACGCAGGTGCTCTTGCAGGTGTTTGTTTCCCTTGAGATGGTCTCTAACGAGACCCCGTCTCTGCAACCGCCGATAATGGTTAAGATGTCCGTCGCTTTTTTTACCGATTTTATCATGGCATTCCTCTCTTATGGTCAGTTCGTCAGGCAGACTGCCGCGGGCATTTTTTTACGTCAGTCCCAGAAGGTTCGGCAGCCACATAGACAGCGTAGGAATATAAGTGAGCAGCAAAAGCGCGGCTGTCAGGCAAATATAAAACGGTGTCAGTGCCTTGGCCGTGCGTCCAATGGAAAGCCCCGACACAGCCGCCCCCACGTATAATGCTGCGCCCACCGGCGGCGTCAGCAAACCGATGCCCATGCACAGGATGAACACAATGCCAAAATGCACCAGGCTGACATTTAAAGCGGTGAGGATGGGCACCAAAATAGGGGTCAGAATCAAAATGAGCGAGCTGATGGACATGATGCAGCCCAGCGCCAGTGTGATGGCAATAATAATCAGCAGGATCAGATAACGATTGCTGGTGATGCTCAGAATGGCGTTGGCCACCAGGTTTGGGATGCGCAGATAGGCAACGACCCAGCCGAAAGCATTGGCCACCGCCATCAGGATTAAAATCATGGAGAGCATTTTGACGGCGGAGGTAGCGATTTTGTAATAATCCTTCAGCTTAATGCCCCGATAAATCAGCCATGCGCATAAAAATGCCCAAAGTGCCGCAATGGCCGCCGATTCAGTCGCAGTCATAATGCCGCCCACAACGCCGGCAAAAATAATCACGATGGTCATCATGCCAAAAAAAGCGGAAATGCCGGTTTTAATGACTTCTTTTAAATTAAAACGGCCGGCGGCGCGAATTTTTTTACGGATAGCATAGTAAACGCTGTAGACCATTAAAACGATACCCAGAAAAATTCCCGCAGGCAGCCCCGCCATGAACAGCGCCGCTATTGAAACGCTGCCTGCGGCGCAGGCATAAATGACCAGATTGTGGCTGGGCGGAATGAGCATCCCCTGCACCGCGCTGGCCATCGTAAGGCCGGTTGAAAAATCCCGGTCAAAGCCCTGAGATTCCATGATCTTGATTTCAAACGGCCCTATGGAGGCGATGTCGGCCGGGGCGGAGCCTGAGATTCCGCCGAAAAACATCGAGGACATGACGTTTACCAGGGCGGCACCGCCCGGTATCCAGCCCACACAGGCATTTGCAAAATCCACCAGCTTTTCCCCAATTCCGCCCTGATTAATCAACTCGCCGCCCAGAATAAAGAACGGCACGGCTAAAAAGGTAAAAACATTAGCGCCACCCACCGTATATTGCACCACAAGGCTTAAGGGAAGGCCTAAATACGCATAGGTGGCGATGGACGCCACCCCCATTGCGATGGCAACCGGTACCCGACACACCAGCAGCACAAAAAATACACCGATCAGAATAAAAATTGCAGCAGTGGTTTCAGGCATTTTGAGGTTTCTCCTTTCCGGCAGCTTTGTGCTTGGCTATTGTTTCTATGATGTAACACAGCGTGTTCAACGCAACGCAAACGCCGCTTATCGGTGCGGCGGCATACAGCCAGCTGCTGGGTACACGAAAGCCGTTGAGCAATACCGGTGCAGTCAGCTGGCAAACCGCATAACCGTAACGGATAAGGACATAAGAGAACAGCAGTGTGCAAGCTGCAGCCAGATATTTAAACCATACAACCTGAGTCGGTTTCAACCAGAGGTCGACCAGCTCCATTTTGACATGGCTATCGTCCCGTATCGACAACGCTATGCTCAGCATCGCAAACCACACCAGACAAAACAAAGCAAACTGCTCAGTGCCGGCAGGCACATAGTTAAAGAAGTAACGGCCAAATACCATGACAATGATGGCGATTGCCTGCATGGTCATTAAAACGACGCATAAGAAATTTATTATTTTTTCAACCCAATCAAAAAAGCCGATTAGTCTTTGATACCCCTTTGATTCAAACAACAGATCATCTCCCTCCCGGCTAAATCTGCCTGTATAAACGATGCGCTCAGGCTGGATGACAATTTATTTTACGGCTTCCACACGGGCGATTAAATCTTCAATTCCCGCACCGTATTCGGCATAAACCGGCGCCATTGCATTTACCCATGCGTCGTGATCGTTCAGCTCAATGATCTCGAGGCCGGCATCCTTCAGGGTGGTGATCATCTCGTTCTGATACCCCTCAATCTCCGGACGCATTTCAACAAGGCATTCATCCCAGGCGGCTGTTAAAATGTTTTTGAGCTGGTCCGAATAACCGTCCCAGGATTTTGAAGAGAAAAGCAGCGTGGGAATGTTGTAGCTGTGCGCATCCAACGTGACATATTTGGAAACTTCATAATATTTGTTGCTGACCAGTGTGGAGAGCGGTTGCTCGGCGCCGTTTACCACACCGCTTTGCAGCGCGGAATACAGTTCGGCAATTGAAACGGAAGTGGCCGAGAACCCCAACGCATTGGCTGTGGCCTGATCGATGGCGTAGGATTGAATGCGCAGCTTCTTACCTTTAATGTCCGTTACCGAGCGGATGGCACCGCCGGCTTCGGTTGTAAAATAATGGCGCGCGCCATCGGGGTAATAGCCAAAGCCTACAAGGCCCACTTTGGCTTCGGTGACGGCATCCAGAAGCTCTTTGCCGATGTCGCCTGTCAACACGTTATAATATTGATTGTAGTCGCGGAATAAGTAAGGCAGCGTCAACAGATTCATCTTTTTTACGCCAAGATCAGCACAGCCTGAAGGCTGTACGACCACGACATCCAGGGCGCCTAGCTGTGTGGATTGCAGCATTTCGGAGGAAGAGCCAAGTACCGAGCCGGGATAAACCTCTATGGTAACCTTTCCACCCGTGGCATTGGTCACTTTTTCGCCCCACTTTTTAAAATACTGTACATACATTGTGGCTTCGGCACTTGTCGTGCCAAACTTGATCAATGTTGTTTCGAAGGCGGGTTCCGCGGGCACCGACGGGCTTTCGGCATTTTCGGAGGGTGCCGAGGGGGTTGATGTGGAGGCGCGCGCCGAACTGCCGCCGCAGCCAACAAGGGAAAATATCAGTACAAAAGCAAGAAGAACGGCCAGAATAGAGCTTCTTTTCATGATGAACCTCCTAATTTCTTGTTCATACTTGGATGTTAAAGTGAATCAATACATTTTTTGGACAGGATATTGCTGCACCAAAAGCAGAGAAGTGGAATTTGCGCACCCCTTTCATTTTTGTTTTAAATTTGTGCAATTTTGCTAATTAGCAAAGTCAGAAAGACCTTACCTATTATTTTGCATATTTGCGATTAACTGTCAAATAATTTCATATTATGAATCTATATTGTGATTTTTCGTTTATAGATTCATAATATGAAATTACTATTTTTCTTCTTGAATCCGGTTTTAATGATGGCCGCAAAAAACACATTTTTGTAATTTGTTTATTATGCACTATAAATGCTGCAAAAAATAAGCTAAAGCCACGATGCTTTGGAAACTTCCCGGCGAAAAAAATAATTTTGCCTATGAAACAGAACGCCATTTATATCGCCGGATGCTGGAAATAACCAGCCGCTGCGTAATCCAATCTGCTGGATTTTTCTCTCGTGCAGCGCTTTTGAGAAACGTCAACTTAAAGTGTGCATTCAAGCTCCTCCTTTTCTAGCCGCCAAAGTGTCGTGCGGCTGATCCCCAGCAATTCCGCCAGCTGCTCCTTCGTGTAATTGAGCACTTCGAATAGTTTTCTGACCATCGCAGGGCTTATTTGCTTGGTACCTTTTTCGTATTGATAGCGCTGAATGATATCATCGAAAAGGCGCTCTTTGCCAATACAGTCCCGCAGGGTTCTTATCGTAGTCGCTTTTCCGCCGGCGGCGGGAAAAAGGACGGAAAAACGTGCGCGGACGTTGATAAGGTACAATAAATTGCGCAAATTCAAAAAGCAAAAAAAGACAAGGTTTGCAAATCTCTGATAGAATGAAGTTACCACACACCATTCTGAAAGGAGACAGCAAACCATGTCTGAAAAAATTGT
>JAEWLW010000084.1 GCA_023457355.1 Bacillota bacterium | reverse complement strand
ATTCAGGGGCGGGTTAACGGCGAGAGAATTTTGTGGCTGACAAGGCAAAAAGCGGGCATAAAGCTGGCGCTTATGGCTGTTTTTTAACACAGTCAGACGCGAAATTAGCCGCTGGTAAACTGCGCATGGATTAAATCAGCGGTTCCCTAATGTTCCACTAAAAAGTTGATGTCCTGGCGGCGGCTGTCCTGCGGCGCCCTCGTCGTTGGTGGGCACCAGCCCATCGGCCTCCTTGTCCTTGCAGGGCAATAAATTTGCACGCCAATCCTTTCAACCTTTTAGTGGGATATTACGCCACATACCCCTTAAGCAAACGTGATAAACCGGGTAGGATTGCGGGACGTCTCTTTACAAAGCATCCAGGCCGGGTTCTGCCTCCCCTTCGTCATACGCGGCGTTTCAGGAACCTGAAACGCCGCGTCAGGCTGTCAATAAAGTGGCAGGGGCTTAGAAATGCCGCTTATCGCGACAGGGGAGAACCCCCGGCGAGGGTTCTCCCCGCAAAAACAGTCCACTGGACTGTTTTTGTGCCCGCTCCTGCGCTTCTTACAGGATTAGGGCACTTTGGGGCGCTGCCCCAAACCCTGCAAGCTTTTGAAAAAGCTTGACCAAAACTTTTGATTTGTGCAACATTTTCTAAAATGTTCGTTTTTGACAAGCTGTGCGGTTCATCGCGAAGGCGGGGCGCACCCCCAGACTGCTTGTGCGGCCAGAAGCTCCGCTGACCGCTGCGACCGGCTTTGAAGCTCATCGGCTGGCTAAACCTTATCCGCTTTTTGCAGTCGTTCAATCAGCAAGTCAAGATTTTTCACCGTATTCCGGTCAAGAAAATGCTCTATTTTTTCGACCTGCTCCAGTTCATTATCAGAACTGTTGAGCACGCATAAAAAACGGTGGATGACATCGTGGCGATACAGGAGATATTCCCCCATCTTCCGCCCCTTTTCAGTTAAAACGATATCGCCATATTTTTCAGCGTGAATATATTCGGCGCCGTTTAGCTGTTGCAACATCTTAGTCACCGAAGACGGCTTTACATGAAGACGTTTTGACAGGTCACTGACCTTCACGCGTCTGTTAACCTGCGTTATGCGATAAATCATTTCGAGATAATCTTCCATGGCGGTTGTCAGCTCAATATGTGTATTAAGCTGATAGCCTTTCAGTGTATAAAACCCGTTTGTTTTATCCATTTTGCACGCTCCAGTCCCTGCGTATAATCGATGTAACACATCGCGCGGCAATAGAATAGTATAAGGTTGAAAGTTTCCCTATCCTAAAATTATTCGAAGGGTGATCATTATATGAGCCAGTTTAACAGTCTCAATGATTTAATCCCGGGGCAGCATGCTACCGTGCGCGAATTGCTTTCAGCGGGCAGTATACGGCGTCGGTTACTCGATATCGGCCTGATTGAAAATACCGATGTTGAGTGTATCGGCCGAAGTCCGGGCGGCGACCCGACCGCGTTTTTAATTCGTGGCGCAGTGATTGCCATCCGCTCGGAAGATTGTCGTAATATCCTAATTCAGCCTTGTTAGAAAGCGGTGATCGGAAATGGGTCTGACGAACAGTTCAGTCGGTATTAAAGCGGTGGATTCCGGGCTGGAAATCAAAAAGTTCACACCCGCCGATAAGGTGATTGCCATTGCGGGCAATCCAAACGTCGGCAAAAGCACTTTGTTTAACGCATTAACCGGGATGAACCAGCACACCGGCAACTGGCCGGGGAAAACCGTTACCAACGCGCAGGGACACTGTGCCACCAAAAAGCAGTCTTACGTTATGGTGGATATCCCCGGTACATATTCACTGATGGCCCATTCCGCAGAGGAAGAGGTCGCCCGAAATTTTATCTGCTTCGGGGAACCGGATGCCGTGGTGGTTGTCTGCGACGCCACCTGTCTGGAGCGAAACCTCAACCTGGTTTTGCAGACAATTGAAATATCCGCCAAAGTGATCGTCTGTGTTAACCTGATGGATGAAGCCAAACGAAAAAAAATTAAAATTGATTTGCCGAAAATTTCCGAACGGTTGGGCGTGCCGGTTATCGGCACCGTCGCCCGAAAGAAAAAAAGCCTTACAACACTTTTAAGCATGCTCGACGGCATAACGGGAGGCGACCTTCACCCCACGCCCCTCAAGGTTTGCTATCCCGAGGCAATTGAGCATGCAATCGACCTGATAGAACCGGTTATCAGGCAGAAAACAGGTGGAAAACTCAACAGCCGATGGCTGAGCCTTAAGCTGCTGGATCAGGATGAATCGCTCATCAAGGAGATTGACGCCTACCTCGGCAAGGATTTTTTGCAGGATGAAGCGCTGGCCGCCGCATTGGAAGTGGCAAAAATCCAGTTAAAGCAAAAAGGTATCGGGCCCAATCAACTCAAAGACAGGGTTGTCGCCGCACTTGTGACGACGGCGGAAAAGATTTGCCGGGACGCGGTTGTTTACCAGAAGGAAAAATACGATGCGTTCGACCGCAGGATGGACCGCATTCTGACCAGCAGGCGAACCGGTTACCCCATCATGCTTTTGCTGTTGGCAATGGTCTTCTGGCTGACCATCAGCGGCGCAAATGTACCCTCGCAGTTGCTGGCGGACGTCCTGTTTTGGGTACAGGACCGGCTGACAGACTTTTTTCGCTTTATAAACGCGCCCGAATGGCTGCACGGCGTATTAGTTCTCGGCGTCTACCGCGTTTTGGCGTGGGTCGTCTCGGTGATGCTGCCGCCCATGGCAATCTTTTTCCCGCTGTTTACGCTGCTGGAGGATGCGGGCTACCTGCCAAGGGTTGCCTATAACCTTGATAAGCCCTTTAAACGCTGCTGCGCGTGTGGAAAACAGTCGCTCACCATGTGCATGGGGTTTGGCTGCAATGCCGCAGGCATCATCGGCTGTAGAATCATCGATTCGCCGCGCGAGCGGCTGCTGGCGATTTTAACGAACAACTTTGTTCCCTGCAACGGCCGTTTTCCCACGCTGATCGCCATATTAACCATGTTCTTTGTCGGCGTTCAGGGTGGCGCAGCTTCCTCCCTCTTCTCCGCCGTACTGCTGACAGCGGTTATTCTGCTTGGCGTATTCGTCACCTTCGCCGTCACGAAGCTGCTTTCTAAAACGCTGCTAAAGGGCGTTCCATCCTCCTTTACGCTGGAACTGCCGCCCTACCGGAAACCCCAGATCGGCAAAGTGATCGTCCGCTCTATTTTTGACAGAACCCTGTTTGTGTTGGGGAGGGCCATCGTGGTTGCCGCACCCGCCGGGCTGGTCATCTGGCTGATGGCCAATATAATGGTGGGGGGAACCAGCGTTCTGAATCATTGTGCCGCGTTTTTAGACCCATTTGCGCGGCTGATGGGCCTCGACGGCGTGATACTGATCGCTTTTATCCTCGGGTTCCCCGCCAATGAGATTGTAATTCCGATCATCATTATGGCCTATATGGCACAGGGAAGCATCCTTGAACTGGAAAGTCTGGCAGAGATGAAGCAGTTGTTTATCGCAAACGGCTGGACCTGGGTCACCGCAATCAGCGCCATGCTGTTCTCGCTGATGCACTGGCCCTGCTCCACGACGCTGTTAACCATCAAAAAAGAGACCGGCAGCTGGAAATGGACCGCTTTGGCAATGGCGATTCCGACGGCAATCGGTATCGGCACCTGCATTTTATTTGCAAATATCGCCAGAATTTTTATATAACTGGCGCTTGCTGCCGGTTCAGCCTGTTCGGTTGCAAATAACACGTCCTGAAACAGCACAGCGCCAGCGACGGTGCCGCCGCAAATTCATGATCAAAGGTTTTAGGTAAGTGCGGAAATCCCCGCGGATATCATCGTGCTCCTCCGGTATTACCCGGGGGAGCACGATTGCATTGCGCAGGTTATGGCAACAGCCCTTGCCGGGACCTATGCAATACCCCTGCCCCGCCGGGGCAGTAAGAATCGCCCATCGGGAAAAAATTCACACGCATCCAATTGATTTAAAGGAAAAAATATCCTATAATAGAGAAAAGTTACTGTTTTAGCCTTCAACGCTCAGAAATGCGACGCCGCTCCCAGGCGGCCAGCATCATCTGCATCGGATTAAGTACGCAATATGCGTCCCGCTTAAGGCTTTTTGCATTTTGCAGGACGAATATAATATCAATCAACTGACAGGAGGATAAAAACATGCCGGCTTTTGGAAACCCATTTCAAGGAAATGTCGATCGTAAAATGACCAAAGAGGAGCTCATCCAGGCCATTCGTCTGGATATTGCAGGTGAGCTGGAAGCCATTTATCTGTATGACGCCCATGTGCAGGCGACAGACAATGAGATGGCCAAAAAAGTGATCGCGGATATCCGGGACGAAGAAAAGGCGCATATGGGCGAGCTGATGGCGCTCCTGCGGGCGCTTGACCCGAAAGAGGCCGATTTGTTTGCCTCGGGCGAAGCGGAGGTTCGGGAGATGCTGGCTGGGCTTGGGGCCGTCGCACCATCCGACAGTCCTTCCGGCAGCGCAGCAACGTGTGCGACAGTGGGCAGCCTGATCGGGGAATAGCATCGTAAAAGCAAAAAAGGAGGTTTTGAACATGAGTTATTTATCGAGAGAAGCCGCCCCTCTGCCTGAGGGGCTTTGGGAGCAGATTGACGCGGCGGTGGTCAAAGCGGCGCGCCGGGTACTGGTGGGCAGGCGCTTTTTGCACGTCTTTGGGCCGTTGGGAATAGGCGTGGAAGCCGTCGCGGTCGATGATGCCGACGCGGTGCAGGAAGTGGAGACGGATGGCCTGATCACGACATCCGGCCGGAAATTCATGGAGATTCCTGCTATTTTTGAGGACTTTACCCTGCTGGCAAGAGACCTGGAGAGCGCCGAAAAATCCGGCCTGCCCATTGATTTTTCAAAAGCGTCCAAGGCGGCCGAGGCGTGCGCCCTAAAAGAAGATAAGCTGATCTTCTTCGGCAGCAAGGCATTGGGATATGACGGGCTGCTGACAGCCCCGGGCGCGGAAAAAATAGCGAAAAAGGACTGGAGCACCGGCGAAAACGCATTTGCCGATATTGCCGCCGGAATCTCTTCTCTGGCACAAAAAGGCTTTTATGGTACTTATACCCTCGTGATGAGCCCCGATCTCTACATGCAGCTGCAGCGGTTGCAGCCGGGCACGGGACTGCTGGAGATTGACCGGGTGGCCAAAATGCTCAATGGGCATGTCTATCCGGCACGGGCGCTGGGACAGGGCAAAGCCGTGCTGGCCGCTTCCGATGAAGAGAATATGGATCTCGTAATCGGGCAGGATATGGCAACGGCTTATCTGGAACAAAAAGAGCTCAATCACAGTTTCCGCGTGCTGGAGACCATTCTTCCGCGCTTAAAGCGCAAACAGGCCATCGTCGTTTTTGAATAGGCCACCAACCGGAACAGCCATTTGAGGGCAAAGCGAGTTAAAAGAAATAAAGATTCGGATCGGTTTTGAATAAGGCCTCAAAATCAGGGTGTTTCTTAAAAGTCAGAAGCAACGGGAAGTTTGCTGAGGGCGCGTTACACAGCGGTGCGTTTTTAGTGGAATATCCCGGGGCAAAGCATCGCTTTGGCAACCGACAGGGCTTGCAGTCTGTGGAGCACAGGCGGCAGGCCCTTAAGCTTTTCCTTCGCGCGTCGGTGGTTGCGTAATCAAGACAACGGTACGTATCGCTTTAAGCGTGCTTTAAAACTTCAATTTCGCAATGTAGCAGAGCTTTCTTAAGCCATCAAAATTATCAATCACACATTATGCGGGCAACTGGCCCGCCCCGCCATGCACTGCCGACTTCCCCTTCGCATCTGTTGATATCGCCTGCGCCGGTCATGCCAGTACCGCCCCTGTGGTGGCCTTGACTTTTTAATGTTTCCAGATGGTGTCAAACGGCAGATTTGGAAAATACAAATCAATATGATAAGATAAAAGCATCGGCTCAAGGGCTGGGCGTGCGGCACCGCCTCAGGGCCACTTTGAGAACATGCCTTTGAATGAACCGGCGCTTACCTGAAAAGCCCTTTGGCGCAGTCCCTTTGGCGCAAAGCGCCGGCGTGCACCAGATGGCCGCGTTTAAGAAAGGAGAAATTATGGGAAAGCTCGTCATTATTTCCAACCGGCTGCCTGTCATGATAACCGGCAGCGGAGGCACATTCGAGATGCATAAAAGCATGGACGGACTGGCAAATGGACTGCGCGGTTATCAGAAAAGCGCCGACAGCATCTGGGTGGGCTGGCCGGGGCTGGCCGGGGACGTGCTAACCGGGCAGGAACAGGTCCGGCTGCGAACGCAGCTTAAAGAAAGGTATCGGTGCGTACCGGTGTTTATGTCTCAGCACGAGTTGAAATCGTTTTATGACGGATTTTGCCACCAGACCATTTGGCCGCTGTTTCATTATTTTACGGTGAACGTGCAATACAGCAAAACGATGTGGGAAATGTATATACAGGTCAACCGGCGTTTTTTGGATTGCGCAGCCCCATTCATTGAAGAGGGCGACACCGTCTGGGTGCACGGCTATCAGCTGATGCTCCTGCCGCAGATGATCCGAGAGCGGTTTTCAAACGTCAAGCTGGGCTTCTTCATGCACATCCCTTTTCCTTCTTTTGAAATCTACCGCCTTTTAATCTGGCGCAGGGAGCTTCTGAGCGGACTGCTGGGCGCCGATGTCATCGGATTCCATACCTATGATTATGTCCGGCATTTTTTAAGCAGCGTGCACCGGCTGCTCGGCTATGAGCACACGCTCAACCAAATCTCCTGCGGCAACCGCCAAATACGGGTGGATGCCTTTCCGATGGGGATTGACTACGACCGGTTTTCAAGGGCTTACAATACCCCGAAGTTTCAGGAAACCGTCCGGTGGATTGCCCAAAACGTCCGCGCAAAGACAACCGTCCTGTCGCTCGACAGGCTGGATTACACAAAAGGATTGCCACAGCGGGTGCGGGCGTTTGGCACCTTCCTTCAGAAGTACCCCGAATACAAAGGGCAGGTCTGCCTGCGTTTCATCGTGACGCCGCCCCGGAGCGCGACCGAAACCTTTGAACCGCTCAAGCGGGAGCTTATGGCGCTCATCACTGAAACGAACCGCGTGCTGGGCACGCCCGGCTGGACGCCGATCTTGTTTCATTTTCAGGATTTCTCGTATGAGAGCCTGACCGCATTGTATAAATACGCCGACATATTGCTCGCCACGCCGCTGCGCGACGGCATGAACCTCGTCGCAAAGGAATATATCGCGGCCCGAACCGATTATAAGGGCATGGTGGTCATCAGCGAGACGGCCGGCGCCGCCAGCGAACTTGGCGAGGTCGTGATTGTCAACCCCAACGATTTTGAGGCGGTTGCCGACGGCATTAAACGCGCACTGGACATGCCGGTCCAGGATAAAATCGAGATCAATAAGATCCTCCACAAACGGCTGCGGCGCTATGACGTCAACTTTTGGGCTGAAGCATTTGTCCAAGCCATTGCCGCGGGCGGCGGCGCCGAACACCGAACCACGCAGAATATTGAAGACGACTCTTCGGCGCTTATTACCACCTACGTCAAAGCCAAAGAGCGCATTATCCTGCTCGACTACGACGGCACACTCGTCGGCTTCAAGGCGGTGCCCAATCAGGCCCGGCCGGATCCCGCGCTCAAGAAACTGCTGTTCAAGCTGGCGGAGGACCCGAAAAACACGGTGGTGATCGTCTCGGGGCGGGACCGGCATTCACTGGAGGAATGGCTGGGCGACCTGCGGCTCTACATGCTGGCAGCGCACGGCCTGTGGCGGCGCGAGCCAGACGGCGAATGGATTATGACCGCCACGCTGGACAACCGCTGGAAGGCGAAGGTTGCAGGCATTATGCAGCTGTACGCCGACCGCATGCCGGGGGCGCTCATAGAGGAAAAGGATTATTCGCTGGCGTTCCATTACCGCAACTGTGAGCCGAATATGGTCGCCGACCGGCTCGGGGAAATTCGTTCGGCATTGTCCTCCGCCATCGGCTCGATGAGCTTGGGCATTCAGGAGGGTAACAAGGTGCTCGAAATCAAGGACACCCGCATCGACAAGGGGCAGAGCGTCGCCTTCTTCACGGCCCGGCGGGCCTACGACTTTGTGCTGGGCGTCGGGGATGACTACACCGATGAAAATCTTTTCGCCGCACTGGGCCCGCATGCCTTTTCGGTCAAAATCGGGCCGGGCCCGACGGGGGCAAAATACCGCCTGCAATCCTGGCAGTCCGTCAGAGGGCTGCTCAAAAAGTTCACCGAAGAAGAATAGAGGGTATCGATGAATAAGAGAGCCATATATGCGTTAAATGATGTTAAGCTGGATAATTACACCCTTTTGCTGCACGAATCGCTCTTTCACAACGCGAACGGTTACATCGGCGTTCGCTCGGCCTTTGAGGAAGGTTACCCCGCGCATTTTAAAACGGTGCGCGGTCAATATATCAACGGCTTTTATGACTTTCAGGAAGCGAAGCAGGCGGAGAACCTGTACGGTTTGGTCCAGGAAAAACAGACCATGTTAAACGTGGCGGATACCCAGTCGATCAACGTCTATTTCGACGAGGAACCGTTTTCGATGTTCA
This sequence comes from Bacillota bacterium, assembly GCA_023457355.1. GTDB lineage: Bacteria > Bacillota > Clostridia > Oscillospirales > Ruminococcaceae > Yanshouia. The sequence continues at coordinate 45,897 of JAEWLW010000084.1, read as the reverse complement.
CCGGCACCGTGCTGGGCAGCAGGCGGTGGGTCGACATGGAACAGGGGGTCACGGGCCGCTATATTGCGTGGCGTTCACCGCTGGGCAAGGAGCTGGAAATCACCGTCATCCGGATGACCTCGTTTTGCCAGCCATCGCTGTTCACGATCGAATATCAGATTAAGTCCGAAAACTTTTCGGGCGACGTCATGGTCGAATCGCACCACAGTGGCAGCATGACAAACTTCTTTGACCCGACCGACCCCCGAACGGCTGACGAGGCCACCCAGTACCTGATGCCCGTCTCCTGCAACATCCAGTATGGCGCCTCGTATATCAACGCCAGAACCTCAAAATCGGGGCTGGAGGTTTGCAGCTGCGTCAAAAATTTCCTTTCGGGCGAGACTGAACGCCAGTTTATCATCGGCGACAACGCGGCACGCTGCCAGATGGTTACAACCGTCAGAGAAGGCGAGACGGTCAAGCTGCTCAAATACTCGGTGTTCACCGATTCAATCCGCAGCAAAGACTGCAAGGCACAGGCGTCCACCGAGATGAAAAAGGCGCTTTCTATCTCGATGCAGGCGCATTACGCCAACCAGGAGGATTACCTGGCCGCCTACTGGAAAAACTGCGACGTACAGATTCAGGGGGACGATATGCTCAACGCCGCATTAAAATACAGCCTGTTCCAGCTGGTTCAGTCGGCCAGCAAGGACGAGTTCGGCAACGTTGCGCCCAAGGGCCTGAGCGGCGAGGGCTACGAGGGCCAATATTTCTGGGATTCCGAAATGTACGTTCAGCCCTTCTTTACGGTCACAAATCCGCAGGTGACCCGGAACCTGATCTCCAACCGGTACGAGATGCTGGGGATGGCCAAGGAGCATGCGCGTGTCCTCGGGCATCAAAGCGGGGCGCTATACCCCTGGCGCACCATTATGGGCAAGGAATGTTCGGGCTACTTCCCCGCCGGTTCGGCGCAGTACCACATCAACGGCGATATCGCCTACGCCATCGTCGCCTATTATCTGGCAACCGGCGACCGCGATTTCATGCAGCAGAAGGGTGCCGAGATCATCTTTGAAACAGCGCGGCTGTGGATGGATGTCGGCGCGTTTAAAAACGGACATTTCCATATCAACAACGTCACCGGCCCGGACGAATACACCTGCCTGGTCAACAATAACTACTACACGAACGTTCTGGCGCAGTACCACCTGAACTGGGCCGTGAAGCTATACGCGGAATTCGGCGCGTCTCCCCTGTTCAAAGAAATGGTTCGGCGTATCGGCCTGACGCCCGACGAGATTGCGGATTTTAAAAAAGCCGCCGAAAAAATGCTGCTGCTCTACGACGAGCATCTGAAGATCAACCCGCAGGACGACGCCTTTTTGCAAAAAAAGTGCTGGGATATGCGGTCTATCCCCAAAGAAAACTATCCGCTTTTGCTGCACTACCATCCGCTGCATCTCTACCGTCACCAGATCTGCAAGCAGGCCGACACCGTTCTGGCGCATTTTATCCTCGAGGACGCCCAGTCGCTGGAGACGATCCGGAATTCCTTTGCGTACTACGAAAAGATTACGACCCACGACTCGTCGCTTTCAAGGAGCATATTCAGCATTGTGGCCTCCCGGCTCGGGATGACCGATAAGGCATTCGATTATTTCGGCAATGCGTTAAACCTTGATTTGATGGATTTGCAGCACAATACTAAAGACGGCCTGCACGTTGCAAACATGGGCGGCAACTATATGGCGATTGTCTACGGCTTTGGCGGTTTTCGTTTAAAGGAAAACGGCATCAGCTTTGCGCCAAGCCTGCCCGCAAAGTGGACGAGCTACCAGTTTCACATCCGTTATCGGGGCAGCCTGATCAACGTCGGGGTTTTCGACGACCGGTGTACGTTCTATCTCGAGGAGGGCGAAGCCAGACCTATCACGGTTTACGGCGCGCCCTACCTTCTGGAAAATCTGCTGACTGTCGAGAAGAAAGGGGACACCAATGCGTTATAGAGCAGTGATTTTTGATTTGGACGGGGTAATCTGTCACACCGACCGGTTTCACTTTGCAGCGTGGAAACAGATCGCCCAAATGCTCGGCCTGCACTTTGACGAGTCGCTGGGCGACCAACTGCGCGGCATTGGCCGCATGGAAAGCTTTGAGATTATTCTGGCATATAACCACAAAGCGATGTCCGATGAAGATAAGGCGCGTTATATCAGCCAAAAAAACGACCTTTACCGGGCGCTACTGCAAAATATGACGCCGGCAGATCTGGACGGCGATGTGCGCAGAACACTTGATGCGCTCCGCGGAGCCGGCTGTAAGCTGGCGATCGGCTCCTCGAGCAAAAACACAAAATTTATTCTGGACCATCTCGGTTTAGGGATGTTTTTCGACGCGGTGTCGGACGGTACCGATATCACACACCCCAAGCCCGACCCGGAGGTGTTTTTAACCGCAGCGGCGCGTTTAAAGCTGCCGCCGGGCGGCTGCCTCGTCGTCGAGGACGCGCAGTCCGGCATAGCGGCCGCGGCTGCTGGCGGTATGGACAGCGCGGCACTCGGGGATGCGGTAAATTCGCTGCAGGCCACCTACCGCCTTTCGAAGCTCTCAGATATTCTGCAATACGTTCTGTAACCAGAAGCGAACGGCCCCACCCGGATTATACCCGGGCGGGGCCGTTCGCTATCGCCGGGAAACGTTGCGCCTGCCGCAAAAGTGGCCTGAAAATTTATATCCCGCGCGCACAAGGAACGGCAGGAAGCAACGCCTGTGCGGCACACAAGCGCCACGAATCTCCATAATGCAAAATGATTTTGCAAGTTCCCCAGGTGGCGCGGGCAGCGTCTTTTTTATTGCCCTTCCGGGGCAAAATATAATCTGCCCTCAGCTTGTCGAAAAACGAGCATTTTAGAAAACATTGCACAAATCAAAAGTTTTGGTCAAGCTTTTTTAAAAGCGCGCAGGGTTTGGGGCAGCGCCCCAAAGTGCCTTAATTCTGTAAGAAGCGTAGGAGAGGGTGCAAAAACAGTCCAGTGGATTGTTTTGCGGGAAGAACCCTCGCCAGGGGTTCTCCCATGTCGCGATAAGCGGCATTTGTTTTGTAAGCCCCTATCACTTTATTGACAGGCTGACAAAAACAGTCCGGGGGACTGTTTTTGCGTGGGGAAACCCCCGCAAGGGGTTCCCCAATCCCGTTTAGGCGGCATCTAGTTTGCGCATATCGTTAAAACACAATGATTGTATCGACAGACTGGGAGCAGAATATAATCCACCCTATTTTCCGTATCAGACAAAAAGTCCGAGAAAACTGTGTGGCAGTGATGTGATAAGCTCAGCGGCACAATTCTCTTTTAACAAAAAAATCATATTGACCATGTTGGTCGGTTTTGTTATACTTTAGAAAATGACCAGTGTGGTCAATTATATGGAGGCGGTTCGTTTGCAGCATTCACCTGAAAACTTTTTACTTCTAAAAGTCGAAAAGCGAGATAAAATTCTTAATGCGGCACTGACGGCATTTTCCGACAAAGGTTATGATCTGGCTTCCACCAACGCCATTGTTAAAGCGGCGGGTATCTCCAAGGGGGCGCTGTTTCATTACTTTGAGAGCAAGAAAGCGCTGTTTTTGTTTCTCTGTGATTACGCATTTGATACCGTGCGGCGGGAATTTTATGAACAGATCGGCCACTGCGACGGTGATCTGCTGACACGATACAGCAGGGCGGCCCGGCTCAAGGGGGCGGTCTATCTTCGTTATCCCATGCTGTTTGCTTTTATTCGGCGCCTTACACAAGAAAAATCGGCGGACATTGCCCCCCAGCTCGAGGAGAAGCTCTACCGCCAATCCACGCTGGGCTACCAATACCTGCTGGAGAGCTTAGATACCGCCCTCTTTCGGCCCGATGTGCCTGCGGATAAAATTCAGGAACTGATCGTTTGGGCGCTGGAGAATTACGGCATCCGATCTCTGAAGATGGTGGGCGACAAAAAATTGGAGGAGATTGATACGGACGCGATCAATGCAGACTTCGACGAGTACGTAAAAATATTGCGCAAATGCTTTTACAGGCAGGAGGAAAAGTAATGTCCGCTATTGCTATTAAGGGGCTTATAAAACGCTATGGGAAAACTACTGCTTTAGACGGTGTGGATTTAGCCGTACCCACAGGCAGCATCTACGGCTTTATCGGGCCCAATGGGGCCGGTAAATCCACCACTATCCGCATCCTGCTGGGGCTGCTCAAAAAGAACGCCGGAGAGGTCCGGTTGCTGGGCGGCGACCCGTGGCGGGACGCGGTGGAACTTCACAAACGCCTGGCTTATGTGCCAAGCGACGTACAGCTTTGGGATAACATGACCGGCGGCGAGGTTATAGATTTTCTCGGCCGTTTGCGGGGCAGTTACTCCAAAGAGCGTCGGGCGCAGCTTATTGACCGCTTTGACCTTGACCCTGCCAAGAAGTGCAGGGCCTACTCCAAGGGCAACCGGCAGAAAGTGGCGCTGATCTCAGCCTTCGTATCAGACGTCGAACTGCTGATTCTGGATGAACCTACGACCGGGCTGGACCCGCTGATGGGAACGGTGTTCCAGCAGTGCGTTCGTGAAGCAAAGCAGGCAGGCCGGACGGTATTGTTATCCAGCCATATCCTCTCAGAGGTAGAAGCGCTCTGCGATAATATCGGCGTCATCAAATCAGGGCGGATCATCAAGCAAGGCAGTATGGCGGATATCCGGGGCATGATCAGCCAAAGCGACCCGCCAACGCTGGAAGCGCTCTTTCTTGATTTTTATGAGCGGGACGCGGGAAAGGAGGCGGCGCCATGAAGCGGCATTTTTATGGAACTGCCAGCCTGATGCGCTTGTATTTAAGGCAGAACCGAATATTTACGCTGGTCTGGTTTCTGCTGCCAAGCTTGTGGTACGCTATCAACACGCTGTCTTCGCAGGTTCTGTTTCCCACGCAGGAGGCGCTTGTTGAAATGGGTGCCACGTTGATCGACCCCCTCACCGTAGCGATGCACGGGCCGCTTTTGGATATTTCGATCGCCGGCTTTGTCACCTGGCGAACCAAGGTGTTCGGCGTCATGCTGTGCGGTATTTTCAGCATTATTTACATGATCCGGCACACACGGTTGGCGGAGGAACAGGGCAAGCGGGAGCTTCTGGGCGCAAATGTCACCGGCAGCCTGGCCCCCCTTGCCGCCGCATTGCTGAATATGGTGTTTATCAACCTTGGCATGACGGTGCTCGCCGTTTTGAGCATGACCGTGTTAGGGCTTGGATTCATCGGCTCTCTCGCCCATTGTCTGGGCATTTTTGCCGCCGCCTGCGCGCTGGGGATACTGGCCGGGCTAGCTGCTCAGATATTTGAAATCAGCACGGCGGCCCGGGGAGCATCCTTTGGCTGTCTGGCTGTGCTGTTCATTCTCCACATCCTTTGGGATGTGGGCGGGGCCTCCCATCCGGCTGCCTATTTAAACCCCATAGAATGGCCGCTTCTCGTCCGCCCTTTTGCGGGGGAACGCTTTGCTGTCCTGTTGATTCCGCTGGTGGCGGGGTTGTTGTTCTCGGCATTGTCGCTCCTGCTGATGCACCGCCGGGATCTGGGTGCAGGGCTCTTTGCCCAGAAAAAAGGGCGGGAATATGCCAAGCCGGGATTTCGCTCTCCTGCCGCTCTGGCCTGGCGGACGCAAAAGGGGCTGTTTCTTTCTTGGTTGATTGCTTACGCGGCTGTTTCGTTCGCACTGGGCTACGCCAGCTATCTGATGGCGGGCGCGGTCAGCTCCGCTGAGACGCTGGCGGACCTTATCACCCGGCTCGGCGGTGCAGAGCGCGCATTTATGTCGTTGATGTTATATGTTCTCGCGATGCTCCTGTGCATTTACGCGCTGATGGCGGCGGGTATCCTTCGGCAGGAGGAATTGGCAAAGGGCGAAATGCTGCTGTCCCTGCCTGTTCAGCGAAGGCGTTTTGCCACAGCCATCTGCTGTATATTTTTTGCGCCCCCGCGGCGATAATGACCGTTTCCGGGCTGTGTGTGGGTTTGGGCGCGGTGAGCAGCACCGGAGAAAACGCCATGCTGGCCCGTTACTTCTTTGAAATGTTTGTCAAAATTCCTGCTGTATGGGCATTTGGTGGAATTGCTTTATTCCTGTTCGGGCTTTTCCCCCGGTGGATGGGCGGCGCTTCCTACGGCATCTGGGTGCTGTTCATCCTTGTGGAAATACTCTGGGAACAACAAACGGTTAGTGATGCACTCTATGCAATATCGCCCTTTTCATGGGTAAACCCCATGCGCATGCTGCAACCGGGCGGCTTGATGATGTTAACCGGCGTTGCTGCGCTGCTGGGGTTCTCAGGGGTGTGGTTGTTTCAAAAACGTGACGCCGCTTTAAAATAATGCGCCCCGGCAAATATTAATCCGCAAAAATATCGCCGGTGACCCGTGCAAGCCACGCATTGCAATGCTCCTTCAAAAGTTCCTTTTATTGCGGACTGCGTGCCCGTTCATTGGCAGGCACGGCGGCCGGACTTTCCAAAAACGCATACCATAGAAAAAGTTTGTACAAATTAAAATTTTGGTAAGCTTTTTCGTTCGCATTTCCAACCAAACGCTTAGGCGCTTAATAAGCTCCGCTATGCTGTGCTTGTTATACGTCAAAAACGCATAACGCGTCCCATACTGTCGTAATCAAAAGCTTGCGGAGCCAAGCTGCCGCGGGCGCGCGCCTATATGCGAGCCGTCTGGACAGTCTTCCACACGTGTTTTAACCGTTTAAAACGCAGGGAACCCCCGCAAAGGGTACCCCGATGCCGCGCCAGCGTGGCATTTGTTTTGTGAATATGCTAAACCCCTGTTGATTTTTCGATAAGCTATCAAGCCCGGCGGCCAGAGGCCCCCGGGCTTGTGTACGTTATATCGCTACCGGAATAGAAAAGCATCTCCCCGCCCGCTCAGTCTATTAGGCTCAGCAGATAGCCATATCCTTCGCGCGCCATATCTTCCTTAGGAATGAACCGCAGCGACGCACTGTTAATGCAGTAACGCAACCCGCCCAGTTTTTCGGGGCCATCGTCAAACACATGCCCCAAATGGGCGTCTCCGGCTCGGCTTCTCACCTCGGTACGCATCATACCGTGGGTGCTATCCGATTGCTCACGGATAACATTGGGATCAATCGGCTTGGAAAAGCTGGGCCAGCCGCAGCCTGATTCAAATTTATCACGCGATGAAAACAGGGGCTCCCCGGTGGTGACATCGACATAAATACCGGGCACAAAGGTCTGATAAAATTCATTTTGAAACGGCGGTTCGGTGGCGCTATGCTGCGTGACCGCATACTGTGCAGGGGTCAGATTTATACGCAGGCTGTCAGAATCCGGCACGGGATAAGCGGCAGGGTTCACCAGGGCGTTCGCCGCTTTCTCAAACTGCCCCTGCCTGATATGACAATATCCCCCGGGGTTTTTACTCAGATACTTTTGATGATATTCCTCCGCGGGGCCAAAGTTGCGAAGCGGCGCAACTTCGATGGCAATGGGCTTGTCATAACGGCTTTGAAGCCGCGCAATGGAGTGTTCAATCACCGGACGGTCCTGTTCGCTGATAAAGTAGATGCCGGTTCGATATTGTGCGCCAATATCGCCGCCCTGCCGGTTATGCGAAACCGGGTCAACCGCTTCATAATACAGTTCAAGCAGAAATTCAAGCGGCAGAATCTCAGGGTCATAACGCACATATACCGTTTCGGCATGCCCCGTGTTTTGCCGGCAAACCTCCTCATAAGTGGGGTTCTCAGTGGTTCCATTGGCATAACCCACCTGCGTTGCCTGAACGCCGTGGATAGCGGCAATATATTTTTCCATTCCCCAAAAACAACCGCCCGCGAGATATATTTCCGACATATTGCACCTCCTATAATCTTTTTACGCACCTTGCTGGCAATTACTCACGTTCACACAGTATAACAAGACGAGGATTGTCCTATTCGTCTTTTAATGGGGTTTTTAATAACGAGGTGAGGAATAAAGCTGAGATTAACAGGATTAACAGCGCAGTGAACAGCATCGTCCGGTGAACCGTAACCTTTTCAAGAATCAGCCCGTAAAGCAGTGCCCCCAGCGGCATCCCCCCTTTGGTTATCATGCCGACTATTGAGAAAACACGCGACATATATTCATTGGGTGTGGCTGTTTGAATATAGGTTTGCACCGGAATATGGATCAGCATGAGCGCGGCGCTCAAAAGGCAAAGAATAACCGCAAGCAACAAAAAGAATGTCAGGGTATCATTTCCAAAGAGCTGTATACAGTACGGGGACAGCAGTAGCGCAAACAAAAATAGTATCCCCACCATCAGGCTACAACCTATGGTCAGCGATCTTTTAAGCTGTACACGCTTACCAAGCCAAGCGCCAACAAGAATGCTGCCCAATAACGCTCCGATAATAACCACCATTTGAAGATAACCGTACTGTGTGTCGGCGTACCTTAGGCTGCCACGGAAGAATACAGGCATCACCACATTGAAAATAGGCTGTATAAACGCAAATGTAATCAAAAAGTACACACAGAGCTGGCCAATGATTTTGTTGTGCAGGATAAACCGGATACCCGCCAGCAAGTCCGATAGCAGGCCGGGATTGCTCCCGTTGGTATCGCGCCTGATGTGCCGGTATGAAATGAACAGTTCACTGCATGCGGACAGCAGGAAGGATATACCGTTAAGAAGGAACAGCGCCTTAACGCCGCCCCCCGCATACAGCATGGAGCCGATTGCGGCGCCGAGCAGGACAGATAAGGTTCTTAGCGCTGAAATGCCGGCGTTTACCTTTGTCAGCTGTGATTGCGCCACAATCTGCGGCACCATCCCTTTTGTAGCAGGATCAAAAAGACCGTTCAGCGTGGCAATCAATATCTGCGCAATCAACAATACCGTCAGATTAATCCGATGAAAATATGAACAGGCAGCTAGCAGCAGAACGACGCCTGCGCTGGAAAAGTCCGTGGCCACCATGATGGCCTTGCGGTTGAATCGGTCCCCGAACACACCGGCCAGCGGGTAAACCAAAACGGTTGCCAAAGACAGAAAGGAATAGAGCCCTACCGTGGCTGCCGAGCCGCCCAAATCCATGATGAACAGCGGCATGACGATCATCTGGATGCTCGCGCCTATATCGGATACGCCCCGCCCCAGTAAAAGCAATATCAAATTTTTATTTCCTTTCCTAGTGTTCTCCATTGGGCACCTGATTATCTTCTAAAATTTCAACATAGCCTTCCGTGCCGTTCAGGCGTATTCGCTGGCCGTCTTTAATGCGCTTTGTAGCGTCGACCACACCCACCACGGCGGGCATACCATATTCGCGGGTGATGACCGCACCGTGCGACATCATCCCCCCGACTTCCGTCACCAGGCCGGCCAGTGATACGAAAACCGGCGTCCAGCTTGGGTCGGTAAAAATGGTGACGAGAATATCGCCCTTTTCAATACGCGCGTCGGTGAGACTTTCCACCACGCGTGCGCGCCCCTCTACAATGCCGCCGGACACGGCAAGACCCGCAAGAGCGCCGCTTGGCATATTGGATGAATGGAAAATGGGCGGCACCTCTCCATCCGAGAAAATAATGCGCGGCGGCGTGAGCGTCTGATAGGTTTGATAGGCCTTTCTGCGTTCACAAATGATGGCGGCATCTGCCCTGCCGCTCTTTATCGCCTCTATCAGTTCTTCCATTGAAAGATAGTAGGCGTCGCTTGCGTGGCTCAATACGCCGCCATCAACCAGGCGGCGGACCTCACGCATAATCGCTTGTCTGTATATATTATAATGGCACACCCAGAAGTACTTGGTATATTCGCGCACACCGACAAATTTGCGGTATATCTCAATCTGCCTGCGCAGCCTTCGCGCTTTGCGGCGGCCATAGTTAGCCTCTACTTGGGCCACAAGCGCCGCCGCAAGCTGCTCGGCTTCCTCTTTGCCCTGTGAAAATGCGGCCATTGCGTGCCCGGCCGGCAGGTTTTTGATGTTGTTGATTAACGCGGTGGAAAGCTGCCCCGGGCGTTCACAAAACCGCGGGCGGGTAATATCAATCTCGCCTGTGCAGCGCATGCCGTACGCAGACAGAAAATCTTCCAGCTTTTCGGCAACGGCAGCGCCGCCCGTCACTTGGCGCAATTCGTCAAGAGAGAGGTTTTCGCCTGCCTGCTCTAAAAGGGCAATGACCTGCGGGGCATTTCTCGCCGCGTCCGAAACCGCGCAGAGCGCAAGCCCCATCTCGGACGTAACATTGTGGCGCACCGACTTTGAAAGACGATGTGTAATTGCTTTTTCACCTGTCAGCTGTTCCACCGTTTTGTCGATGGCGCGGCCAACCATCATGGTCATGACCGTGGTTCCCGCGCCTGCCGGATCATACAACACCTTTCTGAAATGCTCCTGTTCGTCCATGATGAACTGAAGGGTATCCACGCAGGACAATTTTCCCAGTTGATGCCGAACAGCTTCAATCTCCGCATTTTGCCGCGCTACATAAGCGTCAATGTCCGCTTCTTGATTGCGGCGGTAGGTTTTGAGCGCGCTCGCCAATATTCCCCCCAGGCCAACAACCTGAATCAATCCCTTCGGCCCGTTGGGAAGGCCGCGAAGGTAATCCTTCCGTTCAAATATTTTCTTTAATGCCGCGTGCATGAGAGGGTCTTTTATATTGGCTTCAGATAACACCCGCCTGCGCCCGCCGGGCCTGGCAATATCATAGGTGATATCCATGAACATATGCCCGCCCAGTTCCATTACCGAAAAAAAGTTGGATTTTTGCAGCATGGAAATTCCCAGGGGCAAGACTGTGTCGGTCATCATTTGCAAATGCCCCACCGATATGGCGCAATGCTTATACCCGTCCGGGCTTTGCGGAAGCGGAAACAGTGTCGTGATGGGCCGCGCCTGTACAATATAAAATTTGTCACCAGCATAGCACCATTCAATATCCTGCTCGCAGCCAAAGGCATTTTCAATGCGTTTGGCTATTTGGGCCAGTTCCAGAAGACGCGCTTCTTTAAGCGGTGCTTCGCCCTCGCCGTCACCGGTCTTTTGCAGTTGACCGCCGCACAATTTCCATTCAAACGGATTTTTGCGCCCCGATACCAATTCCTCACCCAAACCCCGCACAGCTTCAACCACGGTTGTATAGCGGTCGGAGGTCATCGGGTCTGCGGTGAACAGCACCCCCGAGACCTCGGAGGCCACCATTTTTTGAATGACGACGGCAATCGTCACCTTTTCATGTGCGAACCCGTTTTTGATGCGGTATGCTATGGCGCGCGCGTTGAACAACGACGCCCAGCATTTTGCAATTGCGTTGCAGATGGCCACTGTTCCGCAGACGTTTAAAAATGTATCCTGCTGCCCGGCGAAAGACGCGCCGGGTAAGTCTTCCGCCGTTGCGCTTGAACGCACGGCATATGGCAGGAAAACACCATAATCCGAAAGGGTTTTATCCAATTCACTGATAAACGGTGCCGGAAAAGCGATATTTTCAATATGCGCTTTTATTTGAGCGCTCAGCCTGTTGACGGCATCTGTCTGCCCTTGGGTGATTTCAGCCAATTCCTTTAACAGCTTTTGTATTTCCGGCACAGCGAATACGACATCCGTGTAGCACTGGGCTGTAACAACAAACCCGTCCGGCACGGGAATTTCAGAAATACCGTGTAATCTTGCGAGGCTTGCGCCTTTACCCCCGGATATGGACAAAACTTGCGCATCTTTATTTTTAAGACCAATTAAATACTTTTCCATGGCTTTCTACCTCCTTAAAGATAAAACGCTTTGCAGATAATATCCATATAGGAGTCATAGTCTTTCATCATTTCATCAACACGAAGTTCCGTCAGGTTTTCACCCTTATAAGCGCTTTTAATATCTGAAAGATATCCTTCCAACGCCCAGCGAATCAATTTTATTGTCGGCTCATCCCGAAATTCGGGCTTCAAAAGTCGCATATCCGAATTTTTATAAATAACATCTTCCCTTATCTTTATGTCGCGTTCTCCCCTGATCTTCCGAATATCCTCAAAGACCTCCGGTGAAGCTTCACGATTACACTGCGTTATAAAATCAGCGATGGCCGGGTGCCGTTTAAAGGTTTCCAGTTTAAGTTTTGCTAATTGTTTTAGAATAATGGGGAGTGCACCGCTGTCACAATCAATTCGGCTATAAATCTCTTCATCCATGATCGCCCTGACATAGCGGTAAAGGTAAAGATACAAGTTCTTTTTATTGCCAAAATAGTGAAATAACATTCCTTTGCCAATTTGCGCGGCAGTTACGATATTATTTGTTGATGCATCATCATATTTCTTATAGGCAAACTCCGTAATAGCCGCGTTTAGTATTCGCTCTTTTTTGGGTTCATCCAATTTTTCAAAAAAATCTTCCATCGGAAATCCGCCTTTCTGACCGAAGCACAAATCGACCGCATCGGTCTATATCGCCATCATAGACCAATGCGGTCGATTTGTCAAATCTTTTTTATAACCGAGCCTACGGAAGAAGAATATCTTTCCGGTTGCTGAAAATCGGCAAAGGCGGCGTCGGCTTCCGGCGAGAGGCACGGGGCCTCTCCGGTGAACAATTTTAAACGCGCGGAGCTTTTATTTTAAATGTGATGCGAAGCCGGACGTAGAAAAGCGTGCGTCAACCACTCGGAACAGGCCCCTTACAACGCGTTAAAGCCCCACGAATGATACTGTGTATCACCCGTGGGGCTTCACAATTTGGATATCTCAAATCAAGCTGCACGCTTGGATTAATACGCCCGAATTCATGGGATGCCATAATTGACGGCAAACAGCCCCAGCAAAATAATAGAATTCATCAACAGTCAGAAATTGAGGGTACAACGGATGCGACGGTGGAAAACATCGTTGTTCAGGCATTAAATGATAACGAAGTTACATTCGGTTAACTATTGACATACATTGATACTATACAGCCAGCTTGGAGGTTTACCTATGAATTTATATTATCCTTATTTGGGTTACAAGGAAGTGTGCAATCAAGTCCCTATACAGTTTCCACCGCAGCACCAACCTGTGCAGCCCGGTTTAGAAACGCTTATGAACCCGAAGCCCATTTTTGACAATCCGGAATACATAGGAACAGGGAAATTGAAAGGGAAAGTCGTATTGATAACCGGTGGGGACAGCGGCATTGGCAGGGCGGTGTCCTTGGCCATGGCCAAAGAAGGCGCGGATATATCCATTATTTATTATAACGAACATGAGGACGCGCAAACGACCAAAGCATACCTAGAAAAGCAAGGCAGCAGATGTATTCTGATTGCGGGGGACCTGCAAAGTGAGGCATTCTGCAACCAGGCCGTGGCAGATACTGTTCGGGCGCTTGGGCGGGTGGATATACTGGTGAATAATGCCGCTGTGCAATTTCCGCAGAACAGTATTGAAGATATTTGCGCACAACAGCTTGAATTAACCTTTAGGGTCAACCTTTTTTCGATGTTCTATATAACAAAAGCGGCACTACCACATTTGAAAAGCGGCAGCACCATTATTAACACCACTTCCGTAACTGCATACAGGGGAAACGATTTACTAATTGACTATTCGAGTACGAAGGGCGCTATTGTCAGTTTTACACGTGCTATGGCGCATTCTCTTGTATCAAAGGGAATCCGTGTTAACGCAGTGGCACCCGGCCCCATTTGGACGCCGCTTCAACCGGCAAGCTGGTCGGCAGAATATGTCACCACCTTTGGCGCTGATACCCCCATGAAAAGAGCCGGACAGCCGTGGGAGCTGGCGCCCACCTATATTTATCTCGCGTCCAATGATTCTTCTTATGTAACGGGGCAAGTTTTGCATGTCGACGGCGGTTCCTCCATGCAATCTTAAAAAAGAACGCCTAAAGCAGCCGTCAAAGAAAGGCAGCGCAACCGTTGACGGCAATCAGGCAACGGCCTGTGCAGTTATGCCCTGGCACAATCTGTGGTAATACAACCCCATGACGCCTCCGCGTCAGATGAGTGCGCTAATTGATGACCGGCCAGCCCAGGGAAAAACAAGCCGCGCTGTCCGTACGTAAAGTTTGCCGCGCCGCAGGTTGGAAACCGGGGCATCGGTTGCAATAATATGGCGCTCCGGCGGCCGGTCATTAATGATTACAACCTTTCAATGCCTTTCCTGTTCCAAAGCTTGTGCAAAAGGGGTTCCTGCCGCTCAACCCCCCAGTGCAGGAGCATCAGGGTCAGGCCGTCTTTTCGATCTCTCCGGCTTTTTTGAGGGCGAATTTTGTAACTGCCGGGCCGATGATTTCGTAGATCATCGTACCGCACAGCACAACCGCGCGAATCTTCGGGGCGTACTGCGGAACGATGGTGGACGAGACCGAAACCAGCCCTATTGCCACGCCGGCCTGAGGAAGGAGCGTCGGCCCAAGATACTTGCATACCGTCTGCGGGGCTTTCATAATCCTTGCGCCAAGCGTAGCGCCAAGCATTTTGCCGACGGCACGAAAAACGATATATAATACGCCTAAAGTGCCTATGGCAGGGATCAGGCTGATATTCAGTTCCGCACCGGATACCGCGAAAAAGAGCAGAAAGATCGGGGGCGTCAGGTACTCGGCCAGCTTTACGATATTATTACTCTCACGTGTAACGTTGCAGAGAATCGCGCCCATGGCCATGCAGGTCAGGAGCTGCGACGCGCCAATCAGATCGGCTAGGCCGCTTGCGAGAAATACCATGCCGCAGGTGATAATCTGGCGGTTTTCGTTCTTTTTAAAGAACTTCAGCGGAATTTTAAACATCACGCCCAGTAGCGCGCCCATACCCAACGCAAGAAGAACCTCGATAAATGGCCTGAGTATTGTGATGAATGCGGAACTTCCGTCGTTGCTGCCGGTGACGGCTTTGGCTATGGCCACTGCAAAGCCGAACACGATGAGCGCAACGGCATCGTCCAGCGCAACGATGCTCAAAAGCGCTTCTGTAACAGGCCCTTTCGCTTTATACTGCTTTATAACCATGACCGTGGCCGCAGGGGCTGTAGCCGCCGCGATGGAACCCAGTATAATTGAAAACGCCATATCAAAACCCGCGGCTACCAGAATACCCTGCACCAGGAACACGGCTGTTAGCGCTTCAAAAATGGCTATGACGATCGGCGTCATGCCGACCCGCTTAAAGTAGCTCATTTTGAATTCGCTGCCGATGGTAAACGCGATGAAAGCCAGCGCGATATTGGACAGTATATCGAAACTGCCAATGACATTCGGCGGTATAACGTTCAACATGTGGGGGCCAAGCAGCAGCCCGGCGATAAGGTAGCCCGTGACATTCGGCAGCTTGACCTGTTTGACAAGCCGACCGCAGAGAAGTCCTCCGAGCAAAAGCATAGCGAGATATAGGAGTGTGTTCAGTTCCGGCACGTAAGTTTCCTTCCTTCAACAAAAATGATACGCAGGCCGCACGCGGGATAAATATCAGGCTTACGCCCCTTCGGTGTAGATGGCCGGCAGTACAAACAGAATGCCGGTTTCCGGCTTATCCAATGTTCCAATGACGTCATGGATGACGTTTTTGGCCGTCTCGATCTTATCCTCGTTCAAAAGGATAAAGAGCGTCCGGTTATCTTCCCGGTCAGGTTCAAGGAAAGCCCGTAGCGAACCCAACAATACGTCTGTTTCATGCGAGAGCACCTGTGCCATCCCGGCGGAGTGTATGACGGTCGCGCCGTGAATCCCCGCTTCCGCCAGCGCACACAGAAGTTTTTCGAGCTTTTCATATTTTTGCAGCACCAGAACCAGGACATTTTTTTGCATACAACTCACCTCATTAATGAATTTTATTTAGTAACCAAATTTTTATTGTAAATGAATTATTCATGATGCCGCAAAAGCCCTTCTGTGTAGATACGCGGTCGCGGCATTGACCAAATTACAAAATGCCGGTCAAGCCTACGGTTGCTTAAATGCGCGGTATTTCTAAAAACATCAATGCCTAAAAGCACCCGCACAGACAGCAATTTCTGTGCAGCACAGATGCATAATGAGACGGTTGCACAGTTTGTTAATAACAATTATACCAAAATTCCCCATGCCTTTCAATATAATACTTCCAATCCGTTCCATTTTGATGATTTGGGTACCAAGAAGCTGCCTGGCCTGCTGGCCGCGTATGCCGAACGGGTGGTGGAAAAAAGGCGGGGTATGCCAACTGCCGTAAGGCACAGAATAAAATGAAAGCGCTGCCGACGGTCAAGGACAAAGCGCAGAACAAAGCATTATCAGCGGCCTGCCAATACTTTAGGTTGCACAGGGAGGCGTAGCACAATGGGATTGTGCGCAGGCTGTCGTGACAGGGGCTTAGCAACTGGCATAAAACAAATGCCGCTTATCGCGACATGGGAGAACCCCGGCGAGGGTTCTCCCCGCAAACCCTCTCCTGCGCTTCTTACAGAATTAGGGCACTTTGGGGCGCTGCCCCAAACCCTGCGCGCTTTTGAAGAAGCTCGGCCAAAACTTTTAGTGTGTGCAACTTTTTCTTTGAAGTGGATTTTTTGACAAGCTGAGCACAATGGCATTGTGCGTCCAAGGTGAATTGGCTGCACCAACAAGCATCGGTGGTTCGCGTTCCGATGGGCATCGTGGGTACCGCAGGGCATCGCTTTGAATAAGCCGCGTCCCTGATAGCATGGCAGGGCTTTTGATGGATATAATTCTTCGTAGTTTTTCGTATACCCCACTTCTCCATAGCCTTTCCGGCTTACTGATGTTCCAATCATAACGCCATAAAACACATGTCCTCTATTTTATGGCTAAAGGGTTTGTTAACACAGAAATGAAGCGTGCGCTTATCCGGTTGTCATATAGGACGCACATGCTCTTGCAAAACTCTATGGAGCGTTGATTGGCAAGTCGGCTGTTTTCCGCTATTATAAACTTATGAAGAAAAGCACGAAGCAATTTATCCTGCTTAACGGTAAATTGATTTAACCAACGCAGGGAACAATCTTAATAAAGGAGTATTATAAAATGAATGAAACATTAAAAGTTATCGCCGAGCGGTATTCCTGCCGCGATTATAAGGATGAAATGCCGCCGGACGCGCTCTTACAGTTAATCGCTGAAGCCGCAATTCAGGCCCCGAGCGGGATGAACCGGCAGGCTTGGCGGGTTATCGTGGTAAAAGACAAAAAGCTCATGCAAGATATGGAATCTGAGGGTATGTCTTATCTGGCAGGCATGGAGGACCAATCTGCCTATAACAGAATCATGGAAAACGGCGGCAGATTATTTTACGGCGCGCCCTGCATGATTGTAGTCCCGATCGACCCGGCTCAGTATGCGCCGGCGCTGATAGATTGTGGAATCTTGTGCCAGAATATCGCACTGGCCGCAACATCTCTTGGAATAGCCAATATTATGTGCGGGTTTACCGGCCTGGCATTTGCCAGCGGCCGCCACACAGAAGAATTCAGCAAGCGGTTGGGCTTTCCTGCCGGTTATGCGTTTGGCTGTTCGGTATTGTTAGGATACGCGAACACAACGAGGTCGCCCCATATTCCGGACAAGGATAAGATAACATTTGTCAGATAATTCTCTTTGCAAATGGTCATTATGAGCACACGGAACAGATTGGCTCCTGGACAAGGAACCAATCTGTTTTCTTACTTACCCTATGGAGCAGAGCGTATCCATGCCCTATTTTGCGCAGATCAATTGTCAGGCGGATGGATCAGCTGAAGCTGCGCAAAGCTACATCGGGAAAATTGGCGTTGTCGACGAATACCAAAAAGCCGCAACCGCCGATTGGTGTCCCCCCCCCGTTGACACGGCGGCGACCTAAACATACGCGTTGTAAACTCGATACTTAAGCAGGCGGGGTTAAAATAGGCCCTGCGGCTTACGTCGATTAAAAGGAGATATATGAAAATTGTCTATCCTGCTTGCTTTTATCCCGAAAATGGATGGGTTTTATAGCGTAGAAATTCCTGATCTCAATTGCGCCACTCAAGGCGAAGACTTAGGTGAAGCCATTGAAATGGCCGCAGATGCCGCTGCCGGTTGGATATTGGATGCTCTGTCACAATGGGATACTATTCCGCGCCATCTAAACAAAGTGATATTTCTCCGAACAGCCCAGATGGATTTGTTTCCTTAGTTCTGGTTGACCTGGATGTTCTGGAAAAGAATTATAGCGAAAAAACGGTCAAAAAAGCCCTCACTATCCCCTCTTGGCTGAATATTGCGGCTGAGAAAAATAATATAAACTTTTCCGCCGTGTTGAAAGACGGTCTTTTAAAAAGCTTGAAGAGATAGGGAAAAAGCCGGGAATTATCCTCGGCTTTTTTGATTCTCAAACTTTTACAAGTACAGAATATCACAGACCAAGTATCGCATTCAATCACATGTATGTACCTGTACGCAAGCAGGTTCCGCAGTCGCCTGTCCTCCACCGTATCAATCGCCGCCTGAATACTGCGCCGCAACTCGGTGGCATCGGTCAGCCGCCGTACAGCATGGCCTTAACCTCGGCGATATTGTCGACTGCCACCTGCACCTTGAGGCCCTCCTGCCCGTGCGTCGGCGCCAGGCTATAGCTGGCGGTCAACTTCTCGGCCCGTGATTCCCATCTGGTCAGTTCGTCCTAGAGGTGCTTAATCTCGCGTTCGTTGTCGCCGTAGCGGCGTAGGAAAGCCTTCTTTTCGCTGTTTGTCAAACAGATTCCTCCTTCGGTGTCCTGTATCACATACTCTCCTTTCGCCATAGGCTGCAATATACTTCCAATAGGCTAAAGGAGTGATGATCATGTGGTTTTGGCTTTTGCTTTTGTTGGGTTTCGTCGGCTGCTCCAATGGTTGCGGTTGCTGCAATCCATGCTGGTACTAATCTTTCGGGCTTGCTGTAAAAAGCAGGCCCATTATTTATACGATCAACTGTTATTTAGCGGCGGTTGCTGGCCCCTGATTTCCGTGTCGTTTCAATATTCCTAGGACTTCCTGTGCATTCATCGGTATTGATGACGATGTATTCGAGGCACGGGCCTTTGCGGTTGAAGATTCATCCATGTAATAACTTGCATCAAGCTAGGAAGGAACAAGAGTATGTGGTATAATAAGCGCATCGGAGTGGGTCACTCCCAGATCGATTCCACTCCCCACCTATCAACAAAATACAGGAGGGAATAAAACATGGACGCAATTCAAGTGGGCGCAAAGGCCCCCGACTTCACCCTGCAAGACGGCTTCGGTAAGGAAATTCGACTGTCCGACTATCGGGGTAAACAGGTGCTGTTATCCTGGCATCCGCTGGCCTGGACCAGCGTGTGTACCGACCAGATGCGCGCGTTAGAGGTACACTTCGACGCCTTTGCGGCGAAGAATACCGTCGCCATCGGTCTGAGCGTCGACGCCGCTCCCGGCAAAAAGGCGTGGGCGACGGTCCTGGCCATTGAAAGCACACCCCTTGTCAGCGATTTCTGGCCGCTGGGCAAGGTCTCACAGGACTACGGCGTATTTATGGAAAACCACGGTTTCTCCGGCCGGGCCAATGTCCTCGTCGACGCGCAGGGTGTCGTCAAATGGGTAAAGGTCTACCCCCTCAGAGAACTGCCGGACATCAATGAGATTCTGGCGGCCCTATAAGGCAGGTACCGCACACCAAACGTGGAAGGAGGCCTTCTCCCTCCACGTTTTTGTCTCTCCTTTCTTCCCGCCGCGTGTGGTACAAGATCATTAAAAACACAGGTCGCTAAGTTTTTATAGCGCTTTCAAATTACAATTTCGTTTCGATTCAGTTTGGCCAATGCACCTGTGCCAAGAATTTTGCATACAATCCGTGTAGGGGATTATTAGCGTTTCCTCAAGGAAGGATGAATACTATGTTCTTTTGGTATCGCAGATGGGCGCGCTGTGGACGCTGCGGCAATTTTTGTTGGCGCTGGGGGCGGGGCTTCCGATTCTTTTGAGACTGTGGACAGTTCTTATACTTACTACAAACAGCCATATCAGATAGATGTGGTTGTTTTTTTGCAATTGTTTTCTAAGCGACGCTTTTGTCAGCGCCAGTGATAAAATGAAAGAAAACGCCAGTTAAAAAATGCAGGATATGGCCGGTCAGGATGGAGAAATGCTAAACTCTTTCTGTGGATGAAAGGAACAGAAGCACGAGATGAATGCGGATGCCTTCCTGCAGCTGGTGAGGAGGTATACCGACATTCATGAACTGACGCCTGATCTACTGCACAGCTTTATAGACAAGATTGTCGTACATCACCGTGAACAGCGCTTTGGCGAGATGGTACAGGACATGGAAATCTATTACAAGATGATCGGTTACATTGAATTGCCGGAAATGAGCAGGGCCGAGAAAGAATCGTACATAAAAAGCTTCGGTATAAAAGAAATAGACCAAAGCGCCTGAGCACTTTGGTCTGAAAAAAAAAGAGACATCATAAGAAGCTATGCCCCTTATGATGTCTCAGTATGGTGCGGTAGATGGGACTTGAACCCATACGTCTAGGACACACGCCCCTCAAACGTGCCTGTCTGCCGATTCCAGCACTACCGCATAATCTGCCGCCATTTCAGCGGCGAATATTATTGTATCAAACAAGCTTCAAATTGTCAATGGATTAAAGCAATAATTTTGTCTCTTTTTCAATAATTAAATTCATTAGACAAATTATAAAATGACCCTCCGTATAGATTGATTTAAACCGGCATATAATCAAGTGTTAAAATGCATGTGATGAAACTATTCATAACCCAAGTGTGAAAAACGCATGTTCTCAACATGATAGATAAGCCAAAAAGGCCCGATTATGTTGAAAACTCTGTTGAAAATGTTAATTACTTTAAGTATAGCTTTGTATAAATGACTTTTATTTACACGTTTATCAAAAATGTTACACTTTGCAAACAGGCGCAAACGTAGTATAATAACGTTACTCAATCACGCCGTACAAGGAGAAGTACTGTGAACAATAACAAAATCCTGCGGTCCAAGCGCAAAAAAAGCGCTGTTGTACCGCTTATTATCGTTTCTTCGGCTGTCGCTTTTTCCGCTTTATTGGCGGGTATCTGGCAACTGAATTCCCCAAAAATTGAAGTTCTTTCGCCTCTTGCTCTCGACCCTTCAGTCACCGGGCAATATTCATCATCAACCGCTTCTTCATCCTCAGAACTTAACACATCCAGCGGTTCCCCATCTTCCACCAGTTCTTCCACCGATACCGCTTCTTCCGGCATTTCAGCCCCCGCCAGCAACGCCTCATCCGAAGTTGTTCAAGCTTCGGCTCGTCCCTTCCCGCTGAATCAGGCGCTGCCAGAACAGATCCGGGTCACCAGCAGTTATTTTGACGATGCTGTTTTTATTGGAGACTCTATTACCGTAGGTATCAAGCACTATGATGTTATGAGCAATACGACGGTTTTTGCCGCGACCGGTATAGGGCTGGAAAATATTTTTACCAAGCAAGCGATTAAGCAAGACGGACAAATGCTGACTATTTTGGATGCACTGGCTCAACATCCTGCGAAAAAAGTTTATATCATGCTGGGCGCAAACAGCTTACTGTCAAATTTTGATTATCTGATCGAGCAGTACGGGCGTTTGGTCGACGAAGTAATAAAGCGCACGGATGATGACGCCATTATATATGTTCAGTCGGTTTTACCTATTAATGAGCCTTTGTTCCATGTTAAATATGCCCCAAACACAACCACAAATGCAGACATCGACCGCTTTAACGAAATGCTTTGTGCGATGGCTGCCGAAAAAGGCGTTTATTACCTTGATGTAGCCACACAATTTAAAGATGAAAACAACGCCATGCCGGAGAGTAACACGCCGGATGGCATGCACATCATCTCGTCACAATATATTATTTGGTTCGATTACCTTAAAACACACGCTGTTTTATAATTAACGGATTACATTTAAAGGGGAAAATTACAGATGAAAAAATTTGCCGCAGCTTCATTATGTTGTTTGATGTTATTAATGATACTTATCGGATGTGGCTCTTCCAAAAAAGTATTGGATATGGATACTTTTTCAGAAAACGTACTTGCTGAGGGCGTCTTTAATGATGAGCTGCTTCTGTTAAACAATAATTCGGTTAATGATTATTATGACCTTACTTTTGAAGGGCTGGAAGAATATCGTGTTTATATTTCCGCTACCGCTGCGACTTCCAGCGAGTTTGCTCTGTTTAAATGCAGCAGCGATGCGGCGTTAAAATCCGCCAAGGCCACTGTTGAATCAAGAATTGCGGATCAGATTACCAGCTATGAAAATTACAGACCGGATGAAAAGTTTCGCCTGGATAATGCTTTAGTCGAGACCAAGGGCGATTATCTGCTGTTTGTCGTGTCCGACAACAACGCCACAATTCAAAAGCTGTTTGAGGATGCGCTGAAATAATCTCTACAGAACGAAGGAGCCGCGCTATGATCTTTGAATGCAGCGCAATTATTCTTGTCTTGCTGATTATGTCGTTTATGTCGCTGAAAAGCGGCAAAAAAAGCGGCTGGAGCATCGCTATGTTGCCGCTGATATTAGTGCCGGCCGGACATATTGCCGGCCTTTGGCTGAGTGCTCCAATTGCAAGATTACTGCACATAACAGTAATTGCCGCATGGATCGGCATAGACCTGTGTGTCTTAACCCTGACCTGCCTGCTGCTGGGCATCATCTCCTTAAATATTAAAAGCGCCCGCCTGCGCGTTGGCTATTTAAGCGTATGCGGCCTGTTTTCGGCGCTGCTCACTTGCGTTCTGATCGTGCGGTCGGTTCTCACTTTATAGGTGACGACGCCAATTAAAACTTTAAATCCCGGGCTGTCAAGGTGTGTTTAATCAACTTTGATAGCCCGGGATAATTTTTGTGCTGCGCCGGTGAAACATGAGCTGCCGGTGTCAGCGATATCCAAACACTTTTTTCTGCAAAACATCCGAGAAGGTCATGATCGGAATACAAAGCAGAAACCATAGCCCGCAAAACCCCAGGCACACCTGTCCCATGACCGAAAAAGGCATCTGCGAATAATCCCATACATGCCAACCTAATAATATGTTGACAATGCAGCCTATCGTAAATTCCACTGCCGTAACCGCCAGTGCCCCTGCGACACTTTTTTTGAGAACACCCCAGTTGTCGTGTCTTGCATTAATGTTATAAATCAGCATAAAGCAGAGCCCTCCGGCTATTGTCATACTCCAATGGGTATACCCGCGCCAGATCGTCTCCAACAAACCATATCCCATGGCGCCCAGTGTATAGATAATCGAATACTCCGCTATCACTTTCCGCAAGGCCGACCGCTCCCCAATCATCAAAATATGCGGTCACATTATTCCCCAAAATGTTGTTGTTCTTCATCAAATCAATCAATATTTTTTCTCGTATGCAAATTCAAATGCATTTTGCCAAAGTTGCATTTTCAATAATAAAAACCTATTGCAATTTCTGTTGGTCAACAGTACTGTTTTTTGCACCTTTCGTTATTTCAATCCCAGTGGTTTTATCAATTGACAACCAACTTGCACAAATTTTATAATATTAACATAAAGAAACGCAATGTGATGGAAATGGAAAATCAAAAATCGCGGTAAAGAGGTGTAAGTTGTGGACCTTCAGGAATTGCGCGCAGAAATTGATGCTGTCGATAATCAGATTCTAAATTTGGTTCTTAAGCGCCGAGAACTTATTTCAGATGTGATCGCCTATAAAAAAGAGAATCACCTGCCGGTGTTCGCACCCGATCGTGAGCAGCAGGTGCTCAAGCGTGTCGGGAATTTGGCAGGTTCAGACGTTGTACTGCAAAGCGGTCTTATGCTGGTATACGGCATTTTGATGGACATTTATAAATTCTACGAATACGAACAGTCACCCAAAAGTATTTCGGTTCCCACCGATGTGGGCGGTGCTTCGGTTCGTGCCATTTTGCATGACAAACCGGGGGCTTTAAGCCGTTACCTTTCCCCTTTGGCCGCCGCTGAGGTCAATGTGACTAATATTCGTTCCCAGTCCATGCCCGGTGGCAAACTGCTGGTGGATATTGAGCTGGCCGGAAAAACGGACGATCCCGCTTTTATCGCCGCTCTGGCCGTATTGGCTGACACGGCGGAAAAATTTACGCTTATATAGGCGGATAAAGGACGGCGCTGAGCCGTCCTTTTATAGTGGATAGCAACTTGGATTCCCGATGGCAGCGCTTATATCAAAAGCCCCGACAGCATTTGTCGGGGCTTTTGAATAAAGAAATATAAAGCGATTTTAGGCTACTGCTTTTCTGTTGTAGAGCTTAGCATACAGGAACATGCCTATCATGATGGCAACACCGCCCAGGTTGGTGGGCGTATCCGGCAGAACCAGGCCCAAGCCGCCAGCCAGCAGAACCACTCTTTCCACGAGATTCAGGTGCTTAAAATACCAGCCCTGGAAGCCCATGGACATCGAGATAACGCCGAGCAGCGCCGTAGTCATGACATAAAGAATCCTGATGGATGTGCCCTGCATCATAAATGCGGGGGTGTAGCAGAACACAAAAGGCACGACAAATCCGGCAAAACCGACTTTGCAGGCTTCTACAGCAGTGGTCATGGGGCTGCACTTGGCAATACCGGCACCCGCATAAGCTGCCAGTGCAACAGGCGGCGTGATAGCCGAGAGACACGCAAAGTAAAATACAAACAAATGCGCGGTCAGCATAGCCAGACCCAGCTTAATGAGCGCGGGAGCCAAAATTGACGCTGCAATAACATACGCCGCCGTAGTGGGAAGGCCCATGCCCAAAATGATGCACGCCATAGCGGTAAACAGCAGCGACATAAACAGGCTGCCGCCCGAAGCGGAGATCATCATATCGCCAAACACAACACCGATGCCGGTAAGCGAAACCATCGAAACAACGATACCTGCGCAGGCACAGCCGAGCACGATGGAAACAGCATTAAAGCCCGCCTTTTTCATCGAAGGCAAAATATCCTTAAACGTAAAGCGCTTCTTCTTGTCAATCAACATAACCAGCGGTACGCCGTAGATGGCGAACAGCGCTGCGCGCGAGGGGGACAGCTGTGCGCCCAGCAGGCAATAAATGAGGATGGCGATGATCAGAAGGTAAATCCAACCGTCTTTGAAAACCTTTTTGGTAACGGGAATCTGATCCTCGGGGGTGGGCTCAATTCCGCCGCGCTCGGCCTGTGCTATAACCGAGAAGGCACAGCCCACAAAGTAGCAAATGGCGGGCAAAGTGGCGCATTTAACAATGGTCATGTAGGATTCGGCGGTGAACGCGACCATCAGGAATGCGCCGGAGCCCATGACCGGGGGAAGAATCTGACCGCCAGTCGACGCAACAGCCTCAACGCCACCGGCAAATTCAGATTTATAGCCTCTCGATTTCATCAGCGGAATGGTGAAGGTACCGGTGCCGACCACGTTGGCAACCGCAGAACCGTTGATGGTTCCCATCAATGCGGACGCCATAACCGCCGACAGCGCAGGGCCGCTTTTGATGCGTCCGGTCAGGGAGATGGCAATATCATTGATAAAACCGGAGCAGCCGGAAGCTTCGAGAAACGCGCCAAACATAACGAACATAAAGATAACCGTTGCAGAAACAGTCAGGCACTGGCCAAACAGACCATCGCCCGCGACCGCAAGAAACTCGAAAATGCGCTTAAAGCTGTATCCGCGATGTGCAATAGCCAGCGGCAGATACGGACCTGCCAGCGCATAGGCGGTGAACACCATCGCCAGGATGGGCAAAATCCAGCCGAGTGAACGGCGGGAAGCCTCAATAACAATAACATACAGAATACCACCGGAAATGGAAGCCCAGATTGTCACAATGCCCATGCTATCGTTCTGTGCAAGGCTTTCCACACGGCACATGTAAGTAGCAAACCATACGAGTGCAATCAATACAAGGTCAATAAGACGACAAATTGAACGATATGCTTTGTTGTCTTTGAAAAATTTCTTGAACATATTGTGATCGGCCAACGGCATGGTAAGCAGCAAAATCGTGATAGCAAAGCACATATGGGTGCCGCGCTGGCCGATTGCGTCTAACAGGCCGAACTGTGCCGTATAAAGGTGAAACGCGCTCATCAGAATGGCTACCACTGATGCCGCTTTGATGAATGGATTGGCGCTACCCTCTTCCACGGCTTTCATTACAGCAAGGTCGCTATCCAAACTGGCTATGTCAATTTCAGCAGCTGCATTGACATTTTCTTTGTTCGCCATAAAAATCTCCTTAATCCTCAATTCTCAGCATTTAAGCTGAATTTGCCGATGCCGTCCGAAGCGCGTATCGCTCCGAACGGCATCTGACTTAATTCGGAAATGTTGCTTAAATTGTAAAGGTTGCTATAAACTTACTTGATGAGACCAGCGCTCTTGTAGTAAGCTTCGGCGCCGGGATGCAGCGGAATGGGCAGATCGTTGCACATGAAAGCCGCATCGGTCATCGCGGTCATAGCAGCATGTCCGGCAACCAGATCATCGGGATGGGTGTGCAGCGCCTCGGCCATTTTGCTGACAAGCTCGTCGTCCATCGAAGCGTTAACCGCTACGAGGCACTTAACGCCGAAGGTGGGGATATCCTCAGTCTGGTTGTTATAGGTGCCCGCAGGAATGACGGCCTTGTAGTAAGAGCCGTTCGCAGCGATAACCTTATCAAGGGTTTCTTCCTTGTAAGCAAGCAGATGTGCAGCCTTGATGTTGGTCAGGTTGAGGAAACCGCCGACAGGAATACCGGCAAATGCGTGGGCAGCGTCGTGAACGCCATCGCCAACAGAGTCGGCGCCTTCGGTCAGGCCAAGGTACTCGCTCGCGCCCGCGGTAACGCCCGCAGCCTCAAGAGCAGCGTTAGCAGCGATAGCGGTTGCAGATGCGGAAGGTCCAATGGCCAGCTTCTTGCCACCGAGATCCTCGATGTACGTCAGGTTGGAAGCATCGAGCACGATCCAGTTGGAAAGGGACGGATAGGTGGCCGCCAGCGCACGGATATCAGCGCAAGCCTTGCCTTCGAACTTGCCGGTTCCGCTGTAAGCCTCGTAAGCAACGTCACCCGCGATCATGCCGAGATCGATTTCGCCGGCCTGCAGGTTGACGGTGTTGGCCGGGGAACCCGCAGAGGTCTCGGCATTCACCTTAACACCGGGGACATTATCGTTGATAACCTTGGCAATGGTGCAGCCTACGGGGTACATCGTGCCGCCGGTATCAGCGGTACCGATGGTGAGGATGACGGTCTTACCGGCCGCCGGCGCAGAAGAAGCGGGAGCAGCTGAAGATGCCGGTGCGGAAGAAGCCGCCGGTGCCGTGCTGGACGAACCGCCGCAAGCGGTTGCCACAAGAATCATGGTCAATGCCAATGCAATTACGGAAATTTTCTTCATTATATTGGTCACTCCTATCCAAATTTTGTCTGACAAACCAGAGATCCGTACCGGGTACGAAGCATCTTATTTATAGAGCACGAGCGATACAGGCCCACCGTTTTTGTCAGAGCGCACATACCTACGGGAAAATGCCGCTATTGTTTTATTATCTATCCCCTTTCCTGTTTCCTTCATCACATATACAATTTAAGTCTTGATTGTCCATCATTCACAAACAGATCGATGAAAGAATACATATAAATATTAACATAAACTTAATTTTTAGGCAATGATTATATGTATGTCATAATACTTAAAAAATTTCATGCTCTTTTAAATACTTTGATTACTAAATCGTTATATTGCACAATTTTAACACCTATTTTTAGACTATTCAAAAGGCAGTTTTGGTTTGCGATGTAAATAATTGTTCTGTTTTTGCTATTAAAGTGTACTTACTTGTAGGACGTCGCGCTGAATTTTGCAATATATTTTCACTTTTCAAATTTTTTGAACCGGTAAAATCTATCAACTCTATGAAGTGTTTATGAATTATATGTCAGCCATTTTAAATAGAATTTATAAAAACAGTATATACTTCGTCTATTATTCATTTAATATTCACTTCTTGTGTTTTCCGCCAAGGACAAAGCAAGCGCCTTTTTTCTATAATAATTGCACATATATTAGCAGCGATAATTATTCAAAGTGGCCATTTGCGTTTCCAGTTCAACACTTTGAAGCTTTCGCGCCAAACAGATAAAAGGCCACAGTTAAACTGTGGCCTTTTATCTGAAAGTGAAAAAAATGTATTGGGCAGATTATAGAGATAAAGTTTCTTTTACCTTGGCAACAATATGTGCACCGATGTCTCTTGATGCGTCAACAGACTGTGCACCGATATGGGGAGAAACGATGAAATTATCCAGCTCAAACAAGGGGGAATCAAAGCCCGCACCCTCTGTGAGACCACCGTCAGCCAGCTCGTTTTCAAGAACGTCGCTGCCAAATCCGCCAAGCTGACCGTTTTTAAGCGCCTCATAGGCGTCCTTCTCATTGACAATGCCGCCGCGGCTCATATTGAGAACAACAGCGTCATTCTTCATGAAATCAATTTGCTTTTTAGAAACCAAATCACGCGTCTCAGGCGTCAGCGGAACGTGAATAGAAATGAAATCGGATACTTTAAGCAGTTCTTCAACCGCCAGGCCAGTGGTGTTTTCTTTTTGAAAATCCTCAGGCTTGAGGAACGGGTCGTAAGCGACCGTCGTCATGCCGAAAGCACGTCCGAGTTCAGCCACACGGCGACCAATTCGGCCAAAGCCTACAACGCCAAGGGTGCGTCCACGCAGCTCACGACCGACAAACTTATATTTATCCCACTGCTTAAGGATCTTAACATCGTGGTTGGCGGTCATGGTGTTGCGTGCAAGATCAAGCATCTTGGAAATGGTCAGCTCGGCAACCGCGTTGGCATTGAGGCCGGGCGCGTTAAACACCTGAATGCCCTTCGCTTTGGCTGCCTCCATATCGATGTGGTTCAAGCCCACCGAACAGACACCAATCACCTTAAGGTTCTTGGCTGCCTCCAGAATCTCTTTATTAATTGCAGGATCAACACGCATAATCAGGACATCATAATCGGGAATCAGCGTGACAAGTTCCGCCTGTGTGGGCAGCATCTTGTGATCCACCTGCATATGTTTTCCAAGTTCCTGCGCAATGGCTTCATGCACAGCGTCAATAATTAAGCACTTCATAATGGTTGTATCCTCCCGAAAAAATAATGGTATTAATGCTAGAATGTTTACATAATACCCCATTAATTTTGATGCGTCAATAGCCTTTTTTGCGCTTAAATAAGCCATTTTCACGCATTTAGGCCGCTTGTTATTTATTAGTCTAAGTTTTGACGGACACAAATAATTTGATTCATATTTTAGCATTTGAAATTGATTTTTTCATTGTTTTCTGCATCAATCCAAGGGGTATGATTCATTTTTTAAATTGTAAAAATTTTTAAAATTTTTTCTTTTTCTCAAAAATTAATTTGATTTCATCGACTGACGCACAGAATAAAACTGCAATTTCCGCTTTAAATTTCCTGCAAAATATTGCCAGAAATAAAATTCTGTTCTATGATCTTGCACGCCCGGTTCGTGCTTGCACTTGCTTTCATCCTTGCCTTAGCTGCCCGTGTGCAGACACCCTTCCATTTTTCTGCAGAATGTGCCATAATAGGCACATCATTATCTCATCTTGAAGGAAGGACCCGCATGTTACAACCCTTTTTTATCTCAGCGCATCCTGCCGGTAACTGCCAATTGATTCTTGGAGAGCGCTCCGCCGTTTTGCTGGATTGTACGGTCTCGTTCTGTGCGCCGGAAACAGTGGAAAACATCAAGGCACGTTTGGACGGCAGAGCGCTGGATGCTATTATTCTCTCCCATTCACACTACGATCATGCAGCCGGATTGCCCTGGCTGCAACGTGCTTTCCCCGGCACGTCAATCTATGCGCATCCCTATGTGCGTGAGGTTTTTTCAAAGCCAAATGCGTTAGAGACAATCCACAAAATGTGCCGGAATGCCCAGCGGCTCTATGGTGCCGATTATACGGGCGGCAACTTTGATGACGCCGCGTTGCAGGTCACCCTGCCGCTTGTTGAAGGACAGGAATTCCCTTTTGACGATGACGTGCTCCGGATACTGTTTACGCCGGGGCATACAAAGGATTCCCTCTCGGTAGACTTTCCCGCTGAAAACGTTGCCTGGCTGTGCGAAACACTCGGTGTCATTCGTCCGGACGGCCGTGTGCAGCCCTGTTTTTTGAGCGGTTACCAAAGTGCGCTCAATTCGGTGGACCGCATTGCCGCATTGGGTCCGCGCCAGTTTATGCTATCCCATACGCAGGAGCCGCTCACGATGGAACAGAGCACCGGCTACCTCACTGCGTCCCGGACAGCGATCGTCGAATCCGCAGATTTAATCCGCCGTCTGTTTGAAGAGGGGCGCGACTATGGCGGCATCTTTGAAGGTTATGCTGCACAATACTGGAGCGAGCGCTACCGCCCCGTGTGGCCCTATGAGGCCTTTAGCATCAACGCGGCGGCCGCTATCCGCGTTGTGCTGCGCGAACTGTGCGGGCAGCAGCTTTAATCGCGCAACACATAAATAAGGGCCAATTTAAAAAGCCTGATTCTGCCGCCTTGTGCAGAATCAGGCTTTTACCATATGGCGCTTCATTTATTTCAGCGTAAGTTATAGGCGGTTAACTTAAAAAGCATCCCGCCCTTGCGCCCTATTTACTATGCTGCCGCGTTGGCTCCCTCGCCAGGTGCCAACCTGTTTTTGTCGTCTGCCTTGCAGCGCGAAAAATAGCTTCGCAAATACCAGGCCACTTTGCAAATAAATCCACTATAAAGCGAATCCGTGGGCAATCAACACCGCCAGACTATTCCTCCGCCTTTTCGGCTTTACCAAAGCGTTCAACTTCATCAAGGGGTAACGCATAAGCCGGCAGATATTCCTTGATAAAAATCTGCGCCTCGGGCAGCTGCAGCGCGGGATGACCTGCTATTGCTTTAGATGCCGACTGAAATTCCGTATTACCGGCTTTAAGCTCTTCGGTGCATTTAATCAGCGCCGAAAGCTTGTCCGCTGCCTTAATATAGGGCCCGTAGGTCTCCTTATCCGCCTGGTCGGGGTCCAGGCAGGGCGCAAACGCCGGCAGCAGCGACTCCGGCAGCATCGCCAATAAGCGTTTGGTCGCCTGGCGCTCTATCGAATGATAAGCGACGCGGATGCTCAGGTCGTGGTATTTCACCGGCGTGGGCAGGTCACCCGTAATAATCTCGGCGCTGTCGTGGTAAAGCGCAATGAGCACCGCCCGCCCCGCATCCAGCGACCGCATGAATCGGGCATTCCCGATCTCCACCAGCGCATGGGTCAGCAAGGCTGCCTCAAGTGTGTGCTCAGCCAGTGTCTCGTTGCGGGTGCAGCGCATAAGCCCCCAACGGTCGATATATTTCATACGGGATATCATGGCAAAAAAACCGCGCATTTTTTACACCTCTATTATGTCAGTTGCGTTACTATTGTAACATAAAACCGAACCGATGGCGATAAACTTTCAACGATCGCCGTTTTTTTCTGTTTTCAATATTTGCTCATATGAAAATCTTGGTTTTGTGGTATACTATATTATTGAAATAATGTTATTGCGCATTAAAGGCTCTGATTTTGTCAAAATCGCTGAAAAGCCCAAAAGGTCTCCCTGCCCTTTTGAAGGATGGCGCGCCAGCGCGAAGCCGAATGCGAAATAGTATCCATATCAAAATGTTTAATGAGGTGAGTCGGTGGATTTCACAACACAAGCGGACACCCGGCACGGAAAATCAAAAGCCTTTTTATGGGCGCTGGGGCTTGCTTTCGCTATTTTTACCCCTTTGATGATATACAACCGGGGTTACTTTATATTTCTGGGCGATTTTAACGTCCAGCAGATACCCTTTTACAGACTTGCGCATGAAATGGTTCGCTCCGGTAACATTTTCTGGAATTGGAATACCGATCTGGGCGCGAACTTTATCGGCTCCTACAGCTTTTATCTGCTCTTCTCGCCCTTTTTTTGGCTGACGCTGCCCTTCCCCAGCGATTTTGTGCCCCATCTCATGGCGCCGCTGCTCATGCTTAAAACCGCCTGTGCTGCGCTGACGGCATACTTATATATCAAGCGGTTTGTCCGTGACACAAACTGGGCCATCGTCGGCGCAGTTCTGTACGCTTTTTCGGGTTTTATGACCTTTAACATCTTTTTTAATCACTTCCATGATGTCTGTGTCTTTTTTCCGCTGCTCCTTGTGGCACTGGAAGAGTTGGTGGTTTATAACCGCCGCGGATTTTTTGCCGCCATGGTGGGTGTAAACTGCCTTATCAACTACTGGTTCTTCATCGGTGAGGTTGTTTTTGTCGTGCTCTATGTGTTCGTCCGCATCGCCACCGGTGGCTGGGGCTGCAATGTGCGCAAGTTTGCACGGATTGTTTTTGAGGCGGTGCTGGGTGTCGCGCTGTCCTCCATCTGCCTGGTTCCCTCGGTGCTGGCGCTGATGGGCAACCCGCGCACCGGATGGGACAACCTGCTCAACGGCTGGCTGATGTGGGTATACGGTTTTAACCAGCGTTTACCCGCTATCATCCAAAGCTTTTTCTTTCCGCCGGAGTTGCCCTCGCGCCCGAACTTTTTCCCCGATATGGGCGCAAAGTGGGCGTCGCTCTCGGCGTGGCTGCCCCTGTTTTCAACCACCG
Source organism: Bacillota bacterium (assembly GCA_023457355.1). Taxonomy (GTDB): domain Bacteria; phylum Bacillota; class Clostridia; order Oscillospirales; family Ruminococcaceae; genus Yanshouia. Next base: position 13,185 of record JAEWLW010000084.1, on the reverse strand, counting down.
GCGTCATCGCTTTTTGCGCTGCCAAGCGGAAAAACTTCCATAAGCGCCTCATCATTCTTTCGCTGATTATGGCACTCGTGCCGGTGTTCAATGCCACTTTTGTGCTGTTCAACCATTCTTACTATGCGCGGTGGTTTTATATGCCGGTGCTGATGATGTGTGTCGCCACCGCCACCGCGCTGGAAGAACGGGATACCGACGCCATGCGCCTGGGCTGGAAAAGCGGCTGGCGCTGGACGGCGGGCTTTATTTTTGTCATCTCGGCTGCCGTCGCCTTTTCCCCTGTTGTGGATAAGGACAGCAAAGTAACTTTAGGCCTGTATGATAACGCGGCCGGATTTTGGCTGATTGTCTTTGCCGCCATGCTCTGCCTGCTGCTTTCGGCCATCCTGCTGTTCCTGCTGCGTGATAGCCCGGCCTTCCAGCGTGTAACCTGCATTTTCCTGTCGTTTATCATTGTGGCGTTCACCACCGGCTATCTCATCAGCGGCAAAAGCAGCAAGCGCAACGACGACTGGTTTGTGGATGTTGCGCTGGATGGCAGAAAGACGCTGTCTGTTCCGGACGCACCCTTTGCGCGAAGCGATTTGTACGAGTGCATGGATAATCTAGGCATGTTCTGGGGCCTGCCCAACATTCAGGCATTTCATTCCATCGTGCCGGCTTCCATCATGGAATTTTACCCTTACGTCGGCATCAAGCGCGACGTTTCTTCAAAGCCGCCGGTCGATTACACGGCGCTGCGCGCATTGCTTTCGGTGCGCTGGCTGTTCATCGCTGCCGATAACAAAGAGCAGGCGCCCATGCCCCACTACACTTTTTTTGACGAGCAACTCGGCTATAAAATTTACGAAAACAGCGATTATATCCCCATGGGCTTCGCCTATGAGTTTGCCATCGGCGAAGAGGCGATGAAACCGCTTTCCGGCGAGCAGAAAGTCCGCCATATGCTGCATGCGCTGGAACTTTCGGACGCGGCCATCATCCGTAATACCGACATCATTGAAGAGCTGTCCGAGGCGGATTACGGCGCTATTTCCGAGCTTGGGCTGCAGGATTCCATCGACGAGCGCTATACGCTTTCAGCCGATAGCTTTGTCATCGACAATCGCGGCTTTAACGCCACGGCCAACCTGCCGCAGGAGCGGCTGATGTTCTTCTCGGTGCCGTATGATAAGGGCTGGCGGGCGAGTGTCAACGGAAATCCGGTCCTCATCGAAAAGGCCAACGTCGGCTTTATGGCGGTACGCGTGCCCGCCGGGCAGACGACCATCCGTTTTGACTATGTGACGCCAGGCCTTGCAGTCGGCATCAAAATATCGCTGACAGCGCTGGTGCTGCTGATTTTTTATCTGCTGCTGGCATTTTTACTGCGCCGGCGGCATCCTGTCACACCACGCCCCGCTGCGGCACCCGCTGAGCCGCCGCCGGCGCCTCCGACACAGCGCCCCCGTTCGCTGGAGGAATATCTCGAAACACTCGATGAACTGCCCTATGTCCCGCCCGACACCGATGAGGAGGATGCGCCATGACAACTGTGCTCTATCTTGTGGTTCCCTGTTACAACGAACAGGAAGTTCTTCCTGAGACGGCTTCCCGGCTGCGTGCCAAATTGGCTGCGCTGACGCAGTCGGGCAGGATAGACGACAAAAGCCGCATTCTCTTTGTGGATGACGGCAGCCGCGACGGCACCTGGCGCATTATTGAGGATTTCTCCCGGCAGGACGCCCATTTTGCCGGCGTCAAGCTTTCGCGCAACAAAGGCCACCAGAACGCCCTGCTCGCCGGTTTAACGGTAGCGAGGGATCACTGTGACGCCGCCATCAGCCTGGATGCCGACCTGCAGGACGATGTAGATGCCATCGACGAGATGGTTGCACATTTTCAGGATGGCTGTGACGTGGTGTACGGCGTTCGCTCCAAACGCGACACCGATACGATTTTTAAGCGTACAACAGCCGAGGGCTTCTATAAGCTTATGCAGGCGCTGGGGGTTGATATTGTTGACAACCATGCCGACTACCGCCTTCTTTCCCGCCGCGCATTGGAAGGGCTGATGCAGTTTAACGAGGCGAATCTTTTTTTACGCGGTATTGTGCCGCTGATCGGCTATCGGCACGCTATTGTAACCTATGAGCGTCGCGAGCGCTTTGCAGGCAAAAGCAAATACCCGCTAAAAAAAATGTTGCTTTTCGCTTTTGACGGCATCACCGCCTTTTCGATTAAGCCGATTCGTCTGGTGACCACCACCGGCGCGCTTATTTTTGTTGCCAGCGTCATAACGCTGCTGGTTTTGCTGCTGCAAAAACTGCTGGGCTATACCGTCCAGGGCTGGACCACGCTGATGGGCTCCATCTGGCTGCTCGGGGGTATCCAGCTTTTAAGCCTTGGTATCATCGGCGAGTATGTCGGCCGGGTGTATCAGGAGGCCAAGCACCGGCCACATTTCATCATCGACCGCATTACACTACAGTAACTGTAAAGGAGGACCCCACCGTTGCCCAGCTCTTTTCTACCGTCGGCGTGGCACTAAAAGCGTGTCAGGAGTATGATATATCAAGGCACTACTTCGCACAGGGGAGGAATGTTTGATGCCTATTGCGCCTATTGCCTCGCGCGGTGCCCTGATTGATGATTTAGAATTTGCCGATACCTCCCTTGGCTTTCAGACCATTCTCGTGATAAGCGGTGTGATTGCGCTCTTCGGCTCACGCACGCTCCGGAATCGGCTCGCCGCTAACTTATGCGGCCAGAATATCTCTATCTGCCAGGGATTAAAAATAAAAATCTTTGCAAGTGTTATTGCTTTTGTTATATTGATCTACTTTCTGTGGGAGGCACAGTATGTCCTGAAGCGGGCGGATAATCCCACGGATTGTCTTGCGTCAAGCGTCGATCTCATGGGTTCATGGCTGGTGCTGCTCTCGGCAGGGCTCAAATTATACAGCTTGGTCATCCTATTCAACTGTTCAGACATCAACGAGTCTGAGGCCATTGAAATCGGCGAGCTTCCCGTCATATAAATGCCCGCGTCCCGTCGGCACAGGCGTAATGGATGCTGTGACACGGCTGCGCCCACAGTCGCCTAAAGCTGTACCGGGCCAATCTATCGACCGTTTCAGATGGGCAACCGTGCCCATTCTGTCGCCCGCGGGTGAGCAATTCGGCGCATTTTGTGCGCCTTGACGCGAAAATGGGTGCCCACCGCCAGGCCACTTGCGCGGCTAAACGGCTTGGCTGATCGCTGCGCGCGGCATGAACGCCCGCAGCGGCACCCGCCGTTCTTTCACACTTTTCCCCGGTGTTTAGCTTAACGAATTTCACTTCTTTGACAACCTGTCAAAAAACCCATTTCAAAGAAAAAGTTGCACGAACTAAAGGTTTTGGTCGAACTTTTTCAAAAGTTCGCAGGGTTTGCGTCAGCGCCCCAAAGTGCCCTAATTCTGTAAGAAGCGCAGGAGAGGGCATAAAAACAGTCCAGTGGACTGTTTTTATGGGGCGAACCCTCGCCGGGGGTTCTCCCATGTCGCGATAAGCGGTATTTGTTTTATGCAAATTGCTAAGCCCCTGTCACGTTATTGACAGCCTGAAATGCGCAGGAGGCGCTCCCACCACGGGAGCGCCTCCTGCGCATTTGATTTCTTAATAAAGGCATTTTAAATACCGCAAAATAAAACGTTTTTTTCGGGGCTGCGTCTGCTCCAGCCATGCAATGATGTGTTGTAACAACGCAAAAACAGTCTCGCGCTCAGACTGGCGCACCGTGTTCCGGCTGAAAGCCGCTTTTAAAAACACACTGACAACCGCCTCGTACTCTGCCCCGAGCGCCTCGCCCAGACCTTGGGAAACTTCGGGTATCAGCTTAATCGGCGAATGGGTCTGCTCTGAGATATCCACCGCACCCAGCAACGCCAGAATGTAAGCCATCATGCTGCAAACCGCCGCATTGTTATCACTTTGCGCGCAGTCTTTTTTGCGTTTTTCAATGCGTTTAAACCGGTAATACAACCATCCGCCGACCAGCAAAGCTAAAAACAGCAGTGTCAGCAGTAACGGCGCCAACAGGCGCAGCATCTCCAACAGCTTATCAAGGAATCCGGCGTCCTCATCGTTGTGACGGTCGCGGTCCCGGTTCGGGATATCCTCCTCAAGTTCCTCCTCCGTTGCACCACCCTGATCGCTCTGGCCATAGGACGGCGGATCGGTGATACCTTCCATAACGCCCAGATAGTTCGGATCCACTTCAAAAGGAATCCACCCCACGCCGTCGTGATAATACTCCGCCCACGCATGCGCGCTGTAATCCAGAATATCGATATCGCCGTCGTCGCCCATCGCTTCGGCATCATCGGGCGTTATCAGATAGCCTTCAACATATCGGGCCGGTATGCCGTAGTGCCGCAGCATCATGACCGCGATACTGGCATAACCGATCGTACTCGCGCTCTGGTTTTTGCGCATGATGTACTGTATGAAGCTTCCGTTTCCGTTGAAGGCGGCATTGTCATCAGAATACTCCAAATGGCGTTCCAGAATGGCCAGAACATTGTTCTTGGCGTCCTTATAGGCAACATGCGTCTGCCCTGCAATGCCCGGGTCGCCGATATATGCGGCCAGCAGTGCGCTGTCCTCCGGCGGTATGGCCGTGTACTGTTCATAGACAAAGCTGCGGTATTTAGCCTCCTGTTCCAGATAGCTGCGAAGCGCGTCCGAAGGATGCGCGCTTTGCGCCGCCAGCATTTCGTCCAGCGCCTTATACCGCTTGACCTGATTGGGCAGCACCGTCAGCTTGTAATCAGCGGTTCCAAACAGCCCGCCGCTTGTCAAACGCGATTCTAATAAACGATCGTTTGGCAGCAACGCGTTATCGGCCTTCAGCAGTTCATAAGGCGCATAGATATAACCGCGGCAGGCGGCAGTGTTTTGTACCTCGATGGTCAAGGCATCCTCGTCCGACAGCGTGTTATCCAAAATCCTTGCCAGGTCGGCCAGCTGCGTCTGGGGGTAGAAATTGTTTTTATGCAGCTGATAAAACAGGCCGGTATAGCTGTTCATGACCTTTTTATCAATCGGTTCCCAACCAAAATTTGTATAAACCTCTCCGACATATCCGCGCAGATATATCGAATCCGGCTGGCTCATCTCAAGCTTCAAGACCGTTTCGTAATTAAAATCCGGCTCTGAAATACCGGCGAAATCCCCCTCCGGCAGAACGGTATAGGTATTTGTCTCATAGCGCATCCGGTGAATATCCGTCAAAATATTGCGCTGATTTTTTTGTAACAGATACGCTGTTTTATCCGGAATATTGCCCGGCACCAGCAGCAGCACCACAGACCCCAGCAAACCCGCAGCCAGCAGCACCGCCATGGCGGGAAGCATCATTCCGCCGGTATCTTTGGTGCCCGGCGCAAGGGCAAGGCGGCGGCATATCAGCAACGCTGTGCCGGCAAAAAGAAGTGCCGACCAGATGCCGGTGTGGTTGACCGCCTCAAACACGCTGACGGCGACAAACGGCATCAGCAAAGCGACGCCTGCCCAGCCGACGGTTCTGCGCACAATAAGGACGCAAAGCAGTGCCAGCAGGACGGCAAAAGGCGTCAAAAACAGCGTTCCGCAGGCAAGATAGATGGCGGGCGCCACATCAATGGTATATTGCGCGTTAATGTGCAAGAACTCAATATCCACAGCCGTCGAAAGCGTGTTCATCGCCAGTGAAAGGCCCGCGCGGGCATATTTCGCCGCCAAAATCCACAGGATGAGAATACAGATAATCAGCATGGCAACGCCAAGCAGGCGGCTTTGGGGTGTACGGCAGAACAGGAAAGCGCAAGGGATAATCAAAAAGCCCAGTACAGCCGGCACCATCCCGAGTATGGGCAGCTTAAACAGGCTGACCATCAGTCCACCCAGCCCAAAATAGAGCATCAGCGCGAGCAGAATATCGCCGACTGTTCCGGTGAGATCAAGGCCCGAACTTGCCTTTTCAGGGGAAAGCGTCAATTGTAAAGCAGGGCCGCGATTCGGTTTCAAACAGGTCACCTCACTGGTTCAGAGAATTAAATTGGCCATGTCCTGCTGATAGGACGCCGGCGTAAAAAAGACGACCGCTTCGCCGCCATATTCGCTTTCGTTCGGGCGCTTTTCGGCACAGCACAGCACCGTCATTTTGGCGTTGGTATCAAAATAGAGCGCGGGAACCTGCGTGCACAGCCATATCATTTGGGAAAAATGCAGCTTTTCAAACAAATTACCCGCCTGCCCCTCCGGCAGCGCGCCAAAATCGTGCGCGCAAAGCATCTCGGGCAACGCGGCGGTCAGGTCGTCGGCACTTTGCACCGAGACATGCGCCAACTCTCCGTTTTGCTGGCGCCACCCGACAAGATGCGCAATACCTGCATCCAACAGCGCCTGCGAGAGCGAAACCGCAACCTCGGCAAGCGCATCAAAGCAGGCGGGCGCCGCTTTTTTAGGGGCGCCGCCGGAAGAAAAGTCTAAAAACAGCATCATCGCATGCTTTAGCGGCTGTCCGGCCTGCTTGACCATCAACTGATCAAATTTTCCGGTCAGCTTCCAGTGGATCTGCCGCACGCTGTCCCCCGGCACATAGCCGCGTATCTGGTGCACTTCACTGACATCATACCCCGCTCTGTCCGGTTCGTACTCGTCGCTTTCCTCCGGGCAAACGCTGTCTATCAGCGGCAGCACCCGCATAAGAAAAGTGCTGGGCATGATAATGGTGTCCGCCTGGGCCTCAAATTTAAGCCGATAATGTGTGACGCCGAAAAAATCGACGGCATCCATCCGCTTAAACGTCACGGCAACCTGTCCGCAATGCTGCGATTTGATGCGGAAAGTCACCTTGCGCCGGCACTTGGGCAGCACGGGCATCGAAACAAGCTGCTCGGTTTCCTCACCGGTCAGCAGATTATGCAGCAGCAATGTGCAGCGCAGCTGCATCACCGGGAGATAACTGTGGTTTAGAATGGTCAGTTCGCCCTTTGCGCCCTGCTTTTTGCTGCCGCCTTCCTTTACCTTGACCGAAAGCGACAGCTTTTTAGAGGCCAGCCATGTCACCAGCGACGATACCACAAAGCAAAATGGCAGCAGCATCAACAACCAGCGCAGCGCAGGCGTTTGCCCGAAAACCGCCATGGGCAGGATAGCGGCAAGCCAAATCAGCCACACTGCCGCATTCATCTGCGTTTTCCTCTGCCGGAAAGCAGCGACGAGCTGCCCGAAACCGGTTTTTCGACCGATTCCAAAACCTCGTTTAAAATATCCCCGGCGGCCAGATTCGCCAGACGCGCCTTGGCGCTGAGCAGCATGCGATGGGTACAAACGTCACAAAAGACGGCGGCAATATCATCCGGCACCACAAAATCACGGTCGTAGACATAGGCATAAGCCTTCGCCATGCGGCAGATAGCCAGCGCGCCGCGCGGCGACAGGCCAAGCTGAATCATGGGATGGCTGCGGGTGGCCTGCGCAAGCTGGGTAATATACTCATAAAGCGAGTCGGCTATATGCACCGCCGCCACATCGTTTTTCATGGTAATGAGCTCGGCCGCACTGATAACCGGTGAAACGGCGTCCAGCGGGTTTTCAGTCTGGCGGTCGCGCAAAATGTTCACCTGGCTGGCAAAATCGGGGTAACCCATCTGGAGCCTGACCATAAAACGGTCCAGCTGCGCATGCGGCAAAATCTGTGTGCCGGCGGTACCTACCGGGTTCTGCGTGGCAATAACCACGAAGGGCTGCGGAACCGAACGGGTCACACCGTCGACGGTAATCTGCCCTTCCTCCATCACTTCCAGCAGCGCGGATTGCGTCTTACTGGAGGTTCGGTTGATCTCGTCGGCCAGCAGCAGGTTGGTCATAGCGGCGCCGGGTTTATAGCTCAGGGCCCCGCCGGCCTTGTCGTAAACCGAGAAGCCGATTACATCCGAGGGCATGCTGTCGGAGGTAAACTGAATGCGCTTGAAGCTGATGCCCAGCGTCTTGGCAAAAGCCAGGGCCAATGTGGTTTTTCCAACGCCCGGAACGTCCTCCATTAAAATATGCCCCCCGGAAAGGATGGCCATCAACACGCGCGAGAGCACCTCGTCTTTTCCGACGATAACGGTTTGAACCTGCTTCAAAATTAAATTACTTTTATTCGCCATCTGTTTTGCTCCTTTAAACTTCGCACAAAATCAAATGAAACGCGCCCTATCTGCTGTTCAGTATACCATACTGCATGGCAAACAGGGCGCATTTTTTATGAATTATACTTACTCTTCATCATCATCGTCATAATCGTCGTCGTATTCATCGTCGCCCTTATTAAAGAAATCTCTGCGCAACGGTCTGCTATGCAGGTAATACACAACACCAATTGCAACCGGCACCGCCGCGAGGCCGACAATAATCATCGCCCACACCCATGCGGGAATGCCGCTCTTTTCCTCGGGGCCTTCGGCTTCCTGGTCGTCAACAACAACCTCGACAATATCGTCGTCCTCGTCCTCAAGCTCCTCGGGCTCGCTCTCTTCCTCTTCCTCCTCTTCCTCAGGTTCGGAGGATGATTGCGCAGGCGGCGCCGTGCTGGAAGAAGCCGCGGGCGGCGTATAGGTGTAGCTGGGCGTGGAAGGCGCCGTAGGCACAACGGCGGTGCCAGTACCGCCCGTACCGGTGCCTGTGCCCGTTCCGCTGCCGCTTGAGCTGGAACTGCTCGACGGTCTGCTGGTAACGCTCAGTCTGGTGTCTGAAATGACATAGCGGCCCAGCGTTCGGGTTCTGATACGGTAGGCGTCCTCATATTCGTCATAATCGGGGCTGATGCGGGTCAGGTCACCGCTTTTGCTGATTTCATAGACGTATCCGTCATCATTGGGGTAACTCAGAAACAGGTCGCCCACGCGGTTAAAGCTTGCGTAGTTGCCGTTATAGAACCACAGATCGGCGTCGGGATATTCGTCGCTGATATCCTCATCATACTCGGTATCGAATCCCAGCACAATGCTGCCCTGTCCTCTGGTATCCACCATAAAGTAGCTGTCGCCGTCCGCCTCAAACTCAAACTCAAACTCGTCGTCCTCGTCAAAGCCGTCGCCTTTTTTAAAGGTGGCGGGGGTTTTCGGGATAACGCCCTCGCCGACGTCGGTGTCGGAAGCAGAGGAATAACCGATTTCCAAGCTGATATCGGTCGAAACCTCAAAGCCGTTGCTGCCGCTCTTTTTAAGCGTTACGGTGCCAAAAAGATCGCGGTCCTGCGTGCTGGTGCTGCTTTTGATTTTAATGGCCAAAAAGTAAATATACTGCATTGAGCCCGTAGCATTAATATCGCTGCGCACCCTTTTTCGCACCACGTCGACATCCGAGACGTAACTGCCGCCTTCTTCCCATTTTTTGCTGATTTTGATGCTTTTAGTCGCATCTTGCTCATAAACATAAATATATTGATCTTTAGCTGCGGTGTCGTATGCGGTCTTTTTTTCGTCCCTGATACCTTGTTTGGAAGTCAGTGTCGTTTCTGCGATCCCCTTCTCCGATAAGGCCGTGGCTACCGCCTGTCTGGCAAGCTCCACCGAGGATTTACCGGTGACGGTTTTCAGATTGTTTCCCCGTGCCTCTTTAGTAGTATATTTGCTATCTTTGTCTGTCTCCAGCGCTGTTTTGCTGCCCAGAGCATCAAGATTGCTTTGAGCCGTCGCGAGCGCTCCTTGCAGCGCCTCCACCTCGGCTTTGGCGTTGGCATAGGTATTGGGCGCAAAAACTGCGTCCATCGCGATTTTGGCGTCATCCATAGCGGTCTTTTCAGGGCCGCTGTCCAATGAGCCGGCGCTTTCCCACGCAAGCTTTTTTTCTTCATAAACGCCTTTTTTCGTAAAGTATACCGGTTCCTTGGTGTTAAAATCCGTTTCAACTGGCGCTAACGCATTCTGGGCCGCCTTAACAAGGCCATCAAGCCTCTCGTAGTCCTCATCGTAATCATCCAAGCGTTGCTGCGCCGCATTATATGCCTGCTCGGCGGTGTCATAGGAGGTCAGCGCGCCATTATAATCGTTATAGGTTTCCTGCTTCTCTTTAAGGGTTGCCTCGGCTGTTTTCACATCCTTTTCAGCAGCCTGCCAGGCGTCGTATTTAGTTTTCAACGCACCTGAACCGTCGCTGAGCAGGGGGAAATAAGCCGTCTTGCCATAGCTGACCTTGTCGGTATCCGAAGTCAGATACAAATCCCCTTCGTCATCTGTGACATACGCTCTGGAGGATATGTCATCCACCGGATATTCAATTTCTGTCGCGGCAAAGGTTGTCATAGATAGCGTACAGGCCAGCATCGCTGTCGCCATTATGAACGCAAGTGTCTGTTTCATCAAAAATCCTCCTGTTAAGCGCAATATTCCAACATAAGTCTATCATCAGATACGACCTTGAAGCTTCCTTGAATAAGGTGCGAATTTTACCTGAAATTTTTCCATGGAAAATAAATTTATTTAAAAAATCTAAAATGCCCCCGTCTATTGGCGATGCGCAAAAGATCTGCGGTATTTTTAATAAAGCAGCTTACTGCCTTATTAAACCGGTCATGCGCCTTTGGCGCGGCCATTTACAATATTAAAAAATAACACTATACAAGATTCTACCATAACCTTATAAAAAAGAGTAGCATTTATTTTTGTTCTGCCCTTACAAATTATTGGTTTATACCAAAATTATTCCATCCGGGTTCATTTCATAGGTTGGCCTGATGAAGTTGGTATTTTATACAGGATTTTAACGTATGCATATCAATGTAAAATAAAGCAAATGGGGTCTGACAATGGGCTATTATGTAAAGGCAGAATCCGATGTTTATATCTACGTGGAAGACATCAACCCGTCCGGCGGCAAAACCCTGCTTTTTCTTCATGGCTGGCCGGCCGACCATAAACTGTTTGAGTACCAGTACAGCCTGCTGCCCCAAATGGGCTACCGGTGCATCGGCATTGATCTGCGCGGTTTTGGACAGTCCTCCAAGCCCTGGGGCGGCTATAACTACAATCGGATGTCCGACGATGTGCGTGCCGTCATCGATGCGCTGGATCTGGACCAGATTATGCTGTGCGGCCATTCAACAGGCGGCGCTATTGCCGTGCGCTACATGGCCCGGCATGAGGGCTATGGCGTCGCGCGTCTGGGGCTGTTTGCGGCAGCGGCGCCCAGCTTGATTCAGCGCCCATATTTCCCGTATGGATTGCCCGCGCAGGCCGTGCTGGAAATTATTCAGGATACCAGCCAAAACCGCCCGGAGATGCTTCGTAAATTCGGCAATATAATTTTCCATAACTTTGTGACCCCCAATATTTCCCAATGGATTCTTTCCATGGGCATGGAGGCGGCCAACTGGGCCACATCAGCGGTGGCCAACACATGGTTGGGTGAAGAACAGCTGTTTGAAGACCTGGATAAAATACAGGTGCCCACCCTGATTTTGCACGGCTATGACGACAAGGTCTGCCTTTTCCCGCTGGCACAGGCGCAGGCACAGCAAATTCCAAACGCAACGCTGGTGCCGCTTGAAGCTTGCGGCCACTTTCTGTTTTACGACCAGCGGGAAAAATTCAACGAGGATCTCGCTCAATTTTTGCAAGAATGGTCATGAGCCTTTCACAAACGTAAACGTTATCTATTGCAGCAGAACCCGGAGAGCGGCATTCCTTATGCCTTTTTCCGGGTGCTGTTACATTTGCAGCGCTATAAAACAGCCGGGGAATTGGAACAGGTCTGGCAAGGAAATTGGGGCGCAAGGCGGAGGGCTCAGGCAGGCTCACACCCGTGAAGACCGGCAACGCAGTAAACCGCAAAACAGACCGCAGGGACGATCTCATTTTTAAATTACCTGGTTATCTGTCAGTGTGCCTGTTGGGAAAGTCTGCCGGATGCATCGCACCCCGATTTACAGCAGAGGGCGTTTCATCACTGCGCCGCCGCTTCCATAGACAAAAAGCGGGAAAGCAAATCGCTTTCCCGCTTTACAGGCACAATATTCAGATTATTCGGCAGTCTCAGCCGGTACTTCCTCAGACGCAGCTTCTTCCAGCAAAGCCTTGATGGAAAGGCTGATTCTGTGGCGCTCAAAATCAAGCTCGGTGATCTTGACCTCGACCTCCTGTCCAACGGACAGAACATCCGAAGGCTTGCCCACACGCTCACGCGCAATCTGGCTGATGTGAATCAGGCCATCGATGCCGGGGATCAGTTCCGCAAAAGCGCCAAAGGCCGTGAGAGAAACAATTTTGACCTTGGCATTCTGTCCAACAGCATAATTATTGGCCAGAATGGTCCAGGGGTTGTCCTCATCCTTCTTGTAGCCAAGCGAAATCTTCTTCTTCTCGGCGTCGATATCCTTGACATAGACAACGATCTCATCGCCGACCTTGACAACCTGAGAGGGGTGCTTAATCTTGCCCCAGGACAGTTCGGAAATATGAATCATGCCGTCCACGCCGCCCAGATCGACAAACGCGCCGTAATCGGTAAGCGATTTGACAACACCATTGTATTGCTTGCCAACCTCAACCTCTGCCCAGAACTTCTCTTCAAGTTCCTTTCTCTGCTCGCGCAGAACGGCACGGATGGAACCGACCGCACGACGGCGCTGACGGTTGACTTCAAGAATCTTAAATCTTACGGGCTTTCTCAGCAGGGTCTCAAGCTCCTCGCCGCGGGACATTGTCGCCTGAGAAGCAGGGATGAACACCTTGACGCCGTTGGTCAGCGCCAACACGCCGCCCTTGATAACTTCGGTGACGATGCCGTTGAGAATCTCGCCGCTGTCGACGGCGCCCATAACCTTCTCAAACCCGGCCTGTGCGTCGAGACGCTTTTTCGAAAGCATCACAGTACCCTCGACATCGTTGACACGTACAACCAAGAGTTCGAGCTCGTCCCCCTTATTAACAATGTCCTCAGGTTTTGCAGTGGGATCATCGGTAAGCTCATTCAGCGGTACATAACCGGCGTGCTTGGTGCCGATATCAACGGAAATCATGTTCGGCTCGATACTGGTGACAATACCGGTTACCTTCTCCCCGTTGTATGTACTTTTGCAAAACTGATTGAGCATCTCCTCAAAGCTAAGCTCTTCCTGATTCTGATTCTCCAAAATCTCACTCATGGTTTCGTGTACCTCCTTAATTATGCAAGCAGGCGTAGACGCGC
>JAEWLW010000083.1 GCA_023457355.1 Bacillota bacterium | reverse complement strand
TTGTTTTAGCCACGCCGTCACCGCCTATTCATACTGGATATATATAGGCCCCGAAAGAAGTTCCTGACCTTTTTCAGTGCCCATAATAACCTCCGAAGGAGGTCTTACCGGCCCTCTCCATATGCCAATTACTTCCCCCACTGCGCCATTGTGGATTTCGCTCTCATTCATATAGTCACCGCCTACTCATATTGCAGATACACCGCGCCGGTGGTCAGCGTCGTGCTGCCCGCCGTCATGGCGGCGGTACCCGCATAGATGTTGCGCAGCTGTGCGGTGGTCACCGTGGCCTGTGCGGTTGCGTTGGCCAGCACCTGCCCCGCCAGCGTGCCCGCCGTCACCTGACTGGCCGCGTGGGTATGCGAGACATTGGCCTTGCTGTCCGCTGTCTGCTGCGCCGCTGCAGCTGCCGATGCCGCATTCTCTGCCATCGTCTGCGCCGTGGCCGCATTGGTCACAGCGGTGTTGGCCGTACTCTGCGCTGCTGCTGCGGCACCCTGCACGGTCGTCAGCGCCGTATTCGCCTCTGCGATTCTGCTATTGAAGTTGTCGCGGTTCACGTATTCTTCGGCCGCAAACTGTGTAATGAAATCAGCCAATCCAATCCCCTCTTTCTAATGTGTTCCAGTCTAGGTTGAGCGCGTCCAGCGCTGAAAAGGTCAGCCCCTGCGCGTCAAGCACAGCCCAAACCATATAAACAAAAATATAGGCGTACGCCAGATGCGCGGGCTTGATCTGTTCAATGGCGGCGGAGAGGTCGTCCATGTTCGGCGGTATGCCAAGCGTGCCCACAAACACGACGTCAAACCGGTATTCCGCCGGCGTTTCTACAATCTCAACCTCTCCGTTTGAAAAGCTCTCGGCCGCGTTTTGTATCAGCGCCGCCGTGGTCGTGCCCGCGCCGCGCATCTTGGATTTTATCCGCGTGCGCCGGTACGCATAGGATTTGCTTACATCCGGTTCGATACCGTAAATGCCCTCCCACAGAGATAGCCCCCACGTCGCGGTATCCATATTAAGCTGTAACATAAAGTCGTCCCGCGCGGCCTGCACCGCGTCGATCTCCTGCCCGAAAGCCCTTTGCAGATCGGCCGTCTCAGGCGATGCGGCATGAAATCCCGGCAGCAGGTTTAGAAGCGTGCTCATGTAATGCTCACCGCCCCCGCCATCGGCACCTGATTATCCCCGACCGTGATGTTGCTTATCCCGCCGTTGACGGTCAGCCCCGTGTAATCCAGCACACCGTCGATGCCGGCCAGCAGATACCCAATGCGGCTGTACGGCACCGTGTACTGGTTAAAGGATATTGATTGCAGATACTTTTCCAGCGCCGCGACAAACGCCGCCTGCACCGTCGCCGCAGTCGTGCTGCTGTCGATGGTCACCGTGGCCGACACATCAATATCCAGCCCCTCGACCGTATCAACCGTCACCGCCGCGCCGATGGGCCGCACCGTCTCGATGTAGTCGGCGCAGGCCTGCACAATGGCGGTGTCCACCGGGCCTAATCCCGCTGAAGCAATCAGCACCGTAACCGTCCCCGGACCATCCGCCAGCGGCAGCACCTTGGCAGCGCCCACCCCGCTGACGGACAACGCCCACTGCTTGTAGTGGGCTGCGTTGCCGGACGTCGCCGGACTTTGCAATCTTTCATAGAGTCGCATCAACAGCGCCGCATCGGTCTCAGGGTCGCTGCCGCCCTGCGCCGCCGTCGCATTGGTCACCGCCGTGACGCCCGGAATGGACGACAATTGCCGGATAATCGCACCCGCCCCGACGTTGTAAGCGCTCCCCACCTCCGCCGCTGTCGCGGTCACCTGTGCGCTGCCATCGGCGAGTAGCGCGGCGGCGTCCGTCACAAAGCGCAGGTTTTCTGCCGTTAAAAAAACCGTACCCTGCGGCACGGTCGTTCCGGCGGTTCCGGTGATGGTCAGCGTCACGGCAGCTTTGGCGCCCGCCTTGCGGGTAATCCCGTAGTAAGCGCACTTTTTGTCGATGTATTCCCCGCTCGTCTCGTCGGGAAACATCATCGGGACCAGCCCGTTGAGCGTCTGGTAGATTTTCCAGACCTCCAGCATGGCCGGGCCAACAAGATCATTGGTGTAACTGCCCTCCCGGGTGTTGATGTCGGTTTGCAGCGCGTCAAAAACGCGCTGCTTTAAAACCTCCGGTGTGATGCTTTCAAACATTGACGGATACCTCCCCATAGATGGTCATAACGGTGCAGGATATGCCCAGCGTCTCGCCGTCGAAGGACACCGCCACGTCGTTGACCTCCTCAATATATGGATTCACCAGCAGACATTCGCGGACATACCGCGCAGCCTCGGCCTGTTTCAGTTCGTCGGTGTAGGCGGTGCCGATGAGCGTCTCGCACTCGTTGCCATAATTCCAGGTGTAGATTTCATGCCGGTACCGCACCACCTGCAACGCACGGTAGATCCACGACAGCACCGCATCCGCGCCGGTAACAACGTAAGGACTGCCCCCGCGCCAAACCGGTGTATTGGTTTCGTAGTCCCACGCCACTTCGCGGTAGAGCGGCAGCGCGTCGGCCTGTGTCTCGGCCTGCGGCTGGATGATCGGGAACAGACTCATGCGCTCACCACCTTGCACACGACCACAAACACGTTGTTATCCTCCGAAAGCAGCGCCACCCGGTCGCCGACGGCCAGCGTGCCGCCTTGTTCGGTTTCGGTGAAGAGCGCATCCGCCTCCTCCAGATCAAGGATCACCGTGCCGCTTGCCGCGCCGGTCGCCGTTGCCTCTATTGTCCCTTCCGGCTCGGTGAGCTGCACCTGCCGGGTGCGTGGCAGCAGATCGGCGTTGACCAACAGATCGGCGCCGGAAAGTGTGATGCCGCCCGTGTTGACCGCCAGCGGCGCAACCCCCACCACCACACCGGTACGCACCGGTGGAAATGATCCAGCCTGCGCCTGTTTTTTGATGCTGCCCAGCATGGCCATATATGGATTATCCTGCATTAACTTTCCTCCCCCGTGTAGTTTTGTATATTGTCGATATAGGTCTGATAGCCCGCGGTACTGCCAGAAGCGCCCGCCGCCTCAATTTCCTGTCCGGCGCTCTTTTCGTCCATGACAGCCACCAGATTCAGCGTCAGCTTGTTGGTGTAGACGCCGTTTTTCCACTGGTGCAGGTCGCTGTCAATATAAAACTTTCCGTACAGATTCGTATACGGCTCATGCAGCATCACCGCGCCGCCGGTCACACACGATATATCCCCGAGGTTGTTCACTGTGATTTTCTGCTCCGGTGCGGCCTTTTTCAGCAGTTCCGTCACGGTGGCGGCCGCGTCCTGCCCCTCCGCCTGTTTAATCGCCGTTTGCAGCGCGCCATACAGCGCCGCGCTCGCGTCGTCCGACTTTGTGTAGAGCGGGTTGTCGTTTTTGTCGTAGACCGCCACCCGGTTGACAACGCCCTGGGCACTCTCGGTGACGGTCGCGTCAATGAGATTGCTTCCGCCCTGTATCACAAGGATGTTCCCCGTGCCACCCTTCTCCAGCACACTGAGCGCCCCACCGGAAAAGGAAACAAAATAGGCTTTGCCGGTGGTCTTGGCTGCCTCGGTGTACAGCGTCATGATGATCTCATACAGCGTGGGCGCACCGCGCGCGCTCGCGGGGAAATTGCGGCTCACTGCAACGCCCGTCTGCGCCAGCGTTCCAACCGACAGCCCGAATTCCGCAGCCAGTGCGGCCACTGCCGCCTCCGGCGTCATTCCGACATACTTTTTTGCGGTCTGGTTGCGGTTGAGGTAAAACCCGTGGTCAAAACCTGTTAGGTCAATCACCTGCGAGGCGGTGGACTTGGTGCGGTCGAACACAAAGCCGGTGAAAATGGTTTTGCCGCCCTCCTGCATGGTCACCCCTGCGCCCAGGGCGCAATCCACCACGCCGAACAGTTCGGACGAAAGCAGCCCCAGCGACAGCGTTCGGGCGCATTGCCGGTAATCCCCCGACCATTGCACCGTTGTGATCAGCTCGGTGACGTCGTGTGTGCCGCTGCTGTTTGTGATAAACACCTTCATTCAACCACTCCCGTCAAGTCGCGGTACGCATTTTTCATCAGTGATGATATTGGCGGGTATTTAATCGCCATATCCTTTTCCAGCGTCATTCTCAAACTGCTGTAGCCGTTATAGTTCGCCAACCTAATCGCGTTCGCGCCCGAAGCGGAGCCGCTCCCATAAACGGCACGGCATATTTCGTAGAAAGTCTGGCCTTTTTTCGCGTGGTAAATCCGTTCTTCGAAATCGTTCTTTTCCTGATCTCTCGGGCGGTTGGCGCCTGTTTTCGGCACGGTCGGCTGCGGCGTCGTTACCACGCCCAGCACCGCCACCGTCTGCGCAGCACTCACTTCCCGATACCCCCGCATTGTGATCGTGGCGTACACATCCCCCGTGCCGTCCCGCTCGCCGTAGGCGATATCCTCAATCAGCACCCGCTCGTTGACGCCGGTGCCCGAGACAATAAACCGCACCGGCTTTTTCTTTTTGATAATCTTTTTGATGCTGTCCACATAGCTGTACGGATCGCCAGCGTCCAGCGCAAAGGGGTAGTCCTGTTCCGGGAACATGCAGCTTATTTTGATAGTCCCCAGCGCCAGCCCGCCCGGCAGATTGACGTCGCCCACCTCGTGGATGTTGACCGTCTCAATGCGTCGGCCGTAGCTAACTTCAAAGCTTTCAGGCGTAACCGGTAGCGTGATCTGCTTGCTGGCTTTAATGATGAATTTTCTCATTTTTCACCTCCTGTTGTAATATGGAAAATTTATGCTTATAATGAGATACAAAGGAGTTGACAGCTATGTTTTGCAAATACTGCGGCCATGAGTTAAGCGACGACAGCGCTTTTTGTTCCGCATGTGGCAAAAGCCTTACCGACGCCCCTAAAAGCGATACCGTAAAAATTACCTTTTTCCGCGAAAGCCAATTGTATCTTATCAACCCGCCGATAAATATAAATATTGACGGTAAAAAAATGCTATCTATCGCTAACGGCGAAACACTAGAATTAGATATGGACAAAGGCCCGCACAGCGTTGTTTTTTCCCAGGGCTTTCGCAAAAAGACTCTCGATTTTACGGCCACAGAAGAAACATGCTACACCATAAAATGGGATCGGATGACCGGCAGCATTAGAGTTAACTAGCAAAAAAGGAGCGGAAATCCGCTCCTTTTTATTTAACTAAGCATCTGTGCGTTTATAATCTCCCGTGCAATTTCTTGTGCTATTCTGTAAATATCCGCTTCTTCTCGCACGACCAACGTATCCGCCAGTTTCGGTATCGTGATACCGGCCGCGCTATTTCTCTTGCGTGCCTCACTCGCCGTCAGCACCTGTTCCCCCTCATGCAGCCGCGCCGGGAAATTATCATAGGGCACATAAGACAGGCCGAAGGCATCAGAGAAGGTGCCGCTATCAGAAACGCCCTCGCTGCCGCCGTATTCGTAGTTTGGTGCATAAACAGTGCTGGCGGCGGGCGCATACCCGATACGTTTTCGCTCACTGTCGATATAAGCGTTAATTGCCGCCGCCATCCCTTTAGAGCGTTCCTGCCCTTCGAGATACCCCGAATTCCAATAGGTCTTATCGCCCGCCAGTATCGCTCCAACGCTGTTGATGAGCGAACGCTGCGATTCGGCTTCAAGCTGAGCGCCGTCGCTTTTGTTGTACTCTGCAATTCCGGCGACGCGCGCCTCTGCAAGCAACCTTCCCATTTCGGCCTCATCCGTGATGTTTTCAGCTTCTATGCGCGCATAGGCCGCTTTTTCATGCTCCCGGATAATCCGCTCTTTTTCATTTTCGAGGCTTGCATAATACGCGCCAATTTTCTTGTTGGTGTCTGAAGCTTGCACGCTGCTCAGATAATCTATCTGATTGCCCAGACCTTTGCTGCGCTCGGCATTGTACCCCTCACCGTAGGCATTTTGCATTTCCTGATTCAGCCCCGCGACGGTGGAGGTCAACCCGGAATAGGTTTCTGCCATTTCGGTCATTGCCCCGCTGTTCGCCTCACCCATCTTGTCAGCAATAATCTCGGCGGCCTTTGCGCCTGGTATCAGCCCCTTTGACACCATGTCATAAACTTCTGCATTTGTGGCGCCCATCGCCTTGGCCAGATAGTCAATCGCCGGAATGCCACGCTCAGTCAAAATATTGAGGTATTCCAAACTCGTTTTGCCGGATGACTTCATGCGACCCAACCCCGTGGCCACCATGCTCATATCTGATGTGTTCATGCCCAGTGCTGAACCGGTGTCGCCAATCTGAATGAGCCGTTTTTGCATTTCTTCGGGGCTGTATCCGTAGGTTGCCAGCGTCTTCGACATGGCTTTGAGATCGTCATACAGCAGCGGGGTGCTGTTCGCGGTATCTTTCACCCATGAGAGATAGTTACTCGCGATGCCCTCTCCGCCCATCAGCTTTGAAAAGGCAATCTGATCAAGTTCGCGCTGCGCCGCTATGCCTGAACCGGAGGAAATATCCGACTGTATGCGTCCGGTCTGTTCGTCGAGCTGCTGGTCGCGATAAGCCTTAAACGCGTCATTTTCTGCAGAATAAACCTGCGTGCTGGCGTTTATTGCCCCTGATACGGTGCCCAAAGCCGCGCCGCCAACAGTGCCGATACCGGGGATTATAGACCCCATCGCCGCGCCCGTAATTGCGCCCGATACAATAGAGGACAGCGCATCGCCGGCGGGCGTCCCGTAAGCTGACGTAAAATACGCCATGCTGGCCTGCCCGAGCGATTCCCCAAACATGCGTCCAAATCCGGCTTTCATCAGCGCCCCACCTATGCCGCCGTCTGCGGTGTTGGATAGTTTGCTTTGCTCCGTTTGCAGGCCTCTTATTTCAGAGTTGGTTCGTTTCGCCTCTTCTCTAAAGCCTTTCAGCTGTTCTGTAAGAGACAGATACTTTTCATGCGCCTTGTCAAGATTGACTTTACTTATCGCATCGCCACTGTCTGTAAAAGCCTTTGTGGCTTCTTTTACAGCCTTGTTAGCCTCTACAAGGTTGGTTTTCAACTGCGCCTGGACTTTTATAAGCTCCCCCTGCTTGGTCTGCAACGCGCTTATTTTATTTCTCACCTCGTCGGAGTCTTTACTCAGCGACTTAAAAGCACTGCGAATACTGTTTACGCCTGGCGATATTTTATCTGCCAGCGTTGCGGCTATGCTTGGACTTTTCGGCATCTGTCCATCTCCTTTGCAATAAAAAAGCCCCGCAAAAGCGAGGCTGTTTAGCACAGTACAAAAATATTATTACTTCATTCTCAGCAGCATGGCAGCTGCAAACAGTATGAAAAGCCCAAAATCTAAGCTTCTGAGGTTTAACCGTTTCTGCCCAAACCAGAAGATGAGAAAAACGGCGGGCTGTACAAAGAAATAAGCGTCAACTGCCATCGAGAGAAAATAACCGGGCGGGTATGCCCGCGCGCCGTCTATGAACACAATAAAGGCCGATATCAGAAGCGACGCCAGTATTCCGATAACAAATCTAAACAAAATGCTGCTTTTGATTCTATTCATCGCCCAGATCCTCCCTGATTTTTTCGGTGAGCCACGCTGTTTTTGTTTTTCCGCTTTCGCGCAGCCAGTTATTGAATCTTTCAAGCGTCTCTTTGTCGATCATCGCCATGAACTGGCCTCTCGTTTCCCGGCGCTTTCTAAAGTATTCCGCGCGGCTTTTGTCTGGCATGGCGCTCCCTCGCTTTTTTGTATCTAGCTACATTATATTTAAATCAATCGCGATTGTCAACACAATTGTATTTTCCGGGGTTACCGCTCCCCAAATTTATTTTGAGGAGCGGACAATAGTTTAAAGTCTCTCTTCGCGCTCTTTTCCGGCGAACGCCGCCGCTATTAGGCGCTCCCCCTCGGGCATCTGGTAAAACTGCCCCGGCATAAGGTTTTTATGCCGGAACAGGTAATACATCAGATTCAATTCGGGGTCGGTGTCTATTTTTTTTTGATATCCTCGATAGTCAAAGCGCGGTACCCGGACAGTTTCTCCACCTCACGGGAAATGTCCTCAATTTCTCCCGGCAGCAGCAGCTTTTTAAGCAGCTCCGCAGGCGTGACGGCGTTGTATTTCTCGCACAGGCGTTTGTCGCGCAGGTCGGGGAGCACCACGCCAGCCAGCACGATATCTACGCTCATGTCCTCCTCACCGCTCATTTTCTTTATTTCCGCCACCCGGGTATAGGGCAGCGCGCGGATTTTAAACACCACATCAGCGCCGCACAGCTTGGTGAGGCGCTTTATCTTGATCTCCTTATCCGGCAGCCTGGGCGGGTCGAGGTTTAAAAGCAGGTCAATGACATTCTGTTCTCTTTCCATCGCTTTTCTCCTTATTGCGGGTCTACCATGTCAAGATATTCATAATCCGTGAAGGTAAACGGGCATTCCACTTTGCCGAAATTATCTGCCTCCCAGTCGGCCAGCGTCAGGTCATCGAAACTGACATTTTTGAGCGCCACGCGCTCGGCCCCGTAGGCATCGGGATCTGCCAGTTTGGAAATGACCGTGAAACGGACATCCTGCCCGGCCTTGATCTTGTCGGCAACCAGCTTTGCCATACGGGAACTGACCTTGTGCATTCGTATAGAACCGGTTCCCTTTGCCGACTTCACTTTGCTGTCAACAAACATCTGACCGCAAAGTGCCACGTCTTCCTTGTTATAAGATACCTTGGCCTGCAAGCCGTAGCATTCTGAAATCTTTTCGCCCTCCAGCCACGTTTCGCCCCAGGTACCCGACATCACTCTTTTTGCGCTATCCAAAGCAATTCCTCCTTACAGCGTGACGCCAATCGCAATATCCTCGATGGCGTCCAGAATCTTGACCGAACAGGTGATAAACACCTTGTCGCCGGTGTTGGCCTCCTTGATCTCCTGCGCGCTCATGGTCGTCGTGTCCGTGCCCTGCGCCTCCAGATAATTGGCCTGTGCCGTCAGATCAATGGCGACAGAAGACTTGCCCGGGTCGAGAATGCCGGCCGTCTCCAGCCCGCTGAAATACCCCTGAATGGCGGTAATCAACAGGCATTTGTTGTCGTAGCTATTGGCATACTTTCCGATATAACTGTCCTCGCAGACACGCCGAATATCGTGCTGAATCATGTCCACCGCTTCAACGATCTTAATCTTTTTGAACGCAGCGCCCTTGTCTGCCGTGGTCGTCACAAGGCTGTTGATGCCACGCGCCACTTTCACCTTCTCGCCGTCGTGGTACAAAATGAATTTCCCCGCGTCAATCGCGGCGTCCATGTCCTCGCGGCTCAGTCGGGCGATGTCGGTTACCTCATACAGCGGCGCATAGGTGCAAGAAATGGTCATCGGCGTGCCCGCAATCAGTCCGGCGATGCGGCTGCACAGCGCAGCGGCGGCCAATGTGTCGCTGCCGACCACAACGCCCCCGGCAGTCACATTAATGATGCCCTCACTGTCCGCGGCCGTGTCGGGCAGCACCGCCTTGACGATGTAATGCTCCGCGCGGCGGCTCTTAACCCATGCTGCAATAGCAGAAGCCTCCGTGCTGGTGCAGTCGTGCGGCCCGCAGAGGTAATCCACCTCCACCGTGGCAAAATGTGCAAAACCGTCGGTTAAGTCGGTCGCGTCACCCGGCAGCACAAACGCCCGCACCGACTTGGGCGGGTTGACATAGCCAATCAGCGCCCGCGTGATATAGAGAGCGTTGGCCGCATCCAGCGCAGCGGGGATATCCCCGGTCGAGCGGATGATGTACGCCTTGCCCTGCGCTGCCGCGTTGGCGTCCCGCAGAATCAGGCCGATCACGCCCTTTTCAGACCGCGCAATACTCGCGGCGGCCGTGGTCTTAAATTCAATGGTTACATTCGGTAATCCCATCGTTTAACTTTCCTCCTTTATGGTTGTTTCTACACTCTGAACGAGCGGCAATTGCACCGGGTTCGGGTCGCGCACCTCGTGATACACACAGGTGACATCTACCCACGCGCGGTCAAAGTCCTGTCCGCCGTCGCTGGCCTCCACCTTGACTGCGCGATCTTCCACGGGGATATATCCGCGCCTGAACAGCCCCACCGCGCCCTCCTGTAATTCACTCAGACGGTTTGCGTCGCTGTTACCGTAGGCGTCCACCTCTCCAAAACAGGTTATCGTGAGATAAATGGTTTCTTCCACGATGCCAAAATTGACCGTTTTCGGCGAATAGCGCGGGGCCATAATCAAAAAGGACGGCCGCTCGAAATTGGCCGGTTCACGGTTTGGATAAACCGTATAATCTGGATACTTCTGCACCAGAAGTGTATTAACCGCCTCGATAATTTTGCGTTTGGTCAGCATTTACCCTTCCAGCTCCTTTGCGATTTGATTCAGCCATTCCTCGGCCTTTTTCAACATTAGTCCTTCGATTCTGGCATACTCGGTCTCATAAAAATAATGACCCGGCACACGTGCCACACGAATACGCGGGCGATATCGCTTCGATCTCCCGCTCGGGTTTCTGATTTTATGCCCGTTTTCGAGGTAGTTTGTAATGGCACCCGGGCCGTTCGGGCCTATTTCAGCCCCTTCCTTGCCGCCCGCCGCGCGCACGGCCGCGTAACCGCCGCCGCTGCCAACGTGCTTGACCTGCCACTTGCGCACTTTTTCGTTGCTATCCGATACGCCCGAGGACACAATCGCAGCATCAACCTCATTTTTGATAATTTCGGCCAGCTCTTCATGAAATTCTCTGCGCATTTCCGGCAGCTGATCCAGAATTTTTCCAAGCGCCTCATCAAGCTCCTTGAAACCTCGCAGCTCAATACTCTGCACCGTCAAGCCTCCTTTGTCGCCACGACCTCATACTCGTTTTTAAACGCGTCGAGCGTGTGCGGCACCGTGACGGCATAAACACCGCGCGCGCCCACCGTCACCAGATCGCCGGTTTTAAGCGCCACGGATTTCGGGCAGACCAGCACCAGCGTTTCCGCCACCTGAGACTGCGGCTGCTGCACCGAGAAGCCCATATACTTCTCGGTCACGCAGGCAGGAAATTCCGTCAGCGGCTGCTGCACCGTAACCGGGTTATTCAGCGCATTTTTCGCTTTGACACCGCGCGTCGCGCTGCACAGCGTCGGCTCAATGAGGGCGGCGGCAATTTTCAGGTGTCCCCTGCCCTCGTCGGTGATGCTGGTCAAAAAGCAGTGCTGCCCCCGCCAGCGAAGGGCATCATGCAGCGTGATAGCCTGCCGCCGCACCACAAACTCAACGGCGCGCGCGCCAATACCGACGCTAGAAAACAGGTTCTTTTTGTCCTTTTGCTCGGCGCTGCCCCATGTCGTGCGTATCACGCCCCAGACACCATCTGTAAGGGCAAGCACCGACAGCTTTTCGTTCAGTTTCCCGGCATCCATACCCTCACCTCACAGCAGATTGACGCGGTGCATGTCCAGTATGCTTTGAATGACGCGATTGACCTTGTCATTGTCCACCACCATCTGGCGGTTGTCATACATATCGGAACAAAGCACCAACACCGCCAGCGAAATGTCCTCATGTTCATCCAGCGCCGCCGCGTCCAGTCCGGTATAGCCCTTGACGTAGGCCACCGCAGCGGGCAGCACCACACTGGCCAGCCCGTCATCGGCATCGTCATCAAGCCGCAGATAGCTGTTCACAGCCTCTGGCGTAATCTCACTGACCTTCATCGGCTTTCCCCTTCTTTTTCGGCGGTTTTACCTCCGCGGTCTCTGCATAATCAGCAGCGAGGAGGTCTTTCGCGACCCCCTCGTCTACATCGCGGGTTTCTCCGCGCCCCATGCAGACCGCCCCGGCAAAGCTCACCTTTGCCTTAATGAGCATATTACACCGCCTTCATGACAAGCTTGGCGATCTTCTGCGCATTTTCCAGCTTCGAATCCAGCTCGATCCAGCCAACAACACCGACAGCGTGCTGCGTCGCGTACTTTTCGCGCAGTACCTCAATGTTGATGTCCTCGGATACCTTGACGGCGAGGCCGGTCATGTCGCCGTAATAAATGGCAATCTTACCCGCCGCCATATCGGGCATTTTGGCGGATACATAGACATCCTTGCCAAAAAGGGTATACCCCCACCGCGCGCTCGCATCCTTGTTGAGCAGATAATTACCCTGCCCATCTTTCAACTTGCGGATGGCGGTACGGGTTGCCCTGGACATAATCCAGATGGCGTTCGCCTGATAAACATCGGGAACCGTCTCCTGCACATCGATCAGCTCGTCGGCGGTGACTGCGGATGCGGCAGCAGCCGTGACCAGCTGCGTGGCGCCTTTCAGGCCGGTCACCTTATCGGTGGTGCCGTTGAGCAGCTCGTTCTCAATGAACAGCGCAATCTTTTCGCCCATATCGCTGACCACAAAAGAAACGATGTCAAACTGCGAATTGTTAATCAGCGATTTCGAAATTTTAGAAAGCACGCCCGCAAGGAAGCCCTTCAGCTCGATGGTGGCGAATTTGCCCGAGGTGCTCTCCAGCTCGGTGAATTCGGTCGCATACGCCATCGTAATAGACTGGGTTGTCTCATCGTAGTAGGGAATATTCAGCGTGCCCTTGACGTTATAGCGCGTGGCAAGCGCATAAATCGGGCAGGTGTCCACAACCTTTTTGATAATTTTGCTGGCGATTGTGGAAGGAATAACCGCACCGTTATCGGTCGTAGTCAGGTTGATATCGGCGCGGTTTTCCGAAACAACCCCGCGCAGGTAGTCGGCAAACGCCCGTTCCTCCAGCGCGGCCCGTTCCTCAACAGGGGCCGCCGCCGGCTTCTTTTCGATGCCGCGCGCGCGCTCCTCCATCGCGAGGGTCGTGTCAATGTCCTTGATTTCCTTTTCGAGCTTCTCAAACTCGGCGCGCTCCTCGTCGCTGACGGCGCGAACCTCCGCGTCCGCCTTGGCGACGATCGCGTCGAGCTGGTTCTGTTTCTCCGCTCTTTTTTCCATAAGGGCTTTAAGATTTTTCATAACTTACCTCCATTTTTACCGCTTGAGCGCGGCGATTCTGTTTTTGTACGCACCGTTATCAAAATCGGGCTTTTCAGGTTCGGTTTCGCTGATTTTAGGGGTTTCTTCGAGCGCACGCAGTTCGATTGCCTCCGTCTGGTCGTCCGCGCGCATTTCGATGGATGTCGCCGCATAAAACGGCGTTTTGTGAACCACCAGCGTGATATGGTCCAAATCAAAAGCCGACACCCTGCGCAGCGGCAGAGCATCGGCCCGCTCCTCGATCTTATCCCGGACGTTTTTCATGCCGAACGACCACCCGCGCAGCTTGCCCGCACGCGCTTCGGCAATGGTCGCCGCGTCGGTGATAATCGCATCAGCATAAAGCCCGATTGCATCCTCGTACAGCGTCAGCGTTTTGTCGCGTGTTTGGGCAAGCACACATTCGGGGTTATGGTCCTTGGTCATGGCGACATTTTCAGCCCGCTCAATCGCGCCCTCAAAGGCCCTCGGCTCGATGACTTCGACTACCCGCTGCCCTTTGCCGGTGATGACGGGCCGGCTCATTTTCTCAGTCACGTTGACATAGCCGGAAATATGCGCACCGTCCGCTCTGATTTCTATTTTCATGGTTTCACCTCGCTTTCTTTCTTTGGAATAAGGCCGTTACCGTTAATGCTGTCCACAGCGCCGCGGTTTGGCGTAAAAAACTCGCCGGTTTCAGGGTTATAAAATACGTCCTGCAAGCCAAGTTTTATGAATTTGAACCCCAGCTGCGGCAAATCTTCCATATAACGCGCTTCATCCACTTGCAATACGTTCGCCTCAATGCCCGCTTTATAGGCCTCAAAACGCTCTTTCATACTGCCTTTGAGCAGCTCCTTGGTATCAAAAGCCCAATAGTGCGTTTTCTTCTCCTTTTCAAGCAGAAAATCACGGTTTAAGGCACATTCTATGGCTTTCATCAGCGGCACCGCCGCAAGTTTGGCAATACTGGTTACGTCCTCGTCGCGCGCCCTGCCCATAATCGCATCGGGCGACACGTGAAAGATTTTGCAGATTTCTCGCCCGTTGGACTCCTTGTTTTCGTTGAGCTGCATTTCAACCGAGGTATTGGAAGACTCCTGAAAGTCCATACCCTTGTTCAGGATCATGACGTTTTCCTCGGTGTTGCTGTAAAGCTGTTTCCAGGCGGCCTTGAGCTTGTTCAGGGCCGGCTCGTCAAGCGGCTTTTCAGACTTTAAAAAGCCTTTTTTGTTCCCGCCTTTTTTAACAAGGGCCCCCTCAAACCGCAGACTCTCATAAGCCACTTCCAGCACCATGCTGTTTTCGGTCGTGATGCCCACGCCCTGCGCGCCATCTTTGGAATTGCGCAGAATTTTTAAAAAATCATACGGTTTATAGGTTTTTCCGCCCACGAGAATATCATAGTCCTTGTAGACCGGATCAGCATTTTTGTTAATCGAAATCTGTGATTCGTCCACATAGTGAAGACTGACAAATTCCCCCCGCGCCCGGTTGATATAGGCGTACCCGCCCTTGCCCAGATAGTAGTCCGGCACAATTGCGCGCCAGAATTCGCGCGCGTTGAGCGTATCGCCGGTTTCTTCGTTGAGCAGCACTGCCCGGGGATCGCCCTCAACCTCCTCAACCCTCCCGTCCGCGAGCTTATAAAGCTTAATCGGCGTGCTGGCAACGATATTTGCAATTAAATCAACGGCGCCCGCCACCGTCGGTATCTGCATGGCAATTTCCTTGGTGATGCCGGTCAGCCCCAGTATCGCCCTTAAAAGGGCATCATCCGTCCCGACCATATCCGCAACGGTCTCCGCTCTTATTTCCGGTTTTTTTCTGTTAAACAGCCCCATTGAACCCCTCCTATGTCTGCACGACAAAACCGCTTCCAAATAACATATCCTGCTGCAACAGGTACAGCGCGTTAATCACCGCCACCACCATGTCCACCTTGCCCGCCGACTTCTTTTTGTTGACGTACTTGTTCAGATTGGTGTCCTCGGTGCAGCGCGCATTCTGAAAGTTGATCTCCAGCATTAAATTCTCGTCATAGCGGAAGAGTCTGCTTAAAATCTGCTCTTTAAGCAGCTTGGTCGGCATGTGCAGCACGCTGGAATGCTGCTTGACCTCCACACATTCATAGCCCGCGGCCTCCAGCTTTTGCACCGTGGAGATCGCGTTCATGCGGTCATACCCAATCTGAGAAACTACAACGCCGTACTTTTCTTGCAGCCCCAGGATGTGCGCCTCCACAAAATCATAGCCGATCACCTCGTCGCCGCACGCAAAGCAGACGCCCTGCCGTATTAGTTTGTCGTAGTCCACGTTCTCCTTTTTGGATTTAACCGCCTTTTTATCCCTGGGGATAAATCCCCATACTTTGGTATAAACGCGCCCTTCGTGTTCGCAGGCCATCGCGACAGCGGTGTTGTCATCCGTCAGCGATAAGTCCACGCCCAAATAGACGGTTTTGCCGCGCCAGAAGCTCAAATCCTCCTTGATCTTGCACTCGCGCACCTTGGTGATCTCAATAAACCCCTCAACACCAAGTCCCTTATACTTGATGTTGTTATGCTTGCAAAGGTAGTTTTCACGCTTGTTCTCATACAGTACGGCCATGTCGCGCGCGTCTTTGATGGCATCGAAAACATAATCATGCGCCACAGCGACAGGGTTGGACTGGTAAATGACCAGATCCTCGGTCTGCCACAGGTCGTTGACGAGGAATTCATCGTCCGGCTCATACAACAGGGCAAACCGGCGCTTATTGTCCATAAGCCCGTCCAGCGTCTTTTTCGAGAGATCTATCTCGTCAATCATGGCGTTGTTGTCGTTGGGGTACTGCGTGGAAATGATGATGCCAAGCTTATTGAAAAGCGTAATCTGCGAGGAGCGCATGGCCTCAATAGGGTAGCTGTCCATCGCGCCCGCTTCATCCGCCAGAAAGATGTTCGCCAGCTTACCGTCCATCCTGTCCTCAGAGTAAGCCAGCGGCGTGTATTCGCTTTCGGTTATCAGGCACCGCACTTCGCTGCGCAGCAGCTTAAACACTTTGTCATCCGCCAGCGCGGGGCTGGCCTTGATTATTTTGCGTATCGCCAGTTTCAGCTCACTCGAAAGTTTCAAATCCGGCGCAACAGAAAAGAACCGCGAAAACTGCGGTTCCGTCAGCATCCCTATGATAAAAATAACGGCGCTGTTGAAGGTCTTAAAGTTCTTGCGGCTGATTTCTAGCAGCGCGGTTATGTAGTAGCGTATATCCCACTCGGCGTCCCTCAGCTTCGTGCAAAATACAGCGGTAATCAAGAACCATGCGTAATCCTCCAGCCCCTCAAACATCGGGCAATTTAAGTCCGGGTGCGCCATCAGCTTTAAGATTTTACAAATACGGTTATAGGCTTTTTCATCCACAAAAGCCTCGGCGTTTTTTCCGTCGGCAATCTCCAGCCATGACCGCGCCTGCAACTTCACATAGTGCGGCGCTTTGCAGTTATCCGGCTGCACGCACCACAAGCAATATCTGTACGCCTTGCTTTTGCTAATCATCGCCGGTCAACGCCTTGAGCAACGGGTTGCCCTCGCTCTCAGTTTTCTTTGGTATACTGCGCAAAACCGCCGCTATCGTCATGCCGTTTTCCCGCTCGATGTCAAAAAGCATTTTGCGTTTGGCCTGCATCTGCCTGTCCAAATCTACAATACTTTTTTGCATTGCAGCCAAGAGCTTGTAATACGCCGATGGCGTCAGACCCCCCTCAGTATAATCGGCGTCGGCCTGCCCGCTTCGGTACTCCCGCTTAAGATCCCCGCGCTGATCGCGAAAGCTTGCAATCATGTCCTGGTACTCGGCGCACTCCGCCTGCAACAGGCAATACCGGTTTATAACCGTCTCAATAATGGCGTCATTTTTGCCAACGAGTTTAAGTAGCTTATTCACTCGCAGAAACTCTGCGTGGGCAATTTTATTGGCAGCCACTTCCGGGCGTTCCCGCAGCGGCCTGCCCGTTACAAGCTCCTTTTCGGCGTTCTTTTTTTGGTCCATCTCGGCTTTTGTCCGGTGCGATTTCTTTTCGCTTTCCAGTATCGCCGCCGCTTTGGGTCTGGTTGGCACGTCGCAAACCTCCTTTCGAAACTTGATGTGGGAATATTTTATTCACAGAGGGGGCTTTGTGGTCTTGCGCGTTTCGCCTGTTGAGAACGCTGAGGGTAGGGGGGTACCCCCGCAAGCCAGTCGATACAGGGCTTGTCGGCTGATCTCTCCCCTGTCAGCCGCTTTGTGGTGGCTGGCGCAGAGAGAGATAAGCCAGTCATCATCAAAGGCACAGCTTCCATCTTCTACCAATGGGATGATGTGATGCACTTCTATGCCGTCGTAATTGACGGTGCCCTGTGCCAAGCATACCCTGCAAAGATAATGATCCCGCTCACGAATCTCAATGCTTTTGCGGGTCCACTTGTTAGTGCAGCGGATGTCTGTCTGCTGCGTCCGGCTTTTATACCGTTTCGGTTTGGCTTGGCAGTCATAGCCTTTTGGGTGAATGCGACCGCAATATTTGCAGCTTTTCAGCACAAGCGCAGCCTCCTTTCAGGTATAGGAAAAGCGCGCCCGATGAATCGAGACGCGCTTTGGATAGATTTACAAATACATAATATCACAGGTTGACAGTGCATTTCAGTGGTGTATTTCACACATCCATTGCCGATAACGCGCTACCATGCAGTGTTATAACCCATTTTCGGTCAAGATACATCGCCACTGCCACTTTATCCCACGTTAGCCCGTCTATGTACCGATATTCAAGCAGGTTCCGCAGCCGCGCATCCTCCACCGTATCAATCGCCGCCTGAATGCTGCGCCGCAGCTCGGTGGCATCGGTCAGCCGGTCGTACAGCATCGCCCTTACCTCGGCTATATTGTCGACTGCGACCTGTACTTTGTCGCCATCAGCCCCATGCGCTGGCGCCAGACTGTAACTGGCGGTCACCTTCTCGGCCCGCGATTCCCATCTGGTCAGTTCGTCCTCGAGGCGCTTGATCTCGCGTTCGTTGTCGCCGTACCGGCGCAGGAAAGCTTTCTTTTCGCTGTTTGTCAAATAGATTCCTCCCTTTGTGTCGTATATACTCCTCTTCCCGTAGTCTGTATTAACAGGCCGAAAGGAGTGATGAGCGTGTGGTTTTGGCTTTTGCTTTTGTTGGGTTTCGTCGGCTGCTCTAATGGCTGCGGTTGCTGCAATCCATGCTGGTACTAATCTTTCGGGCTTGCTGTAAAAAGCAGGCCCGTTTATTTAGGCGATCAACTGTTGTTTGTTGGCGGTCAATCCTCGTTCCCCTCGCCTTTAGCACTCTTCGACATTTTGAATATGATATATTGCGGGCTCAAACCCAGGGTACGTATCGATGAAAGGAGGTGTACTTTATGGGGCATCGATATAACGTCCGCAATGATAATTCCAATGAGAGTTCCAACGATAATTTCAACGATGATTTTAATGGCAATCGCGTTGCTGGCAGTAGTTTAGATAATAGTTTTGATAATCGTTCTCGCCGATGCGACTGGGTCTGGAACGGGCGTTGCTGGCGTTGCCAATGTGGGCCTATTTGCAATTTCTTTGATTAAATTTATAGAAAGCTAACCAGCTTTTTTATAGAAACGGAGCGCCTATTTTTGTAGGTGCTCCGTTTGCACGGAACCCAGCATTAAGGGCACACCCATTTCGCTGCTAAATTACAACCTAACGGCTTTCGCCTTTTCAATCCTCGCTTTAAGCGCCTGCAACAGCGCTTCTTGCGAGGTATTTTTTTCATCCAGCGCCCGCAGCACATCCTCGTCGGCGCCGCCCTCCACCGCCAGATGATGCACGATCACCGGGTGCGTCTGGCCCTGCCGATGCAGCCGGGCGTTTGCCTGCTGGTACAGCTCCAGGCTCCAATTCAGCCCGAACCAGATCACGTGGTGCCCGCCCTCCTGAAGATTCAGCCCGTAGGCCGTAGAAGCCGGATGTGCCAACAGAACGTCGATCTTCCCGGCGTTCCAGTCGTCGGCATCGGCCGGGCCGGTGTACTCCCGGATGCGCAGGCCCTGCCCGTTCAGCGCCGTCTTAATCCGCGGTATGTCGTGGCGGAAGCTGTAAAACACCAGCGCGTGCGCCCCGCAAAGGGCCTCCACCGTCTCGCGCAGGACTTCCAGCTTGCAGTCGTGAACCTCGGCAACCGCGCCGGGCGAGGCGTACACCGCGCCGTTACAAAGCTGCAACAGCTTATTCTGCAACGCGGCCGCACTGCCCGCGTCGATGGTCTGCTCGTCGACTTCCAGCAGCATCTCGCGTTCCAACCGGTCATAGGCTGCCTGCGCCTTTTTATCCAGCGGCACCGGCGCGGTCACCCGCACGCAGTCCGGTAGCTGCAGGTAATCCTCAGCTTTCATGCTGACGCAAATATCGCCGATCAGCTGCTTGATCGCGCCCTCGGCGTCGGGCTTTGGCGCATAGGTGAAAATTCGGTCGCGGCTGCGCTGGTCGGGGTTGAAGTACCGCTCCCGGAAGCCGCCGATCGTCTTACCCAGCCGGTCGCCGCCATCCAGCAGGAACACCTGCGCCCAGAGATCCAGCAGAGAGTTCGGCGCCGGCGTGCCGGTCAGCTCCACGATGCGCTGAATTCTCGACCGCACCAGCTTCAATGCCTTAAACCGCTTGGACTGCCAGTTCTTGAAGCTGCTGCTTTCGTCCAGAATCACCATGTCGAACGGCCAGTCGTTGCGGTAGTAATCCACCAGCCACGGCACATTCTCGCGGTTGATGACGTAAACATCCGCCGGTGTCGCCAGCGCCCGGACACGCCGCGAGGCGCTTCCCAGCACCGACTGGATCCGC
Organism: Bacillota bacterium; assembly: GCA_023457355.1. Taxonomy (GTDB): domain Bacteria; phylum Bacillota; class Clostridia; order Oscillospirales; family Ruminococcaceae; genus Yanshouia. The sequence continues at coordinate 13,051 of JAEWLW010000083.1, read as the reverse complement.
AGCATCCGCAGGTGCTCCCATTTCTGCGCCTCTTTGTTCCAGGTGGCTTCAGCGACTTTCTTCGGCGCTACCACCAGCACGCGGGAAACCGCGAAGTAATCGAAGCGCAGCGCGGCGACGGCCGTCAGGGTGATCACTGTTTTCCCCAAACCTAACCCATGTCCAAAAACAGGCCCAGCGCCTTGTCAGTGAGAATTCTCTGAATGCAATATTGCTGGTATCCATGTGGTTGGAAATTCATAGGGCATCACCTCCAATCAATCCCTCGCAATAGCGCACGCAGCAGTCCACCTGCATCATGCTGTCGACGCAGCCGAACACATGAAAGCCCAGTGCCTCCAGCTCCCGGTGCTTGGCCCGCTGCAGCGCGGTCGGCTTCTTGCCGGTGGTCTTTGTCTCGGCGAATACAACCCTGCCGCCAGGCAGACAGATCAGCCTGTCCGGCACCCCGGCATTCCCCGGTGATTCGAATTTATATGCCCGGCCGCCCAGCCCTTTGATCCGGTCGCGCAGGGCCGCCTCTATACTTTTTTCGTTCAATGTCCCGTTCTCCTTCTCGCGGCTGATATTTCGTTACTTCCGATACCCCCTTTCCCTATATATATACGCGTTAGGCGCATTAGGCGTATAGGCGTGTGCCTAATTACCTATTTAATATATTTCAAAGGAATAAAAGTAACAGAAGTAACACCGCCGTTTTTTGGCTATACAATCCGCCTTTAGCCCGTTACTTTTGAAAGTAACACAAGTAACAGAAGTAACACCTTTTTGTTACTTTCAAAATGAAAGTAACAGCCTAAAGTAACACTTTTTCAAATCCTTTTTGCAGACCGCAATACCCAAAACGCGCTCCGTTTTTCGTTCGTTTCCAGCCATCTATCGAAGCGATCACACCGTTGATCTCCGTCGCGTCGCGGTACTGCATAAATTTCGGATCACTGCCGATCGCTTCGCACCAGACTTCTAAAGCGCAGACGCGCGTCCGGGGCTCCGTGGGAATATCCCCCTTGATTCCGTCGTTCCAATACATACGCCGTCGCGACAGATCCCATTTGTGCCAGTCCAGCGGCACCTCACGCTCGACGAACTCGCGGATAATGCCCTCGCGTGGCGACTGCTCACGGTGTCCCTCCTGCTCCGCTCTGGCGGCCTCCTCGACGGTGCCGGACAGATACAAAGGCTCCCCAACCTGCCAGCGCACGAACGCCTCTGCCCAAAGCTGGTCGACCTCGGCGTCCAGCTGCGTGAACACGCTTTTACTCACCAGCTGCACCCCGACATCCACCGGCCAGAACCGCCGGTTGCCGGTCTTATCGCGCAGGAATTCGCTGCTGTTGGAGGTGCCGAAGAACACGCAGCGCCGCGGATAAACCTCTGTGCGCCGCCCGTACGGCACACGGAAGATATCCTCGCACTGGCTTAAAAACTGCTTGGCCTGCTCGTTCTCGGCCTTCGAGAGCGCCGACAGCTCCCCGATCTCAATGATCCAAACGCCCTGCACCAGTTCGCGCGCCTCCTTGCCGATAAAGGTCGTCAGGCTGTCCGAGAACCAGCTTTTGCCCATCTTGCGCAGCAGCGTGGACTTGCCCAGCCCCTGCGCGCCGCTAAGAATCGTCATGGGGTCAAACTTCGTGCCGGGCGTCATGGCGCGCGCAACAGCCGCGCAGAATGCCTTGCGGGTCACAGCGCGGGTATACTCGGTGTCGGACGCGCCCAGATAGTCGATGAATAGCCGATCCAGCCGGGCGACACCATCCCAATGTAGTGATAATAGATACTGCTGCACCGGATCAAAAGCGTGCTCACGGGCGCATAGCGACAGCGCGTCCATGATCTTCTCTTTGCCGGTCAGCTCGAAGTGTTTTTCAAGGAACCACCGGACGCCCGCGTCGTCGTTGTCGCCCCAGACGCGCCGCCCAGGGCGGGTATCCCACGGGAACGGCCCGACGGCCACACCGCGCTTGGCGAAGTCGTCCAGGAGGATACGCCCGCGCAGCTCCGGCTGGTTGCGCAGAATAATCAGGATGTTGTCGGCGGTCTTGTCGATTGCGCCGCCCTTGCCGATGGCCAGCGTGTGCAGCCAGTTCTCGTCGCCGTCCGCGGGTGCGGCAAAGTCTTCGGCCATCTGGCCGTAGCGTTCGGTCAGCATCAGGTGGGACACCGAGGTGTCCGCCACAGCGAGTTCGCACATCGCGACGAAGCTCGGCAGCCGGTTGGCCGGGGTGTCGGGCTTCGCGTCGTCATCCAGCGCGCCGAAACGGTGTAGGCGCACCAGATCGAAGGCGTTACAGAGCTTGCCGCCCGCCGGGTCGGTCGCGTGGTGCGAGAACAAAAACGCGCCATTGTCGTACACCACCGCGCCGCCGGTCGTCGAACCGCCGGTATAGGTGAAGCGGGTGCTGTCGTTGTCGACCGGCTCGTACACGCCCGGCAGCAGCTCCTGCATGGCGCGGTAGATATCATAAGTCCGGCAGAACGCGCCGACAACGCCCGGCTTTGCGGTCGGGTCTTCCTGGCGCGCCGCCAGCTTCTGGTGCACCTGCTCCGTGCCCGGCACCTGCGGCCAGCTCGTTGCGTCGCGCCAGTCGGTGTAAAGCGCCAGCATGCCGTCCGCTGACAGCAGTGGCTTATCTGCAAAGGTAAATATGTATTCGCTGTCGGCGCAGCAGGATGGCCAGTACATCAGCCGCGACGCTTCAAAGGTGGAGGGATCGCACAGCTCAATACCGATGATCTCGCCTGCCTTGCGCGCCAGCGGTTCGTATTCGTCCGCGGTCGCGGTGCGGTCCAGCGGCAGCAGCACGCGCAGACGTGGCGCCGCCGGGGAGTGCTTGCGGGTCGAATAGACGCAGTAACCGCAGCCGAGGCCGTCGACGCGGCGCAGCACATCGTTCGTGCCGCCCGCCGGGATGTGGTCAAGGTCAAGCGCCAGAACGTCGCGCCCCGTGACAGCGTCGCCCTTGCGTCGTCCGCCGTTGAGGGTACCCGCGACGAAGCCGCCCACGTCCTTCAGATCGTCCTGCTTGTTCTTGGACAGGCGCAGGTATTCGTCCAGCCGCTCGGTGCTTCTGACTGGCGTTTTCAGCCGGTCATACAGCTCCGAGAGGTACAGCGTTTGCGGCAGCCATTTCGTCGCCTTGCGGCTGGCTCCCGCCGAGATTGTTATTTGCCGGTCGTTTATCAGCATGGAGTATTACTCCTTTACTTTTGGGAAATTGTGGGGTAACATGTAGAAAAATATCTTTTTTGGGGGTTCTAAAATGGGAGGTCCAAAATACGAAAATCGGCCGGTGGTTGCATTTCGATCAGGAGCGTTTAACCTTGAGGTGCTGGAAGAAGCAGAGCTGTATCAACTGTTTGATGATCATCAAATTAATCTAGGCCTTGAATTATGCGATCTTCAAGCATTGCGCGAGCGTTTTATTTCTGACGCACACTGCCGCATGCCTGATGATCCAAACGAAGCTCCTGTGGTATTATCCGATGAAGAGCCGGTTGCTGAGCCAGCCACAGGTGGGGGAGGAGAACCTCTTCTAATTAATGCTATTCAAATAATTTTGTGCCCGAGTTCCCCACAAGAAGCACTAGTATCTGAAACAGTTAAATATTTTGTTTTAAAAACTGTTTCCAAATTTCTATTACCGAAAGTTAAAGGTTGCTTAGAGCGCATTTCAGAATGCCCCTACCTAGATTTTATATTTATAGACAGCAGTAATTGGGAAGAAATTCAACGTTTGCGAGTTGTACAGGGAGATTCAGATGAATGTATTTTAGAAAATATTAAGAATATTTTGGGGAATTACAAATCTCCTTTGTAATAACAATTAATCCTTCTTGTAAAACAGATCCGCCCACCCGTCAGCCTTCAAGGGAAGATCAATAGCCCAGGGCACCGGCTCGGCCATGATGCTGCACACAGCGTCAAGGTCGGGCTTTTTTGCGTCAATCACCACTTCGTCATGTACATGGAACACTACCGGGAAACCCCGCGCCTCCAGCCGTTCCACCGCCTCGGCGAGGCAGTCGCGCGCCGTCGCCTGCGTGATGTTCTCGGCCAGCTTGCCGCCGTAGGTTTCAAGCTCCTTCCACTTTTTCGAGGTCTGGTCCATCCCAAAATAGTGAATGCTCTCCCCGCCGAAGCGGTTGGGGCCAAGAAACGGATTCGCATAGAACAGCTTGCGGCCGTTGGGTAGCGTCACCGTCATAAAGCGCTGCGCGCCATCGGGGCTGCATTCCAGTGCCATCATCAGCCGCCCGACACCGCATGGCCGTCCGGACTGTATCACTGACACAGCCGTGCGCTCGAGCGCGTACCAGAACTCGACAATGCGCCGGTTGGACTGCCGCCAGCGCGACACGATTTCCGGCAGATCCTCCTCCGGGATGCCCATATCCAGCGCGCCCATCGCGATCAGCGCGTTCACGCCGCCCTGGTAGCCGAGCGCCAGCGTCGCCACTTTGCCCTTCTGCCGCAGCGCGTAGTCGGGCGTGCCCTTTTTAATGCGCTCGATCGGGACGCCGAACATCTGCGAAGCGGTCGCCTCGTAGATTTTGCCGTGGGTGCGAAAGACATCCAGCACCCAGCTTTCCCCTGCCAGCCACGCGATAACACGCGCCTCAATGGCCGAGAAGTCGGCGTCTATGAACGTGTTGCCGGGTGTGGGGATGAACGCCGTGCGGATGAGCTGCGATAACGTGTCGGGAATGCTGCCGTAGATGATCTCCAGTACGTCGGCCTTGCGGCCTTTCACCAGTTCACGCGCCAGTGGTAGCGGCTCGATGTAGGTTCGCGGCAGGTTCTGCACCTGCACCAGCCGCCCCGCCCAGCGCCCTGTCCGGTTGGCGCCGTAGAATTGCAGCAGCCCGCGAACTCGGCCATCCGCGCAAACGGCGGTTTCCATCGCGTTATATTTCTTCGTGCTGGTCTTGCCCAGCTCCTGCCGGATCTCCAGCATGCGACGCGCCTTGTCGCTCTCGACGCCGGTCGCCAGCAGTTCCTTGACCGTATCCTTGCGCACGTCGCCGATCTCCTGCTCCATTTCCTCAGACAGCCATTTGGAAAGCTGCGCGATACTGTTGGGGTTATCTAAGCCCGATATCGCAACGGCCTCCTCGCGAAGTGTCGCCGCGGTGCTCTCCCCGATCTGGATCGCGCCGTCCATCAGATCAAGGTCGACCGCGACACCGCGTGCGTTGATGATCTGGTCGGTTTCCCACTGCTTTTGCAGCGCGGGCGGCACCGGCCACGGGGTGAAGCGCTGTGCGACTTCCATTTCGGTGACGACGTCCTGCCGGTTGTATTCGACGAACAGCCGCCATTTCTCAGGGTCGTGGTGCGGCAGATTCCGGGTGCGGCCACCGTTGACCCGGCTCGGCTTGCAGGGCGTGCAGAAATAACGGATCAGCGCCCCGCCGGTCGCTTGCTTGCGCCTGTCGGCGGGCAGCCCCAGCGCCGTACCCACGGCGGAAAGCCCCATCGGGTAGCCGCAGTACAGCCCCTGCAGCTGCGTGCAGCGCCACTGCGAAAGCATCCGCGCACCCTCCCGCATCGGGTTCCATCCGAAATGCCGACAGAGGCAATACCACTCAAACGCTGCATTGTAAGCGTGCTTAATATAATCGGGGCTTTTAAGCGCGTCGATCAGCCACAGCGGCATGAAGTCGGGGCACTTGCCATAATCGCCGCCGGGTGCGCAAAGCTGTAAAACCTCCACCGGCGCGCCATCCAGCGAATAAGCGAAAAGCAAAATCTGAAAGTCAGGGGCCTGTGCATATCTGTACAGGCCCGCCTTTTTTATGTCCACCGACGAAAATGTCTCCAAGTCCAAACTCAAATGATGTACCATGGCGCATTAGAACGGCAGCCCGGTGATGGGGTCGATGCGCTGCACGGCCGGCTGCTGGTATCCCTGCTGCGGATAAACCGGCTGCGCGGGGTACGCCTGCGGCTGTGCATATGCGGGCTGCTGATAAGCTGCCGGTGCGGGGGCGGGGTATGTAACGTCGGCAAAGTCGTCTGCCGCGCTGGCTCTGCCGCCGAGCGGTTCGCCGTCCTCCAGCTTCTGCACCGTTTCAAGGCCGCAGCCAATGCCCTTCTTGCCGTTCGAGTTGTAGGCGAAGAAGGTCACGCCGACGCGCGCCCAAACGCCGGAATACAGCTCCGACTGGTTGATAATCGGGTTCAGGCCCATGTCGACGACCTGCGGGGGTTGCTTGGATGATGCCGTGAACACCCAGCAGCCCTTGCATTCCTCGCCAAAGGGTTCCCCATCCGAAGGGCGGGGGCCGTCGCCGTCGTGAACGCAGATCGACAGCACCGGCGGGCGTTTGCCGTCCCACCGCTTTGAGATACCGGCCTGAATCGCGGCGTTGATGGCGGCGTCGATGCGCTGCTTGGCGGCCGCGTCGGTCTTGGGCACCAGAATGGTGGCGGAATACTTCGCCTCCTGCCCGGCGTTGTTGGCATAGGGTTCAAACAGATGCGTGTAGGAAAGCCGCGCTCTCCCTGTGACGGTATGTGCGGGATTGTTATTAGCCATTTTATTAATCTCCTTTTATATCAATGTTGGTTGTTCTGCGAAATCCGCCGCGACATCCATCGGATGATATGGCGGGCGCTTATCGCTTTCTGGTGCCAGCGTTGGCTTACCGGGGGGCTTGATCACGTAATCGGACAGCAGATCTTTAAATTCCTTCTTACCCAACAGACCCTCGACCCCGGTAAGCGACACCGGCTTGCGCACATACAGCAGCGCATCCTCGATGCCGTGCTGGCGGCAGATTTCAAAGGCTTTATCGGTATCGGTAAAGGCGCGATTGCTGCGTCCTTCGACAACCTTCCAGCCGGGGACTTCTCCACCGCGGAGCACTTCGGCAAGCGCCCACTCCTCGACGTCGTTTGCCCAGCGCACCAAATCCTGCGCCTGCCGCAACGCCTGTCCAACCTCCTTGTTGGTCATCAGATCGGGCGAACGCTGACCGAAGTCCTCCAGCGCAAGGTTGGCGGCGGCCCTGGCTTTGCACAATGACCGCGCCCGGCAGAAGCGGCACCAGTCCCCCGCCGCAAACTCCCCTTCCCCTGCAAAGGCCGTCTGTGCGATAGGCTTTGCGATGAACACGCCCCAGTCCAGCAGCTCCTCTCGGGTGCAGTTCCATTCATTGATATCGTTTAGCCGCGGCTGCACGATGGAAAGGCAGATCGTTTTGATGTCGTAAAGGAAGTCGTATGCTTCCAGCGCGCCCAGCGCATAGAGCATCATCTGGGGGTTTTCCTTCGCCTGAACCGGCACGCCCTGACCGTACTTATAGTCGACGATATGCAGGGTGTGCCCGCCAATCAGCACGCAGTCCACGGTGCCGAAAGCCTCCGGCACGAAGCGCTCGAAATGGACTTCCTGCTCTATGGCGACATAGGGCTTGACTGGATAGCGCATTGCAAGCTCGGTGATATGTTCGAGATATGTATCGGCGTGGCTCTGCATTTCGGGTGAATACTGTGGGTTCTCGGACAGCTTCTTCATGGCGGCGTTGAATTTGCGTGGCCCCATCGGCTCGACAAAAGCCTTGCGAACTTTGAGTTCGGCGATTGCATGTGCCAGCCGCCCCTCCTCGGCATAGCTGCTCGTCGATTCCGGCAGCGTTTCCTCGAGGCGCGCGCAGCGGGTGCAATTCATCCACCGGTGCGAGGAGGACGCCGACAGCAGCGCGTGTTTTTCAGGCGCCATCAGATCTGCGCCCCCAGTCCGCGCAGCTCGGTGGCAAACGCGCCGTACTGTGTCGGGTCAAGCTGACTGAGCGTCTGAATACCCCGGCGCTGCAGCAGCGCTATAAGCTGGTCGCGCTTGCCGGCGTCCACCAGTGCGGACCCCGCCCTGCCAAGCTGGTCCAACGTGTAGCCGGGAGCGGTCGCCACAGGTACGGCCGCGGGCACGGGTGCGGGTGCAGCAGTTGGTACAGCTGCCGGTGTGGGCACCATTGGTGCGGCGGGTGCAAACTGCTGCGGCGCGGGGGTGATTGTCGCCGGTGCGGGTGTTGATACTGGCGGCATAACCACGGCGGGGACAGTTTCCGTCTGAACAGGCTGCGCCTTGACTTCCGGCGCGGGGATGGTAGGCTTTTGCCCTAACATGGCCGCCGAAATCGACCAAAGCGCGGCCAGAAATTCTGACGAGGGTTCAATGACGATCTTCAAGGTTGCTTCCATTGCTTTAATTCCTCCTGATAGCATGTTTTGTGAATCCATACGGTCTTAACGGGGCGAGATTTGATTTTCGATGAATAGGCGTCCGGCCTGTCCGCTTCCCGAATACTGCCGTCACAGTGGCAACAGACAACATCGGGAAGCGGCTTTCGGGGTTTACTCATGGCGCTGTTCCACCGTGACGGTGATCCCAGATTTGGGGTCGATGCCCTCGGCGTCCAGCTGTGCCTTTTTTAGATATAGGGTCATAAGGGTGTCACCCTCGCGGCTCTCAAAGCGGTAACAGGTCTTGGTCTCGTTGCGAAGCTTAAAGTTAATTTTCATTGACAGACTCCTTACCAGCCGCGTCGATACAATCGCGGCATATCGCGGTGTCGTGGACGGTCACCAGTTTGTCTGTGCTGCCGCAGATCACGCAGCAGGCCTTGGTCGGGCAAAGAAGTATGCCATCCGGCACGACGTGTATCTCAAGCAGGTCACCGGTATCGATATTGTTTGCCTTGCGAATCTCTTTTGGGAGTACAACTCGGCCGAGGTCGTCAATGTTACGTGCAAACTGTTTCATTTTTTGTTTTCCTCCTCACTCAATTCCAAACGGTAACGACGGCCAGCATACTCTGCGATGATCACCGCCATGTCCGGCATAGCCCCGCACTCTGCGGCGACTGCCGACGAGCCAAGCAACTCGAGCATGACCTTGTCGAGCAGCAGCCGCAGAATGTTTACCATGTTGACAGGCAGCAAGCCGGAAGGATCAGCGCACGCGCTGACGGTTTCCGGCACGATGGCCGCCTTGGGGGCTTGTGTTTCGGGTACGGGTGTGGTATTCTTTTTGTAGATAGTTTTCTTAGCGGCTCTTTCCGCCTTCTCGATGCCAGTCGAGGGGGCGGATTTCCTTTGCCCGGCAAAGTGGATGCCGTAACGGGCTGCCGCAGCGTGGACGCCTTTGTAAGTAAGCCCCAGCGCTTCGGCGGCCTCAGTGATCGTCATGCCCTTGTCGGCCAGCGCGATGAGCTGCTCTTCGCGGGACGGTGTTGACACGGGCGCTTTGGGTTCCGCGGCTTTAGCTTCCGCTTTTGCCGCTTCCGCCTGAGCGGTTTTGTTCCCGGGCAGGCCGGTTATGTAGCCGTTCGCTGACAGCACGCCAACAATAACATTCGCGGGTACCAGGTTGCGATCCGCGAGGATCCGCACCTGCTCATTTTTGTCTTTCGCCTGCCGGTAAGCTGCGCATATTTCCGATTCGGTCATGTGCAGCTTAGGCAGTGCCTGGTTTTCTGACACGGTTTTTTCCTCCTTTAGAAATTCACTAAAAACTCGTCGACTTCTTCAACTAATGTTACTTCGCGCTCGTCGTAAATTTCTTCGCCATCATCGAATTGCTCTACCGCATGGTCTGAGTCTCTGGCTTGGACATATACGAAACCTTTGTAACTCACTTTGAATTTTCCCACCCTTTTTGACACCTCCTCACTCAAAATAATCAGGGTTGTTGATGCCATCTTTGACGCAGGCGGTCTCTAATGAGAGGTATTCGCCTGTAGATATTGCGCCCAGCTGATGCGCCATCTTGATTGCACCGTGTGCCTCGTAGAGTAATTCGCGCGGACATAAGCTGGTTTTGGCGTAGGCGATTTCTTTTAATAGCTGGTTGTATAGTTCACTCATGCGAATTACCATCCAAACACGCACACGCCTGCCAAAAGAATCCGAATGCGCAGCAGGATAAAAACACAGCTCCGCCGGGTGAATAATAGTCCGGCCAATGCGCGGCCGCCGACAGTAAGATAAGTCCACACAGCGGCCAGCATAAGGCGGTTAAAACCTTCCTGCAAAAATGCTTGTCCGCTTTCATACGGCGGAGAATAAACGGAACTTTGAGCGACGCACGTCGGTCGGCGTATGTAGGGGTTGTTGGTTTGACTAACGTTTTGGATTCCTCCTTTATTAGGCTTGGCCGGCATGAGGGAAATAGAGCGGGAACTCCGAAGGAGTGATATCAAACAACCGCATAATGGCATAGACATCATTGGTATCCCATGCCCTTTTCCCTGTCAGCCTGTCTGAGACATACTTTTGGCTGCGCCCGATCTTCTCGCCGAGGCAAGTTTGATCAATTTCGTAACCGTACATAAGTTTGCGAATTTCGGTATATTTACCTTTAACTAGCGCAGGCATCTTCTCCCTCCTTGACCACCACGCCCAGCACTTTTTCAATGCTGGCTTTGATTTTGGGGTTGTTGTTTTTGCCTGCCATCACCTTATAAAGGTAGGAGTCGTCAAAATACAGCCCCGTATCCTGTTTTACCTGCTCAATAAGCCAAGTTTGCGTTTTGTCAATATCTACAAGACGCTTTTTAATCTCCTTACCATATTGACAAAATTTTGCATTTCCCACGTTTTCACCTCCCTGCTCCTTGACAATTACGGGAACTTGTAATATAGTATGAGTGTCATCACATACAACGTATACGAGTTAACGTAATCTTATGTGCATATATTATCACGAGTTATCGTAATATGCAATAGGCTTTTTAAGTGTTCTCGTAATTCGTCTACTTGCACAAAGGAGCGCGTTGCGAAATGTCGGAATTATATAATAGAATTTATTCGCTATGTCAGGGGCGGCGTATCACTATAACAGATTTGTGCAGGCTTTCTGGGGCAAGCCGCGGGTCATTGACCGATCTAAAAATGGGGCGAATTAACACACTCAAAGCAGAAACCATGAAAAAGATAGCTGACTATTTTGAAGTATCCGTCGACTATTTGATGACCGGAGAGCAACAAAAAGAAAAAGCCCCCGCTAAAGCGGAGGCTTTGGTCAATGGTGACGCCGAACTTAATGAGTATTTAGAAGAACTTAAAAACCGCGAAGAATGCCGGATGTTGTTTTCTCTGGCTAAAGGTGCCACAAAGGAAGACGTTATGCGCGCCGTGGCCATTATAGAAGCACTGCGCCGCGAGGAGGAAGGCCGTTGAGAGAAGACGTTTTTGTACGTCTGATTAACATGCCTCCACTGGTAAAGGGCGTAACGCTCCCAAATTCAGACGGCACCTATTCAGTGTACATAAATTCTTGTTTATCGGAAGAAGCCCAGCGTAAAGCTTTACAGCACGAACTGTGCCATATTGAGCACGATGATATATACAGCAATGAGCCGGTCGCGGTCGCTGAACGTCTTGCAGGAAGCCATGTTGTCGAAGTCCCTACTCCAGAACCCATCAAGCAGCAGCCGATCACCTTAGAAAACTATTTCGAGCAAGGCCTCATGTTTATGAGCGTTGAGGAGTATAACCAACGCAAAGAGGCCGCTCGGCGCAGGCTCTTGGCCCAGCGCCGTATAGAGCGGCAAAAACTGCCGTCAGGATACGAACGCACCCGGCGTGGCACTATTGTTTGCATAGACATTTGGAAATAAAAAAATCCCGCCCGGTGCTACCAACACCGAACGGGACGCAATATGAGCCGCAATCACTACAAAAGCCGCTCTGCAAGGTAAATTATAACACCTTCGCAGGGCTTGCGCAAGCATACTCTGAGGAGGTTATTTTTATGGGTAAACGCACAAATACCGCGCAATGGATCGAAAAACAAGGTCGTTGGAGAATCAACGTACAAAAAGACGGTGAGCGCAAAAGTTTTTACAGTTCCAAGCCTGGCCGTACCGGTCAACGCGAAGCGAACACAAAGGCTGATGCTTGGTTGGATGAGGGGATAACAGCAGACAAACGTGTGTCCGAACTTTGGGGCGGATATGCAGAAGGGCAAAAAGCCAAATCAACCACAACATACAAAAAAGCTGTATATATAGGCGACGTATGGGTTAAACCGCGCATCGGACATAAGAAAATGTCTTCTGTCACCGAACAGGACTTTCAAAATATCATTAGCGCGGCGGCCATGAGTGGCAAAAGGGACAATGCCAAAGGTCTTTCTAAAAAGTCTCTGGAAAATATCCGCGCTGAAATAAGGGCGTTTTTAAAATATTGCCGCAAGTCAAAAGTAACTACCATGTTCGCGGAAGATTTGACTATTCCGGCAGGAGCAAAGCGCAGCCAAAAGGCAGTCATTCAGCCAGAGCATATAAAGGTTTTATTCAGTAGTGATCTTTCAACCTTTAGAGGCAAGACAATTATAGACCCATATATTAATGCTTATCGCTTTGCCGTGTTGACCGGGCTAAGACCCGGGGAGCTCATGGCGCTTACTTGGGAAGACATAAAAGACGATCGTGTATTTGTTAGGCGATCAATCAATATCTTTTCGGAGGAAACCCAGGGTAAGAATAAAAACGCTGTTCGTGCTTTCGTTATGACGCCTGAAGCAGCGACGGTAATAGAAGATCAGCGGAAAATATCTTTAACAGGCCAAACCGTTTTTGAGATATCGACGCAGCATAATTTCAGGGATTGCTGGTACAGGTATTGTTTATATAATCAAATCCCCAAAATAACGCCGTATGAAATGCGGCATACGTTTGTTTCAATGGCCAAGACACTCCCGGAGGGGTTAGTCAAACAATTAGTTGGCCACAGCAAAGACATGGACACCTTCGGAACCTACGGGCATTTAATAGGCGACGATTCAAATATCGCTGCTGCCGCCCTCAGCAGCGCGTTCAACCATATCTTAGGCAAAGAATAGTGTTTATAAAAAAGTGTGGTCAACAGTGTGGTCATATCAAAACAAAAACCGCTCTAGAATGTGATTCTAGAGCGGTTTTCTTATGTGGACACCGTGGAAAAAAGATTTCTTATCTTTCTCCAAAGAGAGCGCCAAATTCTCAAAATAAATCAGATTCTCCGCAGGCAATGACCAATTTTATGATGCCATAAATCCTCAGACTC
>JAEWLW010000082.1 GCA_023457355.1 Bacillota bacterium | reverse complement strand
CGATGGTGGTGCAGGCGTTGATCGCCACTTCAACGGCCTGCTGCTGTGCCACAAGCGGCTCCACATAAGCCGCGATGGCCAGCGCCAGCGCCGCCAGATCGGCATAAGCCCATTCGGTGCATTCCTCACCGGTGGCGTTCCACTTTAGCGCGGTCTGCACCCCGGCAGCAGTTGCAATCTGATGCCGGGCCAGCGCCGAGGTTAGCAGGCTTTGCTTCTCGGCGGTGACGCTGTACTGTTTGCCGTCCGTATATGTAAGCGGATTCGCCGCGAGATAGTCGGCCAACTGCGTTTTGCTGGCCGCGATCTTGGCAGCTTTAAGGGCACCAATGTTCCCGGCTTCTATTTCCGCCAGCTCGGTGGCAAGCTCCGCGTCCGTCGCCTTGCGCACATGCCCATTTTCATAGCGGTACAGGTGGCAGCCGGTCAGCATATCTGTCAGCGGCGGGTTTTCTTCTCCACCCGGGAATAGCCTAAACTGATACCCAGCCTGCTCGTTGATGCAGACGTCACTCTCATTCGGCTGTTGGAACGCGTCTGAAAACCCATCAGTAATGCGGTTGCTGCCACCAATGGTTATGTAGTGCTTGTTATAAAATTCATCCACGCTTGATCCTCCTTACATATTAGCGTTAAACAACACGCCTGCGGCATTAAGCGTTGCATCGGCTAAGCCGTGTCCGGTTTTATTTGCTGCGATTCTTAGGTTGGTGCCCAAGTTTGATACAGTAAAAGTGAAGCCAGTAATTGCGCTGCCTCCAGCAGTAGACAGCACATCTAATGCCATATAGCTTTCAATAACCGGTGTCCCTCTCATAGGTACCGAGACTGGGATATCAAAATATATTGTGTTTGTAGTTATCATAGAGGCACGAATGAATTCAGATGAGCCATTGGTATTTTTATATTGATACCGTTGGCACTTCGCCAATTCCTGCTGTGGGCCAGGTGACGGCTCATTAAGAACATATTTTGTGCCATCCCAGTATGTCAACGTTTGTACATCGGTTACGCTGCGCACAGCCTCCAGCTTTGCTGCAATGATAGACACCGAGTTGCCCGCCAGAGCACGTATTGCAACGGCTGGAAATCCGCCGTCAACAGAAAAATGAAATCCCATGTCGGCAAAGTCCGTAATAACGGTCGTTGAGCCGTCCCACTCAACTACGGTAGTATTTAACGTTCCGTCTGTGCGTAAAATGCTGACAATGTATATTCCGGGTGGCAGGCTTTCAAACCGCTGCCGTATGACAACATTGTTTCCGCCTGTAGCGCTAATCGTAATATAATCGCTTTCTATTGCCACATTGACACCGGCACCGCTCAATCGCCACATGTCAGGGCCATATCCCGAGGTGTACAGTACTTCACCTTTTTGGTTTATTATTTTTTTAAAATACCAGTTTATAAAAAGGTTTTCCCTACTGCCGCCCACTTCGGGTAGCGTCGGCAACCAGTCGCCCGCCCTCGCCCCCACATCCGGCGCTGTAAGATTCACATCCGCGGACAACGCCTTGCCGTTTACCTTCCGCGAAGTCGGCACAACGCCCAACGCCGCCGCCGTATGGGTATGGTTCCCCAGTGCCACGGTGCTGCCGGTCGTGCCGGTATTCATCCATGCGGCCGCGCCAAGGTCGGCAAACCACTTCATCAGCTTTCCGAAGATCACGGACAGCTTTTCACCTGAGGCAATATTCGCCTTTGTGGATGCCTGAGAAAATGCCGCCGTCACGTTCGAACCGTTGCCGCCGGTCGCAAGCTTCTCGGTGTTCAGTGCTTCAATATTCGCCTTGAAAGCATCGTGGTCATAGGCCGTGAAATTTCGCGCGATGGTCGTTCTGTCCGCCCACGTCCGGGCGCTGCCGTTCACCGCGCGCTGGATGGTCAGCGTCGAGCCGGACACCGCCGTCAGCAGCACCGTCTCGGCGTCGGGCCTGTCACCACCGATCACCAACAGGTTTGGTGCCTCCGGTATTTTGGTAATGTCCTGCACCGTCACGGTGGTGGCGGTCGGCGAAATCGCGCCGAGTGTCACCGTTTCCGGGCTGTTGACAAAAGCCGAGTACATCGTTTGCATTTAATAATCCCCCTTGCCGCGAGAGTTGATAAAAACCTGCACCATGACCGACGCCTCAATGCGGGTCAGCAGGTTGGGTATAATTTCGATGGAATGCCATGCCGACCGGGTGATTTTCCCCGCGCTGTCGGTGGCCAGATATCGCACAATATCCAGCTCGGTGTCGGCGGTCGCCGGAATGGCGCGCCCGTCAACCTTGATGGTTGCGGCGCTGGCTTTGGTGCCGGTAAAAATGCCGTGTTGCATGTCGTGCGTGTGGGTCGGAACATCCACCTTGTGGGTGTGGGACGGAATATCGAAAGAATGCCGGTGATCCGGTATCACTACCCCATGTGTATGACCCGGGACAGTGTGCGAATGCGCCATCGTGCCTGTGCCCACCGTGTGATAATGCTCGTCGATACCCTCGCCATCGTCGTATTTGGGATAACTCGACGCCACCGAGTTATAGGTCGGCGAATAAGACACCGTCACCCTGCCGCCCGATTCGCTCGTCACACTGTCCCCGCCGCCTGCGTCGGATGTAGCGCTTTGCCCACCGCCCGACTTCGAGGTCACGCTGCTGCCGCCCCCGCTCGCGACGCCCTTCGAGAATGAGCGAAACGGCAGAAAGGAATAGGTCAGCTTCACCGTGTTGATCCGCACCGCCTCGGCGGGAATATAAAACCGCAACACCGCCGGATTAGATGCATCGCAGTTGTCTGCGAAGTCGTGGGAGTCGATGTTGGTCGCACCCTGTGCGTAGAGGTCGGCAATCCGCTGCCGGTCTGAAATGTCGGCAATTGTCGCCGCCACATCCTGCACCTTGTTGGCGATCTGCACCGTGATATTGTCCTGCGTCACCGTCACGGCGGCCACCACCGCATAAAATTCGATGCCGTCCTCGTCGTCGATCACCCGCAACACCTCGCCAATGGTCGCCGCTTTATCGGTGGCCTGCACCGTGTAGCTGACATAGGGTTCCTTTGCCGCCTCCAGCACCGCCCGCCCCGCCGCGCGCAGGCTCTCGCGGGTCTGCTGGCTGCGGTCAACGTAGATTTTAGAAATAACACCGTAGCGGTCGATGGTGTCGGCATCCAAATACGGCGGGCTGCCAATCGTCAGCTGGTTGTCGCCCTCCCCATACCCAAGGCAATAAAGCCGGGTCGTCAGGTTTGTGGCGTCCACCGTCTTGGTGATCTCCGACATATTTTTGCGGTAGCGGATTTCCTTGCCGCTGAATGTCTCGTCGGCGCGAATGAGATTCAGCACCCACGGCGTCACGGTCGTGTCAAACGTCCAGCGGTATGCCACCGTAAAGGGTGCCGGAATGGAAAAGAGCGTCGACAGCAAATTTTCATTCTCCCACGCATACTGATAAAGGTCAGTAAAATCACACCGCCCCAGCTGCCACCGTGTGACGACCTGCCGGTCGAGGACATAGCGCATAATCTGCGGCGTGGCCATGTTGCCCAGCTCCTGCCAGCCAAACAGCACATCGTCCATCAGCACCGCGAGGACATGCTCGCACTCGTAGGTATAGGCATGGGTGTCCGCCGTCCGGGTAAAGGTATACGGCATGATGCGAAACAGCTCGACCCGTTCGTCGCCGTCGAACAGCTCCACATAGTTAAACGGCTCGCAATAGGCGTTTTTGGCATCCTCCGCCGGGAGCGAAAACCGCGCCGTGTGCAGGCCGTTGAGGTTCATCGAATATTCAATGTCAAAGGCATTTTGCAGAAAGCAGAGCCGCAGCCCTGTTTTGTGGTCGTAAATCGTCGTCACCATATCATAGCCACCTGTCGCGCCATGTCACCGTAAGCGCCGCCTTTCGCGCCGATCCGGTGTCATAGTAAATAAACGTATTCTCGCCGGGTGCAAGCTCAAAAAACTTGCTGCCCAGCTGCCAGTGCTGCACCGCATTCTTGCCATTGATGGTCACCGTCATGTTCTCGGTGTCGATCTCCAGCGTTTCACCGGGCATCAGCGTGATACCTTTCAGGTCGATGTAATCATAGGCGGTGGTGCGCAGCGTCGGGGCAGAAAGCGAAAACCGCGCGTTAATCTGCGCCGTGCCCATATTGACCATATAGCTCGGCCTTGCCGCGCCTGAAAATGCCGACTGAATCAAACAGCGCGCGGCCAGCGTCGCCGACAGCCTGCCGGTCACACTGTGCGCCGCCGAAAGCGTCGTGCGCTCCAGCTTTACCAGCGTGGACATCCGCGCCTCAATCCTGTGTGACGCCCGCACATCGCATATAAAACTGGTGGTGTCCCCACCCGAAACATTGAACTTGCCCCTGTTAAAACGGGTCATAACGTTGCCCCCTTATTCAAGGAATACCGTCAGCGTCCCCGCCTCAAATTTCGGGGTTGTCCCGGTCAGTACATCGAGCGCCGTACTTAATGCGCCGTAATACAGCAGGTTGCCGCCGGTCGCGGCGTCGCGAATGCCAAGATAGGCGACGCGCCCCCATGAGCCGCCCGCCTCGGGAAACGTCACGACCGCCGAATTGGACACCGACGAGGATGTCCCGCTCGACGTAGCGGCGGAAAAGCTCACCGGCACCCGCTCGTAGTTGATGCCGTTGACCTCGGTGCCCGAATCGCTCGCCCCGGGGTTCGTGGTATAAAGCGCAAGGTAACAGGTGCTTGGAATGGTGGGCACAGTCCCGCGCAAAAACGCGTTGAGGGCTTGCCGCTGTAAGTAGTTGCTTGCAGGCATATCTAATTGACCTCCTTCCGGTGCCCGATCTGGAAATTATAAATCGGGCTGGTGCCGGTGTTTTTGATGCGTATAATGCAGGGTGTGTCGGCGGTACCGCTGACCGCGATCTGCACGTTCTGCTCGTTGCTGGTAATGGTGAAGTCCGCCACGTTGGGCTGACTCAACGCAAAGGGAAACCCCGAAAATGCAATTTGAAAGGACTGTGTCGACTGATTCGGCGACAGCGCAATCTCCCCATCCGGCGACATGTCATAAATGCGGCCGGGTGTTGAAAGGATCACCAGCTCGCCGGAAGTGGAAAGCCACTTCGCGATGGCCTCCACTTTCAGCTGCAGCGCGGCGCGGCTGTGTTCAATGAGGATACAATCCATCAAAATCTGGCGCTCAGAATACGTGCCGTCGGTCTGGCGCGTTACACCGTTGCGCCCGGCAATGGTCAGCAGGTTCACCCGCTTGGCCGGTTTTAACAGGTTGGTGATCCGCTGCACAATAATCCCCTTTGATGAGGCACTTTCACCCCTGAATGTAAAATCATTGACCATTAAGGCAACCCCCTCCCGCGCTTCTCCCGCTGTATTTTCTGATGCAGGGCCGTTGCAATCCTGTCGATGTCAGCCTCTTCCCGCACGATGATGGTGTCGGCGAGCTTCTCAATATTGACGCCGCCCTCCGGCCCATAGCCGCGCGCCTCGGCGGCGGTCAGTACCCGCTCACCCTTGTGCAATTCCGCGACATAACCGTCATACGGCACATAAGAAAGGCCGGTCGCATGGCTGCCGTCGATGTCGTCGCCTTCGCTCATTTGCGATTTGCCGCTGCGCCAGAATGCGAGCTTGTCGGCTAACCAAGAGACTTTTTCACCCACCCAGCTGACAATGCCCGCCCAAATGCTTTTAAGGCCGTCCCACAGCGCATTAAACAGGCTTTCGCCGACGTCAAACAACAGCGAAAACCCCAGCTCAAAGGCTTTGATGAACGCTTGCAGCAGCATAGGCACCAGCTGAACAATGCCGTCCCATAGCGATTTCAGCAGGTTTTTAATCTCTGCCCAAAATCCCGACCAGTCGCCTTTAAAAAGGGCGGCGAATGCCCGGAACAGCGCCATGATAATATTGAGGGCCGTGTTGATAATGACTTTAACGCCCTCCCACAGCGGTTTGATAATTGCGATGATCTTATCGCCGTGTGCCTGCCAGAATGCGCCCAGCGCTTCGAGAAAAGCGCCGACCGCATCTAAAATCTGTCCGATGGTCTGTTGCAGCCACTTCCAAAGGTCGCCAATGGCCGCAATGATGCTGTCGACCGTTTCCTGATTGCTTTCCGCCCATTCGGCCCATGCCACAATGAGCTGCGCGATAAAGTCCACGACAACCGAAACGCCCGACCCGATGATGTCAAAGACCTTGCCCACAACCTTCTGAATCATGGGCATATTCGCAATAACCCAGCTTGCCGCCTGCTGGATGATGGGCATCAGCTTGACGCCCACCTGCGTGGCTGCCGCACCAAAAGAGCGCTTCATCTGGTCGATAGTATCGGTGAATTTCACACCAGCGTCGACGGCATCGTCCGCAAGCACCAGCCCCAGCTCATGCGCCTGCTTGCGCATTTCCTCCATGCTGCCCGCCTGCCCGTTTAAGAGCGGCATCAGCTCGGTGCCGGTTCGCCCGAAAAGCTCCTGCGCGAGACGGGCTTTTTCGGTGCCATCCTCCATCTTCTGAAAGGCGGCTATGGTATCAAAAAGCACGTCCTCCTGATTGCGAAGTTTGCCGTTGGCATCCACCGCCGACACGCCCAGCTTTTGAAAGTTTTCAATGGCGGCCTTGTTGCCGGTGCTGACGCCGTCAATTGCCGTGGTCAGCGACTTCATGCCCGACTGCATTTTATCGACCGATGTACCGCTCTGAGACAACACGAAGTCCAATTCCTGATAGGCGGTGCGCGAGACACCGATCTTCTGGCTCATTTTGTCGATGGTATCGGTCGCTGCCGCTGCCTTGGTCGCCATGCCATACATCGCCGCCGCACCGGCAGAGGCCGCAGCCCCTACCGCTACCGCCGCACCCGCAACGGCTTTAATCCCGCCGCCGACCGAATCCATCAGCCCCTTGGCCTTTCCGTCGGTCTGGCTGATGCTGTTGAGCGCCTCCTTGTTATCGACCAGAATTGTACCAAACAGCTTAAACAGTTCCACAGCATCACCTCGCCATGCTCAAAATAGACTTGACGTCCGCTAAAATATCCGCCTCTTTCCGGGTGTCCGCCCGCTGTGTCAATCCGCGCTTAAATTCCTCAAATGGGATGTACTGATAAGCCGCTACCCACCGCTGGCGCAGAAAATCCTCTTCCCGCTGCTGCATGGCGTGGCGGATCAACCGCAGCCCGTCCCCGGACGGCATCGTCATGATGAACGCTATTTCGCGATACCGGCAAAGGACGAGGTCGAGGGCCTCGGTGTAATCAAGCCGCCAAGCAACGTAAAAAAACCGGCGATGTCGTTTTCCTCCGCCAGCTCCTTAATATTTTCCGCCAGTTCCATCAACGGAAGGTCGCGCACCTCCTCGGGCGTCACTTCAAACGGCCCGGCGAGGAATTCATAAACGCGCCCTTCCGCCTTTTTAGAGACAAACAGATCCAACACCTTCATAAACGCCTGCGCGCCGATCTCGTCACGGGAAAGCTTTCCGTCGTTGGCCAACTGCGCAAGCGCTTGCACCTCGTCTTTAAGCTGCAAATCCGAAACGATGCGTAGCGCGGCAAAAACGTCTTGTGTGGTCAACTTTCTCATGCGCCCGACCCCGCTTTCGGATAGAAAATCTTAAACGGCGGGCTGTCCAAACTTGCTTGGTCATAGTGGCCGGTGAAAATCATCTGCACCACGCCCTCGTTTTTGTCCTGCATGGCGGCGGTCAGGCCGTTGGTGTTAATCGCATTAAATACCTGAATAATCACCGGCTTGCCGCTGCCTGAGAGCTTGCCAACCCATGTGACATTCTCGATGTAGTCCGCCAAATCGAAGTAATTGCGGGCGGAAATGATGTTGTAATCCTCGTTGGTTGTGGTGTCCACGTCTGCCGAGACAAGCGCCAGTTTCAGCACATCCTCCGAGAGTTCAAGGACATTCGCCATCAGGGTGACCACCCACTCGTCGATGGCCTCCAGCCCTTTGGCGGCACCCTTGACGCCGTCCACCTCAATGCGGCGGATGGTCGGGGCAGCCTTGAATTCCCCGCCGCCACGCGTCGCGCCGATCAGTTTCCCGGCGGTCACCGCCGTGTCAAAGGTATCGGTTGCGGCATCAAAGTTTTTGAAAAAGGCCCCGGCGTCCAAAAGCAGGCGCTCCGAGGTCTTGGCAGTAAAACCGCTATAAGTTTTGCTCATGTGTTGCTCCTTTCGTAAGCATAAAGTTCAAAGGTCAGCCGCCGACGCCGAATCTCGGGGTCGGGGTCTTCCACCTTGTTGCGCGTCGCCCGGTAAATGCGGTATTGCAGCGTGTCGGTCAGCTCGCAGCGGTTGTCCAGCACCTTGGTGCAGGCATCCGCCAACACGTCGACCGCCTCGGTATCAATCGACCGATCCCACACATTGAGTTCCAGCGAATAGTCCCACCTGTTGCCGCTAAAAAAGCAGTTGAGATCAAACACAATGTGCGGGAACAGCTTCTCAGGCGGCGCGTCCTCATAATAAACATTCGGGCAAAGTTCCAGCAGCAGCGCCCGGATGATGGTTTTAAGTTCCTGTGTCATCGTCGCCCGCCTCCCCGATTTCCTCGTTTTCGTCGATCAACTCCTGCGCGCGGATGTCGTCCTCAATAGCGGACAGATACGCGCCCTGAATCTTGCGTATGTCCTCGATGCTTTCCCGCACCGTGGATTGCAGTATCTCGCGGCGCGGTTGGTTCGAGGTGCCCAGCTCCTGCAGCTCACCATACCAGGCATCGCCATGCGCACCCCGCTGCAAGTTGTGAATGCCAATAATCAAATCGTTTTCCTGCTTGCGCACCCAAAACTGGAACTTGCCGGTGCGCTTTTTGTTCATAAACTTAGAACCGCCCGGCAGTGCCCGTAGCTTTCGCGCGCAGCGCATAAGGATCAGCCGCCCGGTGTCTTTTAAGGCGGCGCGGGTCAATTCAGTCAGGGTATAGCTGGCGCGGTCAACGCTGGAAACAAGCTCGACCTGCCCCTTTTTAAACTTTACGGGTGAAGGAATTGCCATCAACCCACCCCCGACTGACAAACCAGTTCCATGTGGTCACCGTTTTGAAATGTCCGGTTGATGCGATACACCCGCCCGCCGATCTCCGCCTGACGCTGGCCATCGTACTCCGCCGCCCAAATGACGGCCTTAATCTCGGGCTTTTGTCCCAACGCCTGCGCCTGATAAAATTCGGACTGCCCGACTGAGCGAATGCGCGCGATCACGTCGGTGCGCGCACTGCCCGGTATGGTGTCGCCCGCCGCATTGACCGTGGGCGCGCCGCCCAGCAGCGTGATCACAATGTCACGATCCAGCACGATAATCCCCCGCAATCATCAGCGAGCCTTTCAACATGTCATAGGATTGTTGATAGCGCCCGGCGTTTTCGTCCGCGCCAAAATGCGCCTTGCAATAAAGCACAACGGCCCGCTTTATCAGCGGGTCGTCCTCTTTTCCAGCAACATTCACACCGCACAGCGTCAAATCGGCCTGCGCGGCGTCGATCAGATCAGTGAGTTCGGCGTCAAAATAGTCGGTGGTAATCCGCAGCGCCAGCTTGACCGCGTCCAGTATTGCCGCCATTAGGCCACCTTGACGGTCAGCAGCGCGAAGGACTTGTCGTCCATCAGCGCGCCTTCGCCTCTGGCATACCCGGCATAAGTATAGACATGATTTTTGATGTCCTTGTCCCGCTCGATCATGATATCCTGCACCATGTTGAACAGCACCCGGTTCGGGTCACCGATCAGAATCTTGTCGTCGCCGACCGAATCCTCAATGCGGATCAGGCCGCCCAGCAGCGCACCCTTGGCACCGTCCTGCATATTGGGCTGGAAGATGGGCCGGCCGGTGTCGTCGGTCATGGCCACCAGCCGGTTATACAGGGTGGCGTTGGTAACATAAATCTTGATGTCGCGCGCCCGCTTCAGCAGCCCGAACAGGGTCGCCAGCTCCTTGTAGGTGACGGTCGCCACCGTCGCTGTCTCGACCTTGTTCGTCGCGTTGATACCCGCAATAATGGTGGTGACTGCGTCGTCGGCCATCGCCTCGCCCAGCTGCTCCGAAAGCTCGGTAACCAGATACGCCTCCAGCGCGTCAATGCTCATCTGCGCCATTGCGTAGGAAACATTGATGTGCTTCGAAAAGTCGTTGCCGGTGAGCGTAACATCCACAAACGTGTTCTGCTCGTCGTCGTTGGCGGCACCCTGCGCCACTTTCTTGGCCTTGCCCTGCACAATGGCAACATGCTTCGCGACTTTAATCACGGTGCCGGTTTTCAGCACTTTGATATCCTTCATGATGCTGTGCTGCCCGCTCACCAAATCCCAAATCTGGTTCAGGGTCGTGGTCGGCAGCACGGCGGCGGTATTGGTGGTCAGGTGGGTGAAAGCGGCGCGTTCCTCGGTGTCCATCTCGCGCCCCAGCAGGTTTTTGAAAAACGCGCTGCGGTACTCGGGCGACTCGGCGGAATACTTGCGTGCCTCCGGCCCATCACTGAAATTGCGGATCACCTGCCCCGCGCCACCCTCGGAAATGCTGTCCAGCAACTTCTGGCGCTTTTCGGCCTGCTCCAGCAAACCCTTGCGCTCTTCCTGCAACTCGCCCGCCTCCTTGGTCAGCGCGTCGATGTCCGCGCCATCCTTTGCCGCCTCGCCCTTGATGGCCGACAGGCGCGCTTCAATTTCAAGAATTCTTTTTTTCATGCTAAAATCCCTCCGTTGTTAAATTTAAAATCAGTCGTTTTGCCGCATTTCGGTGCTGAATAACTTCCGCCGCCTCGGCTTCTGCCTGCGCCTCAAAGAAGGAACGCGCCGAAATGCTGGTGCTATCGTAAGCTGGAATATCGACCGCAGCCACGTCATAGATGCGCTCGAATCCAGAAATACGCCGGGTGTGGGTCAGCCGGTCGTAGCTGTCCCGGTTGGGGTCTGCCTTAAAGGAAAAAGACATCTTGTCGATGTACCCGCCCTTGACCTCTTCGTACAACCTGCGGCCCTCTTCGGTGCCGGAAAGGTCAGCCTTGATTTTCAGGCCGAAGTCGTCCACCTCCAGCGTCAGGGTGCCATTCTTGGTGCGGGCCACCGGCTTGCCCCGGTGGTTGTAGTTCATCATCACGTCGGACATCTGCGCGCCGGTGAACGCCCCCCGCGAAATGACTTCGTAATATTTGATGCCGTCGTATTCATACAGCACGGTGGGCTGCTCAAAAGTGGCGGCGTATCCCTCGACGGTCATGCCGTCCGCCGCCGCCCGAATTTCAAATGTGCGGTGCTGCCGGTCTTTTATGTTCAAGTCGGTTCCTCCTTTGTCGGGTGATATTCACCGCGAATATAATAGCCGTCCCCATCATCCAACGGCGGCAGGTTCCATATCTCGCGAATTTCGTTGCGGTTCATAAGGCCACGGTCGAACATCAGCGTCGATACCCGCAGCTTGTCATTGTTGGTCATGTATTGCAGCCGGTTGGCAGTGAGAAAAATCTGGTTGCCAGTGGAACGCTCCCGGCTGGTGAAGGTCATATTGGTCATAACGGTGGAAATCTGGATCGAAAGCGGCTCGATCTGCCCCTCGTAAAACGCCGCCCAGCTGTCGCCGATGGCCTTGTTCTGCAAGATTTCCTCATTGACCCCGAAGTAATTGAACACATTCGCCTGAATGGCCTGCATCTGCGCGGCATCCACCACGAACGGCTGGCTCTTGATCTGCTGAATGTTGGTGTAGGTGTTCGGGAATAGCAATAGCCCGCCCGATTCTTCGGCGGCGAAGTTCTCGGTGGTGAAGCGCTTGCGCTCGGCAGTCAAATCGGTACCCTTGGCGAAGTTCGAGGACTGCGCCATAAAGCGGAAGGTCGCCGAATTCTTCACACCCTCCTGAATGCCCTGATTTTGTGTGTGGATCAGCTGCATGGTCGGGTTCATGGCCGCGTTATTCTCGCCGAAAAAGTCGTCCCGGTACTGGTGCAGCGTCAACACCCCCGCCCGCTCCAGCTCGATGGTCGCGCGTTTCCCGCTCGAAAAGGTGTAGCGCAGGTACGGCCTGCCGCCCACCTCCATGACCTCGCAAAGCTGCGGCAGCGCCGGGTAATACCCGATGATGTCGCCGAATCCGTCTTCAATCGGCACAATAAAAGCCGTGTTATTCACCAGCAAAATGGTCGCCAGCCGGTACAAAAACTGCGGCGTCGATGAAAACGGGTTCGGGCGGTAGGCAAGAGTGCGCGACAAATGCGGCTTTGCGGCCCCGATCACCTCCGGCTTTAACTTGCTGACGTGGTTGGCCACCGCGTGAACCGCCGCCCGGGTCAGCTCCATCTCATACAGGCCGCCCTCAAACGACGAAAACACCGGGCGGTAGGCCGTCAGGGTTTGAAAATATTGCCCGGCGTCGTTTGCACGGTTGGGCCGTTTAAAAATACTCTCGAAAAGTCCCAAAGAATCACCCCTCGTTTTTTAGCTGCTCGCCGATGTCGGCATACCATTTTTGGCGCACCGTCATGGCGTCGGTCACGGCGACAAAGCCGTCGATGCGCTCC
>JAEWLW010000081.1 GCA_023457355.1 Bacillota bacterium | reverse complement strand
ACTCTGATATCCTTTTTGGTCGAGCCGGTCTCGATGACCTCGCCACATGCGCAACGAATGGTCGTCGCTTCGTAATGAGGATGAATTCCCTCTTTCACTATTGTCACCTCTTTCAAAAAACCTGTTACAAATGCGTATTTAATGATAGCATACCGTTTGTCCAATTGCAAGCATTTTCAGATATAAATATAAAAAATTTTAATATCGTCCGGATGTGCACACCGATTACCGGTCTGCCACAAAAATCGCCTTGTTGAGCGGATATCGTCTCACCCCAAACAATCGAAACTAGGCGCTATTTTAATATTAATAAAGAATTTTTCAGAATCCAAGCAACTTATGCACGGCGGCCGTCAACACATCGCAAATCGCTTCCGCCTGCGGCATCGTTTCGCCCCTGACGATATAATAGGTCTTGAGCTTGGGCTCGGTGCCGGAGGGACGAATCACCACCACGTTGCCGTCCTCCAGCGTCATCGAAAGCACATCGGACTGCGGCAGCCCCGTCGGAAAGCGCTGCCCGCCCTTGACGCAGACACCCGCGCGGTAGTCGCAGCAGGCCGCCACCTTGTATTCCGCCAGCGCGGCGGGCGGCGCTGCAAAGAGCTTATCCATTATTTCGGTCATCTGTTTCATGCCGTCGGCGCCCGGGAACACCGTGTTGGTCACACGGTTGCAGAAATAGCCAAAGCGCTTATAGATATCCGCCATAACGTCGATGAGCGTTTTCCCCGCTTTTTTATAGTAGGCCGCCATCTCCGCAACCAGCATGGTCGTGACGATGGCGTCCTTATCGCGGACATAGGGCCCGGCCAGATAGCCGCAGCTTTCTTCATAGGCGAAGATAAAGCGTTCGATTTCGCCCGCAGCTTCCAGATTGGCAATTTCGGTGCCGATGTTCTTAAAGCCGGTCAGCACGTCGCGCACCTCAATGCCGTAGCTGTTCGCCACCCGATCGGTCAGCGTGGTGGTGACGATGGATTTAATCATCACCGGGCGCGCGGGCATGGTTTTGTTCACCGTTTTGGCATGTGCAATATATTCGGTGAGCAGCACGCCGACATCGTTGCCGCCAAGCTGCACAAATTCGCCGTTATGGCGCACCGCGGCGCCCACGCGGTCGGCGTCGGGGTCGGTTGCAATCAACAGGTCGGCCCCGCTTCCGGCCGCCAGCTTTAAGCCCAGCGTCAGCGCTTCCTTAAATTCCGGGTTCGGGTAGCGGCAGGTGGGAAAATTGCCGTCCGGCTCCAGCTGTTCAGCGACAAGAAGCGGGTCTGTGATGCCGATTTCGCTTAAAATCCGGCGCACAGGCAGGTTCCCCGTGCCGTTGAGCGGCGTGTAAACCAACTTCAGGCCGGAACCCGCAACGGCATCCGGGAAGCAGCGACAGGCGCGCACCCGCTCAAAATAAGCGTCGATGGCGGCGTCATCCACAAAAACAATCCGCCCCGCCTTAACGGCGTCGTCATAGGCCATCGTTTTAACGCCGGTGAACAGGTCGGTTTCCAGAATGCAGTTGAAAATGCCGTCGGCCATCTCGCTGGCAATCTGGCAGCCACTGTCGTCATAGGCTTTGTAGCCGTTATACTCCGCGGGGTTATGGCTGGCCGTCACCACCACGCCGGTGTCGCAGCCGTAATAGCGAATCGCCCAGGACAGCATGGGCGTGGGCGTCAACTGGGGGTAAAGATAAACCTTCACGCCATTCGCCGCAAACACACAGGCGGTCGCCTCGGCAAACAGTTTGGATTTATTGCGGCTGTCATAAGCGATAGCGGCCGAGCCGCCCTCCTTATGCTGATGCAGCCAGCTGCAGATGCCCTGCGTCGCCCTGCGCACCGTATAAATGTTCATGCAGTTGGTGCCCGCGCCAATTTTGCCGCGCAACCCCGCGGTGCCAAAGGTCAAATCGGTATAAAAGCGCTCGTAGATTTCGCTTTCGTTCCCTTCTAACCCCGCAAGCTCCTCCACAAGGTCGCTGTCCTCCAGTTGGGTGTTTTGCCACTGTTTATATCGCATGAATGCATCCATTTTGTGCTCCCCCTTTTATATAGCTCTTTCAACGGCAGCAGCGCCGTTATTTTATAAATTCAGGGCCGGTTTTAGCGTCGCGCATCGTTGCCTGAATGAACGCGACGGAAGCTTGCAGCTTTTCGGTCTCCCACGCGTTGAGCGCGACAGGCAGCTGTTTTAAAATGCCTTCGCGACCGATGATGCAGGGCATGCTCAGCGCTACGTCGCCGTCATGGCCATACTGGCCGCGCAGCGTCGTGGAAGCCGGATAGACGCTTTTTTCATCCAGCAAAACGGCCCTTGCCATGGTGACGGCCGACTGCGCAACACCCGCGTTGGTCCAGCCCTTGCCGTTGAGTACATTATAAGCGGCGGTGACGACCAGCGATTTGACCCGCTCGGGGTCTTTGATATCCTGTGCCGCTTCAAAATACTGTTCCAGCGCATCAAACGGAATTCCGCCGACACTGAGATGGCTCAAAGCGGGGAACGCCGTACCGCCGTGCTCGCCCATCATATAGCCGGTCACCGATTTGGGGTCAACCCGGCAGGTGTCGGCCACCAGCTTGCGCAGGCGCGCGGAATCGAGCATTGTTCCGGTGCCGAATACGCGCCCGGCCGGGTAACCGAATTCATTTTCCGCGATATAAACCATCGTATCCAGCGGATTGGTGATCAGAATGATAATCGCGTCTTTCGTATATTGGGTGATGCCCGCCATCACCGCGCGGATAACTCCGCAGTTCGTGGTAGTCAGCAGCGCGCGGTCCGGCTCGCCCCGGGGGTCATCCGGATCGGGGATAATGCTCGGGCCGGCAGCCACGATAATCACATCGGCGTCGGCGCACTGTTCATAGCTGCCGCTTTTAACATCGACATTATTCATGTAGGTTAAAGCCGTTGCCTGCGCCTGGTCAAGCGCCTCGCCGTAAGCGACGTTTTCCAAAATGTCAATGACGCCGATTTCAGCAAACAGGCCGGTTTTCATCGCGTCCGCCAAAACGTACGAACCGACATGCCCCACCCCGACAACAACCAACTTATTCCTGTGCATAGACCCATCTCCCAAAATTTAAGATTGCGGGCAGATTGTTCGCCCGCCTTTATACAGCACCTTTGCAATTGAAAGGCGTAAAATCACCGGGGTGTTTCCAAAAAATCAAAGATAACGGGGCAAAATATCGGAATGCTCCCACGCAGCAACCCCGCCCCGCGAATAACGGCATTTTCAGAGACACTAACGTAATCATAATGTGTCGGACCCGGCTTTGTCAATGGCGGCCAGCAGCCCGGCGCAGACAAAGTCGCTTTCATCGTTGTATTTTTCACGCAACAACGCTATAATAAAAACACTTGGGGGCAAAAGGGGGCTGCGGCATGCTCGCAAAGGTAAACAGTTTTGGATTAAACGGCATCGACGCCTATCTTGTGACGGTGGAGGCCGACCTCTCGCGCGGGTTGCCCGCCTTTGAGGTCGTCGGTCTGCCCGATACCGCCGTCAAGGAGGCCCGTGACCGGGTGCGCTCGGCCATTAAAAATGCCGGCATTCAATTTCCGACTTCACGCATTGTTTTAAATCTTGCCCCCGCGGATACGAAAAAAAGCGGTACCGCTTACGACCTCGCCATTTTTCTGGCGCTGCTCAAAGCCTCCGGAACGCTGGAAGCCGGGTTGGACGACATCGGCTGCCTTGGCGAATTATCGCTGGGCGGTGAGTTGCGCCCGCTTTCCGGCGTGCTGCCGATGATTCTAAGCGCCAGAGCGCTGGGCCTCAAGCAGGTTATTATCCCGTTTGAGAATGCGCCCGAAGGCGCCATCGCACAGGATATCGCGGTTTACGCCGCTAAAAATGTCGCGGAGGTTTTGCAGCACCTGCGCCACGAAGCACAGCTGCCGCTTTGTGCGTCGCTGGATTTTTCCGCGCAGATGCCCGCCGGCCCCATCCCCGATTATGCCGACGTACGCGGGCAGTATGAAGCCAAGCGCGCGCTCACCGTGGCGGCGGCGGGGCTGCACAATCTTTTGCTCATCGGGCCGCCCGGTTCGGGCAAAAGCATGCTGGCACGGCGACTGCCTTCTATTTTGCCCGACATGACCTACGACGAGCAGGTGGCGGTCACCAAGCTGCATTCGGTCGCCGGCACGCTGCCAAAGGGCGTGGGGCTGGTGCGGGAACGGCCGTTTCGCGCCCCGCATCATTCGGTTTCGGCAGCGGGCATGACCGGCGGCGGCAGCGCCCCAAAGCCCGGCGAGGTTTCGCTTTCTCATAACGGCGTGCTGTTTTTGGACGAGCTGCCGGAGTTTTTGCGCCCCGTTATGGAGGGGCTGCGCCAGCCGCTGGAGGATCACGAGGTGACCATCTCCCGCGTGGGTGCACGCGTCACCTATCCCTGCCGGTTCATGCTGGTCGCCGCCATGAACCCCTGCCCCTGCGGATTTTACGGGCACCCCGCCAAGCCATGCAACTGTTCCCCTGCGGCCATCAGCCGCTATCTGGGCAAGGTGAGCGGCCCGCTTTTGGACCGTATCGACATTCACCTTGAGGTGCCCGCCATCGACTATGAAAGCCTGACCGGCAAAGCGCCGGGCGAGGGTTCGACGCTGCTGCGGCAGCGGGTGGCCGAAGCCAGACGCCGCCAGCTGGAGCGCTTTCACGGGCGCGGCGTCGCCTCAAACTGCGCCATCCCGCGCGCGCTGCTCGAGGAATTCTGCCCGCTCACCCGGGACGCCGAGCAGCTTTTAAAGATGGCGTTTGAGCGGCTCGGCCTTTCGGCCCGTGGGTATGACCGTATTTTAAAGGTTTCGCGCACCATCGCCGACCTGGATAATTGCGACACTATTGACAGCAGCCACGTTTCGGAGGCCATCCAATACCGCACGCTGGACCGAAAATACTGGAACCGCTAGGGCTTGTTTGTCAATAGAAAACGACGAATAATTCGCTGCAAAGACGCACCTTTACATTAGCATGATACGAATTTTGATTTTACAAACAGCCTCTAATAAAGTAAGTAAAAGGAGCCTGTCACAATGAACGACCTCGTCCTCACCTTTGCTCCCTCCATCGCCAATTACCGCTCGGCGGTCTATTTTGCGGCCGTCACCCGGCACCGCATCGGTTTTCGCATTTTCGCCATTTCGGCCATTGTCGCTGCCATCTGTACGGCGGGGGCTTATTTGGGGCTGATGCCGGTCTTTATGCTGCCGGCGTATCTCTTTCTCGGCTACCTCATCTGGGCCATCGTGCTTTGCGCACAGATTGAATACGGCATATTGAAATATGCCAAAAATGAGGAAAGCATGCTGCATAAGGAAATGACGCTGACTTTCGCGCGCGGCAGCCTTAAAATAGATACGCCCCATAACGGCAAAAGTTCAACCGTCAGGCTTTCAGACCTGTTTTTGGGCTTTGAACTGAGCAATATGTTCTTGCTTTATCTCGATGGCGCGCAGTCCATCATGCTGCCCCACCGGGCCATGAGCCCGGAGCAGCGCGCCCAGTTGCGCGAATTATTGCAGGACAACCTGCACGACCGCTTCTCGACGCGGTTCGGTTACGGCGCAGCAGCGGCCAAAATCAAATATAAACCGTTAAACGGCAAAAAACGGGGGCTCTTTTAAACCCCATGTGATAAAAAGCGCCTGGAGCGAAAGATTTAATTCGCTCCAGGCGCTTTTTACTATTTATAGTTGATTAACCTGAAAAAACGGCCCGACATTGCAAGAATATTTTTGCACTGCAAAGCGGACGACCAAGGCAGGCTGGCACCTGTCGAGCAGGACAATGTGGCAGCACAAAACAGGCCGTAAGGGTGAGTTGGTTTTTAGTTAACCGGCTATAACTGTAAATTCGCCCGTTACTTTAAAGGAGGAAGCGACTCCGCCGTTATCGGAAGAGATATTCTTCACAAGACGATATTTTCCGGGTTGAAGCGGCTCGGTAAATTCATCGGGGTAGATGACAAAATCAAACGTGGCCTCTTCGCCCGGCTGGGTGAGGTAGGCGATGGCAATCCACGCCCGTTCTTTGCCCTCCTTGGGCTTAAGGGCCGTCCATTCATCGTTCGCGAAATATTCAAAGGTATATTCCGCCCCGTAGGTAATCTCATAAGAACTGTTGTTGATCATGGTGGCGGTAGCCGTTTCCCCGGCCTGAACCTCGGAAGGCACCTCTAGCACGACACTGGCACTGTCCGCTTTTACCTGCTGGTAGGGCGTCTGCGCTGTGGAAGAACTGTCTGCGCCGGGTCCCTCCGCCGCGCTGCCGGTGCTGCTCTCACTCGCAACGCTGCTGCTGTCGCTCGAAGAAGAGACGTTCCCATCCTGCGCACAGGCCGTCATCCCCGCGATCAGCGATACACAAATAAGCCATAAACAAATTTTCTTCATCATTGTTCTCCTTAATATTTTCTTAGGATATCGGCATTATACTGATATCCCACCAAAAAACTGAATAAATGGGCGAATAGATTTTTTACCCCGAAGGGGACGGCGGGCCGCCGTGCGCCCACGGCGAGGGCGCTGCAAAACAAATAAGCCGACGCGGATATCAATTTTTTAGGGGGATATCAGTATGAACTCCAGCCGGGATTTTTAATTCGCCCGGCCAAAGCCCCTTCTCTTATGCCAGCGGTCATAAAACGGTGAAATCACCCATTATTTCAACATTAGAATCCATTCCCTCAACCCACGGGTAGACGTTTTTTATAAGGCGGTATTCCCCGGGCTGCAACGCCGTGGTAAACTCATCCTGATAGATCACAAAATCCACCGCTCCTTCGGAATCCGGTTCGAGAAGGCAAGCAATCTCTATCCATACGCGCTCCTTGCCTTCCTTATTTTGAAGGTCGACCCATTCGTTATCGGTATAGTACTGGAAAGTATAGTCCACGCCAAAAGAAATCGTGTAAGAACTGTTATTGACGATCGTGGCGGTCGCCGTTTCGCCAAACTTGACCTCCGACGGCATGCGCAGAACAACGCTCTTGCTGTCGGCATCTGTCCCTGACGCCAGCTTGGGCGATGCGGCAGGCAGATCTCTCGCCGGTTCGGTCGCAGGAGGCGCGGATGGTGCCAAAATTGCCGCAGTGCCGCCTTCAACTGGTTCTGCCGTACCGCTGCCTGAAGGTTGCATCTTGCTTGGGGGCGCCTGTACCATGCTGCCGGGTTCTTCCGCGGCGCTGCTGCCGACCGCCGGAACGTTCGCTTCCTGCGCGCAGGCGGCCAGCACCGCAACGGCCAGCAATAAAATCATCGTCGCTACAACTTTTTTCATCATTATCCTCCTTGGAAGCTATCGGCTTATCTGCTATAGTTAAACAACAGGAAGCGAGACAAAATTGGCGAGGTTCTTTTGTGACAAATCCGAGGAAACCGGTGGGCTGGCGCCCACCAAGGGCGACAACGCGGTCAGGCGTAAAACAGACCGCCGAGACGGCTCGGTTTAACTATAAGCTTTCCGCTGCTTTTACCCCGTCGACGACCGACTGGGCCAGCGTTATAAAGGTCTCGGTTTCAATTTCAGGGAACCACAGCACAAATGTGTAGCCGTCGCGTGTCCAACGGGCAAGCGCCTTGCCGTTTTCGGTATACGAAAGTTCGGCCGTCACATCGCCGAAGCGTTTAAAGGTCTCGGTGTCAAAGCTGATGCCATACAGGCCGCTGATATCCTCGCCGGTGTTCTTTGCACAGCGCAGCATCCCCTCGGCACCGTCGGCCGTGCTGACGTCAAGCTGCGCAATCTTACCTGAGATGAGCCACACACCGTCCGTCTTAACCGATTCAGGCAGGCCTTCGAGGGCAAAGCCCGCCACAAACCTGAAATCCGGCGTGTCAAAGGCGATCATGGGGTTGGGCAGCTGCGCCTGATCAACATAGGCCACCAGCTTGGTGCAGTCGTTGATCTGCGCGGGGTAGCTCTCCAAAATCGCACCGCCATAGGTGATATCCACCTTCAGCCCCACCGACAGCGCCGAAACCTCAACCGGGTTGCCCCTGGTGTCTGTCAGCTCGGCGTTGGAAAACCCCACCGAAATCAGGTCGGCGCTTTTGTATTCGTCTGTCTCCTGCCCGGGGCGCACCAGAACCACCTGGTCATCCACCCGCATAATCGTGGCGGTAAACGTCGTTTTATTTTCAACCTTCTGGCGGCAGCCGGGCAGCAGTACAGCCGCTGCCAGCATCAGAATCAGCATCAGCGCAACAGGCTTTTGGTTACATTTCATTCATCGGATCCTCTTTTCAATTGTTTGGCATTATCGACTAATCAGTGCCGGATTCTTTTATAAATATTGCATGCGCTGGATAAAATTATGCGGAAGCAGCTATTATACTTCAAAAAGTTGGGGCGTTTTCAAAGGCCCATCAATCGAACCCGCGGGCTTGGTTCGCCTGAAAATCATGCAACGGATGCGAAAACAGAGAATTTTTATGGGCCGTTTTTCCCTTTCTCAAAGCGAGACATAAGGTTAAATCGGCGATAGGATTTCCGAGATATTTTTTCGCCGTTCTGGGAAGAGAATGTCGGCGTACTGGCGCCCGCCAGAGACGATGACGACAATGGCAGAAAAACAGCCGTAAAGCTGTCGCCGTTTTTAACACGAACTGGTATAAGCATGATACGGCCGGTTGCATTGAAGTGCGGCGCATATTAAAAAACCGCCGCCCAGGGTGCATTCCCCCTGAGCGGCGGCTTAAAACAAGCTGTTTTTTATCTATTTTGCTTTAGTCTCAACCTCGGCCACAGCCGCTTCGATAAAGGCGTCAACCGGCATGGTTCCCTTATCGCCTTCCTTGCGGGAGCGTACCGCGACGCCACCGGCCTCACTCTCCTTTTCACCGATAACGAGCATATAAGGAATCTTTTCAAGCTGCGCTTCGCGGATCTTATAGCCGATCTTCTCGCGGCGCTCGTCAACCGTTACGCGCAGGCCCTTGGCGCACAGCTTTTTGGCCACGGCGTTTGCATAGGCGCTCTGGTTGTCGCCAATGGGGAGAACGCGAACCTGCTCGGGCGAGAGCCACATCGGCAGCGCGCCGGCATATTTTTCAAGCAGCAGCGCAATGGTGCGTTCATAGCAGCCCAGCGAGGTGCGGTGGATGATATAGGGGTATTTCTTTTCGCCGTCGGCGTCGATATAGGTCATATTGAACTGGCGGGCCAGCATAAGGTCTATCTGGACGGTGATCAGCGTATCCTCCTTGCCGTGCACGTTCTTGATCTGAACGTCGAGCTTGGGGCCATAGAACGCGGCTTCGCCGACAGCC
The DNA here is from genome assembly GCA_023457355.1 of Bacillota bacterium. Taxonomy (GTDB): domain Bacteria; phylum Bacillota; class Clostridia; order Oscillospirales; family Ruminococcaceae; genus Yanshouia. The sequence goes on along the minus strand of JAEWLW010000081.1, from coordinate 51,520 downwards.
TCCTTATATTGGATGCCCATGTGGTCGAGGATGTTGCGCATCAGCCCCTGCGCCTCATCCCACATCTCGGGGCTGCCGATATATTTTTCGGTGTCGTTGGGGTCCCACTTCGAAAAGCGGTAGGAGAGGTCATCAATAAGCCCGAGGTCGGTCATAACCTCCTGGAGCAGCCGGACACAGCCGCGGAACTCCTCTTCAAGCTGTTCCGGGCGCATGATCAGGTGCCCTTCCGAAATGGTGAACTGGCGCACACGGATCAGGCCGTGCATCTCGCCGGAAGCCTCATTGCGGAACAGGGTCGAGGTTTCACCGTAGCGGATCGGCAGGTCGCGGTAGGAATGCATATCATTGAGATAAACCTGGTACTGGAACGGACAGGTCATGGGGCGCAGCGCAAAAACTTCCTTATCCTTTTCCTCGTCGCCCAGGACGAACATGCCGTCCTTGTAATGATCCCAGTGGCCGGAAACTTTATACAGGTCGGATTTTGCCATAAGCGGCGTGCGGGTCATAACATAGCCGTACTCGTACTCCTCCTTATCCTGTACATAGCGGTTTAAAATCTGGAACAGCTTGGCGCCCTTGGGCATCAGGTGCGGCAGGCCCTGGCCGACATAGTCGGAGGTGCAGAAATATTTAAGCTGCCGGCCGATGATGTTGTGGTCGCGCTTTTTTGCCTCCTCAACGGCGGCAAGGTAGGCCTCAAGTTCGCTCTTTTTCGGGTAAGCCGTTCCGTAAACGCGGCACAGCATCTTGTTCTTTTCATTGCCGCGCCAGTAGGCGCCGGTGCAGGCGGTCAGCCTAACGGCTTTGACCGGGCCGGTGCGCATCAGATGCGGGCCGGCGCAGAGGTCCGCAAAATCGCCCTGCACATAAAAGCTGATCTTCTCGCCCTTTCCGGCATGCTCGTTGATCAGTTCAAGCTTATAGGGCTGATCCTTCATTTTTTCAAGCGCGGCGGGAACGTCCAGCTCCAGCTTTTCAAGCGGAATATCCTCCTTGGCGATCTTGGCCATCTCCGCTTCAATCTGCGTCAGCTGCTCCGGGGTAAAGGCGCTCGGGACATCAAAATCGTAGTAAAAACCGTTATCCACCGCCGGGCCTATGGCAAATTTAGTCCCGGGGAACAGTCTTTGCACCGCCTGCGCCAGGATGTGCGAGGCCGTGTGCCAAAAGGCTTTCCTGCCGTCCTCATCCTCAAAGGTCAATATTTCCACCGAACAGTCCGCCAAAACGGGGGTGCGCAGGTCGCAGACCTTCCCGTCCATTTTAGCGGCGCAGGCCGCTTTTGCCAAACCCGCGCCGAGCGCGGCGGCTATTTGGGCAACGGTTGTTCCCGGCTCAAATTCCTTGACAACATCGCCTTTTAAAGAAACTTTCACCATAAAAATCTTCCTCTCTTTCTCGCTTTTATCAACAACAAAATAAAAAAGCCCCACCCCGGCACGGGGTGAAGCAATACAATTTGTAACTCCACGGTTCCACCCGAATTGCACCTATTCTGCCCGTTGGGACAAAAAAAGATACCACTCTGCCGGTTGTTAACGCTGCCGATGCGGCGGATTTGGGGCTTTTTGCCTTAATTCCGCACTCAGGGGTGGTAGCACCTTGCAAAAATACACAAAGACCGCTTTCAGCCTGCCGACGGTCTTTCTCTGGTATGTTTTTTGCGGGCCTCCCCGTCAAAGTTTTTACTGGATGAAGCTTTGCCTTGATACTATCACTACGAATTGCCATTGTCAACAGATTTTCGTTTATTGCGCCGTCTTTCCTGCAAAACGCTAAACCGCCTGCTTTTTATGTCGGGGCATCGGCATAATGTCGCATACTATAATGTATATTTTACCAAGCCGCAAAACGTGCAGCCTGAAAATAATAACGGCATTTTTTCGGGCGAATTCAACGCCAAGCCCGATGCTCCCCGACGTCGCGAAGCGTATTTCCATGCGGATACTTGCACAAATAAAAGGATGTGCCATGCGCTAAATAACCCGGTTTTTATCTATCACCCTGCCGTTTGACGTTTTTTGACGCGAACGGCAGCAGGGTGTGATATTGCCGTTGTGTGCGCCGCATGTGCAGGTTCGTTCGCGGCAGGCCCGGCCATTTTTCATTCTTTTATTTACCTTTTGCGCGGCAGGTTTTATGTTTAAAATTTCTTGACAGAAATCTAATAAAAATGTAAAATATTTTTGGCTGTTTATACAGTCAGCGCATTACACAGGCGCCCAAAATACTATTGAAGTGAAAGGAGGATTTTTTATTTCATGATGCCCTATGTAATATGCGGTTTCATTGCATTTGTAATCGGTGCTGTTATTGCCTTTCCCGCAGGCGTTAATTATAGAAAGAAAGTAGCAGAAAAGGAACTCGGCACAGCCGAGACTGAAGCAAAACGTATCGTTAGTGAAGCAATAAAATCAGCGGAAAGTAAAAAGAAAGAAGCCCTTGTTGAAGCGAAAGACGAAATTTTCAAGCTTAAAACCGAAGCCGAGCGCGAGCTAAAGGAACGGCGCGGTGAAGTTTCGCGGTTGGAACGCCGTGTGCAGCACAAGGAGGAAATGATCGACAAAAAGGTCGATAATCTTGACAAGAAGGAAGAGTCCCTTCAGGCCAAGCTCAAATCCGCCGAACAAAAACTCGAGGAGGCCGAGTTGGTCAAAAAAAGCCAGTTCGAGATGCTGGAGAAAATCTCCGGATTTACGCTTGATCAGGCAAAAGACTACCTGCTTAAAAACCTTGAGGGTGAACTGACCCACGAAAAGGCGCTGCGCATCACCCAGATGGAGACCCGCCTGAAGGAAGAAGCCGACGTCAAGGCCCGCAATATCATTTCGCTGGCCATTCAGCGCTGTGCGGCGGATCAGGTGGTGGAAACCACCGTATCGGTTGTGCCGCTGCCCTCCGACGAGATGAAGGGCCGTATCATCGGCCGTGAAGGCCGCAACATCCGTGCGCTTGAAACGCTCACCGGCGTCGATCTCATCATCGACGACACGCCCGAAGCCATCACCCTTTCAAGCCACGACCCTGTTAAGCGCGAGATTGCCCGCATTGCGCTGGAGCGCCTGATCAACGACGGGCGCATCCACCCTGCCCGCATTGAAGAAATGGTTGATAAGGCGCGCAAGGAGGTTGAGACGAAGATTAAGCAGGACGGCGAACGCGTTGTGCTTGAAACTTCCGTCGGTTCGCTGCACCCCGAGCTGGTGCGGCTCTTAGGCAGAATGCGCTATCGTTCCAGCTATGGCCAAAACGTGCTGGTGCATTCCACCGAGGTGGCTTACATCTCCGGCATGATCGCCGCCGAAATCGGCGCCGACGTCACCGTTGCCCGCCGTGCCGGTTTGCTGCATGACATCGGAAAGTCCATGACGCACGAGATCGAAGGTTCGCACGTCGCAATCGGCGTCGACCTGGCCAAAAAATACAAAGAGTCCCCTGAAATTATCCACGCGATTGAAGCACACCATAACGATGTGGAGCCGCGCACCGTCATCGCCTGTATTGTGCAGGCGGCCGATGCCATCTCGGCTGCGCGCCCGGGTGCTCGCCGCGAAAACCTTGAGAATTATGTCAAGCGCCTTGAAAAGCTTGAGGAAATTGCCACCTCTTTCAACGGCGTTGAGAAATGTTATGCCGTTCAGGCCGGGCGCGAGGTGCGCGTCATGCTCAAGCCTGAAATTGTGGACGACGACGGCATGGTCATCATCGCCCGCGACATTGTCAAAAAGATTGAGGAAGAGCTCGATTATCCGGGCCAGATTAAGGTTCATGTCGTAAGAGAAACCCGCGCAATCGAATATGCGAAATAACAATCTGTGATTTATTCAACCGGTGGGCCAAAGGCGCACCGGTTTTCCTTTTGGCCAATGCTTTTGCCTTGCTTTGCGGCGCGTTATTATATTGCGCCCCATCTTGATGACTGTAAAATGAAGCGGCAGCACGCTTCAAACCCGGGAACTTTAAAGGGTGCCCCAGGCGGCTCTTTATCTTTTTAGGCGCGGTTAGCAGCCATAAACAAAGAAAGGTGAAAATCAGCTGAAAATTTTAATTATGGCGGCACAAAGCCTGAATTTCTGAAATTTTTGTAACTGCTCTGTAATTATATCCCCTTATTTTTCTCAATTCCCTTACAAATTTCATTAAAAAGGTATTGCAATTGGAAAATGTCTGTGCTATACTGCTTACAAGAACTGGTGCTTGGGTTGGAGAGCTCCTGCACCGGAAAAATTTAAGGAGGATTTCATTTATGAAGAAGTTTTTCGCGCTTGCACTGGCTGCGGCTATGATTGCAAGCATGTCCGCAACTTCGTTTGCGGCTGTTGGCCTTATCGCTGGAAGCGCTGACGGTGCCCCCACCATTAAAGCTGACGACGGTGATGTCTTTTATCCGATCGTTGACGCCATTGGTCCTTTCACCTATGACGCTGACGACAAGGCGCTGAATAACGATACTGTCGAGTACGGCGATACCGCTTATTTCATGCTCCTGCAGGGCAACGACGGCGCTCATGTCGATGCTGATGACGGCGATGACCTCGACGGCACTTATACGCTTGAGCTTGTCACTGATTCTGAGACTGTTTCCAGTCTGAAGGTTAAGACCGACTGGGAAGAGGGCAAGAGCCTTGTCAAGAGTGTCTCTGTTGTGAAGAAGAAGGTCATGAACACCAAGGACGGCACCAGCACTGTGTCCGACGACGACGGTGACCTGTATCCCACGATGGATACTCTGCTGACTAGAGCTACCGATGCTATCGACAGTTATTCTGAAGGAGAGTACTACTACTTCCTCGCTATCGCCACCAACTCTTCTGCCAGCACCTCTGATGCCGACATCATTGGCACCCTGACTGTGAGCAAGTCCAAGAACCCGAAGGTTGACGATCTGGATATGGACGTTGCCATCAATGTCAACTGGGCTAACAGCTATTTGGATTCCACCAGTGACTGGACTCTGACCGGCGATTCCGATCCCATTGAGGCTGGTAAGTACTATGCCCTCAAGTTTGACTCCAGCATTGACGAAGAAATCGACATCAACTTTGATGATGATTCCATCTTCACCGTTGACTGCTCCGGCCAGAGCAAGCTGCTGCTCTACTTCGATACCGATTTCAACTCCAAGGTTGCTGCCAAGTATCCGCTTGCCGAGCTCAATTTCTGGAACGGCAACGGCGCTAAGTTCAACCGTGTTGGCGAGATGTTCCTTGCCTGCGATGCAGACTATGCACAGTTCCTGTACCAGGTCAATTCTGACGGCACCCTCTCTGAGGTTCCCGGTGCGGAGTACGACGAGTATGACGAGGGCTTCTACTTCAACACCCGTGTGTTGGGCTCCTACGTGATTTCCGATATGGAGCTGGATCTTGAGCCTGCCACTACCACCACTCCCGTTGTTGATACCCCCGTTGTCACCACTCCCGCTCCTGTTGTTACCAACCCCTCTACCGGCGCTGCTGCCTAATTAAAGGGTTTGTAAACAGAAATACCGACTTATTAAAAGCCGTTGCCCTCCTCTCCAGAGTGGCAACGGCTTTTTCCATTCGTTTAGCGATGCTTTCTGTTAAGTTGCATCCTTGAGCTAAACCGCTTGGAAATCGAGGCAGAATTTGCGCGGATATTTTGTGACTGACAAGGTGGGCTGACACCCGCCAAGGACGACAATACAGCGAGGTGCAAAACAGACCTCAAAGACAGCTCAATTTTTAAGTGGTTTGGCTGTATGTACCAACTGGCATCCCCTAAAAGGAGAAGAACCGTGGATTTTCCTCTTAAGCTTGTCTTGATAAGACATTCTATAACGGCCGGCAACCTTGCCGGCCAATACATTGGCAGCACCGACCAGCCCCTTTGTAAGGAGGGGGTAAATCTTGCCAAAGCCGCCGCATCCTCCATGCCGCCGGTAGAGCGAGTATATTGCAGCCCCATGCTGCGCTGCCGCCAAACTGCCGCGCTGCTGTACGCAGGCCATGCGGCGCGTGAGATTATTGACTTGCGTGAAGCGGACTTTGGCCTATGTGAGGGCAAAACCTACGCACAACTCGCCAATGACCCGGATTATCAGGCGTGGATCGCTTCTGCCGGCGCACTGCCGCCGCCGGGCGGCGAAGGCGCTGATCAGTTCTCAAAACGCTGTATCACCGCATTTCGGCACGTTTTAAAAGAGATGGCGCTGGATAGCATCTCTTGTGCGGGCTGCATTATTCATGGCGGCAGTATCATGACCATTATGTCAGCTCTGGCCAGTCCAAAACGTCCTTTTTATGATTGGCGGGTGGAAAACTGCTGCGGTTTTATTGTGCAGGCCAATGCCTTATCCGGCGAATTGATGCTCTCAGCAAACTTGTGCCGTCACAAGTGACAGAGATGGAATTTAGAATTTTAACTTTGTAATTTTTCAGGCAAAAAAAATTACAAATTTATAACAAACCTGTTGCATTTATGGAATACATATGCTATGATAACTACAGTAATCTTCCAATTGAGGGTTACCCAACCGTGAATGGTGTCGGCACATTTTAAGTCTCCATTTGGCGCCATTTATTAATCCAGGATTTTTCTGCCGGTGTTGGAGAGCGTCGGTTGAAAGATATGACTTTAATTTAGGAGGAATATTCCAATGAAAAAGACACTTGCTCTTGTTCTGGCCGTTGCGATGGCCATGAGCCTGGCTGCTGTTTCCTTTGCTGCTACTGCTGAGGATAAGGAAGTTGCTATGTCTGGTCTGGATTCTGGCAATGGTGTTATTGCCTATAAGTATGACGCTGACATCGACCAGATGCAGGACAAAGGCTATATCGAGTGGGGCGGCACTGCTTACTTCCCCATCGTTTACGACACCTATGGCATTGCTTCCAAGTATGCTCAGGTTGAGAAGATGAAGATTAAGACCTCTTGGGAAATGGGCAGCGATCTCGTTGAGAGCGTTTCCATCGTCAAGAAGTATGTCGAGTCCTACAAGGTAGGCACCGCTGTGGATACCCTTGCCACCCCCGGCTACTACTACTTTGTAGCGGTCAAGGTTGTCAGCAAGGAAACCTATACCGACGCTGATGTTGTTGGCACCCTGACCTTCAACATGAAAGCCGATAAGGATACTACCTTGGGCACCAACTCGACCGGCGGCAAGGACACCATTGGCAAGACCGATGATCTCGACGTCGATATCTCTTTCAACGTCGTATACGAGTATGCTGACTGGACCGATGCTAAGAACGCTCTGGTTGACTCCGATTCCTTCTATGTCAGATACGACCGCGCTTATGCGCTGAAGTTCTCTGCTGACATCGACGACGATGTAGAGTTCACCTTTGGCGGCACCGAGGGCACCAGCGCTGAGAACGAAGGCACCTTCACTGTTGACTGCTCTGGCCAGGGCAAGGTCTATATGAAGCTGACCACCACCGCTAACGATGCTATCGTCGCTGCAAACGCCACCGCTAACCTGAAGTTCCTCAACTTCAGCAACGTTAAGTTCAACCGTACCGGCGAGTTCGCATACGAGATGGAAGACGGCGCTTATGCTTATCAGATCGTTGATGGCAAGCTGGTTGCTATCCCCGGCTGCGAGTATGACGACGCTGACGAGACCTTCTACTTCAACACCCGCGTGCTCGGCTCCTATGTCTTCTCTGACGTAGAGCTCGTTGACGCTCCCGCTGCTGTGGAAGAGACTCCCGTTGTTGAAGCTCCCGTTGAGAACCCCGAGACCGGCGCTGCTGCGTAAGTAGCTCGTTTTAACGGTATTCTCTCTGCCGCAAGGCAGATCAAAAAAAGCCGCTCTCCTCTCCGGAGCGGCTTTTTGTTTTGCACAAAAAATGTGCACCCGCCCTTTGGGCCCCGGTGCACATTTTTTACTGTTAACCTATTTTTGAAGACACGCTTTGTCAAACGCCGGGTTAAAGGCATAAAAGTTCTTAGAATCCAATTGCTCGGTTACCATGCGCAGCGCCTCACCAAATCTTTGGAAGTGCACAATTTCGCGCTCACGTAAAAATACAATCGGGTCGCGGACATCGGGATCATCCACCAGGCGCAGGATGTTATCATATGTTGTTCTGGCTTTTTGCTCCGCCGCCATATCTTCGCTCAAATCTGTAATAGGGTCGCCTTTTGACTGAAATGCCAGGGCATTAAAGGGGTCGCCCGCGGAAGAGCATGGATAGATGCCAAGCGTATGCTCTATGTAATACGGCATAAAGCCTGCTGCCTCCAGCTGTTGAGCATTCAAATTCCTCGTAAGCTGATGAACAATGGCGCTGATCATTTCCATATGCGCCAACTCTTCGGTCCCTATGTCGGTCAGCAGCCCTGCGACGGCGCGCTGCGGCATCGTATAGCGCTGAGAAAGATAACGCATGGATGCGCCTAACTCTCCGTCCGGCCCGCCAAATGGTTAAAAGTTATAGCGCCGCCTAAATTAATGGGCGGCGCTATTTTTCTTGATCATATCACGTTTTTTCTAACTTGACTACCCTTTTGGATAATAATAATTGAATATGTATTCCCGTTGCCTTGTGGTCAGGTCAAGCTGCTTGAGGTACTTTTCAAATTTCTCTTTCTTGCTGCCGTTCACTGTCTTGCCGTTCTTTTTGTCGGCGGGTGTCTCATTTTCATAGGCGAACTGTGCCATTACAAATGCAGCCAGTATTTTGCTGTCGCCATAGTCAGCCGCGGCACTCTCCCATTTAGAAAGATTATCCGTCCCCGCCGCCTTTTTTATGGCCATGTCCTTTGCAACATCACTCGCCATAGCAACAAGCTTTGCCTTTGCTTCGGCATTTTTCCGGTCATACATACGGCTGGCTATTAGCGCGGTCATCGCCTCCTTGGCCAGCTTTTCATACTCGCTGTTGGCCGCTGAATACTGCTTTGGGGTAATTTCAGCGCCTGCAACAGTTTTAGGCAGCGCGGCAGGAATAGCCTGTTTGCCAGTCTCGCCATAAAGGCTAAAAAGTTCGTCGCTCAGTTCTTGGCTGACCTCACCGAGGTTGTTTTCAAGCACAGTGTCAAACGTGGCTCTGTACTTGCGGCTGTCTTTTGCAGCGGAAATATCGGTGGATGTCTTGCGCTTAAAGGCATTGTCATAGCGCGCCTTAATTGCTGGATGAATCTGCCCAAGTATGCCAGTCATGTACTTCTCCCAGTTCTCCACTGGCAGGCCCGTCACCTTTGAAAGAGATAATGCAAAGCGCCTTGTGTTCCCCAGTATCTTGTCCGGGTACTTGCTCATATACTGCCAGATGGTTGAATTGGTGTCGGCCATTTCCTCTACCATGGATTTGATGTTGTTTGCCAGCTTGGCGCCGCCGCCCACCAGATCACTTATCAGCGCTATCTGCGGCACTTCCACATCATACATGTTTCCATCTGTCAAAACGGCCTCGGCCGCTTCCATTAGTTCGGTGCCGAAGGCAATGCTGCCGCTCATGTTCTTGGCATAGTTGCTAAAATACCCACTTACAATGCTCTGCGCGGTGTGCCCGCCCGTCTCGGTCTGGTAATCCTTATCACGGTCAACCAGCCCGGCAACAGCGGCCTTCATCGCCGTATAAACAGCATTGGCAACCAGCAGCGCGGCAGCATTGCTCGCCATGCCCTTTTTAGCCTCTGCCAAAGCCTTTTTATTTGCGGCGGTCTTGTTATTGTCATAGGCTTCCTTGGCAGTCTGCAACCGCTGCGTGGCTTCATACATCATGTTATAGTTCTGCATGCGCTGTGTTGAGAACATCATAACAGATTTTGCAAGTTCGCTGTCGCTTCTCAGCAAATCGGGCCGCTGCAAGGTGGTGTAGTTCGGCTGGGTATCGTACACAACCCGGTTAAACTTTTCCGCCACCTTCTGATAAAATTCATCAGTGCCGGGTTTCAGATCGGTATTGTTTTTTGTCCATGCCTCAGAAGCTTTCCAAAGGCGCCCCACTGTGAATAGATCGGCTCCCTGAATCCATTTAGTACCCGGCAGTTTCTGCGCCAGTCTGTTCGCCTTTTTCATGTCTGCTAAATCAGCATTCATATAACCCAGTGAGCGATACCAAAGCAGCGGCGTATATTTTGCAATAATGTCGGTGTCAACCTTGCCATTAACAAGCCCCTCCGCCAGCGCCTTATACCCTAATTCTGCGGCTGCTGTTGGGTAAGATGCCGCCTGACTCAGCGCGACTGAAGGATTAGCGTTTAACACCGCAGCGGCAAAGTTGCCTCGCAGCCCTGCGGTAAAATCACTGCTTCTTTTGGGCGACTGAATATCCTTCATTAATTTTTCAATATATTTTATTCCCTCCGGCCCTATAGAGTTTTGCAGCTGCTTTTGAACACTGTTTTCATACCCCATCAGGCCGCCGCTCCAAACCTTGGTGAAGTTTCGCAGCGGTATGGCCATGCCAACATATTTTGACGTGTCGGCAATCTGCTGGGTAATAGCGGCATCCGCCGGAATCATCATAATGGGGGTTCTGGCGTCGGTTCGCGCTTTGAGCATGCCCATGCCCTCAATCGTGCCGTCCTTGACAAGGCTTTCAAAGTTGCTATATCCAAAATTCTTATCCGTTTTTATCGGAAAATAGTTGTCCACCTTGGCAATTTCATAACCCAGCAGTTTGACCGACGTTTCATTCAACGCCTGTTTGGAAGTCTCGTTGAAATACGCCCGCGCCAGCTTAAAAAATGCCCGCTCACTCTGGCTCATGCCGGCCGCAATGGTCCGCACCTGCGAAGGCTCCAACTTCACCGTTACGCTGTTTGCATAGGCTTCCTCAATCTTGCCTTTTTTCAAAAGGGCAATGTCTGGTATTGTCAAACCGCCGTCTTTAATATGCGCAAGGTTCTGGTCATTGGTTGCATGCAGTGCCAGTGCTATGCGCATCATGGGGGTTATCTCCACCTTTTGGCCTTTCGGTGTCCTTATCAGGGTGTCAATAACCTCTGCATCCTCGCCGGTCCATTTACGCATCTCAGTGCTGTGTTGTTTGGAAAAGTCATCAAACGGTTTTAAAGCCTTACGCTGAAAGTCCAGCATTTTTGTTTGCCCGTCCTCCATTGAATTATAGAGGCGCATTGTTATACCGTCATCTTTAAAACCCGATATGCGTTCAAAAAATGTTTTAGGCCGAAGGCTGTTAACATTATAAAGCGTTTCAATTCCTTTTTTCAGCCCGGATGTGCTGCGTTTTTTCTTTGCCGATTCTAATTCTTCAATCATCTGCTTACGTGCCCGATACACCTCTATGCGCCTTTCAGTGTCAATAAGCTCGTTAGCATTCTGAATTTCATGTGTGGCGGCCTGAATAACATTAATGAGTGTCTCGACGTCTTCAATGCTCATGTCGGCTATCTGCTTTTTGTCCAGGCGCAGAATGTCCTTTTCCACTTCCGGGTTGCGCAGAAAATCCGGGTTTTCTTTAACGGCATCATTATAAGCCTCCCTCAACGCCCTTAAATCGGCCTCGCCTCTCACAAGCCTGCCGTCCTTAGTCATATAGCCGTTTTTAAGGATGCTCACGCCCTGGGTATCAATATCTTTGATGATATTCATGTACTCCGAAAATTCCGACGTTTCGGTAATCCGCTTTTTCATGTCGGGCGTGGTCTTGCCAAGCAACTTTTCAAAGCGACGGGCCGCGTTCAAAAGTTGCTGTCGGGTCTGGCTCTGTGTCCTTCTGGTGGTCTCATTTTGCTTCATGGTACGTTGGTTTGCCTGAATGCGTTCTACGCGGCGTTGGGCCTCCTGTTTGGTCTGTACCAGTTTTCCCTTCAGGTTTTCAATTCGGTTTGAAAGCTCCGCCTGCTTCAGCTGCGCGGTTTTATTCATCTTGTCGGCAAATGTCCGCCGCTCTTTGGCATTCCAAAAGCTATCAATAATTTCGTCGCCAAGTTGCTGCGAAAAGCTGCTCATGTCATACTGGTACGGGTTTTCATTCTTCCAGTCCAGAGAGTGAGAAACTTCCTCCATCCGCTTTAGCTGATCCGCCGGGTGAGTGATATTCTCCGGGAACAAATCCGGGTACATGCCGCTTAGTTCGCTATAAGCCACATCAACCGGCAATCCACCTTCATTAACAAGGCCAATTCTGCCAAAGTTTCGGCGCCTGAAATCGCTGTAAGGCTCTCCAAGGTCGGCTCTGTCCGTCTCTGATATTGTCTTTTTCACATTACGGAGGCTGGCTCTTATGTCGGCCACTTCTGTGTCGCCGTATCCAGTGCTGTTAGTTTTAACCTCGGCATTTTCAAGCAGCTCCCGCGCCAGACTGTCCGCCTCACTTCTCAGGCTGTCCCACTTCATTTTGCCCTGTGCCACGCCGTCATAAAGGCTTTGCAACCGGTCCGTCAGCGTGTCGGTGTCCATGGTGCCCGCCCAGTTTTTCAAGAGGCTGCGGGCTATTCCCTTAATGCTGCCCCTGTCGTGCGTTCCGGGAGCCGTCAGTTCAAACTGCGCTTTTAAAGCCTCGTTCATCTTTCGCAGGGTGTCATTTTCACGCAGCACCGCCTTCATATCAACGCCGGCATGCTGCATGTCGGAATACTTCTTTGAATCAAGATTTTTACTATGCTTTTCCTTTGAATTTTTGGCATTCTGCTGCATATAATGATCATTGACGCCATTGCCCTCTTGTGGTATATTGGTGTTAGAAACCATTCCAATATCAGGGCTCGAAGTCGCTTTTTGCGGCATTAGAATCTGTTGGGATGGTTTCTTTATTGTTGTAGGCGTCATATTGACCACATCATAAAGAACTTCTTTTCCGGAAGAAGTAACACCTACTACAACATCAGCGTCGTATTCGTTTTGGCCTATCTGTAATGTCACTTTGCTGCGTTTAAAACTTTTAAAATTGTCACGGCGCGGATGCTTTGGCGCTTCATCAACGGCATTTTCAGACGTCTGTACAATTTCGTCAATTTCCTTGGCTGCACGCATTTTGTCCATGTACTTCTGCGGTTCGTTGGCCTTGATATTGCCTGTATAACCGGAATTGTGATATTCATTTCTGGTGGCGGCATTAACAGCCACGGTCCTTCCACTGATATCAATATCATGCGTTTGCAAATATTGATTAACCGTTTTAGCTATTTCTGTCTGTGAAACGCCATTAAGAATGTTATCCGATATTTCAACATACGGGTTGCCTGCCGCATCCATTCGCACCATTTCGCTGACTGTGCCGCTTCCCTGGGCGTTTGCATCCGCAGCTCCAAACGCTGCCCGCCAGCGATCACGCACAGCCTCAAGCTGTTCGGGGCTCAAATTTCCAAAAAGACTGTCATCATTCTGAGAAGAAACGCCCAGCCCGTTCCAACTGACCTTTGCTTTGCGAATGAGATCATCCAGCATGTCAAAAATCTTCTGTGCCAGGTTACGATTAACGCCAACCAGCTTTTCAAACTCGCCTATATCCTCGGTCATTCGGCGAGTAAAGTGCGCGATAACTTCATCATCCAGCACAGCCGGATCACTGTAAGCTTCACTCACAGCAGCCCGCACTGTGTCCAGTGTCCCGGCTTCCTGCATAATCTTAAATGCGGCGTCCTTAAATTCGCCGTATAACTGCGGTGAAGTCTCTTTCAGCCGGTGTGTCACTTCATGCGTAAACACCACCCGCAACGGGTCCGCCGCATCCATGGCAATATGAATGCTCTTTGTCTTGGGGTCATAGTGCCCATTGTCACCGTGAAGCGTTTCATCCATCACAATGCTAACGCCCAGTTTCTTTCCCGTGGCGTCCATGGCGCGCTGCACCCGGCGGCTAATCTGCCCGCTCGCTTCATTCTGGTTTAAACTGTTCTTCCGGTTTTCCTGTTGGGCATTTTTATCCCGCATGTCCAGAAGATGCTGCACCATTGGGTTGCTGGATGACAGCGTGGGTTTGTTTACGCTTTCAGCAGGGGCGGTCTGCACTTGGTTCACCTGCTGGCTGGTGTTATTTCCATTAAAAGCGGCGGGTGTACCCATCAGCGCACCCGATACGGCACCCTGTGCGGCGGAATAGACCGCTTCTCCCAATGTGTCCTTCCACCATTGCGCGCTCTGCAAGTCCTGCGGGGTGCCCATGTTCAGGGATGAAGCCATGTTTCCAAGCACCGTGTTTGAAAATTCCTCGCCAGCTTCAGGCAGCGCCGCCTTTAATGCGCCTTTGACTAAGCGCTCCGCCGCGTTCTTTCCGCCAACCTTCCACGCTTCAACAAAGTTATCAAACGGCAGCTTTTCGGTCATAACTTCAAGCGCACCGGCCACAATGCCGCCGCGTGTCTGCTGTTCCAGCGTGGCGCCCTGCTGCTTCAATTTAGCCATTTCCGAAGCTGCCGACTGTGTGCCCATTAAACCCAATGCAATTGTTGGGTTTCCTCCGGCAATGGCAAAACTGGCGCCCATATTGGCCGCTGAATAGGCCGCTTCAGCACCGAATTTCGCTGCCGGTTCGGTGACGCCATGCGTCATGGCCGTGTTATACTGCTCTGCTGCAAGCGTTCTTTCGTTGGGCTCAACCGCCGGCGCGCTCATGCTGTTTACCTTTTCGCGCAAAGCGTCGATGTTCTGAACATCGTCCAGCACCTGCGCATTGTTCCACGGGCTTTGCACCGTCAGGCCGTTGGCTTCATAATACTGCCTGTCCTTCAGGTACTGTTCGGCAGCGCGAAGGCGTTCCCGCAACCGGCTGTATTCGTCTGTGTTAACCTTGGCCTGTGCGGCGCTGGTTTTAACAACCGTAGGGATAGCGCCGCCGATGCTGTTTGCAATGCCCTTCACGCCGGAAGATACACCCTGCCCAACATTGTAAAGCGTGTTTAAAATGCCGCTGCCTTCCTGCTGCTTCGGAACCTGTTCCAGCACCTGCAATGTCTTGCGTTTCTGCTCATAGTCCGGACCCGCGTAACCGCTTTCAAGCTGATACCGCAGCGCGGAAACAGCGCTATTCACGCGCTTTAACTGGTCAGGGGATATGTAGCCCTTCACCTGTGATAATTCGGCTATAAGGTCATCATATCCGCCATTCTGATCGGATAAGTTATATTGCGCCCCCAGCGCAGTGTTTTGGAAAGCGGCTGTGTTTTGCGTCTTGGCGTCTGCATAGGCGTCCTTTATTCTGTTGGTAAAGCCTTGCACACCAGTGGTATTTTCCGCTTTGTTTTGCACCTGATAAAATTCAGGTGATATTGTGGCCTGTCTTCTGATATCCGCAATATTTTGCAAATTGGCGGCGGTCTTTTGTTCATCCGCCGCCCAATTTACAGTATCCAATGATTTTAAAGCCTGCTCTTTTGTCAAAACCTGCCCTTCTGAAACGCCCAGCGTTTTCAGGGCCTCATCCTTTGGAAGAACCTGTCCTCCTGTAATTCCAAGAGATTTCAATGCCTCCTCTTTTGAAAGTACAACTCCGCTCACCGGCCATCCCTCCTAAACCACTCTGTAAGTGATGCTTCCATCGGCATTTCTAATACCAACAACCTGTCCACTCTGAATATAATTTGCGAGCTCTGATCTTGTAATCCTGCCAATACCGTTGACAGCAACCCAGCCTGTTCCAGCCGTGTTGGTTGCAATCGCTGGGCTGTTCTGATTACTTATACTAGGCGTAAGTCCGTAATAATCCGCCGCTTCCAGCACAATGTCAGAACCATTCCCCGCATTAATCTGCTCTAACGCCTGCGCATAGGTCAGTCTGGGCTTGTTGGTGGTAGCGGTGGCTCCGCCCGTTGCCTGCGTCCGCGCGGTTGTCGCCTGCTGCGCTGCGGCTTCTCTTTGCAGGTTGTACTGCAATTCGGCCATCTTCTGCTGCCACTCGCTTTCAGACTGTGCGGCCGAGATATCCCCGCTTGCCTTAACCTGGGCCACTTGGCTGTTGAGGTCGTTGAGCGCAGCCATTTTCTGCTGCATAACCTTGTCTTTACTGTTGGCAAAATCTGTGTTCATTCGCAGCACCGCGGTGTCGCTCAACCCACCGGAATAACCGTTCGCTTTAAGCTGCTGGGCCAGATTTTTCTGTGTCTGCATCTTCGAAATATATACCTGTCTCGCCGCCTCCTCGGCGTTTTTCTCAATGGTGCTGCGGTTTCCTTCCAAAGCAGAAACAGCCTGTGCCGTTTTGGCTTCTCTGGCCCTTGCGGCGGCATCTGCCGAAGCCTGCAACTTGGCAAGATATGCGTTCTGTTCCATTAAGCCCCCGGCATTTTTAGAGCTTGTCGTGGTGACCTGCCCGTTAGAAATCTCCGATTGCTTACCAGAAGGCGATGTGAATAAACCGCTAACATCATACAAATTGCCGGATGAACTTTTAAAGGTATTGCCTCCAACATATTTATCCCCCTGCGTATAGGTGCCCGTGGGGTTTCCTGCGCTGCTTTTTGATGACGTGCCCCCGCTCGATGAAGATCCACTGTTGGAGTTTCCACCGTTCAAACCCGAATAGTCAATTGGTCTTCTTGCCATTTGCTACCGCTCCTTTACTTTTGATATAACGTTGACGCAACTATAAGTGGATTTTAGGCCGGTTTTGTCAACTGATAGATTTTCTCAAGCTTGGCGTTGGCGTCCTCATAGGCGCTTTGCAGCCTTTCCCGCTCGGCCCTTTCGGTTTCATAAAGCGCCTTATAGTCCGGCTCTTCCTTGGGTTCTGCTGCCTTACCCCAGCCGTTCAGGCCCGCGCCCTTGATGATGCTGGGGTAATCCAAATAGCCGACATTCACGTCGCAGTTCTCACACAAGCCCGGCACAACGCCGTCAATCGTGAAGTCTTTGCCTTTCACGCCTTTGAAGCCCATCACGCCATGCTGCCATATGCCGACCTTTCCGGTATAGGTGCAGGCGCTCGCATACTGCGCGACCCATGCCGCAAACTTGGCCACTCTGGCCGGTGCGTAGTTGTATATCTTTTGCAGATAATAGGCGCTCATGTAGATCATGCCGAAGTAACCGGCCTTTTCAATGACGCCCAAAAATGCCTCGATGATGCAAAGCTGCTTCTCCAGACTGTAGCCCGGATATGTAACCCCGTTTTTCGTGCCGCCGATCTGGAAAGGTTCCTCGAAGTCAAACGCCACCGGCATGGTGGGCTTGTACGGTGCAATATGCCGCAAGAAGAATTCAGCCTCTTTTACGGCGTCCTCCGGGCTTTCGGCATAGGAATAATGATAAAATCCATAAGGCAACCCCGCGGCTTCACACCCGGCGATGTTGGCCGCCATCTTCGGGTCGATCTGCGCGTCATTGTCCCATCCAAAAGTTGCCTTTATCATTCCGAACTCATAACCGGCGGCTTTAACCTTCGCCCAGTTAATCACACCCTGATAATGTGAAACATCAATGCCTTTCATGCCCTATACCCCCGTGTTTGACTTGCCCTTTTCCTCGGCCTGCTGCTTGACCCATTTAACCATCGGCAGCAGGAACGCGGGCGATTCAACGCCAATATCGCCGATATTTTCAAGGATGCTTATAATTTCATTCGCAATCAGCCAGACGGCTATCAGCGCCGCAAACAGGCACTTTACAGGCGAAACAATTCCAACTGTCCCGGCGACATAAAACAGCAGCCAGTCCAGCGCCATGCCAAGGCCGACCATAACCAGCATGCTAAACTTCTTTTTAATGCCCCGCAGCCCTTTGTCACTGCTGCGCGCCTCGCCCCGGTACGGCGCGGCGTTAACGCCAGTGATATAGTCGGTAATCATCAGGACCAGCAACAGATAGATCAGCGGCGCCAGCGTCCCAAGCAATGCATTGGCCACGGTAAAGATTGCAACAAATATTCCCTTGATGTCGTTCATTTTCATATGTCATTTCCTTTCTTGTCGGCAGCCATAAGGCTGCATTTTTACAATAGCTTATAAGACGGCATTTTCTCGCCGTACCAGCGCCAGCGCAGGATATCGTCGAGGATGATCACCGGCCCGGAGAGCAACACCCACAGCAGGCTGTACTGCGGGCAGATTTGCCCCCACAGGTTGCCCGGCAGCGCGGAATAATCCCACACATGCCAGCCCAGCCAGAGATTGATCACGCAGCCGGTCAGCAGCTCGCCAACCGTGATGATCAGCCCGCCGATCAGCATTTGATGCAGTAGCGGCATCTCCCACGATAGGTAGTTGTTAAGGCCGCCGACGAGGACAAAGCACAGTCCGCCCAGCGCAAACATCGTCCAATGCGAGAAGCCCCGCCAGAACAGTTCAAAGACGAAGTACAGCGCCCCGCCTGCTAAAAACAGGGCGCTTACCCGCTTCATGCGCCGTAGGCGATGGTGATCGCCTTGACCGCGTCGATGGTGGTGCAGGCGTTAATCGCCACTTCAACGGCCTGCTGCTGCGCCACAAGCGGCTCCACATAAGCCGCGATGGCCAGCGCCAGCGCCGCAAGATCGGCATAAGCCCACTCGGTGCATTCCTCGCCGGTGGCGTTCCACTTTAGCGCGGTCTGCACCCCGGCGGCGGTCGCAATCTGATGCCGCGCCAGCGCCGAAGTCAGCAGGCTTTGCTTTTCTGCGGTGACACTGTACTGCTTGCCGTCCGCGTATGTAAGCGGGTGGGCTGCCAGATAATCCGCAAGATGTGCTTTGCTGGTAGCGACCTTGGCGGTCTTGTAATCGGCCAGCGTGACCGGTTCCGGCCCCGCTACAAGCGATTTCAACGCGTTCAGTTGCTGCTCCACGGTGGGCTCAGGGCCGTCCCATTCGCCACCGTTTACACTGTAGCCCCAAAAGTCCGATATGCCATCGAATGACGCTATGCAATTTCCCTGTGCATCAAGCAGGCGTATGTAATCATCGCCTTTAATTGCTTTAGTGCATTGTATCTGCTCATTGTACGCTGTAACAATCATAGCTCTCCTCCTTAATAACTAGGTACGGACTCCTGTGCACCGGTATAAATGCGTCCACTATTATTGGTATAAAAGTTTGTTGCCACATTAGTTGGGGCGAACGAACTGTACGTTAATATTCCGCCATACCTGGCGTTCATGGCATATCGCGCGGAGTTTACAATTAGATTATTGATGTACGTTATACCCGCATGACGTGTATAAATAGCAGTGTCCGTATTGTTCACAGTCAAATTCCCGCTTGCGTGTGCAACTCTACCATGATACCGGTTAAGCACGCCTACTCCTGTTCCATTTTCTGCGCTATTAATTACTATAGACGTTTGAATTTCAAGCAAAGCGCAATAATGGTTGTTTATTCCTTCAGATTGCCCCGCTTGCATATTAATCGTCAGCGTATAACCCGTTTCCATAATAGTGATGTTCGATGCAAAATTAAAAATTCCATAGCAGGAAACGTTACCCGAAATTTCTATGTTTATTCTGCCATCCGCCAAATGATTAAACGACCAAATTTCAGGATAATTTCCCTCAGCAATGGACATTCTTGCAAGATGTCGATTTAAAGGCGGCAGTGTCGATAAGGCATAGTTTACGGTTTTATACGGATTTTCCGCAGTTCCATCGCCTGTGCTGTCGCTGCCCGTGGTTGCTACATATATGGTAATGTCGCTTGACAGTGGCGCTTTAATGCCGCTGTCATTCAATTCACCAATATTATTTAAAATCGGAATGTTCCCATCCACCGCACTAGTTACCAAAGGTATAGCGTCAACATCCGATGCGGTGAGCGTTATATTGTCCCCACTCTTGCCGTTGACCGTCGTTGGGTTTCCCTGTGGCCCCTGCTCTCCCTGCGGGCCCTGTATGCCTTGCTCGCCTTGAACGCCTTGAATGCCCTGCGGACCCTGTGCGCCGGTGTCACCTTTCGGCCCCTGAATGCCCTGCGGGCCGGTGTCTCCCTGTGGGCCAGCAGGGCCGGTTAGGCCAATCGGTCCCTGTTCTCCTTGTGTCCCAGTGTCGCCCTTGGGCCCCTGTGAGCCGGTCAAGCCTATGGGGCCTTGTGGGCCTTGTTCTCCCTGTGGCCCCTGTTTGCCCTGCGGGCCGGTCAAGCCTATGGGCCCCTGTGGCCCTTCCGGCCCGGTGTCACCCTGCGGCCCCTGCAATCCCTGCGGGCCTTGTTCTCCCTGTGGCCCCTGAATGCCCTGAATCCCTTGGGGTCCTTGCGGGCCAACCTCTCCTTGCGGGCCCTGCGGGCCTACTGGGCCATGTTCACCCTGCGGGCCGGGTGGGCCCTGCAACGGTCCGATATCCACCCAGTCAAGCAGCGTCGTGTCCCAGTTAAAGATCGTGTTATCCGTTTCCGTTCCAACCGCCCAGGCGTCGCCCGCCGTCCCGGTAGGATGGTTGGCACGCAATATGGCTTCAGTTGCAAACAGCCCCAGCACCGTGAACGACGTACCGTCATCGCCCTTTGGCCCGCGCTGCCCGGTTGCGCCCGTTGCGCCGGCGGGGCCCTGCGCACCCTGCGGGCCTACCGATCCGGTTTCCCCCTGCGGGCCCTGCAATCCCTGTGGGCCAATAGGCCCCTGAATACCCTGTGGCCCCTGTGGGCCGGTCAATCCCTGTTCCCCGGTATCACCTTTCGGCCCCTGAATGCCCTGCAAACCGGTCGGCCCCTGAATGCCCTGCGGCCCCTGCGGGCCGGTGTCTCCCGTGTCACCTTTAGGGCCCTGAGAACCGGTTAGCCCAATCGGTCCCTGTGGCCCGGTATTTCCAGTGTCCCCCTTCGGGCCGGTTGCACCGGTTAAACCTGTCGGCCCAGTTGCACCCGTGGCGCCCGTCGCGCCGGCGGGGCCCTGTGGGCCTTGAACGCCCTGAACGCCCTGAACGCCCTGCGGGCCCCGGATGTTTCTGTCTGCGGGCAACGTGCCGCCGTCTGACAGAATCCAGCTTAAAACGCCGTCCGCGCTGATAGAAGGAACAGCGACGAAACCCCGGTCGCCTTTGTCGCCTTTGTCGCCCTTATCTCCTTTCGGCCCGGTTGCGCCGGTATCGCCCTTGTCGCCTTTAATGCCATTAACAACGGTAACGCCGTTCAAATCCTGCACCACGCTGTTCGTAAACTTTAACCGGGCACGCTGCGGCAGTGCGTTCCCGCTCTGGTCCAGAATCATGTGCCCGCCCGATGTGGTCAGGCTCCACGATGTTCCGTCATAAGTTTCAAGCTGGCCGTCCGCATTGATACGCAAGGCGCGGATGTCCTGGCTTTTAACCATTTCCTCGATGCCCAGCGCTGTCAATGCATCAATAAGCAAGTTGAAATTTCTAAGCGCAATCATCATTTTAGCAATATTATCAAAGCGCGCTTTAAGCTGCTCCGGTGTTAAGCCATCATCTCCCGGCCTATCCGACAAACTGACAATGTCCTGTCCTGCAAATTCCGATTCTAAAAACTTCAGATCATCTATCGCCACTAAAAATGGCCCCCTTCCATAAATTCAACCGATAAGTCATAGATTCCAAACGGCTCGTTAAGCGCGTCGTTTTCAAGCCGGAACATCAGCTTGTCAACAAATTGAACGTCCAGTTCTTTTTTTATGTTTATTGGGCTTGCATCGGTCGAAAACGTAAATTTTGAAAAATCCAGATACTTAAAATCAAAGTAACGCGCCGTGACAAAATCCTCAAAAAGCACTTTCCAAAGGCCTTTTACTTTCCCGTATACCCTAACGCCAGTCTGTGGCGCCGGCGCCAGCGTCAGGCTTATGTAAGTGAATTTTTTCTTATTGTGAATGACCTTTCCAGAAAAATAAGGCGTATCCCAATAAGCCTTAATAGCCATGCCGTTGTCATTGAAGGAATTCGGGTCACTTTTATCTTTATAAAAGGCCCATACGCTGCCCGCGCTGTCCCCAAAATAAAGCGTCGCATCATCCGCCCACATAACGCGGGCATTGATGTTATCCAGCACATAGCCTTCATATTGGAATGTGCTGTAAGGCTCGTTCTTGCTGTAGGTCTTTTGCAGACTGTCCAACACATAAACGCGCCCGCTCGGAACGGCCAGAAAATAGAAGTCATTGAACACACAGCACACCGCGTCCGCAAGATTTTCATTAATCATTTTGGAATTCAGAAAACCGCTGCGGTTCTGGCTGTATTTTTCTCCGGTGATATCTTCCGCCGTTATGGCATAGATGCCGTTTCGCGTCACAAAAAGCGGCTCACGTCCCAAATAAGCGCACCCCTGTTTGCAGTTGCAGCCTTCCCCCTGTAAAGATGAAACAATGGGAAACGTTGCTTCTCCATCGGCGGTCAGCAGCCCGGACCGCAAGATAACATTTCTGCCGTCCTCACTGTCATCCTTGTGGGCTGCCAGACGGTCCGCAATAATGGAGTAACCCATAATAGCGGAATTGTCCTGCCCTAAAACCGAATAAGAAAGATCCCCAAAATAGGTGGGATCATTCATCTGGCTGTACCGGTCCTGGTTTGGATAATCCGGGTGTCCGGCCAAAAACAACCTGTCGGCCGCACCATTAACGCCGAAAAGCGTGGAGATGGTGCACTTATTAATCTTATCCGCGTATCCGGTGCGCGTCTTGTAGGCCGTTATTTTTACATTGTCCTCACCGTCCAGCGGTGAAGCGGGAACGGAGCTTGAAAAGGTCACAACGCCCGTTGTTCGGTTCACGGAAAAGTGTGTGCCCTCGGTTTTGTCCACCCATGTGCCGGATGAATTCATAATCTTAGCTGTAACCGTTTTGCTGTCCAAACTGTCATCAGTCAGTTGAAACACCGTCGCAGCCTCAGATAAATAGAACGAATTTGTAAACCCCGGTTCCAAAAGGTTTATTTCTTCATACGCGCTTCCGCCGCTCCCGTCCGGGTTGCGCGAAATAATCGTGGTGGGTATATAGCCGTGTCCCGCTACGTCTGAGAGCGTCTCACCATCATAAATGCGGAATTTGGCCCCATCCAGCAGGTACAGCTTGCCATTCAGAAGCCAGCTTTGCGACCTGGCATTGTCCAGTGTCCCAATAACGGTATCACCCTTATAAAGCTTATCCCCGGCATGAATCAAAAGGTCATCGTTGAATTTATGGGCGCCGTTTATCTGGCCAGAATAAGACTTTACCAGATAATACCCCATGCGCTTTCTTACCTGCCCAATTTCATCCCGGATCATGTTCAGGCTTTCGGGGCTTCTGGTTTTGTCAACGGTTGCCGCCGTATTCCTTAAATCGTCGCCCCTAAAATTTTCGATTGAAGCGACGGTTGTTTTTGGCCTGGCCGTATTTCCAAATGAAAAAGGATAAGTCATATTGCGTACACCCTTTCATATCTCGGATGGTCCGAAATAGTGAGCTGTGCCGCCATGGTGTTATAAAGGCTTGAAAGATACGCCACTTTATAACTTTGCTCTGCAAAACTTATCGCAGCCGTCATGGCGCATTGAATCGCCACAAGGTCAGCCGCAGGCGGATAAACCATCACGGCGGTATCATCCGGCGCAGTGGACGAAATTTGCGGCAATACGCGATACTTTACATCAGCGCGGCCGTCAAAAATGTACGTCCCGGCAGGGCTCACACGGTAATCAACAGCCATCCCGTCTGCATCGGTCAGGCTTTCCAGCGTCCAGAAGTCTTCCGGCGGGGTGAAACTGTCCGTTGCAGCGGCCACCGCGTAAACAGGAAAAGCCGCTGCAACGTTTTTAAGCGCACCCGGCAGAATATAATTAAACTGGTCCGCCAAATCCTTGTTGACTTTGGGAGAACCGTTAATCGTGGCCTCACCCAAATATCTTAAATATCTGTCCCGCAATTCTCCCTTTGTCATGGTCAACGCTCCTTATCAGATATATCCGCCGCGTTCCAGCAGGTTTGCAACGCTTTCAGGCACTTCCACCGTCTCTCCGCGCCGGATGTTATAGAAGTACCCATTAATGCCAACAGGCACGGCGGTGTTGTCCTTATTCAACGGGTCCCTCGGAATTTTAATCTTCACTTTAGGTTCCCCGGAAAGGATGCTGCCGGTCGACTTTGCAACCGCATCCATTTCAGCATCGGTCATTTCTTTCTTTTCCTCAATGGATGCGTTCATGACTTCATCGGTCTTAGTTTTAGACATACTATTTTCCTCCGTTTTAAAATGTCAGGGGGAGTTTATAACCTCCCCCGTTGTGTAAAGCCTATCAGGCACTTACGGCACTCTCAATGCGCACCATGGCCAGTTCCTGCAAACGCTTTGCAGTGAACAGGCATTTCCAGCCGCAGGTGGAACGCTGATTCAGCGGGTCATCACCGGAGCCCAGCGGCTTCACGATAACCTCCGGCTTGGAACTGCCGCTGATGTCCACAATTCCGTAGGCATCCGCGCCAATAATCATCGTGTCATGCACCATCACACCGCCGGCGTTCTCATGGGTATTGGTGTTGGTGGTTTCGATAAAGCGCACACCGTGCAGCTTTCCGATCTCACCTTCCATAATGGCAGTACCGCCGTTATATTTGCTTACGTCCTGCCACAGCGGGTCACTCATGAGGTCATACGCCACATCAGGGTCGACAACACCGATGAAGAATTTCCCCTCCTTGGGCTTCGCGTTGGCCTTTCTCAACGTTCGCACCGCCTTTTTTACGTCGGTGCTTGTCAGCACGTCGGCGGCGGTCAATGCGTCGGTATTGGCTCTGCCGCCGGAGTACTGCACATTGGTTCCGTTAACAATTTCATTTCGTGAAACAGTGTCAATGGTCATTCCCGCCTGCTCGCCCTGTACCTGCACCGTTTCCGTAACAACCGGGTCAATGCCCATCAGGTCCAGTTTGTCGGTGATGGTTGCAAAGCGGCCAAATTGCGTTACAGTTGCCTTTACCGTGGTGACGGTAATGTCATCGCCGGTGGGGGTCACCCCTTCCTGCAACGGAGTGGTCGAAATCGGCAGCGAGTTAAAGCGACGGAAATTGACGGTGTCGCCTTCATTTTTGGGCGCACTTTTTTTCTGGCCGTACTTGGTAAATACCAAATTGGGGGTCAGGCGCTTCAAAAGTGCTCTTTCATAAAACTCTTTGTTTTCTGCGGTCAAGGTTCCTAAAGTATTCATGTTTTCCTCCTTATCAAGTTAGGTCAGCTCTTTTTAAGCTTTCCGTCCAGTGCCAGCTGTAGCTGCTTTTCAAAATCCGCGTCGCTCATGCTGGCATAGCTTGTTGGCTTTGGTGTTTCCCCAGTGCCCAGCGCGCCGGGGCTGGCCGCAGCGTTGGCGGTCATCTGCCTTACCGCCTGCTGCTGTGTTTTTGCTTTGGTCGTGTTCATAAGCTTTCCAAGGTTCTGACGCAACACAACGCCAAACGCGCTTTCAACGTCAACATCCGGATTCCCGTTTTTGTGGCAATAATCCACAAGCTCCATCACGTCATTGCGCAACGCCTTGTAAGCCTCTCCGCGTTCCGGGTCCTTTGCAAGCGCCTTATCCTGCTCGGCGATACGATAACGCGAAAGCTCGCTTTCCATGGCGCCCATGCGTTCTGCCATAACAGGGTCTTGCCCGCTCTTAGATGCCTGCTGCATACTCAGATAACGGCTATAATCCTGCTGGCTCTGAATCACCTCTCCCGTAAACTCGTTTTTGAGTCCAAGGCCTTCAAAGATTTCCCGCTCTTTCTGTGAGATCATTTCATTCAGGCGCTTAGAAAAACTACGCGTCATTTCCCTGGTATCGCCCACTTCGACGGCGGCGGCACCGTCATCCGCAGCAGGTCCATCATTTTTACCCGTCGCGTCGGCCTCTCCCGGCAGTGTATCCTGCACCTCGGCATTTAAGTCGGCGGTGGCATCCATAATTTCTTCCGTTGCGGCATTATCAGCCATAAATCCATCCATTTCAATGACTCCTTTGGCGTTTTTGGGCGAGGTTCGGTCGCCACCCGTTTTTCAGCCTCTATCCACAGCGGGCACATCCCGCATTGTGTTAAAAAATTTGGTGCTTTACCTCCGCCACTTTCTGTTCAAAATGGCTGCATTGAGGGTTTCGGCAGGTGATATCCTGCACCGTAAAAACCTGTGTTTGAGTTTCCGGGCTGCTGTCCCCCTCAACCTGCGTTTTTACACCGGATATCACACCTTCAATTTCGCAATATGGGCATTTCATAGCATTACACCTCCCGTCTGCGGTATCTGCGGCAGCGGAATCCCCAGCGGTGCCCGCCCGCTCGGTGCTGCGCTTTGCACCGGTTCCGCTACCTGCTGCTCCACGGGCACCGTCCCGGCCTGCATCGCTTTTAACACCGCCTGTTCCCGCAACCGCTTCAGCGTCTCTTTAAACGGCATGACATTCTTAGGCGCCAGTTCTATGTAAGTGTCAAGGTCTATGTTTCCGCCATCAAAAAGCTTATCAAGCGTCGCCTGTGCCAGACTTTCGGAATATTCCGAACCAGCCCCAACATCCACATCAAGTGCAAAGTCAATGTCGGCATAGTCTGTCCCGGTGAATTGGTCAAATACCTCACCGCCGGTTTCGTCTTTCGCGCGCATTGGCCTTGGCAACGAATAATAGGTTTTAAAAAACTGCTCCCATATCCGCCCTATTTCCTCACAGCAGCGATAAAAGCGCCGCTGAATCTTTTCTATGGGCTGCTTGGCCTGATTCTGCAACGCGATAATAGCACTGGCCGCCATCGTAGCCGTGAACGGCTCGCCGCTTGCCACCTCCGAAACGCCCGAAACCATGCGCGACATCTCGGTTATCTTGTCAATCAGCGACACGACGAAATTAGAAAACGTCGGTGGATCCATATAGCTGATCCCATCCCCCGACGGGGAATGGTCTATGATAATTTCTCCTGGCTCATTGGTTATCGGCTGTTGCAACGCGCCTTCCTTTGCCTTAATTTTCGGCCACGCCATGTCCTGCACTGCAAGCTGATTCATCGCATGAAGCCAGTTAATCGCCTTCTGTGCCGGAATAATGTCTTCCACTTCTCCAATTCCAAAAGCGCAGCGCTTGCGGCTCCGCCAGATCATAATCACAATCGGGTACAGCGTGATGGTTGGCTGAATCTTTTCAACGGTTTCAAAGCCATCCGGTTCAGCGGCTTCAACCTCCGGCGCGCTTTCCTCTTGCGGCAGTTGCGGGGTCAGGCTCCGCCCGCTCGTGATCATAACGCCACGTGTTCCGCGGTCAAAATAAACGTTTCCGTTTTTGCGGTAATAGCAAATCAGCAGCGTGCATTTTTTATCGTCCTGCATTTCCTGCCGCGCCGCCTGATAGTTGTCGGCATATTCGTCATCGCCAGAAATCAGTTCAATTTGTTCCTGCGGCAGTTTTTCCGCTTTTGCCAGTTCCCGCACAGCCGCTACCGTACAGCGTTGGGCAATCAGAATCCACGGCTGTTTCTGTACCCGCTTATCCTGCGGGTTTCCGAAGAATACCGTCATCGGGTCTAAAATCTCGCCGCGCAGCCCGCCCTTAACCGGCTGCCGCACCCCGCCCACAACGTCATTGTCCCAGTAGTAATGCAGAATGCCCGTGCCAACCGTTGCGGCATCGTCAATAAATTCCTCATTCAAAAGGTCGTGCTGCATTTCTTTCCACAGCGTTTCGGCATAGTCGGAATACTTCTTGGCGCCTTCATCCGCGCGAGAATCATCCTTCTGTACCGGAGAATACAGCATTTTGATGTTCTGATTCAAAATGTTAGAAGCCTTTGTCCGTATGTAGAATTCGCAAATATTAAAAACCGGCCTCGGCAGGTGCTTTGTCCTTTTCGTCGGTGCCGGCCACTGTCGGCCCTCTTTAAAATCAACACAAGTCGGAAAAAGATTCGAAAAACCCATTGCTTTTTGATAGCTCATGCCATTCTCAAAACGTTTCCAAAGCTCTGTTGCTTGGGTGTCACTCATTCTTCATCAACCTTTCCCTTTTCCGCTCCATAAAACCATTCATTCACAATTTCTTGGGTCAGGTTTTGCGGCAGTTTCTCGTTTTTGTCGGGCGGGTGACCAGCCTTTTCCAGTGTGACAGCCTGCCCTTTTGGCCTTTCATTCACTTCACAAATCGTGCAGATATGGCATTCAATCTGTCTGAAGCTTTTAAAAAGCAGGCAGACGAAAATCAATAAAGCCAACTGAATAACAAAAACCAGCCAAAATAAAATGCTCACCAATATTCCCCTCCGTTTTCGTCATCCGTCCGCAGCTCCGGCGGCAGACGGCTTTGCTTTTCTTCCTGCGGCACAGCCGCCCAGTGGTAAATCAGGCGGTTTAATCCCTGACTCATGCAGTCCACACGGTCATCATGCTTTCCGTTCGGGAAACTCGCCGCTTCATCCACAAGGTCATATGCAAACGGTTCCTCCGGCAAAAACACATTCCCCGCCTCAATATAACCGCTCACGGCATTCACTCTGGCGATCTTTCCACCCTCCGGGTTTATTGGCAGTACGCCGCCTATCTCACGCTGAAGCATCGCGATAATGGCGGGGCCGTTGGCCTTGTCCTCTATGGCAATATATCGCCGCTGCGGAAACTTTTTCGCCATCCGCTTTATCTCGCGCACCGTACTGGGGAAATCCAGCTTTTGCGCAATGGCATCCAGCAGGTAAATGTTTGGCCCTCGCTTGCCCCATGCTTGAATGGCTACGTTGTCGCTTCCTTCATCGCCTTTGAAAGACGCGTCAACAGAAAGAATTACCTCAATGGCGGCCGGTTCTTTTTTATAAAACCGCCACCAGTTGCGGTTAATCAGATTCCCTTCGGTAAATGACGGGTGCCCCTGAAACAGCGCATTCCACGACCGGCTGCCCTCGATGTATGATGCCTTATACTGCGTCAGCCAGTGGTCACCTTTGCCAATCTCGGGGCAAAGCGCTTCTCCGGGTTTACGCCCCAGCGGGTCATTTTCTTCCGCTTCACACGGCAGGTTTATAACTTTCGCATACGGGTCTTTTGCCAGCCGTCCGGCTAAATCATCTTCATGCCAGCGCGTTTGAATCAAGATCACTTTTGCCCCTGGAGAAAGGCGCGTCCTGAAACTGTCCGTCCACTCGCCATAAACCCGCTCGCGGTAGGTTTCGCTATCGGCCTCCATACGGTTTTTGACCGGATCGTCTATAATCATCAAATCCCCCGGTCTGCCTGTAACGCCGGAAAGCACACCGCGCGAGATCATGCCCCCGCCGCTGTCGGTTTCAAATTCCGTGTTGGTGTCGGGGCTTCTGGCTACTCGCACACAAAACAGCACCGGCCCGAACCGTTTCAGCTTTGCTTTATTGCGCCGCCCAAACAACTGGGCAAAATCCTCCGAATAGCTTATTTCAATCACCCTGCGGGTTGGGTGTCGGCCTAAATACCAGCTTGGTAAAGTCTCGGTTATCGTCATGCTCTTGCCGTGCTGCGGCGGCATGCTGATAATTAAAATCTCATAGGGCCGCGTTGTTGGCGTTTCCACAAAACACTGAATTTGTGCTGCAAGCCAACTTACAGCCTTTCCGGGTTTCCATTTGCCATCATGCGCCAAATAGCAATAAGCACGGTAATTCTCGCGGCACAAGGTCAAAAACGCCTTATCCAGACTTTTCATAGCCCAGTTCCTTCAAAGCTTTATCCGCATCTACAACAAGCTCAAACTGTTCCCCCTCGGCATTACCAATACGCATGGTTTTCATCCCCTGAATCTCGGCCAGCGTTTTCAACGCGCTGACTGCGTCGCGGGAATTAAAGACATACTCTCCGGTTGCCTTCATGCACCGATCTTCAGGGTTCCAAACCATTTCCGGCTTGACTTCCTGCAAACACCGGTCAGCGGTTTCCTTCAGTCTTTTGGCAATATAGTAACGGGTTGCACCCACCTCATTTGCAGAATTACACATGATTTCATTGATACGAGCTTTAATCAGCTCGTTTTGCATGAGCCTATACCCCTGCTGTGCTGCCGACCGCTCATTTATCGTGCCGTCCCGCTTTTTACCATAGCCGCTTTCAATCGCTGCTTTAGTTTGGTTGTAATACTCACAATAAGCAAGGCAGAATAATTCTTCCTGCGCTGTCAGCACCTCGCTGCCATCTTTTAGTTTTTTAGGCATCCTGCCACACCTCCCACAATGTAAAAGGCCCCGAAAACCGCTTGCGCGGCCCCGAAGCCATTTGTTTACACTATCAGTTTATCACGAAAAAACGTTCAAAACTGCCAACTTGCGCTATGCGCTCTCTCTTGGGGCTAAAAACCCCAACTTTGCAGCCACCAATTTGAGAAAACAACGGTTATACCGGTATGCCGTTCGCTCAGAAATAAACATCACTCGGGCGCATCCTTCCACAGAAGGGTGATCCCGTTGCCTGTAAAGCGCGTCCGCAAAAGAGAGCAATGCGGCCGCATCCTGTCCCGGCATTTTTTCCAGCACAGAAAAAGCCCAGTTCACGGCGTCAATCTCTTTTTCAAGCTGATTAATCCGCGTGTTGGACGCAATGCGCAAAGCCGCCTGCTCCACCGGCTTTGATATTCCTTTGCTTTTTGGCATGTCGCTATAAACCGCCTTGCGGTCATACCGTTTTCGCCGGCCTAACTCGGCTTTGTTTTGATGATAAGCGCGCGCCACCTCCCCCGCTCTTTTTACCCACGATCTACTGTCAACCAAATGCACCACCCCCTTAATTGCGCATAGTTGTCGCGCCCGCGTACGCGCGAGAGCGTTTTTGTCTACTTTTGTCTACCGGCAACCGGATAAGTGTATAGCGCAGATATTCCGCGCCGGTGATCGGATTCACACCCCGCTCGACGGGCGTTTCCTTGTCAATCATCCAGCCTTTAGGCGCTGTCGGTTGTTCCCGCCAGTGCTTTGCCTTTATCTTCCGTTCTTCCGGTGTCGGCCTCACAATATTTTTTGATGCATTCCACCGATTTCCCCGGCGCTCCGGACAATCCGTGTGTTTAAAAATATACTCAGCCACTTTTTTATACTGTCCCGTGCTGTCCAGCGGCTTGACGTTAATGTGACCATGCGGCCAAATAGCCTGTATCTCCCCCAGCGGTACACCCTGCGGCAGTAAAATGTGATGATGCGGCTTGTGGTTCTTGCGCTGTTCGGTGACGGATATGTATTTAAGCGTAATGCCATGCCGGGCGTACAGTTTGCGCAATTTCCGCATAAATCCTTGGTAGTCTAAAAACGCCTGGTCAAGTGTCGGCCTTGGACCGTCAGCAGCATATGTCAGCGCCGTCCAGTAATCCCCAGGCACAAAATTCCCGTTAACCTGCCAGCGTATGTTATTCAGGGAATTCGTGCGGTTGACATTTGCCATTTCCGGTGGCGTTTGGTTTGCCTTGGCCGCCCGCTTTGCCTCCCGGCGCTTTTCCTTTGGCGCCTTTTTCCACCGCTCCACCTCTCGCACCATTCCGGCATCCACTGTTTTTAAAAAATAGGCCACGCCGCCCGCCCCTCTCTGGTTAGATTTGGTCCATGAGATAATACGCTTAATCGAGCTATAAGCCCGCAGTGGGCTTGTCCAGATATACCTATATATAATGTAAGGTAAGCTTTAGCCGGAGGACTGGCCCCCGGCATTCGGTTATATGTATGTCCACTGCTTACCTATATAAATACAGTAGCTATGCTCGAGCTGTGCGCCTCTGCTTTGGTGCCAGTCCGGCAGGAATATCACTACGTCGGCGGCATCTATCATGGCCAGACAGATTTTTATGTAGTCGGCGTTGCTCATCCCTGCTGGAAGAACAACAGGATTCAAGATAATACTGTCCGGCTTAATTCCAAAGCTCTCTAATTCCCCAAGCTTTATGCTCATCTCGGCTGATATGAATTTCTCTTTATAGTCCTGATCTCCGGTTATTTTACCGGCTATGTACACTTTCACGGCCTGTCCCCTTTCTTTTTGCCCCCGCCCGCCGCCTGTGTCAAAACAACATATCGTGGAGTCAACCACCTTTCTTTTTTATATTTTTATTTCGTCAGGCAGCGGGTTAAGGGCTGTATCACCGCCTTTGCGGGTTAATCAACCGGCTCAACAACATCGTCAATCGGCTCCGCTTCTCCTAGCTCAAACAGCATCACCGGAAAATTATCGGGATTTTCCATGAGCTGATAAGCGCTCACCTTATATGCCGTTCGGGTATTGAGATTTACAATAAGCGCCCCTACGTTCTCGGTCGGGGCAAACCCGGATAAGTATTCAATTAATTCTTCGCAAGTCATTGTTGCTACCTTCCTTTCCGTTGATAAACGTTCACTTGGTTATTTTTGGTTGATGATTGTCTTTTTTCGTGATATAATACGCGAAAAAGGAGGTTTTTGCTGTGTCTTCATTTAAATGTCCTTATTGCGGGGTTGATTTTCCAATTATTGATGATACTTATAGGCGATCCATCCTTTCTTTTTCTTTTATTGGCTATAACGGCTCTGTTTCGTTGGGTAATAAATATCCAGATCATGATGCGTTTGCTTACTGTTTTCATTTCTATCGTTGTCCTAACTGTGTTAAAACCACCGTTAAAGCAGAAGGAATTGGCAGAAATTCAAATAGAGCTATAACGCCTTTGTCACCAATCTCTGAAGCAAAAGTTTTGCCTGAGTATGTTCCGCAAGCGATTATTGCCGATTATCAAGAAGCTTGCGCCATTGTACATTTAAGTCCAAAAGCTTCCGCAACTCTTTCTCGCAGGTGCCTTCAAGGAATGATTCACGATTATTGGGGTATAGATAAAGGCAACTTAGCCAAAGAGATTGTATCTATTAAAGACAGGGTAACGCCCGCTCAATGGGGCGCTATCGACGCCACTCGTCGCATTGGTAATATCGGCGCGCATATGGAAAGCGATACTAACTTGATCATTGATGTTGAGCCCGATGAGGCTCTGTTGCTTATTAAACTAATAGAGCTTTTGATTGAGAAGTGGTATGTGTCCCGACACGATGAAGAGGCTTTATTTTCCGATATTGTTAATTTGGGCGAGCAAAAGCAGCAACAGCGCCAACTACAAGCGCTCGGCCAGTAGTTCTCCGTCCAAGCTCCAATACTGAATTCTTATTGTAGCCGGGTCAGCTTTGTCTTTTCCGCTTCCGCTTAATGCTTTGGTTTCGATAACCATTATCAGCCGTGCGCTATCGGTTCCCCTAGGGCGGGCACTGTCGCTTTTAAAACCGTCCATGCATTTTTTCCTCCTAAATAGTTTTTATTGTCTCGCGTCGCGCAGCTTTTGCTATGCGGCGCGATATTTAACGATAAACGTTCATTTGTCGGCGCTAGTACATAGAATCGCCTGTTGCGCTAAACTTTTTGGAATTTGTGCTATTGTTTATTAATGCTTGGAATTTGAACTGCTTTGTTACGATATAATTTAGTATCGATAAAAAGCTCAAAGGAGAGATTGATGTGTTTTGGGAAAAGAACAACGCTGTTTCCGCCGCCAATGATACAGTACATACTGATAAGGCAGTGAAAGTCATAATATATAGTAGCGAAAATGAATATATCTCCGAGCTACAATATTTTATTAAAGAGGCGGCTGAAAAGGCAGGATTTGAAGTTAAAGTGCATGATGCCAAAAATTCCGAATTACTTCAACTGGATCAGGTGAAAAGAGCCCAAGAACGGGGTGATGAAAGCATAATTGTTAATTTGGTTTCATCTTATAGTGCTCCGCAAATCCTTGAAGCCGCAGGAAATATGAAGATGGTTATGGTTACCTTTCCGCCCGCTAATATGAACATTCTCAATCGGAACGCCATATATGTAGGATCCGAAGATGCAGCCGCCGGTATAATGCAAGGCGAATGGTTATCCAATTACTACAAAGAAAGAGGAATAACTAGAATAAGATATATTTTGCTGCAGGGGCCGCTTAAATTGACTTCAACTACAAAACGCACGGATGCTGTTTTGCAGACGCTTTCGCAGAACGGCATCCTAGCTATCCCGGCGGCTCCGTCCATAGATGCAAGCTATATCCGGCGTGAGGCAATGTCTAAAATGTTGTCAATTTTAAGATCTGGCGTTATGTTTGATACCATTATTTCAAACAATGACTCTATGGCATTAGGTGCAATTGAAGCAATGGAATATCTAAATATGGATCCCTCCAAAAAGGTTATTGTTGGAGTTGATGCAATCGAACCGGCTCTTCAGGCCATTTTAGAGGGCAAGATGGCAATGACGGTTTTTCAAAATGCTAAGGCACAGGGCTCAGCTGCAGTTAAAGCGTTGATTAATATGCTCAATGGCAACCCCATTAGCCAGGGAACAGGCTATCAAGTAGCGAAGGATAATCCGTATGTTATTTGGATTCCATTTGAGCTTGTCACAAGGCAGCATATACCGAAAGATCTTTATTTTTAGCTAAGTGGCTTGCCACAATAGCGGTACCAATAAATCTTTTCCCGATCTGGGTGTCCGGCGCCAAATTACAATTTGTTGTTATAGCTCAGTTGGTAGAGCCGCGGTCTCCAAAGCCGCGTGCCGAGGGCTTGCATCGCTCTCTACGGCTGCTATAGCCGCGAATATTGGGTAAAACTGCGCGGGCACTACGGCATTACCAAGGCACTTTAGGCGGTTTACCCGATGCGGTATGCCGGTCGCTACGCGTGGTATCGGCGGCTCAATATCCCACCATTGCGGATCACGTTGCATAATCCCCGCATCAGTATCAACATCCGTCCACCCGGGCGGGAACCCCATCAGCCACTCTACCCAATTGGGATTTAACTGTCCCTGTCGCCCGTCCCGTATCATCTGACCTGGCAGTGTGTCTCTGCCAGCTTGTGACGGCGGCAGCGTTGAGTTTTTGGCGTCCTGCGCCGCTGGTGTTGGCATAAACCGCACAACCGTCTGTAAATCTGGTGATCCCTGTCGGTTGTCACTATCCGACGCTCCGGTGTAACTGTTGGCCTTTGGCGTCGGGAACATTTTAACAGCGGCGTTTAAATCCACCTGCACCTTTTTGCCGTTGTGATAAGCACTTCGGTCGCTGCGCCAGTCCTCTACGTGCTTTACGCTGCGGCCTCCGTTGGGCACCGTGGGCGTAGGCCAAAGCTTTGCGGCGCCCGAAAGCGTCAACGTCGGCTTATCGTGCTTGCCTTGACTGTAACAGTAGTCGCCAGCCTCTTTCGCGCGGGGTGTGGGAAATAATTTAACCTGCAATGGTAGGGACGGCTGATTTTTAAATCCTGTCGGGCCATGGCCGTCCCGTGCGTTGGGTGTGGCCCACATAGTCGCCGCCATTTGCAGCCCCGGTCTACCACTGCTGTCGCGCTGGTTTGGCCCTCCGTGGTCAGCAAGCGAGGCTGTGGGCGTAGAAAACATTTTAACCGCCTGCACAAGCTTCATAGCGTGCTTTGACCCCTCCGTAAACTCCTTACCCTCAATATCTCCACAGGTTGCATCAAACACGGTGATCGTGGGATACATCGTTTGCCACAATTGCGATTCTGTCCCTTCGGTGGTTTGCGCCGACGCCACAAGCCGGAAATACAAATAACCGGGCGGCATATCCGAGACGCTCAACGTCTTGCAAGATGTTCGCGAGGGTGTATCGCTCCCGCTGGGTAAATACTGCTCGTATGTCCTGACCCGCTCGCATGGTAATCTCCTGGCTGACCAACTCAGACTCACCAGCCGGCTCGACCATAGACAAGAGGCCAGCAACGTTTTCTCCAACAACCCAAGAGGGCCGCAACTCTGAGATAATTCGCAGCATTTCAGGCCAGAGATAGCGGTCATCGGCTGCACCTTTTCGCTTTCCTGCGACGCTGAATGGCTGGCAGGGAAAGCCCCCTGAAATAACGTCAACTGTTCGCAATCCAGTAGCTTCAAAAAAATCACCCCCAGTCAAATTTCTGATATCCCGCCAGATCGGCACGCTTGGAAAACGTTTGGCGAGGATGCTATGCGGATAGTCTGCAAACTCGCACAGTCCGACGGTCTTAAATCCCGCCCAATGTGCGGCTATATCCAGCCCACCCACGCCGCTAAAAAGCG
The DNA here is from genome assembly GCA_023457355.1 of Bacillota bacterium. Lineage (GTDB taxonomy): Bacteria > Bacillota > Clostridia > Oscillospirales > Ruminococcaceae > Yanshouia. Next base: position 15,720 of record JAEWLW010000081.1, on the reverse strand, counting down.
ACAGGTGCGTTAATTGTTTCATAGGGCCTCCAAATCATGGTTTGTTGTTGTCCCAGCCGGTTCCCATCATACGGTCAAGCAGGGTTTGCATGGTCGCATCCCATGTTTGGCCGTCCTTCTGCGCTTCGGCGTAATATTCATTCACGCATTCATAAAACTGCTTCAACCTCTTTGACCCAAACCCAAAGCTGATTTTAAGAACACACATGCACAGCCTGATTCCAAGGTTTAAGCCTGCTAGGGTGTATATGTATTTCATGCCGTCCAACCGAGCGGCAAAATCATTTTTAGCCATCAGTCAGCGCCCTCCATAAAATCAAACAGGGTGGGCACGGCCCGTTCCGCTTCGGCGCTCTGAAGGTACCCCACGCCGTCGCCGAAGTATTGCGATGACAGTTCCGTCATAATGGCTTTGCGCCCCATTTTAAGGGCGACATGCCCGACCGACATAATACCGCCGAACGGGTCATAGGCCGTATCGCCCGGATTGGTATATCGGTTGATAGCCCGCTCGATGATATCCAGTTGCAGCGGACAGACATGCAGTTCCCGGCGCCCGAGGCGCTGCGCCTTGTTGAGCGTGTTCATGCGCACGATGTCGTCCCACACATCCGGGTGCACCGAGACGGTCGGCAACGTCATAAACTCCTTGGACAGCCCGCCGTGCTCGTTAAGCTCGTCGGCCAGTTGCACATGCTGGCCATAATCATAAACATGCGTCTGGCTGTACCCCTTAAATGCCGCCATGCGATTGCTCATGTCCAGCTTCAACAGCTCTTCCGAAGATAGCAGCCGGTCGCCGCTGCTGCGGTAAAAGCCGTGTGCGTCGATCTGCCAACGCCCGAGGGTGTATTCATCCTTGGATTTTGTTACCTTGGCATCGGCATAGGCTTTGGTTGTATCGGTCGGCAGCTTTCGAAACAGCAGGATGTATTCCGGGCAGCCGACGCCCATTTTTGAAGCATCCTTGCACTGCTCTGTCCACCCAAGGCGGTAGGTTTGGTTATTTTCGCGCACAACGTCGGTCGTGACCGTTATCATGCCAAAATACATAAACCCGTGCCGCATGTAATGCTGAATGCACATGGCGTGGAAAGGCTCCATCGTGGGCATTCCGTAGCCCGTGGCGTTTCCGAACAGTACCCGATCCTTGACGTGGCAGGCAAACACCCGCCCCGGCCGTAACACCCGCAGCAGCTCCGGCGAAAGGAAATCCATCTGCTCAAAAAATCGCTTAGTCGTCTCGTTGTGGCCGAAATCGTTGTAGCTGGGCGTGTATTCATAATGGTTTGAAAAAGGGATCGAGGTCAGGATCAGGTCAACGCTGTTTTCGGCCATGCCCGCCGTTTCAAGTACGCAATCGTTATTGACCGCTACAAAGTTTTCGCCGCGCACTACTTTGCGCTCAATGCCGATGGATCTCGCCAGCGTGTCAAGTTGGCTGGATCCTCCAAGGCCGTATTTTTTTACGATATCCGTCATTTGCTTCACCATTTCATTGTGTTGTTCCCACTTTTCAAGCAGCACCCGCAGCACCTCGGCTTCATTTTCCGTGTAGATGATGTCGACAATAACCTGCTCAGTCTGTAAAAAGCGGTATATGCGATGAATTGCCTGAATAAAATCATTGAATTTAAAGTCGATGCCGGTAAATATGGCCCGATGGCAATGCCGCTGAAAGTTGCAGCCCTGCCCGCTGATCTCCTTTTTCGTGGCCAGCAGTCGGGTTTTACCGTCCGCAAAGTCTAACACGGCCTGCTCTCGAACGTCGTAATCCTGCGAGCCGTAGACCTCCACCGCATCGGGGAAAACGCGCTTGATCTCGTGCCGCTCGTCCTCACGGTCGTGCCACAGGATGAAATGCGAAAACGGATCGCTGTCTACAATAGCTTTAGCTTCAGCTATCCGCTCGGCAACACTGTCACGCTTCTCGCGGGAGGCATCCGGCAGTGAAAGCGCCGCATTCCGGGCTAAAACAGTCTGGCCGTCCCGGTCGGCCTCGGGGCCGTGGTTGATGTGCAGCTTATGATATCTAACTTCCATCGGCGGCAGGTCGTAGCCCGTCGCATCAAAGCCGAGATCGGCGGGACTGGTCAGAAACAGCGCCCAACTGGACATCCACAGCCAGAATTCTTTCTCCTTGTGCGGGTACAGCGTCAGGTTGTTGGCCTTGGTGCTGTCCCGCTGGAAAAACCGCGTGAGCGCCTGCCCGGTGTCCATGACCTCCAGATATCCGGCATAGTGGATCAGCTCTTTGTATTTGTTCGGGGCCGGTGTCGCCGTGGCGACGAGCTTATACTTGATTCCGCGCATCATCGGCATAAACTCCTGAAAGGTTTTTGAGCCATAGGAGCGCAGCACCGACGCTTCATCGAGCGCCACCGCGTCAAATTCGCGGGGATTCACGCCGCCGTCCCGGACGCGCTCATAGTTAGTCAGGTAGATGCCGGTCGCGCCTGCCTGCGCCGTCGCGGTGATGTACTGCGGTTCTGGCATGTCCAGCAGCCGGACAGCGTCGCGCCTGAATTCTTGCCGCACGCCAAGCGGCAACACGATCAGCGCACGGCCCCCTGTGTGCTTGTTGCACTGGCGGCACCATTCCAATTCCTGTATCGTTTTGCCCAGCCCGAAAGCCTCAAATAGCGCCCGACGTCCGCCCTTGCAGGCCCATTCTACTGACGCCCGCTGGTGCGGCTTCAACGCTGGGTGAATATCCGAAGGATCAAAGCCGCTTTCGGGCGCTATGGCGATTTTGCTTTTTAAAAAATCCATGTAATTCATCGGAGCCCTCCGCTAAACCCTTGTTTATTGGCGTCTTTTACGTTTCGGCCACATCATACGCCGTGTGAAAGCATTCCCGCATCGTATGCATTCCTGCCTACTCATGGCGGCAGCGTATGTGGAAAACTCGTCCCGTTCAATCTCAACCTGTACCAACTGCCCGCCGCACATCGGGCAAATATTTCTTTGCGCGGACTTGGCATAGCTGGTCCTCTCCGCTAAATCGGTTGCCAAAAAGTTTGTATTAAGCTTTCTTTTTAACATACTTTTACTGTTTTCCATACGCCCTCCTTACCCAGCCAAATAGCGTTCATGGCTGGCCTTTACGTTTTTCTGCGATACGATTGCATAGCGGGTCGTTGTCTCAATCGACACATGCCCCAGTAGCTGCTGCACCTGCTCGATGGGCATCCCGCGCGAGATGGCGACGGTCGCCGCGGTGCGCCTGAAGCGGTGCGGGTGGGTATTGGGCACCCCGGCCCGCTCGCCGATGGCCTTGATGATCTTTTCCAGGCGGTTGACCGTCAGGGCCTTGGCCTCGCCCTTTTCACAGACAATCACCGCAGGGCACTTGTCGGTGCGGTTGTTGAGGTAGCGCATCAGGTGCAGCTTGGCGCGGGCGTTGAGATACACAACTCGCTCCTTGGCGCCCTTGCCAAACACAACGACCTCCCCGGCAGCAAAGTTAATGCGGCCGATTTCCAAGCACGCCATTTCACCGACGCGCATTGCCGTGGATGCAAGCAGTTCCACCATAGCGGTTTCCCGCAGCGTCCGGCAGGCCCCGCGCAAAACCTCAACTTGCTCCTCCGTAAATGGCTGCTTGATCCGCTTGTCGGTTTTGATCTTCTTGACCTTGCGCATGGGGTTTTGCGGTATGTAGTCCTCGTTATAGCACCAGCCAAAAAAGCTGTTAAATATCCGGCGCTTGTTGTCCAGCGTGACCTTGGATAGTTCCGACTTTTGCGACTGCACCATGGCGAGGTAATACCGGACGTCGCCGCTGCCGATCTGCTCAACCGGCTTTTGGATATGGGCCAGCAGCGCGCGTATCTCCATGGCGTAATATTTGAGCGTCTTTTCGGACAGCCCTTCAACTTTTTTGGAGGCGATAAACATCCTGAATGCGCGCTCGGTGGTGGTATCGACTGGCACCAGCGCCGTTTCGGCGGGGCTGACGTCATAGTCATGCTGCGCAATGACAATGCACCGCTCCAACCGGTCTACCTGCTGCGGCGCCAGAAACATTGCCGCCGCTGTGATAATCTCACGCGTGAGCTGTTCTTTCATTGGCCTGTCCCTCCCCTTGCCGCTATGTAACTCTCCCGCAGGCTATTGCCCCGGGTGAGGTTGTCCAAAAACGCGTTAAAGTCCAATGCCTGGGTATAGGCGTAATCAAACGCTGTGCGCTGCGCGTCGCTCGGCGGGTCCCCGATCGCCAGCCCCAACGCCTTACAATAACGTTGATAAGCATCTCGCGCCACGGGGTCTATATAGATGTTGACTATGGGGTCACGGATTTCAAGGCCTAATTCCTGCCCTCTTGGGTGCCGCTTCAATATGGCAGCACCTCCTCCGATTCTGTTTCCACAAACGCGCCGCAGTCTGCAACGGGCGCCGGTGCATCGTCCAAATAGTTGCGCCCGAACACTTGCATAAACCGCTCATGCCCGTGGATGGCTTCAAACTTTCTTTGCGCCAGTTTTTTCAACTGAAGGTCAAAGGCGTGGTTGAAATGTACGCCATAATCCGACATGTTGTGATAATCCGCCCGCAGGTATATCCAACAGCCGTACCGCTCCGAGAGCTTACGCAGGCCGCAGCCATAGAAAATATGATGCTTGTGCAGGTCGCACCGGTCGCTGGTTTTAAAGCACTTTTTTTCACTTTGCAAAATCGACTTAGCCAAATAAAGCCGCTCCCTTCGCATTGCCCTTTCGTGGCTTCTTTTTATATTTGTTGCAATTATCAATCGTGCATTCTCTTAACCTGTCGGTATCCATGGTATAATGACAACAATATTCACCCTGCAATTTTCGATAATAAAGACAACCTTTACAACTTGCCCTAGTAGCTTTCACGCCCCACCCTCCATAAACTGCCGCAGCATATCCTTTTCAAAGGCCGCCGCCGCCTTGTCCGCACTGGTGGGTTCCTTCGGCGGTGGCGCTCCCCACGGTTTTATGCCCCACTTGTTTCGGGAACATTTCTGTATCGTGAGGTTCCAATCATGCCAGCCGTTTTTGTTGTTGGTGGTTTGGGCGCTCTCGTCTATGTAGTCAATGCAGCGCTTAAGTTCCTGTTCCCCCAACTTTTCAATCAGATTAACGTATTCTTCCGCTGTCAGCTTTACCCAGCCATATTCACCGTATTTGCGTTGCTTGGGCTTGTCCGCTTTCGGCTTCGGTGGTTTTGGCGGGTCCTTTGGTGGAAGAAGCGCCGAAGCTGGCACGGCATCCCCATCAAATTCTAAAAGCGCCTTGTAAATTCCCTCAATGGCGTTGGCCACCATGCGCAGGTGCAGCCTTTGGCTGCCCTCTGCCTCCGCAACGGCGGCCTGCAACGCTCCCAATGAAAGAACAAACTGGCGCTTAAATTCCTTATACTTATCCATTGCAAAATCTCCTTAAACCTGCTATAATACAGGTATCGTATTTGCGTTTGCCGCCCTTGTGATTGCACTCACAGGGCGGCTTTTCCTTTGTTCTCGACGGTTTTCATGATCTCGGCCTGCATAATGCAATGTTCACAAATTGCCGTGTTGTTTACCCAAACCAACCTATCGCTGCCTCCGCATATTACGCAGCGGGCCGTTGCCGGCCGAATCAATATGCCGCCGTTGACAAGCTCCATTTCCACCGGCTCATTAAATTCGATGCCGCATGCCTCGCGCATCTCCTTGGGCAGACACAACCGCCCGAGATCGTCAATCTTCCGCTCAAGACCTTTCATATTGTTTCACCTTCCCTTTTAAATTGTGGATAATCTTTCGCTGATACGATACCCATGCCTTTCCCGTATAGGTATAACGCATGTGCCATAGCGAGATTTTTCAGTTCATTTTCAAATGCATAAGGCCCATTTTCAAATGCATAAGGCCCATTTTCCGCTTTCACTTTCTCGGCTTCTTTCAGCCAAGTTCCGATATCGACCATAAGCGATTTACGCATCTCAGCGGTTGAAATGCTCTTTTTCATAACATCCTCACAATCTTTCTGGCCCCCGAAACCATAAAACAAATACCCCCGGTATAGATAAGCAGCATCGGCACGGCGGAGGCCCCCAGCAGCGCGGGCACCAGCATCATCAGCGCCCCGGTCAGCAAGTTTAACACGCCCGCCCACCGGCGGCGCTGCTTGTCCGCTTTTGCCCTGCGGCAGTTTATTGCCGCGCGGCGGTCTATGTAACGGCCCTTGCCTTCAATGACGATCATTTTATTCGCCCCCGTACTGCCGTCTGGCCCGCTCCGCAATTTTGTCCCGTATCGGCGCCCACTGCTCAATAGGCATAATCTGCGTCACGGTTTCCCCTTCCCTTTTCAGCACCGGCAGCGCTTCCCCGTCTACCCGCACCAAAACTTCCACTGTCAGCGGCTTATGCCTCGGCATGCTCATCACCTCTCAAAACTGCTATGCAGTGCTAAATTTGTCCTATGCTTGCACCTCCTTTGGACAAGTGGTAAAATTTAGTCGAAAGGAGGTGGCTTCATGGCTAAATATCTTATAAGCTATGATCTGAATTCACCGGGTAAAAATTACAATGACCTAATAACACGCATCAAATCCTATTCCTGGGCTAAAATTTGCAAATCCGCTTGGGCAATCAGCAGCACATCCTCCGCAGCACAAATACGCGATGATCTTATTAATTACATTGACACCAACGATATTCTGTTTGTATGCCCCTGTGATGGATGGGCTTCATATGGCTTACCAAAAGAAGTGGTGGAGTGGCTTAATAACCACTAGATTCAAACTTTCCATCAATGCAGCTGGCCAGTTTGGGGTTAGGAATATCCTCACCGCAACAAACTTCATCTTCCCCCGTCTCTTTCTGCCGCTCTTGTACCGCTAATACAAGGGCGGCAATCTCTTTGGGATTGCCCTCAATGATAACCTTCATTTTGCTTCACCTCCTCCCCTAACTCGCCCGCTCGGCGGTTTACTTGCTTTCCCCTTTCAACCGTGGTAATATTTGGTCGAAAGGAGGTGAAAACTTTGAATGAGCAATCTAATAGCTACATCTCTGAATTAATTTCCTCAACTGTTACCACAACCATGAAAAACAATTTGCCTCAGATTATTGATTCTCTGAAAGAAATCCCTAATTTTGACACCGATCAACTGCTTCCTTTAACTCAGGCCATCCACGTTTCAGTTCAAATTTCAACCCAGGTATCTTTTGAAATACTTCGACAATTTGGCTTGGTGAAAATTGCCCCGGACGACTCTTTTTTTGTAAAACCGAATTTGACCGTTTTTTCTTCCGATAATGAGTAACTTTCATAACATCCTCCATGGCCGCCCTGTTCCAGCAGGGCGGTTTTAACTGGCCCGCTCGGCGGTGGGGCCACCGTCAGGGGCGAAAAGGTATTCCATATCGTACTCAGGAAACAAAAGTGCCTTAATTTTGAATGCCTCATCAATGGTAAAAGGCGTATCGCCATTGACTTTATTTGCGGCGGTGTTTCTGTGAACTTGCATAACTCCTGCAACAGCCTCAATGCTGATATTTTTGGCCTGCATGGCTTTTCTAATTTCCATAAAATTCTCCCCTTTCTATGCAAATGCATTGATTACACTATCAGAATACCAGCAATTGCATAGATTGTCAACTAGTTTTTATTCATTTGCATAATTTTTTGTTGACACATTTTCCCTAATCTGCTATTCTCAAGTGGGAGATGATGACATGGGCATAGGGCATACCCTTCAAAACCTTATTTCTGCCAAGGGCACAAATGTTAATGCTATTGCAGTTGCAACTGGTGTAAATCCTCAGACGTTATATAGCATCATCAAGCGTGATAACACCAAAGTTAATATTGATGATCTATACAAAGTAGCCCATTTTCTTGGGGTGGATTTAAATTACTTTTATAGCGAATATGACAAAGAACAAAAAAATCCCCCTGCCGAAGCAGAGGGTACATATTTAACTAAAAAGGCTATGGAGGTCGCGCGGGCCTATCAGGATGCAGACCCACATACGAAAGATATTGTCTGCTTAACACTCAGGTTAGAGCCAGATAAAAGCGATAGCGCGTCGGGTAGTGCGGCGGTTTGAAAACATCATCGAAGTTTCTTTTTAGAGCGGTTGACATTTAAGTTTTGGCTATAAGAGGCATTGTGCTATGATATTTTTTAGTATATTATGCGTAGGTATCGCTGTTGTATTTGCTTTCTTTATGTATTCTATTTCTTTAAAAATTGATCACGATATAATTATAAAAAAGGAGTCAATTCACTTATTATGTGCAATAATTTCTTTTACTCTATCTCTAAATTTTTTGTTATATATCGGTGACGCCTTTATTTTATCTCATAATATTGGTTCTTTTTTTGAATCGCGTTCTTATTCAGATAGTTACATCGCTACTTTTTCATATAATAACGATACCTTTCCGGCTGTTGTAGAAGTAAAGGTAAAAAGAGAAGATGGACGCACTATCAGAACAATTACTAAAATAATATTTCCTTATAACAAAATAGGATATACGGATAGTGAAATGAATCTTGAAATAAAGGATGATAAGATTACTTTTGATTACAACTGGAATTTCTCAGCTTATTTGTCTTCTGACCCGGCCACTCTTGAAGAAATTAATTTCGTTGTCAAAGAATATCGTTTCCCAAATCCTAAATATTTTGCAAGCATAAACAGCGATATTTACCATATCGCTAATTGTCCATATTTGAAGCAAATAAAAAAAGATAATCTAATGGAATTAAACGCCACTGCGGTTCACCTCTATAACTTGTCGCCATGCGACTATTGCATCGATGAAGTTGCTTAATCTGAAAAGGAGCGTTGACGATGAAAAACATAATAAAAGCGCTTTCCCGGCTGGATGCCATTTTGTTGGCAACCACAGTCATTGCATCTTCTGCGGCTGGTTATGGCGCTTATACCTCTTATTCCAGCGTGCAGCAGGTGCAGTCACTTTCATCACAAGTATCTTCGCTTGAATCGGTTTCCAACGAAAACGCGGAATTGATGCAAACCATTGAGCAATACAAAAAGGATTTTAATTTTCAAAAATCAAGAGCGGACTCTCTTGCAATTTTCACAGAAGACATATTGAGCGATTGTGATGATTACAAACAACAAATAGATGAATTAAAAAGATTAAACTCTTATCAAGGGCAAAAAATTGGGGAACTGACTGATCAAATTTATGCGCAACCATCCATACCGGCTGCATCAACAACATATTACGCACAGGTATCCAGCACACCATCTACTGATAATACCGAACGCATATTATATTTAAACCGTGAACTTTCTTATGTCGAAAGCCAAATTTCGTTATGCAAGGCGAATTACAATGCTTCTCTTTCGGCAGCCCAAAGCACCTATAATTCTTATTCTCAACAGGCTCGGCAGGCGTATGTTGATTATATGAATCAAAAAAAGAACTCCGGCGACACAGCCACCGAACAGCTGCGGCTGGATACCGCGCAAGCCAACCAGCGCGCGTTGGGTCAGCAGGCCAGCGACGCCCAGGCGGTTATAGATGATCTTACGGATACCTATGAAGATGCACTAGATGCCCTTGAAGATTACCGTGATGAGATCCTTGACGAACTGGATAAATTGCAATAATAAAAGCCCGCTCGGCAATCGGGCGGGCTTTCTTATAGGAGGTCAAACGCATGTCTGATACGCTTATCACCGGCGCGGCTTATATCCGCGTCAGCACCGACGATCAGTTGGAGTTTTCACCGGATAGCCAATTAAAACAAATTCAGGACTATGCCCGCGCGCATAATATCATTCTGACCGCTGATAACATCTTCATGGAAGAAGAGGGCCGTTCAGGCCGTAAGGCCTCCAAGCGTCCTGAGTTCCAGCGCATGGTCGGCATGGCCAAACAGCAGCCAAAGCCCTTTGACGTTATTCTGGTCTGGAAGTTCTCCCGCTTTGCCCGTAACCAGGAAGAAAGCATTGTCTATAAATCCATGCTGCGCTCAAAATGCGGCATTGATGTGGTCAGCGTGTCGGAGCCGGTCATAGACGGCCCGTTCGGCAGCCTAATAGAACGCATTATCGAATGGATGGATGAATACTATTCTATTCGCCTTTCGGGTGAGGTATTGCGCGGCATGGCCGAAAAGCATTCGCGTGGCGGCGTGGTTTCCGTCCCGGCCTTTGGTTACATGATGGGCGACGGCGTGTTTGTGCCGGACCCGGATCGGGCGCCGGTTGTCCAAAACATCTTCGACTGGTTTGTCAACGAGAAGATGGGCTATCGTAATATAGCCAACCGTATTAACGATCTCGGCATCCGCACCAACCGTGGCGGCAGAATGGAACTGCGCACTGTCCGGTATATCTTGCGCAATCCGGTCTACATTGGCAAAATCCGGTGGAGCGAGGGCCGCAAGGGCTGGGACATGGATAACGACAATCAGGTGGTCGTTGACGGTTCGCATGATCCGATTATCTCACAGGAGATTTGGGACGCGGCGCAGCAGCGATATAACGAAATACTAAAAAGCCATCCCAAAAATACATACCAGGTGCAAAACCCGGTCATGCTGCACGGCCTTGTCAAATGTTCCGCTTGCGGCAGCACTCTATCCCGCTCTTGTGGCGCCGGCCTGCAATGCATAGGCTATGCCCACGGCACCTGCAAGCAGTCTCATTACATCAGCACCAAACTTTTAAATGAAATGGTGCTTTCCGGCCTTGAGGATGCTTTCCGCACTTCCAATCTGACCATCATTCCCCGCCAGCCCGCTACACCTGGCGCCGATCAAAAGCTGCAGCAAGACCAGATAAAACGCGAAAAACAAAAGCTGGAAAGAATAAAAGCCGCCTACGAAGACGGCATTGATACGCTGGCAGAATATAAAACCAAAAAGGAACGGCTGTTAAAGGCTATTGCTGCTTTAGAAGCAAAGGGCGCCCAGCCCGCCGCCACCATAGATACAAAACAGTTTATTAAAACACACGCTTCTTTGTTAAAAGAACTGCGCGACCCCGAAAAGTCAGACGCAGAAAAAAACGAGATATTGCGCAGCTTTGTAGACCAGATTGTTTTTAACCGCGCCACCGGCACCATTCAAATTTTTTGTTACGCTTAATTCATAACATTCAACTATTCGGCCCGCCGTACTGTGTAATGATCGCCTGAGCCAACTTCGGGTTAGGATTGGTAATATGTACAGGGAACTGTAATCTTTTTTCATAACTCCACATAATCAATCCTCCTCAAGTTCCCAAGGCCAGGGTGTTTCAACCCATCTCCAGCTTCCAGAACTGGTATCCACCGTGCAGGCACGGGTTGGCCCGACAACTTTTTGATAATTATCACTGGCCTGTGTCAGTTGCTGCTGCTTTCTGCGGTAATATTCCAGCGCGTTTGGGTCATTGGGGTGTGTATCAAGAAACAAAACGGCCTCGTGAACCGCAAAACAGGATTGCGCCAATTGCAGTTTTGCTTGAGCTTTGCTATTGTTGTTGCTTCCGTTTGCTTGCATTGTTGTCGCGTTAGCCCTGTTGCGCGCCGGCATTGTATTGGGCGACATCATGTTTTGTGAAGCAGCATTCTGCATTGCCGTCTGGTTTTGTGCTGTCGTCGTCTGGGCCGTTGAGTTATTCTGCGCAATTGCCGCATTTTGTTGCGTCAGCATATCCTGCAATGTGTTGTTCTGTGGCATCATCCTGTTATTCTGCGCAGCCCACATGTTCTGCAAATTGGTTGCATTTTGTGGGGAAACGATATTATCCAGTGGCAATGTGTTGTCAGGCATAAGCATGTTATCAAAAATCATTTACATGTGCCCCCTATTACCATCCACGGCAGATCCAATTCAGGGAATACCGTTCCGCGCTGCAAACCCACTGCGGGATCATATGTCTGCGACCAACCTTGCATCGGTACATATGCCATTGCCAGTGGCAATGTCACCATTCCCGGCATGGCCGTGCCTGCTTGCGCCATTGCAGGCACAACCATATGCGATGGATAGCACATAGCCGCCTGCTGCTGTCGAAAATCCAAAGCAAAAACTCCTTTCAAGAATAATCTTACTCCATTCTATGAAATATCCGACGCCATAGGTGACACATAAATTCACGCAAGGCGCATCATAATTGCTTTCTTTTTTATGCTTTATTGCAAAGTCCTGAAAAATAGCGCATAATAAAAAAGTAAAAAAGTGCTATTTTGTTATCTTTTCTCGCATAAAGATGCTATTGCATCCGGAATTGGCCTGTTCGCCAAATTTCTATTGACGCGGTTTAGATCCGCAGCATAAAGGAGTTATTTTAAGCTAATGTCTAAACAAACTTGGAAAGGCAGTACTCTACTGGCCCCCATGCCCGCGGCACTGGTCACCTGTGGAACGCTGGACGCGCCCAATATTTTTACCGTGGCCTGGACGGGTATTATCAATACACAGCCCCCAAAAACCTACATCTCGGTGCGGCCGGAACGGTTTTCTTACCCCATGATACGTCAGTCGGGCGAATTTGCGATTAATCTTACCACCCGTGGGCTTTTGCGCGCGGTGGATTTCTGTGGCGTGCGTTCCGGACGTGATACCGATAAATTCGCCGTATGCAAGTTGACGGCCGAACCAGCTTCCAAGATCAGCTGCCCCCTATTGGCAGAGAGCCCTCTCTCCCTGGAATGCCGTGTCACCGATGTACTGGAGTTGGGTTCCCACCACATGATGTTGGCTGATATTGTTGCTGTTAACGTCGATGAAGCACTGATTGCCGAAAGCGGCAAGCTGCGGCTGGACCAGGCTGATCTCATTGCGTTCGCTCATGGCGCATATTATGAATTAGGCAGGCAGCTTGGCACGTTTGGATACAGTGTGGCAAAAAAATCAGCCCCCCAAAATGGCCGGGCGGTTAAAAACCGTCACACCACACGCAAGGCTTAAAAGAAAGGATTCGCCCGATTTTATGCCGGGTTCTTAATCATGTCAGACTGTATTTTTCGCTGCCCTATTTGCCAAACGCCGCTTCAGGATACAGGGTCCGTACTTAAATGTACCTGCAACCACAGCTTTGATAAAGCGGCGCAAGGGTATGTTCACCTGCTTGCGCCTAATAAAATGCATGCCAAACTCCCCGGCGACAACCGCGAGATGGTTGCCGCACGCCGCAGATTTTTAGAAGCCGGTTATTATCATCCCTTTAGAGAGCGCATCTGTGCGCTGATTTCGGACGAACTGCGCGGAAAAAACGCCCCGCTTTTAATTGACGCAGGTTGCGGTGAGGGGTATTATACCGACGCGGTTCGCAGCAAGCTGGAAGCTGTCTGCCAATCGCCTGTTGTCTGTGGGTTCGACATCTCTAAGCTGGCGGTTAAAGCAGCGGCCGGACGCAGCCGGACACTGCATCTGGCGGTGGCAAGCTGCTTTCAAATGCCGCTTCACGACGCCTGTGCCGATGCCCTGCTGAGCGTTTTTGCACCGATTGTACCCTCGGAGTTTGCCCGCGTGCTCAAGCCGGGCGGTATCCTTTTGCTGGCGGTGGCCGGCGAACGGCATCTGTTCGGCTTAAAACAGCTGCTTTACGATGAGCCTTATTTAAACACTTACAAAGAAACGATCTATCCCGGCTTTAACTTTGAAAACCGTGTTGCTGTGCGTACAAGCATTGTGCTGCAGGACGTTGATTTGATTGCCGACCTCTTTGCAATGACCCCCTATTACTGGAAAACACCGGTTGAGGGAAGCCGCCGGTTAAGGCAAGCCACCCACCTGGAAACTGAGCTGGGCTTTGACCTGCTCATATACCGTCGTCAGGAGTGAGAAAAGCCATGAAGCATTTAATCGCTGGCGCCCTTTCGCTGTTCGCCGTGGGTACCGCCTATTGCGGTTACCAGAACAACGCGTTGCAGGTAAGCCGCCATAAGTTGAACGTGGGTTTACCAAGTCCGCTAAGGCTGGTTTGCCTGGCAGATCTGCACGGCAAGCAATTCGGCTCTGGCAACAGCCGACTGATAGCGCGTGTGCAGTCGTTGGCTCCCCACATCATTGTTTTTCCCGGAGACACCCTCAGCGCCGACTGTCATAATCTGATGCCGACAGTTAAAACACTGCGCGCGCTTTGCAGCATCGCCCCTTGCTTTCTCATTGCCGGCAACCATGAACACCGCTCCGGGCGCTGGACTGAAACAGCTGAAAAATTTAAGGCTGCCGGAGTGACCGTCCTTGAGAACACCCGGTTTGACGGCTTCATTCGGGGGGTTCCCGTGCATATTCTCGGGTTAGACGAGGGCTTAGCTGTTTCGCGTCTGGATTATATACGGGCCGCCTGCAAGACGCTGCCATATGCCGACAACCGGCAGGCTTTGCTGGCCTTATCCCAGCTGGACGGTCTGCGCATTGTTCTTTCACATTTTCCTGAGCATTACGCTTTAATTGATGCGTTGTCATATTGTCGCGTCCCGTTTGATTTAATGTTGAGCGGGCACGCACACGGCGGGCAGGTTCGCCTGAGCCGGCGGCTGGCGCTTTATGCGCCCGGGCAGGGTCTTTTCCCACAATTTTGCCAGGGAATGTATGGCCGAAATCCGGCGTTATTGGTCAGCCGCGGGCTCGGTAACGACAGCCCCTTTCCCAGAATCAACAACCGGCCTGAAATTGTATTGATAACAATCAAATAAGCCTGCAAATAAAAAAAGTCAATAGAGAAATGAGAAAGGTCCAAATGCGGAATTGCGAAACAAAAATAGGCCGCCACCGAAGTGCCGGATTATGTAGAAGGTGCTTAGCGAGAGAGACCCGTGGAGTCCTTATCCACAGGTTCATCAAGGGAGTTCATATACGCCTTCACTTTGCCATAGTAAATGCGCAAGAATTTGTTGCAGCCGGCCGTCATGTAGACGTGATATGGCTTTCCCTCGGCCCGCTTTTTATTCAGAAACTGAAACACGGGGTCGTCAGATGGCGCACTTTGCAGCAGCACCGTCATGAGAATGAAGAGCGCCTTTCGCAGTTCCGGAGAACCTCGCTTGGAGGCCCGGGGTCTTTTCGCTTCATAGGTTCCAGACTGATTTGCTCCCGGGTCAACCCCGGCGAAGGCCGTCAAAGAGCCTTTATGGGCAAAACGGCGGACATCGCCAATCTCGGCCATTAGCTGGGGACCAAGAGACGGGCCTGTACCATACAGGTTCATAACAACCTCGTATTCAGGAAGCTCCTGAGCAAGCCGGTTCATCTCTGCGCGGAACACCTCAATAGTTTTGGAAACGGTATTGAGCTGTGTAATGGCTTCCTGCACCATTACTTTCGACAGCGGGTTTTTCGGCAGCATGGCAATCAGTTCTTTCGCTTTCGTATGAATCTGGGCAGCTTTGGCTGCGCTGAAATTGTAGCCATGACGCTTACACCACTTGCGATAGCGCTCGACGAAGGCAGCTTGTCCCATACCCCTCACGCAGTCCGCATGCCAGAAGGACGCGGCAAAATCCACCCACTTCTGGCTCCCATCCGCGCGGGCGGGCTTTTCAAAGAGGGCGTTGACTCCGGGATAGGTCTGGTCGAGCAGGCAATGAGATTGTTCTTCATCGCCGTCTTGTTCTTGGTGTACAAACCGGATATTGCCGGTTCATGCTTTTCAGTTGATAGCGAATCGTATCCATAGGAGCATATTCCCGCAATTCGGCCCAGTTGTCAAGGCCATACCGGGCAATCTTGATAGAATCCGCTTTATCAGTTTTCACCTTACGCAAAGAATTGTTTCCATATTCCT
>JAEWLW010000080.1 GCA_023457355.1 Bacillota bacterium | reverse complement strand
CTTTCGCGTTGAGGCGCACTTTTGTGCGCCGGATTAGTTGAAATGCCGTAGGCATTTCATTGCGCGAAGCGTGGTTTCCCCCTTGAGCGGTCTTTTTCCCGCTGCTTTTTCTGGCGGCAGAAAAAGCAGCGCCTGCGGCGCAATTAAACCTCGGCGTTGCGCCGAACACACCCCGCGCCAGCGAGAAGAACCCCTACCCTACAACCGCGAAGGCCTTCGCCTTACAGAGATTATCCTTTCTGAAAAACACATTTTTTAAGGAAAGTATTGACAATGCTATTGAAATGATATATCTTAAATTTATAACAATTCTAATAATTATTATTATTTTAAAATCTGTTCAAGAAGGGATTTTTATGGCGCTACTTGACGATTTATCCGAACAGCTCTTGGCACACGCCATCACCCCTTCAATACAGCGCATCCAGATTCTCGACTATTTGCAAGGCAACAAAACCCACCCGACAGCCGAACAGATTTATGCTGACCTTCAAAAAACATCGTTCTCCCTTTCTAAGGCGACGGTTTATAACACGCTCTCGCTGTTTTCTGCAAAAGGGCTTGTGCGGGTGTTGCCGATGGAGAACAACGAAAATCGTTATGACATTGTTTCAGAGACGCACGGCCATTTTATTTGCAGCGCGTGCAAAAATGTTTATGATATCGCTGTGGATATTGACAGCTGCATCCCCGATTCGTTCAGCGGATTTGAGATACACGAAAAAAGTATGTTTTTAAAGGGGTTATGTCCCCATTGCCATCTAAAACAAACAAAATTTTAAGGAGGTTGCAGTACAAATGGAAGAAATGAACAACGTCAGAATGCCCTTGATTGGCGACAAAGCGCCGGCATTCAGAGCCGTCACCACACAGGGTGTGATCAATTTCCCCGAGGATTACGAGGGTAAATGGGTCATCCTCTTCTCGCACCCCGCCGACTTCACCCCCGTTTGCACCACCGAGTTCATGACCTTCGCCACGATGGCCGAGGAATTCAAGGCGCTGAACACCGAGCTGGTCGGCCTTTCGGTCGATTCCCTCTACGCCCATATTGCCTGGCTGCGCAGAATTCAGGAGCTTGAATGGAATGGCATGAAGGGGGTCGAGGTCAAGTTCCCTCTCATCGAAGATATCCGCATGGAGGTCGCAAACAAATACGGCATGATTCAGGGGCAGTCCAACACGCAGGCCGTGCGCGCCGTGTTTGTCATCGACCCCAAGGCCGTCATCCGCACCATCCTTTACTACCCCTCTTCCACCGGCAGAAACTTTGACGAGATCAAGCGCATCGTCATTGCGCTGCAAAAGGCCGACAGCGACGCGATTGCAACGCCCGCCAACTGGCGCCCCGGCGACGACGTCATTGTACCGCCACCCGGCTCCTGTGGCGTCGCAAAGGAACGCATGGAAAGTTCCAGCGAGGAGAACTATTGTCTGGACTGGTTCCTGTGCTTTAAGAAGGAAAAGTAACACCCCCTGCGGCGTCCCCCGCCGCTGATGCAATAGGTGCGATACCGGATGACCGACCATCCGGTA
Organism: Bacillota bacterium; assembly: GCA_023457355.1. Lineage (GTDB taxonomy): Bacteria > Bacillota > Clostridia > Oscillospirales > Ruminococcaceae > Yanshouia. Next base: position 110,819 of record JAEWLW010000080.1, on the reverse strand, counting down.
CCGCGCCGTTTTATTGCCCAAGTTGCGCCGCTGCGTTGATTTTTTGGGTGACTGCGGTTAAAATATTCAATAAACGCAGTACATTGCAAGGAGGATGCGCATGAGCACCAAGGAGAAAAAGGGAACGCGGTTTGAGACAACCTATCAGGAAGGTAATCTCACCTCGACCATTCAAATTCTGACCGACAAGGAAACCGGCGTTCAATACCTGATTCATTGCCCCTACGGGCAAGCTATTGGCTTAACGGTTTTGGTTGACCGGGACGGAAAACCGCTGCTTTACCGAGGTTAAGCACAGCCTGTCTCAAGATAAAATTTCCCGGGGCTAAACGGCCCCGGGAAGCTGTGACGACGGCTAAAACCGTCTGCAATATTATAATGTCAGGTCTTATTCCGCGCCGTGTCCAACCAGCTTTTCAAATGCTTCCACAACGGCAAATTTTGCCTGATAGCACGGCTCGTCGCTTAAGGTTCGAATCTGGTCTTCCACTTCGGCGGCCTGTTTTTCGGTTGCCACCGGAATGCACAGCGGCGGATACATGACGCACCACCAGTTTTGTCCCTTCCCCGCACCGATCACCACCCGGAGTGCGGTGTAGGTTCCAGCGGGCAGCGTCACACCGTCCTCATAGGTGCGGGTATCGAAATACATGTCGGTTACGCCCACCGAAACATCGTTCAAATCGCCCGCTGCCTGCAAGGCTTTTCTGGCGGTCAGGGTGATATCGTCCCGCAAAAATTTGGCGATGCGGGCCGCCTGCGCAGCGTCTGAACCACTGAGCAACGCCGAATATTCCTGCAACAGCGCGTCACGCACCAGCAGCTTGTGCTGCTGGTCCCCGGCGCTGTCGGAATTCGCGATGATGTGCAGCCGCAGGGTATTCTGCCGCACGGCGGCGCACTGCGCGGCAAAGCTATCGAACGAGAGCAGGAGCATCGACAGCATCAGCGTTAAAAATAATGTCAGTGCGATACGGTCTGTTCTGGTCATAAGTAAAAACCTGCCAATCCTGTTTTTAAAGTCAGGAACGGCAGGGTTATGTCCGCCATTGAGGCGGGCTTTTTAATGCGTGCGGTTATTTCTGCCACTCCTGTTGCAATAAGAGATTGGACAGATTTTGGGGCGTTTATGCAGGGGCATCACAGATAGTTTTATCGTACCGGCACAGCGGACCAATCAGCCCAGCCGCAGAACCGCAGCGCCAAGCTTTGCGGCCAGCGCCTCGTCATGGGTGACCAACAGAACGATTTTTCCCGCCGCGTAAGTTGCCACCATCGGCAGCAGCCGGTCGCGTGTGACGTCATCCAGCCCGACGAAGGGTTCGTCTAAAAACAGAAGATCAAAATCGGCCAGCAGCGCGCGAACAAGCGCCACCCGGCGCTGCATACCACCGCTTAAATTTTTCACCGGCTGATAATGGCTGCCGCCAAGGCCGGCCTGTGTCAGTGCCTGTTCCATCTCGCGCCGGGTGCGTTCTGGGCAGACAAAACGCAGGTTTGAAACGGCGCTCATATTCTCGCACAGGCGGTTTTCCTGAAAGAGGACGCTTTTTTTAGGCTGTGGCACATCGCAGAACACCCGGCCGCCATCGGGGGTGATAAGCCCCATCATGGCACGCAGCAGCGTGGTTTTTCCGCAGCCGGAGGGCCCCAGAATACAGGTCATCGTCGCACCAAAGCAGTGAGAAAAATCCCGCAGCACTGTTTTTTCGCCAAAGCGGACGGTGAGCATCTCGGCAATCAGCATCAAGGGCCTCACATCCTTTCTATATGGCGGACAAAAGCGTCCATGGCCAATAAAAACAAACGGCCGAACAGCATACTGAGCAGCACGATAACCACCGTCCACGCGAACAGTTCGGGGGTATCGAGATAGATTTTCGCTTCATAAAGCCGCTCGCCGATTGACCCCTTCGGGATGCCGATGACCTCGGCGGCGATGCCGGATTTCCAGCACAGGCCGATGGAGACGGCACAGGCCGAGCGCAGGTACGGCAGCAGCTGCGACAGGTAGAGGTAACGCACCCGCCGCCCCGCCGGAACCTCAAAAACGTCGGCAAGCTCCAGCATAGCCGGGTCGGTGGCGGACAGCCCCGTGCAAAGATTCGTATAGATAATCGGCAGCGCCATCATGAACGCGATGACGACCGAAAGGCTGTGGGACGGCACCCAGATGAGCAGCAGGATGATGAACGACGCGACCGGCGAGGCCTTGATGACCGCCATCAGCGGCGAGAACAGCAGGCCGACCGGCTCAAACCGTGCAGCGGCGGCCGCCAGCAGCGTGCCGCAAAACAGCGCGGTGAAAAACCCAGCGGCAATCCGGCCAAACGAGAATGCAACGGTGCGCCAGAACGCGGGTTCCAGCGCCAGAACACCCAGCCGCCTAAGTACCGCAACGGGCGAGACAAGCAAAATTTCCTGCGACAGCGCCATGCTTCCCAGCTGCCACAGCAGCAGCCAGAACAGCACGGCGCCGGCCTTAAAAAGCGTTTTTTGCGCTGCGCTAGCCGATATAATAGAAGTTTTCATCGGGCAGGGCCCCTCCCACGGCTTTGGGGTTCTGGCCAAAGAGAATTTCAAGGTAGCCGCTCAGGCGCTCACGCATTTCCGCCCCTGCGATGAAGGTGATGTTGCACTGGGGAATGGCGCGCTGAGCGATGGCGGACGAGACGATCTCATACCTTGCCACGAGGTCGGACGCGGGCTCAATGTTATTCGGGTCGGTAACATAGTCGACCGACGCCTTGTACGCAGCGAGGAAATCGGCCACAGCCTGCGGGTTCTCTTTAACGAAATCGGTGCGGGCCACGACGACGCCGGTGATGAGCGACGAGGGCTTTTCCTGCGCCTGGGCCCACTCGCGGTTGAGGTCGATGGCGACGCGGATCTCGTTATTTTTCATCTGGGCGGCGGTGACAAAAGGCTGCGGCAGCATGGCGATGGCTTTATCCTTGACGTCGAGCACCGCCGCACATTCGCTGTGCTCGGCCTTGTATTCGATGGTGACATCCTTTTCAGGGTCGATACCGTTTTGCTCGAGCATAAAGTTCAGCGCATATTCGGGTGTGGCACCCTTGCCCGCCGACAAAATGGTCTTGCCGCGCAGGTCTTCGACGGTGTGAATATCCTCGCCGTTTTCAACGATGTACAGTACGCCCAGCGTGTTGATGGCCAGCACCTGAACCTGCCCCTTGGTGTTGTTGTAAAGAACCGAAGCGAGGTTGGCGGGCACCGCCGCAATCTGAAGGTCGCCCTTCACCAGCCTGGGAGTAATTTCATCCACGGCGCCCGCAATGGTAAAGCTGTAGCGGCCCTGCGCTTCAGCATCGGCCATCAGTTTGACCAGCCCCATGGCAGTAGGGCCTTTGAGCGCAGCAACCGTAATCGGGCCGGCAGGCTGCGACACCGCTTGTGAGGAGCCCAGCTGGGAGGCGGACGCGGGCGGCGTGGCGGAGGACGAGGATGCGGCGGCGCAGCCGCCCAAAACAAGGGCGAACACAAGCGCCAGCGCCAGTAGCTTTTTCATCGTATAAACCATTCCTTTCATGACGCGGAAGGCACAAAGGCGGAACGCTTGTGCCTGTGCCGCAGCCCCAAAAACGGGCGGCGGCATGCTTAACCTGTTTTTATCAACATACTGAGATAACGGAAGGCCGCTCAGACGCCGCAGGCCCGGGCCTTATGCATCGGTCTCGGGCCTGATTTGATTAATAAACGCATCGCGGTCCAACAGGGTGATGCGGCTGCGGTCGACGGCGATCAGCCCGGCGGCGGACAGCGCCGAGAGCTCCCGAAACAGCGCGGCGCGGCTCATGCCCAGCAGTTTTGCCAGCTGTTCCTTTGAGCAGCCCAGCCGGACGGTATTGCTGTGGTCGGCGTTGGCCAGCAGATAATCCGCCAGCTTTGCCCGGCCCGAATGCGCCGTCAGCAGGGCGATGCGCCGAATTAAAAACCGAATTTTGCCGTTTAAAAGCGTCATGTAGCGCTCTGCCAGCACGGAGCTGGTGCCCAGCATCCGCAAAAACGCCTGCTTGGGAACAAAAACAATATCGGTATTCCCCCGGCAGACCAGACGGGTTTCAAGTTCGTTTTTTGTGAACAGGTTGCTGATGCCAAACGCTTCTCCCGGCCCGAGGCTTGAAAGGCTGACTTCGCTTTCACCCGGTGAAATGCCAAAAACGCTCACCCTTCCTTTGGCGATAATACCGATTACGGGCGCACCGTTAAGGGTATCTGCAACGGTATCGCCGCGTTTAAAGCGCTGCGGGGTCAGCGCGTCTTCGTCAAAATCGCAGCCGGCAAACAGAGGGCAGGCGGCGACGGCGGCCTTGATCTGGGCCTTTGTCATAGCGATTTCCTCCTTGGTTAGTGTCCTTCGGCAGGACAATATTAGCATAAAAATTCGCCTGATGCAAGAAAAAACCGTATCATACGAGACAGTTTTTAACTGATACGCCGTTATTAGTATGACCAAAATAACCGTCTATTGTGGCTCCCCTGTTTTTTATCCGCCGTTTTGGGAAGAATTATCAACGGGGCATCGTCACCGCTGACATAGGTTTCTTCACATTTTTGCTGCGCTTTTTGAAGTGTATCCATTGCATGAGTCACCGCATTAAAAAGGTTAAAATACATTTTCTGATAGTCCGGCATCACTTATGCGCCCCCTTTGCTCCATTATCAAAGCAATTATATTTGTTTGATATAATCAAGATGCGCTGTATACGGAGCACGAAAGTGTGGCAGCATGCGATGTCTCAAGATATAAAAGCGGACCGGCAGATTGGGGGCAACATACGCCGGTACCGAAAAGCGCGCGGCCTGACGCAGGAACAGCTTTCAGCGCAATTACAGCTTATGGGCTGTGATATTTCGCGGGGCACCCCGGTAAAGATAGCATCGGGTATTCGACATATTTCGGTCGCGGAGCTTGGTGCGACCAAAAGCATTTTAGACGTTTCGTATGATGCACTTTTTAAAGAATGATGTGCAGGCGGGCCGTTCCCCTGTGCCGTGATAAGCTGAATAAAGCCTGACGGTATTCCGTCAGGCTTTATTGCTGTTAAAAATCGGATTATGGCTTTGCCTGCCAAAAGAGCCGTCAGCCTAAAAGCGCTGTAAAATCCGCATCCGGCAGCGTGGCGCCGTCGGTGGCGACCACCGCCGCCGCCACACGGTTGGCAAGGGAGAGTGCCGAAGAAAGCGGCAGCCCCCGGCACAGCCCTAAAATTGTCGTGCCGACATGCGAATCGCCCGCGCCGATCGTATCCATAACCTTCTCGGAAACGCCCGGCAGCGAAAAGGTTTTGCCATTTGGATTCATCCAGAAAACGCCCTGCTTGCCCAGCGTGACAATGACGGTGTTACCCGTTTTGGCGATGAGATTTCGCGCGGCCGCCGCGACCGAATCGGCCCCGCCCAGCGCCATCGCCTCCGACGCGTTGAGGTGCAAAATGGGGTGCAGGGCATACAGCCGCGCGTTCTTTTCTTTCGGAATCCGCACGCCGGTGGGGCCGGGCGCGTAGAACAGCGTTTCAACCGGCGCGGTTTCAAGGTAATCAATCAGCGCGCCGCCCGTTTTTTCCTCAATCTCCAGCCCGCAGACATAGCCGTAATCAAAGCGCCTGCCGCTGTGCGGCTGCATCCACGCGGGATCAAAGGTGTATTCCACCCCGTGGTGGGAAACAAAGGTACGCTCACCGCTTTTTTCGACAAAACAATAGCAGCAACCGTTTTCCGCCTCGGGCAGGTAGACATAATCGGGGAAGCAGAGCGCGTCGAGCCGGTTTTTAACAAATCCGCCGAACACGCCCTGCCCGCCCACCGGCGTGATGAAGGTCAGCGGAATTTTGGCGCGCTGCAAAATATTCGCGACGTTATAGGCACAGCCCCCAACGGCGAAGCGCTGGCTTTCGGGGTGCAGGTCCTCCTCGGTTTTCGGCAGGTGATCCAGGCGTATAATGACATCCACGCAAGTGGAACCGATGACAAGTGCATTTTTCAAAACAGGCGTCTCCTCAGTAAAAAAATCACTTTGCTATTGTAGCAATTTTGGCGGAAAAGGTCAATTTATGCTATAATATATTTTTTAAAACCGTATGAAATTTAATCAAAAGAGGACTTGCCATGTATCAGGAAATTATGACGCGTGCCGATGCATTAAGCGACAGGTTGACCGCTTACCGGCGGGATTTTCACCGCTACCCCGAGACGGGCTGGCTGGAGATGCGCACGAGCGCCATCATCGCGCAGCGGCTGGACGCGCTGGGCTACGAGGTGCTCACCGGAAAACAGGTCTGCAATGCGGGGGCCCGCATGGGTTTGCCGACGGAAAATGAACTGTGCGAACACGCCGAAAGGGTGCTGGCACAGGGCACACCCGCCGATTATCTCACCGAGGAGCTCAAACAGGGCTACACCGGCGTGGTCGGCATTCTGCGCTGCGGCGCGGGGCCGGTGGTCGGCCTGCGGTTTGATATCGACGCGCTGGGCATGCTTGAATGCGCTGATGACACTCATCGCCCAACCCGCGAAGGTTTCGCGAGCCAAAACGCGGGCAGCATGCACGCCTGCGGACACGACGGGCATGCCGCCATCGGTCTTGGCGTGGCCGAGGTGTTGATGCAGCTTAAAGACAGGCTTCACGGCACGGTGAAGCTTTTGTTCCAGCCGGGCGAAGAGGGCGCACGCGGCGCGGCGGCCATGGTGGCAAACGGTCTTTTAGACGACGTGGATTTCTTCGCCGGGTCGCACATTGCGCCGGACGACGGCCCCGACGACGGCGACGTGACACCCGGCACCTACGGCTCACTTGCGACGACAAAGTATGACGTAGCCTTTAAGGGCTGTGCGGCGCACGCGGGCGGCTTCCCCGAGCAGGGCAGGAACGCGCTTGTGGCGGCGGCCGCGGCCGTCATGGCATTGCAGGCGATCCCGCGGCACAGCGGCGGGCAAAGCCGCGTCAACGTCGGCACGCTGCACGCGGGAACGGGACGCAATGTGATTCCCGACACGGCCTGCATGCAGCTGGAGGTGCGCGGCGAGACGACCAAAATCAACACCTACATGGCCGAAATGGCGGTTAACGCCTGCAACGGCGCCGCGCTGACGCAGGGCTGCGCCTGCGAAATGCTCAAGATGGGCGAGGCGCAGGGCCAGCAGAGCGACCCGGCGTTTATTGCGCGCATCGCAGCACTGGTGCGCGGTCACCTGCCGGAGCTTAAGGTTAGCAGCTGCGAGAACGCCCAAAACTGGGGCAGCGAGGATATCTCAATCATGATGAACCGTGTGCAGGCGCGCGGCGGACTGGCGACCTATATGCGCGCCATGACGCCGATGGCGTCGGCCCAGCACACCGTCCGGTTCGATTTTGACGAAGCGGTGCTGGTGAAAAGCGTCAAAATTTTCTGTGCCATCGTCTGGGATCTCATCGGCGAGGCCTGATGCAATAAGGAGGCAACCATGAGCCGAATTCTAATCGACAACGCCACCGTGCTGACAATGGATGCGAGGGACACGGTGTATCAAAACGGCTATGTCCTGACCGACGGCGACAAAATTGCGGCGCTGGGCGGCGGGCATTATGCGGGCGGCTGTGATGAGCGCATCGACGGCGCGGGCGGCATTCTGCTGCCCGGCTTTGTCAACACCCACTGCCATATTTCAATGATGCCGTTTCGCACGCTGGGGGACGACTGCCCCGACCGGCTGCGGCGGTTTCTGTTCCCGCTGGAAAACGAGGCAATGACGCCGCAGCTTGTCTACCTCGCGGCGAAATACGGCATCTGCGAGCTGTTGCTTTCGGGCGTCACCACCTTTTTGGACATGTACTACTTTGAAGACGAAGTGGCGCGCGCCTGCCTTGAAATGGGTGTCCGGGGCTATCTTGGCGAGACGGTCATCGGCCAGCCCACCTGCGTAAGCCAAGCGCCCTACGGCGCGTTTGAATACCAGCGGGCATTCCTCGAAAAATACCGTGGCAGCAGCCGCATCCGTCCGGTGATCGCGCCGCACGGCACAACCACCTGCGACGAGGCGGCGCTGAAAAAGGCCCACGCACTCGCCGTCCAGTACGACACACTGTTCACGCTGCACGCCTCTGAAATGGACTATGAAATGGCCTATTTTTCCTGGCAGGGCACCACCCCGACCGCGTTTCTGGACAAAATCGACGCATTGGATTCGCACACGCTGCTGGCGCATAGCATCCATGCCACCGACGCCGACCTCGACCTGATTGCGCGGCGCGGCGCATCGGTTGCGCATTGCATCGCCAGCAACACCAAGGCGGGCAAGGGCGTCGCGCCCGTCAAGGGCATGGCTGAACGCGGCATCCCGGTGGGGCTTGGCACCGACGGCGCGTCCTCCGGCAATACGCTGAGCATGTTTGACCAAATGCGATTATTTGCAAATTTTCACAAAACCGCCAACCGCGACCGCAGCCTGTTCCCCGCGCAAGAGATTGTACGTTTTGCCACGGTGGGTGGCGCCCGGGCCCTGCACGGCGAACGGGAATACGGCACCCTTGCGCCCGGCATGCAGGCCGATCTTGTGCTGGTTGAAACCGATTCGGTCAACATGTTCCCGGTGTTTGAGCCTTTTTCAGCGCTCGTTTATTCGGCGAACGCCTCGAATGTGCGCACCGTGCTGGCGCAGGGGAAAATCGCCGTACGGGATAAGCTGCTGGCGGATTATAATCTGGCGGATATCCGCGCGGAATTATTTGCGGCGATGGGGCCGTTTGTCGCTGCCGCGGAGAAATACAGGGATATCTTATAGGGAATAACCAAAGGGCCGGGGCATCAGCACCGGCCCTCAGCTTGTCGAAAAAGCGAAGGCGTTTTAGCGGCTTGCACAAGCCTCATACCGCTTGATGCGCCATCGGGGAACCCCTGGCGGGGGTTTCCCGCGCCAAAACAGTCCCCCGGACTGTTTTGGCTGCCCCTCCTGCGCTTTTTTGACGAACGAAGCGCACAAGCTTTTTGAAAAAAGCTTGACCAAAAACTTTAATTTGTGCAATTTTTTAGTAAGAAAGAGTTCTTTGACAGCCTGAGGGCCGGGGCATCAGCACCGGCCCTTTACTATAACTTTGAAGTTCCATTCAGGCTTTTACAAGTACTTGCGGGATCTTGGTGAGAGCCGCAGCGGGCAAAGTTACCACCCTGAATTTGCCGCCAGCAGCCGGGCACGGCTTTCCCCACCCCTAACCCCTGCCCCCGCCGGGACAGGGGAACGCCCCCCTCCCCCCCTAAAGGGGGCTCATTGGATTATTGTGACCGGTTGCCCCACGCGAATATGTTGCCTTCCCACCCCAAATAGCAAGGCGCTCACATAAGGTGGCAACGGAATGTTTGCGCCCTCAAAGCTGGTTTGGCCTCCTAAGAGCGCGGCAGCGCCTTGAAAGCGCCGCCGCGCCGAGGGATACGTTAACTGTGCGCAACAGCCAGCCTGAGAACTTCTTGCCGCCGCAGCAGCACAGGCTTCGCCGCTCTAATTCGGGGAGAGTTTCTTAAGAGAGACGGCGGGAGCCGCAGCGGGCATTCATGCCGCCCGCTGCGATCAGCGAAGCCGTCCAGTCGCGAGCGCTCATATATGCGAGCGGCCTGCGATGAGCGCCCCCGCCCTTGGTCGATGGAAAGAGGGGATTCTCAAGGGGGGCGCTTCGTAAATATAACGTCGACAAGCCAACGTAACAGTTCGCACCGGGAAAATAGTGTGAAAGAACGGCGGGAGCCGCTGCGGGCATCCATGCCGCCCGCAGCGACCAGCGAAGCCGTTTAGCCGCGTAAGCGGCCTGGCGGTGAGCCCTCACTTTCGCATTGAGGTGCACTTTTGTGCGCCAGATTAGTTGAAATGCCACAGGCATTTCATTGCGCGAAGCGTGGTTTCCCCCTTGAGCGGTCTTTTTCCCGCTGCTTTTTCTGGCGGCAGAAAAAGCGGCGCCTGCGGCGCAATCAAACCTTCAGCGTTGCGCCGGACACACCCCGCGCCAGCGAGAACAATCCCTATCTCTGCGTCAAAAAATCATGACCTAAAGTTCGCGCATCAGTTGAAAAGTCTGCATCAAATCCAGCACACCATACCCCCATTGCGGGTTTGGGTACTGGATATTTTCGCTGCGCGTGCACCCGCGGATAAGGTAGGCACGTATCTGATAAGTGCTAAAGGCCTGCTCATTTCCTTCCACAATCCCCCATTGCATCATCAGCGCGCAGGCCCCCGCCACAATAGCCGTAGAAATACTGGTGCCATCCATCCGCCCGGGCCCGCTCGGATAATAGCCGCCGATATTCACCCCCGGCGCCACAAGATCAGGCGCCATCACCTCAATTCTGGTGGGGCCCCACGAGCTTCTGGCATACAAGCTTTCCTGTTGCGCATCATAGGCGCCGCAGCAGATCGACCCCATCATCACCCCCGGCACCGTGATGGTGTAATAGGGAGAGGTGGATAAAAACTCCACATCCGGGTCCACAAAGCCTGTAATCGGCAGCCAGGCATGATAGGTGCCATCCAGAATGATATCGCCGTACAGCGTGATGGTCCATATCCCGGGGGAGGCACTTATTAACCGCACCACTGTCAGCTGCGAACCGGAGCCCTCCATGGGGAAATAATAGCTGACCTCAACGACCGAGGGCTCCAGAACCAGACTGGTGGTGCGGGATATGCCCGATCTGGCAGGCAAACGCCCCACCGTCTCGCCGGTGGGGGAAGTAACCGAAACCGAGATTCTATCCGAGACATTGTTCCATATCGAAATATAAACGTCCGCTTCCCGCTCGCCAATTTTCAAATCAATATTCTGCCGTTCGCCTTTGGCGCTGATAATGCCCTGAGTGTGGTGGCGTGCCTGGCTCTCATTGCCGGCAGCAACACAAAGGCAGACACCTTTCAGGTTAGAAATACCGCTTAAATACTCCGCAAAAATGCTGTAGCCGTCATGGCTGCCAAAATTGCTGCCCAGCCCGATGCAGATAATCACCGGCTTGTTCAGCTTTCTGGCCCTGGTAAGTATATATTCAACCCCCAGCATCACCGCGCTGGATTCAAATGCGTTTTCCTGATTTTTGGGGACGAGGAAGCGTTCGAGGTAAAAGGGCCGGGCCTTGCGCAGCTTGACGGCGATGATGCCCGCGTCGGGCGCCGCGCCGATAAAATCGCCCAGTTCGCGTCCCGCGGCCACCGAGGCAAGAAAAGTGCCATGCCCAACCGTATCCTCATGGGGTACAATCTCACGGGGGTTAGGGGACCGCAGCGCCTCGTTAATCTGTTCCTCAGTATATTCGGTGCCAATCCAGTTTGGTTCCGGCGAAGGGCCCTGGGCGGTCTGGTCGTAGATATAATGGATTTTGGTGGAGCCGTCCTCATATCGAAACACATCAAGACTGTAATCGATGCCGGTATCCACAAAACCAATAATGACGTCGCGTCCCATCAGGTCGAGATAGGGCTGGCGGTGCACCTGTAAGATGCCGCTGGTTTCGAGACTCGGACGGTCCAAAAGGCCCAATACCATCGATGCCGAGCTTAAAAAGCTGCTGCCCAGCTGCGTCCTGATCTGTGCAAAGCCCTCTGGGTTTGCGTAATAAAAAGAGTAACGTCCCGCAATGGTATAAGCAAAGGCAATATTTTCATTGCCCCGCACAAAATCCTCAAAGCTCTCGCTTTTGCGCACGACAATATCAATGGTATCCGGTGCTGCAAGCAGTTGCTGAAGCAATTCTTCATTATCTATTGGAACGCACCTCCCCTTTGGTTGAAAATAACAAGCTCGGCCATCGTATCACAAAGGTTCAACGCGCCATAACCCCACTCGGGATTGGGATAAGCCCGGGGAAAGCTTCTCATGGCGCTGCGGCACAAAAACGCCTTGACCCGTTCGCCGTATAAAAACGGGTCGTTGCCCTTGACGTTACCCCATTCGAGCATCAGTGCCGCCGAGCCTGTTACAAACGGCGCCGCAATGCTGGTGCCGGTAAAGGTATCATACCCGCCACCCGACTTGGTGCTTGTAACATTCACCCCCGGCGCCACGAGGTCCGGCTTTTGGCCGTACCGGCCATAGGGCATACCGCGGCCTGAAAAATCGGTGCTGGTATTCAGCAGCGAATTATACGCGCCCACCGAAACAACCTTGTAGGCCGTGGCCGGAATGGTGATGGTGTTTTGAATGCTGGGAACCAAAAAGGCGGTTTGCCGGGTGACGGCATCGGTCATCGGCAGCCAGATGTCAAACCGGCCGTCGACAACCTGCTGGCCGGTGTAAGAGAGCCGCCACAGCCCCTGGGGAATCGCCTGGCCGATGGCGTTGAGCGAAAAATAAACCTCCTGGCTGGTGGTGTAATGGTTGGGCTGGCCGTAAAGCACCGACACCTGAACACGGTCCAGCGTCGTGATGGTGACGCTTTGGGTGGCCGCAATATTGCCGGTGGCCTGCCCGGACGGCGCAATTAATTCGAAATCAATGGTATCGGCAAAATTCTTCCACAGCGTGATATAAAGGCTGCGCACGTTTTCGCCGATGACCATCTCGGCGTAATTGGTCTGTCCTTCTGCCGCCACGCCATAAAAGTGGTGGCCGGAGGAGCCCTCGTTGCCGGTGGCGATGCAAATGACACATTTCCACCGCTCCGAAACGGAGTTGAGGTATTGCTCAAACAGCGAGTTGCCGTCATGTGCCCCCTCATTGGTGCCGTTGCTGATGTTGATGGCAACCGGCTGCTCCAGCTCCTGTGCGATATCCACCGCAAATTTTACCCCGCGCATGATGGCCGTGCTTAAGGCAAAACCAATGGCTTCCGAACGCTCCAGCTTGACGACAATCAGCCCGGCGTCCGGCGCTGCCCCAACCTCGCGCCTGTCGCTCGCCCGGCCGTTGCCCGCGGCGATACCCGCAACGGCGGTGCCGTGCCCGATGGTGTCGCGGCTGGGCACAAGGCTATAGGGGTCAGGGCTTTCCAGCGCGGCATCCAGCTCCTCTTTGGTGAACAGTCGCCCCCGGCCAAAGCCGGTTGGGGGCGTACCCTCCAACGCCTGATCCCACAGGTATAAAATACGGCTGCTGCCATCTTCGTTGCGAAAATCGGGGTGTGTAAAGTCGATGCCGGAGTCGATAATCGCCACCAGCACCCCCTCCCCGCGCAGATTGAAATTGCGCTCGCGCTGTACGGGGGGAATGCAGGATCTTTCCATGCTGCGTTGCAGCATGTAGGCCATCGACTTGGGCATTTCAAAATATTCAACACCCGGCACTGTAAAAAGTCTGGAAAATGAAGTGAGCGGAATGGTTAGAATGGCATAATTTTCGTTGAGCCGTTCCGGTATGCCGTCCAGCTGATTTGCAATTTCATCGAGACTGCCATGAAATTTGATGATCACCTCCAGCAGTTGCCCCTCTGTCAACAGCTCCGTCGCAAACCGAACATTGGGCTCCAGCGGGATGAGCCGGTGTTCCAAAAGTCCACCTCCTTTTGCGGCTCATTCTCACAATGTGCCGGTATTCTATTACAAATATAGCCGCATATAATCATATTATGGAGGTGGAGAAATTATGAGTCCAAACAATTCCGTAACCGGGGAATTGACCGGCATTGGTGGATTGGCCGTCAATGTCAATACACTGGCAACGAATTTTCCGGTGGACAGCGCCACTGTCAGAATCATTGAACCGGGAACAAATAAAGTTATTGAGGAACTGAAAACAAACTCCTCGGGTGAGGCGCCAAAGATAGAGTTGGCCGCCCCGCCACTGGATTTTTCACTTGAGCCGATGGGGCCAAAGCCCTACGCCGAATATGACGTTCAGGTAGAAGCACCCGATTTTGAGGGTATCACCATCAACGGCGTTCAAATTCTGCCCGATGTCACCGCGCTACAGGGCGTTGGCATTACGCCGCGTGTTACCAGCGAGGGAGCACCCAATGTCATCGACATCAGCCAGCATACGCTGTGGGGGATATATCCACCCAAAATCCCTGAGGCCTCTGTCAAGCCGCTGCCCCAAAAGCAGGGCTATGTCGTGCTGCCCGAACCGGTCGTCCCGGAATATATCGTCGTTCATCTGGGCAAGCCCGCCGACGCCTCGGCCCAAAACGTCTGGATTGACTTTAAGAATTACATCAAAAACGTCGCCAGCTCTGAGATTTATTCCACATGGCCCCGTCAGACCATCCGCGCCAACGTACTGGCCATTCTGTCGTTTGTCTTAAACCGTGTCTACACCGAGTGGTACCGCGGAAAAGGTTATGACTTCACCATTACAAACTCCACGGCGTTTGACCAGTCTTTTGTCTACGGGCGCAATATTTTTGAAAACATCTCGGTGATAGTCGATGAAATCTTTACGACCTACATAACAAAACCGGGCATTCGCCAACCGCTTTTTTCCCAGTTTTGCGATGGTGTGCGCGTTCAGTGCCCCAGAAGCCTTGAGCAATGGGGCTCAAAGTCGCTGGGCGACCAAGGCTATGACGCTTTGAGCATCTTGCGCCATTACTACGGGTCCGACGTCTATCTGACCCAGGCAACCAAAGTAGAGGGGGTGCCGGTTTCCTTCCCGGGCGTGGTGCTGCAAACCGGCTCTTCCGGGCGGGATGTGCGCACCGTTCAGGAACAGCTTAACAGTGTCGCCAGCCATTTCCCGAAGATTCCCAAAGTTCGTGTGGACGGCGACTATGGCCCGCAAACCGCCAACTCGGTCAAAATTTTTCAGGAAATCTTCCACCTGCCGCAAACAGGTTCCGTGGATTTTGCAACGTGGTATGAGCTTTCAAACGTGTATGTCGGCGTCAACAAGATGGCGGAGGGATATCAGTTTTAAGCCCTGTTGAACAGTGTTGAAAAAAACGGGAACCGGATTTCTCCGGTTCCCGTCAGCTTGTCGAAAAACGAACATTTTAGAAAATATTGCACAAATCAAAGTTTTGGTCAAGCTTTTTCAAAAGCTTGCAGGGTGTGGGGCAGCGCCCCAAGTGCCTTAATTCTGTAAGAAGCGCAGGAGAGGGTGCAAAAACAGTCCAGTGGACTGTTTTGGCGGGGAGAACCCTCGCCGGGGGTTCTCCCCTGTCGCGTTAAGGCGGCAGCAGCTTTGTGCCAATTAACAGCACGCCCAACCTTTTTCGACAGACTGAGGGCCGCCGCAGTATTTTGCGGCGGCCCTGTTTTTCCCGCAAACCAATGCGGCGCGGCGCTTTATTACCGGCGTGCCGGTTAATTGACAAGCGCCCTTTATCTGCCCTATACTTTTATGGTCAGGCGGTATATTCTTTAAGCTTTTCCAAAAAATTTTCCACCATATTGGGGTCGGTCGCCCAGCAGGTGCACAGACGGACCATATCCTGCGTCTCGTCGACGGCGCCCTGTACCGAGAAGAGAAAATCCGCCTCCAGACGCGCCAGCACATCTTTTGGCAGAATGGGGAAAAGCTGATTGGTGACCGCTTCGGCCGCAAAGGAATAGCCCAGCGCCGCAATGCCTTCGGCCAGCCGTGCCGCCATGTCGTTGGCGTGCTGTGCCAGCTTGTAATAAAGCCCGTCGGTGAAAAGCACCTCAAACTGCAACCCCAGCAGGCGGCCTTTGGCAAGCAGGCCGCCGCGCTGCTTGATAATTGAGCGGAAGTCGGCGTTCAATTCCGGCCGGTTGATGACCAGCGCCTCGCCGAACAGCGCACCCATCTTGGTGCCGCCTATGTAGAACAGGTCGGTCAGCGCCGCGATGTCCGGCAGCGTCAGGTCGTTGCCGCGGCAGGTTAACGCACAGCCCAGGCGCGCGCCGTCCAGATATAGCGGGATGTGATAACGCCGGCAGACTTCGGCCAGCTCGGCCAGTTCCTGCTTGCGGTAGACCGTGCCCAGCTCGGTGGGCTGCGAGATGTACACCATGCCGGGCTGCACCATATGCTCGGCGGTCGGGTCGTCATAATGGGCTTTTATCAGGGCCTCCACCGCTTTGGCGGTCAGCTTGCCGTCCGGCGAGGGAATGGTGAGCACCTTGTGGCCGGTGGCCTCAATCGCGCCCGATTCGTGCACGCTGACATGGCCGCTTTCGGCCGAAACCATGCCCTGGTGCGGGCGCAGCAGCGCGGCGGCGACGGTCAGGTTTGTCTGTGTGCCGCCGACGAGAAAGTGGATGGCGCTTTCGGGCCGACTGATCAGGCCCGCAATCAGGCCCCGGGCGCGCGCGCAGAATTCATCGGTGCCATAGCCCACCGTCTGAACGCGATTCGTGGCGGTTAAAGCCGCCAGAATACTTTCGTGTGCGCCTTCGCTGTAATCGTTTAAAAAGCTGTATTTCATCAGGCACAGTCCTTTCGACAGAGATTATAAACAGTATAGCACAATTTGTCTTTTGTGCAATGCTGACAGTAAAAGAGGGTGATATTATGTCAAATGAATCATTTGCTTTTGGGGTGGATATCGGTGGCACCTCGGTTAAAATGGGGCTTTTTTCAACTGAAAAGGACCTGCTGGAAAAATGGCAGATTCCTTCGCGCACCGACGGCGACAGCGCGGCCATGCTGTCGGAGATTGCGGACAGCCTGCGCCGGTGCATGGCCAAAAGGGGGCTTAGCCCCGCCGATATTATGGGTGCCGGTGTGGGCGCGCCCGGCCCGGTGGACGCGCAGGGCGTTGTGCACGGCTGTGTCAACCTCGGCTGGGGCAGCGTTGCGCTCAAAGACGCCCTTGAAGCGCTGTGCGGGTTTACTTTCCGGGCGGAGAACGACGCCAACGCCGCAGCGCTCGGCGAACTGTGGCAGGGCGCCGCAAAGGGCTGCCACAGCATGGTGTTGCTGACGCTGGGCACCGGGGTTGGCGGGGCTATCGTCCTCAACGGCAGCCTTTTAAAAGGGGCGCATGGCTGCGCCGGTGAGGTGGGGCACATCGGCGTGAACCCGGACGAGACGGCGCCATGCAGCTGCGGCAGGCGGGGCTGCCTTGAGCAGTATGCCTCGGCCACGGGTCTGGTGCGGCTGGCGCAAAAGGCGGTCGCGGCCAAAGTTGCCACAACCCTGCCCCCGGCGGGGCTCACAGCCAGGCAAATTGTTGCGGCGGCCCAGTCGGGGGACGCTGCGGCGCTGATGGCCATCGACCAAATGAGCAAGGCGCTTGGGGGCGCGCTGGCGGATATTGCGGCCGTCTGTGACCCGCAGGTTTTTGTCATTGGCGGCGGGCTTTCAAAGGCCGGTTCCTTTCTCATCGATAAAGTCCGCCAACATTACCGCAGCACGGTCTTCGGCGACATGGTGCATACCCCCATCAGAATGGCGGCGCTGCAAAATGACGCCGGTATTTACGGCGCGGCCGGCCTTCTTTTGAATGCGCCGCCCGCAAAATATCCGTGCTCATAGCGCTATTTACACCGATGTTTTTTATTTGGCATTAAAATGAATCAGTTTTAGTAGTCGCGTTCAGTTTGCGTTGCATATAGTGGATATGAGAAGCCATTTTTAAAGGAGAGAGCACTTATGCCACAAAAGAGCATTGAACAGTATGAACGCGAGCTAATGGAAATGTATCGCATGGCATTGGCCAAGGACCCGAATTATGCGGCACTGGCCCGGGAACACAGCGCCGTGCCGACACGCGACAAAGTTTCTGAAGAGGAGAAAATAGACGTTGCAATTCCGGCGCCGGGGGTGGAGGAAGCTGTTCCGCTGCCGCCAAGAATTGTGCCGATCGCACAGGAAGAGCCCGCCGAGCCCGAAGAATCTGTTGGGCCGGTGACACCGGCAATACCCGGCAGACCCTCCGGTTCCACAGCGCCTGCAATGCCCGACACATCCGCCGATTCCACAGCGCCTGCGCAGGCCGAAGAGCCCCCCGCATCGCCCATGATGCCAACGGCTTTCCCCGCCTTTGAGACGGCGGTGATGGCGGAATCCGGTGTTGCACCGCCAGAGGCCATTTTGACGTCGGAACTGGCCGAGCCGCCTGCGGTAGCGGTTGTTTTGCCCATTTCGGAAAGTGTGCCGCAGCCGGAGATGCGCACGCCAACACAAATTGAGGCCATTGTTGAAGCGGAGACCGACACAGAGACCGAGACGATGACTGACGCCGATACCGCGACGCCCATTATGGCGGAAGAAGAAAGCATATCCGGTACCGGCCCCACGGTGGAGGCGCCAGCTGCGCCGCAGGTGCCCTTGGGAACCGGCCGTGTTTCAACGCCGGGCACACCGGCTCAACCCCGGTCTATGACGGGGACCCCCAACATCGGTGCTGGAAATCTGATTGTCAATGTGACCACACAAAACCGAACAAGGCCGGTTACAGGTGCTACGGTTACGGTCAGCCACCCCGATGCGAGCGGGAACAAAGTGGTTGCTAAAGTAGAGACCGACAGCAGCGGCAAAACGGAACTGATCCGCCTGCCCGCGCCCATACGCGAAATTCCAACCTACCCGCAGCCGATGACCGGCGGGGACATGAGCGCCAAGTATTTTGTTTCGGTGGAGGCGCCGGATTTTGTGGGTGTCTCTGATGAGGAGGTTTCAATATTTGACGGCGTGACTTCGGTAAAACGCATTGATTTAATAAGCGATTCGGGTGTAA
The DNA here is from genome assembly GCA_023457355.1 of Bacillota bacterium. Classification (GTDB taxonomy): domain Bacteria; phylum Bacillota; class Clostridia; order Oscillospirales; family Ruminococcaceae; genus Yanshouia. The sequence continues at coordinate 92,265 of JAEWLW010000080.1, read as the reverse complement.
TGGGTATGATGAATGATGATATGGCAGACGGCCTCTCTGCCCCGGACAGCAGGGATTAGCCATGCAGCAAAACCGGTATGTTCAAATTCCCGACGTCATAACGGTTCATCTTGGCAGAATGGACGCTGATGCCCCAAATATTACCATGCCGTTTGTGGACTATATCAAAGGCTGCGCCGGTTGCCTTATCTGCCCGACGTGGCCTGAGAATGCGCAGCGTGCCAACATTTATGCCATCACCTCGCTTGCGCTGCACCGCGTCTGCACCAAATGGTACCGCGCGCGCGGCGCCGCCTTTGATATTACGGCAAGCGCTGAGGAGGATATGCTTTTCAACCGGCATTGCTGCCTGTTTTATAACACAAATTGCCTTGTGGATGAGATGTTTAATAATTACTTAACCCGGCTGGGCAGTGGGGAGCCGTTGCCGGCGCGGATTTGCCGAACACGCCAGGCAGCCGGCAGCGGGATGCTGTGCCAGCCCGAGGCGGTTGCCATGGCCGCACAGGGCCGGTCGGTTTATGATATTTTACGTAAATATTACGGAGAGGATATTGCATTGGCGCAAAACGTTCCGCAGCAGGGTGAACGGGAACGGTTTTTGGGCACGCCGCTGATGCGTGGCGCGTCGGGGGCGAATATCCGCGCCATCAAACGGCAGCTCAACCGCATCGGGCGGAATTATCCAGCCCTCGAGCCGCTCTCAGAGCAGAACCCGGATTTTGACGCGCCCTGCGAGCGGGCAATTCGGGCCTTTCAGTACATTTTTGATCTGCCCGTCACCGGTGTGCTGGATAAGGCCACCTGGTACAAAATCAAGCAAACCAGCGCGGTTATCGCGCGGCGCGAGGAGGATCCTTTTGCGCAAGAGGCGATAATGGCCGCAAAGCCGCTCCCGGATACCGTTACCCCGAAAAACCCGGTGACCTGTGACGCTGTTCGGGGGAATGACGCAACGGGGCGTTCCGCCATGGAAAACGCGGCGCAGTGGGCCGACGTGCGCCAGCGCATCGTGCAGGGCGGGGAGGCGGCGGACAATACGGCCCTGAATAACGTGCTGCCGGGCGGTGTGACGCCGGACAACGCTTCGGCAGAAAGCCCGATATCGGACAGCGATGTGCGGGAAAACGCCGCGCAGGAGGGCGCTCTGCCGGGCGGCAGCGGCGGTGTGGCGCAGGGAACCGCCCCGCCGAAAAACCCCGTGACCTGTGACGCCGTTTGGGGGAACGACGAAACAGGGCGCTCCGCCATGGAAAATGCGGCGCAGTGGGCCGACGTGCGCCAGCGCATCGTGCAGGGCGGGGAGGCGGCGGATAATACGGCCCTGAATAACCTGCTGCCGGGCGATGTGGCGCCGGACAACGCGCCGGTGGAAAGCCCGATATCGGACAGCGATGTGCGGGAAAACGCCGCGCAGGAGGGCGCTCTGCCGGGCGGGAGCAGTGATGTGGCCCAATGGGATGCGCTGCGGCAGCGTGTGCAGCAGCGTATGCAGCAACGCGGGGATATGTCGGGCAGCGGCATGCCGGGCATTGTCATACCTGGTAACGTCATTCCGGGCAACACCATGCCCAATATTGTCATACCTGGCGATACGAAAATCAACAGCGTGATATCCGACAGCGGAATTGAGGCACGTTCCGCGAGGAGCGATGCCACCGGCGACACCGCGCTGGAAAATGCGGCGCAATGGAATGCCGCGCAGGCGCAGCCGGCGGAGAGCGCCGCCGCCGGCAACACCGCGCTGGAAAACGCGGCGCAATGGAATGCCGCGCGGGCACAAATGGCAGAGAGCGGCCCCGCCGGCAACATCATAACGGACAGAGGAATAGCCGCGCGCGCCGAACAGGAGGGCGAGCGGCCGCAAATTGACCGCAGCGAAACCCCGCAGGGCTATGCGGCGCAGTGGAACGCCGCGCGGCAGAATTTGCCCCCGGGGAGCGGACTGCCCGCAAGTCCGGTCATGGAGCCAACATCGCCGTCCGACCACCTTGTCAGAATTGGCCCCAGCGTCAGTACGGCGCTGCCGAGCGAGGGCGAAGGTGTGGATTCAGGCTACGCTGTGGAATGGCTCAGGCGATATTATGGTATTTAACCGGTGCCGCGTCGATGGAAAAGGCCATGGTTATTGTTATTGCATGGGTACCTGCTGGAAGGCTGCCCATGCAATAACTTTTAGCGAAAGCTTTAAAACGGGATAAGCGCCAGACGCTAAAGCGGCGGCGCCACATCAAAGAACGGCGCAGGCCGCTGCGCAAAAATTGCCGGTGTGCGTGCGCGTTGCAGGTACGCCGGGCTGCCAAATTTGCAGCGCAGGGGCCCTTGCGGGGATTCCCCGATGCTTTTTGCATAATAAGCATACGCGCCCGGCCAAACTTTAAATGGAGCAAATTTTTAACCGCCTGACGCATCACAGATTCGTATCCGGCGCATGCGGTGCGGCACTTTTTTGACAAATGGGGGAAATCTTGTTTTTCCGGGGAAGAATAACTGCTGTGAAACCGGTAAAATTTTATGCAAATGTTGCTGTGTGAGGTATTTTGTAGTAAAATCTTATGCAGTGATATCAGGGTTGTTTTAAATCGAATCTGCGGCTTTTAACAGAAGCGCCGGCGGCAAAATATTTGTTATCCGCTTTGTTTTAAAACACGCCCAGGAGGAGGACAATAGAATTGTACGAAAAGTTTGAAAGCCCTTTTTCCACACGCTATTCCAGCGAGGAAATGCAGTACCTCTTTTCGGCTGAAATGAAATTTCGCACCTGGCGCAGGCTGTGGATTGCACTGGCCAAGGCCGAGAAGGCCGAGGGCCTGGCTATCACCGACGCACAGATTGCAGAGCTTGAAGCCAACAGGGAAAATATCTACTACGAGGTGGCCGAGGAGCGGGAGCGCCTTGTGCGCCACGACGTTATGAGCCATGTTTATGCTTACGGCGTTCAATGCCCCGAAGCGAAGGGCATCATCCACCTGGGCGCAACCAGCTGCTATGTCGGCGATAACACCGACATCATCGTCATGCGCGAGGCGCTGCGCCTTGTGCGCAAGAAGCTCATCAACGTCATTGCACTGCTGGCCGGTTTTGCCGAACAGCACAAAAATCAGCCCGCGCTGGCTTACACCCACCTTCAGCCCGCGCAGCTGACTACGGTGGGCAAGCGCGCCACGCTGTGGATGAACGAACTGATGATGGACCTTGCGGAGGTCGAGCACCGGATCGGCAGCCTCCAGCTGCTGGGCAGCAAAGGCACAACCGGCACGCAGGCCAGCTTTGTCGAACTGTTCGGCGGCGATTCGGAAAAGATCAGACGGGTGGATCAATCCATTGCGCGCGAGATGGGCTTTGAGGGGGTTGTCCCGGTGTCTGGCCAGACCTATTCCCGCAAGGTGGATGCCCAGGTGATGGACGTGCTGTCGGGTATCGCGCAGTCGGCTTCAAAATTCGCCAACGATATGCGCCTGCTGCAAAGCTTTAAAGAGATGGAGGAGCCGTTTGAAAAGCAGCAGATCGGCTCGTCCGCCATGCCGTATAAACGCAACCCCATGCGCAGTGAGCGCATCTGCGCGCTGGCGCGTTATGTGATTGCCAACAGCACAAACCCCGCGCTGACCGCCTCGGTACAGTGGTTTGAGCGCACGCTTGACGACTCGGCCAACAAGCGCATTGCCGTCAGCGAAGCGTTTTTGGCGGTGGACGCCATTTTGCAGATTATGCTCAACGTCTGTGACGGGCTGGTGGTTTACCCGAAGGTGGTCGAAGCACGGGTGATGGCGGAGCTGCCGTTTATGGCGACCGAAAACATCATGATGCAGGCGGCCAAAAAGGGTGGCGACCGTCAGGAGCTGCATGAAAAACTGCGTACCCACTCGCTGGCGGCCGCGCGCGTCGTCAAGGAGGAGGGCGGCAAAAACGACCTTTTACAGCGCATTGCCAGCGACCCGGCATTCGGGCTTTCGATGGACGAGCTGTCGCAGGTGATGCACCCCGCACTGTTTGTGGGGCGTGCGCCGGAGCAGGTGACCGAATATCTGCGCGATTATATCCGGCCGATGCTAAAATCCAACGAGGATATTCTGGGCGTCAGAGCCGAGTTGAAGGTCTGAGTAAAAATACAAGCAAAACTGTATAAGCGCGTTGACATTCATACAGCAATATTTTATAATGAAATTTATTGACGTCTTAAGGAAAACGGTGTTTTAAGGGGCCTGAACCTGTGTGTTACACGGGGTGGCCGGTGAGGGAAACCCCGGGTTCCCGTCGGCTGTTATGTACGGCGCGGACCGACTAATACGGCTATTCCATCAGGGATATTCTTAAAAGTCCCCAACTTTGGGAATTCTATTTAAAAAGCGTACCACCGCGTTGAAAATGCCCGGAATACAGCCCGTATTCCCGCGCTTTTCGTTCTGCGCCGGCGCGCTCCCGGCAAATTTCCCCCGTTTTAGACTTTTAAAAACACCCTGAAGCGCAAACATCTTTGCGGCCCGTTTTTGCCCCGCTTCGCGCCCGTCGTCGGCGGGCGTCAGCCCGTCTTGGCCTTGCGGGGGGTTAAAATGTTTACGCAACAGCTTGTTCGCTTTTTAATGGAACAGCGGTATAAAACACGAACTGGAGGCAAGATTGTGAAAAAGGTTGGAAAACCGGTATTTTTCATCCTCGTGCTGTTGATCGCGGCAATGGGCTATCTGACGGTTGCCGGCGTTTCAAGCACCTATGGTGACATCACCACAACCCAAATCAAAGGCATTAAAGACGTGCGCTGGGGCATTGATATCCGCGGCGGCGTTGACGTCACCTTCTCCCCGCCCGAGGGTGTGACAGCAACCAAGGAGGAGATGGCTGCTGCCGAGTCGATCATTCAGATTCGACTGGTGAGCCAGAACATCACCGACAGCGAGGTTTACACCGATTACGACAAAAACCGCATTATCGTGCGTTTTCCGTGGAAAGCGGAAGAAACCGAGTTCAACCCTGAACAGGCCATCGCCGAGCTGGGTGCCACCGCAAACCTGACCTTCCGCGAACTGGACGAGGTTGATGCGCTTGGAGAACCCACCGGCGATACAAAGGATAACATTGTCATCACCGGCGCCGATGTCGAGTCGGCTTCCGCGGTTTACACGCAGGACCAGAGCGGTGCCCGTGTGCATATGGTGGAACTTAAGCTCAAGGAGTCCGGCAAGGAGAAATTCTCTGCTGCAACCAAAAAGCTGATCGGAAAGCCGATTTCCATCTGGATGGATAATACCCGTATCTCTGCGCCCGTCGTCAATGACCAGATCGTCGACGGTGTCGCCACCATTTCGGGCAATTTTGATGCCAAGAGCGCGATGGATCTCGCCAATAAGATCAACGGCGGCGCGCTGCCCTTTGCGCTGATTACCGAGAACTACAACACCATTTCGCCGACACTGGGCCTCGGCGCCAAGGACGCCATGCTGATGGCGGGCGCCATCGCGTTTTTGCTGGTCGGCCTGATTATGTTGACCCTTTACCGCCTGCCGGGTTTTGTCGCCATCATTGCGCTGGCCGGACAGGTTATCCTGATGATCGCATCCATCACCGGCTTCTTCTCGGTGTTCCCGTCCTTTACGCTGACTTTGCCCGGTATTGCCGGCATCATCCTGGCCATTGGCTTTGGCGTTGACGCCAACATCATCACCGCCGAGCGCATCAAGGAAGAGCTTGCCAACGGCCGCTCGATTGACGCTGCCGTCGATTCCGGCTTTAAGCGCGCTTTTTCGGCCATTTTGGACGGCAACGTGACGGTTATCATCGTGGCAATTATTCTCATGGGCTCCTTTGGGCCGCCCGACAGTCTGTTTGCCCGCATGCTTTCACCGCTGTTCTTTATGTTTGGCGTTTCGGCCTCGGGCACAATTTATTCATTCGGCTACACGCTGCTTGTCGGCGTTATCCTGAACCTGTTGATGGGCGTGTTCGTCTCAAAGCTGCTGCTTAAGTCGGTCTCACGCTTCAGCGCCCTGCGTAATCCCGCGCTGTACGGAGGTAAGAACTGATGAAAAAGTGGAATATTGATTTCTTTGGGCACCGCAAGATTTATTTTAGCCTTTCCATTGTACTGATTGTCATGATGCTGATTGGCGCCGCTGTGTTTGGCGTTAATCTGGATATTCAGTTTAAGGGCGGCGCGCTCATTACCTATTCCTACACCGGTGACATTGACCAGGCAGATTTCCAGCAGTCGGTTGAATCGGTTCTGGGGCAGACAATATCGCTGCAAAAATCCACCGACATTGCAACCGGCACCGAGAACTTTGTTATTTCACTGCCCACCAGCGAGGGACTTAACGCTGAAAAACAGGCCGAGTTGGCCACCGTACTTGTTGAAAAATATAAGGCCAATAACCTTGCCACCGCCTCTATCAGCGTTGTCAACCCCACTATCGGCAATGAGTTTTTGTTAAAGAGTCTGGTTGCCGTTGCGTTTGCTTCGCTGCTGATGGTGGTTTATGTCAGCCTGCGCTTTAAAAAGATCGGCGGCTGGTCGGCGGGCGTCATGGCGGTTGTGGCGCTGGTTCACGACCTGTTGATGGTTTTTGCGGTGTTTGTGCTGTTTCGCATCTCCATCAACGCCAACTTTATTGCGGTGTGCCTGACCATTTTGGGTTACTCGCTCAACGACACCATCGTCATCTACGACCGTGTGCGCGAAAATAAGCGCATCCATGGCAACACCATGCCGCTGGAACAATTGATGAACCTGAGCCTGAACCAGTCGTTCACGCGCTCCCTGATGACCAGCATCACCACGGTTTGCGCGATGGTTGTTGTTTCGGTTATTGCGCTGCTTTATAACGTCACCTCTATTCTTTCGTTCTCCTTCCCCATGATCATCGGTATGATCTCCGGCTGCTATTCTTCGCTGTGCATCGCCACCATGCTGTGGGTGATGTGGCAGAAGAAAAAGGCGGCTTAACCTGAATCAGTATAAGAACATCCATAAAAACTGCCCTAATATGTTTAGGTCGATTTTTGTGAAGCGATGAGAAAATCGGCAGGGCTGCGTGTTGGATTTCGCCGCAGCACTGCCGATTTGCCATTAGCAAGGTCACCCCTGTGCGCATAAGCTAAGATGATAAGTTTTATGTTCGGAGGGATGACTTTGTCTTGGTTTGCTTCGCTGCACCCGATTTATCAAGGGCTGTTGGCAACGTTGTTTACATACGGCGTCACCGCCCTTGGGGCGTCTTTGGTTTTCTTTTTTAAATCGGTCAATCAAAGAGTTCTGGATATGATGATGGGTTTTGCTGCCGGCGTCATGATCGCCGCTTCATTCTGGTCGCTGCTGTCGCCAGCCATTGAGCTGGCCACCGAACTGGGCCGAAACGCGTGGCTGACAGCGGCCACAGGTTTTGCCGGGGGCGGTCTGTTCGTCATTATGTCGGACGCCTTTTTGTCCCGGGCGCGTTTTGCCCGCCGTGACGGCGGCAAGGTGCGGCGCTCTATTCTTATTGCGACGGCCGTTACGCTGCACAATATCCCCGAGGGCCTGGCGATCGGTGTGGCGTTTGGCAGCGTGGCGCTGGGCATTGAGGGCACGTCCCTGATTACAGCCATGATGCTGGCACTTGGCATTGGATTGCAGAATTTTCCCGAGGGGACCTGTGTTGCCATGCCGCTGCGCCGTGACGGCGCAACGCGTTTTAAAAGCTTTATGGTGGGGCAGGCGTCCGGTCTTGTGGAGCCGGTGGCGGGCGTGCTCGGCGTGCTTTTTGCGCTTGCCATGCGTTCGGCGCTGCCAATTACGCTGGCCTTTTCGGCAGGTGCCATGATTTCGGTGGTCTGCTCCGAACTGATCCCCGAATCGTTTAAAGACAACAAGCGCGTGGCAACCATCGGTGTTTTGCTGGGCTTTATTGTGATGATGGTGCTGGATGTAGCCCTGGGCTGACATCTGGTCCAACCAATTGAAAACCGAGCCGTCTTGGCAGCCTGTTTTGCGCCTGACGACGTTATCGCCCCTGGCGGGCGCCAGCCCACCGGCGCCCTTCGCCTTGTCAGTCGCAAAATAGCCCCGTCAATTCTGTCTCACTTTCCTATTGGTTTGACTATGAAATATTGGCGCAACGGCCGGGCAAACTTGCGTAGACGGATATTTGAAAGGGAGAATGACTATGAAAACAGGGGTATCGACGTCCTGCCTGTTCCCCATGCTAACCGAAGAAGCGCTGACGGCGCTGACCGGCATGGGGGTTCACACGGTGGAGGTGTTTTTAAATTCTCCCTCAGAAAAGATGCCGGAATTTGCGGCCCAGCTCAATCGCATCGCGGATACCGCGGGCACGCAGATTGTTTCGGTGCACCCGTATTCGTCCGAGGCGGAGGGCGTCAGCTTTTTCAGCAGATATGCCCGGCGCTTCGACGACGAAGCGGAGGAATACCGCCGGTATTTTGAGTTTTGTAACCTGGTGGGGGCGCAGCTTTTGGTGTTCCACGGGGCGCGCAGCTTCATGCCGCTGGAGCCGGACTTTTATTTTGAGCGCTTCATCCGGCTGCGCGATATCGCCCGCGGCTTTGGCGTGCGCCTCTGTCAGGAGAATGTAGCGCGCTGCCACAGCGGAACACCAAAGTTTGTTAAGAGCATGGCGCGCGCTATTCCGGATATCGATTTTGTGCTGGATATCAAGCAGGCTGTCAGAGCCAATGTGACACCGTTTGAGATGCTTGACGCAATGGGTTCTCATCTGGCGCACCTGCATTTGAGCGACCACCGCTGCGGCTGCGACTGCCTGGCATTGGGCGAGGGCGATTTTGACCTCGCTTAACTGGCACGGCGGCTGAAAAACGCAAACTACGGCGGCGCGGTGCTGCTGGAGCTCTACAGCTGGAATTTTGACAGGAACGAGCAGCTTGCGCAAAGCCTTAAGCTGTTCGAAAGCTTGTTGTAATTTTGACAAAACCGGCGACACAAAGTGCGTCCGGGCGGCAAAAAAGCCGCCCGGCACTGTCAAAAGGCGGCAGGTGCCGCTGAAAAAGCCGGGTGGTTGTCGAATGGATATAATTTCCAAATTGTGGTTTTTGGGGTAGAATAGAAAAAAACCGCAAGGAGGACTAAAAAATGACGCCGTTGGAGCTGTTTTTGGTTAAAAATCTTCCGCTGACCTACCATGTTACTTTTACCGTTGTGCGCAATGAAAAGGGCGCTTCCATCGTGGGCGGGCTGGCTGCCTGTGACGCCTGTGACCAGGTGGTGGCGGTGGTGTGCGATCTCGACTGTGACCACCGGGAGCTGGAAGCGCTGGCGCTGCGCTTTAATTTTGAGCAGCCGCCGCTGGAGATGCTGGAAGAAAAAATTGCGGAATCGCTGGGCAAGGGCGATGCAGGACGCAAGGTTATCTTTTCCTGAACGTTGCAATTTTGCCGTGGCGTGTTATACTTTGACTATAAAAGGCGTCTTCCTGATGATGCAGTCGGCGCTCCCGTTAAGGAGGTTCATTCGATGAAATGCCCGTTTTGTTCTTTCACCGAAAGTAAGGTTATCGATTCCCGACCGGCGGACGACGGCGAGCGCATTCGCCGCAGGCGCGAGTGCCTTTCCTGCCAGCGGCGTTTTACCACCTATGAAGCGGTCGAGACGATTCCGATGATGGTGTTGAAAAAAGACGGCGCTATCGAGCCGTTTTACCGCGAAAAGCTTCTGAACAGCATGTTGCGCGCCTGTGAAAAGCGCCAGGTCTCCCTGCAACAGATTGAAAAGGCCGTTAATGAAATTGAGGCTATGCTGCAAAATGCGATGGAGCGGGAGATTCCCACCACCCGCATCGGCGAGCTGGCCATGCAAAAGCTCAAGGATATCGACGAGGCGGCCTATGTGCGGTTTGCGTCGGTCTACCGCCAGTTTAAGGATATCGGTTCGTTTATGGACGAGCTGAAGCTGCTGCTTGAAAAAAAGTGAATTTTTGGCGGGCAGCATCAGGTTTTTACATACCCGCCGGCCCGGCATGCGCATCTTTCTGATACTTTTACGAAGCGCAAATAATACAGTAACGGCTATTCGTGCGGGCCTCTCGCGCTATTCCTCGGGCCCCTGGACCCTCTTCACAGAGTGGCAAAAAGTTTATCGCAGATTCGTATTATACGCCCGTAGGGCGCCGTTTGGCGCCCTACGGGCGTATTCTTCGTTAAAAAAAGTTTTTGGGGTGTATGGCCTGCGTATCCCAAAGTTGCTGGATGCGCGAATTAAGTTCTGAAAGCTCCGCAAAAAGTTCTTCGCTCTGGCGCTGCTTTAACCATACCTTTGAACGATCCAATGCGCTTTCAAACGGGTCGCAGTAGCTGCTTCCGGCGAGGGCATGGAACAGGTATTTTTCATCTTCCCAGTGGCTTATCAGCTTTTTCATCGCATCGTCGGCGGCGGTTTCATCGTCCTTTTCAACAGCATCCTGAATTCGGCTGATCTCATCCTGAATGGAGATAGTATTCTGATTGAGGTGATCAACTAAAAAGAGACAGGCGGTTGTGATTACCACTAAAAAAATAATGGAAATAAAAAAACGCTTCATCGTTTTCGCTCCTTTTTGACCAGAATATACTCTGCGGAGCGGTCGCAGCTCATGACAAAAATATCCTTTTGTGTCAGTTCCTTTTCTTTGAGCACCTTTGCCAGCCATGCCTGGTCGAGATTGCAGTCTTCCAGCGCCTGCTTATCAACTTCGCCATCGCTGATGATAAGCACCGGCGGCGCTTCGCATCTGGGCAGAGGAATGGAAAGTGCTTCGTTTGTCACCGGTCGTTTTTTAAATTTTGGATAGACCGAAAGGCTACCGTTTGTTTCAACGATGGCAAAAAGCACCTCGTCAAGATCAAAAACGCCGTTTCCGCGCAGCAGCTCCATCAAGTCGTCCAGCGACCAGCGCAGGTCTGAAAGTTCCTTCTGGTCGAGCTTGCCGTCCCGTATAACGCAGCGCGGATGTCCCAGCACAACACCGCGCAGCTTGCGCGATTTAAGGATGGCAACCGAAAGAAAAACCTCCAAGCAGGCCAGCAGACCGATTGAGAGGATGCCGTTGATGATCGGTGACCCGATATTTTCAATCGGAATGGCCGCGATATTTGAAATCATAATGGTTGTTGCCAGCTCCGAGGGTTGAAGTTCACCGAGCTGCCGCTTCCCCATAAAGCGCAGGACGATTGTTACGACCAGAAAAAGCACAAAGGTGCGCCAAAGCGAAATAAACATAAAAAAACGCCTCGCTCAAAAGTTTAATGATTAAATATAGTTTGTCTTTTTGGCACATAATAAAAACGTCTGAAACGATGCAAAGTGTGCCAAATGTTGGCGATTTTATTGCTACATCAGCATTGCCGCCAAAAGCGGCGACTAACGGACAAAATTGATTGGAAGCAGACACAGTCGTTGCCTTTGCGCCAACTTTTTGCCGCTGTTAATCGCACCGTTGCCTGACATGATATAAAGGAGAACAAACCCTTTGTTCTCAAACAGCACAGGCAAAGGAGGTGTAACGGTGTGATGAAGAGGATTTTTAAAGTATCGGCGACCATCGTTTCTGTGGTCATGCTCGGATTATTGGCGGTTTTAATCTGTTTGCAAATCATGCTGCCCGACCGCTATTATGTTGCCCAAGGCGAACATTTTTCGCTTAATGGCGGTTGGATGGGCATCAAGAGCAGCGGATGGGTGGATAATATGCCCTCCGAGCTGGTTTCACGCGCGGGCAACGAATACGCGCTGCGGCTTTCACTGCCGGGTGGAGCCGTTATCAAAACAGTCAGCGTAAAGGTTGTCGAGCGGGACATGGTTATTCCCGCCGGAACGCCGTTCGGCATTAAAATGTTTACCGAAGGCGTTATGGTGGTGGGGTTAAGCGACCTTGACCTTCAGGGCAAAGCCGTTAATCCCGCAAAAAACGCAGGAATTCGTACCGGTGATATTATTCTTTCTATCGACGGCAAGAAAATTTACTACAATGAAGATGTTGGAAAAATTGTCAGCGAAAGCAACGGGCACGAAATGAAGGTAACACTGCGGCGGGACGGGAATATCAAACAGGTTTCCCTGACGCCGATTCAGTCACCCTCTGATGAGAGCTACCGCGCGGGTATGTGGGTGCGCGACAGCTCTGCCGGCATCGGCACAATGACCTATTACGACCCCCAGGAAGGCATTTTCGCGGGCCTTGGGCATGCGATTTGCGATGTGGACACCGGCGCTATCATGCCGCTTTCAAGCGGCGAGGCGGTGGAGGTGACCATCACCGGCGTCAATCGCGGTTCCAGCGGGTTTCCCGGTGAACTGCGCGGCGTATTCGGCAACAACAAGGTGATAGGCAGTCTGATTAAAAACAACGAGACAGGCATCTACGGCGAATGCAGCATGCCGCCTGTGCAGTGTGATCCGGTTCCTCTGGCAACAAGAGGCGAGGTGCACACGGGCGCTGCAACCATTTATACCACGGTACAGGGCAAGCAGCCGCAGGCCTATGAGATTCAGATTGAACGCATTGCCACAACAGACGCAAACCCCACAAAAAATATGGTGATTAAGGTGACCGACCCTCGACTGCTGGATGTGACTGGCGGCATTGTGCAGGGTATGAGCGGTTCCCCCATTATTCAGGACGGCAAACTGGTGGGCGCTGTCACCCATGTTTTTGTTAATGACCCCGCGCGTGGTTACGGCATCTTTGCCGAAAATATGCGCAACGCTTACGGAAATTCAACAACCGGTCAAAAAATGGCTTCTTAACACTGTTTGTATATGCAGGCGCTTCGGTGGCGTGCCGCAGAGCGAGCGTGGAAGCATAACGGCCATTGGTTGCGAAACCGTTAAGGCGGTTTTTTGTTAAAACATCGCTGATGCGTCGCGCAAATAATTTGCATCCACAACCGCGGTGCCAAAACTGGCACCCGCTCAAAACAAGAACGGCCCTCCTGTTGCCAGGAGAGCCGTTCTTGTTTTGGATTAAGAAGTGAATCTGAAGCAATCAAAAATAAATGGGTCTGCCTGCTTCGGCAGAGAGATAGGCCGCATAAATAACCCTGGTGGTCTGATATGCGAGATCAAAATCACTTGAAGGTGTTTTATTATAATAGACCGTTTCGGCGAAGTCCTGTAACTCGCCCATGTACCCACGGATGATTTCATCCGAAACAAAGGCTTTATTCCAGCCCAGCTTTGCGGGCAGCATCTCGGAAATTTCGACATCCGCCATACCTTCTTCATCCAGAAAATAAGTATTGAGCAGATCGGTCGGGGTAATGTTACAGGTCATTGCATTATCGTTGCAGTAAATTTCAATATAATTTTTTGTGCCGCCAAGCACCGTGTCCGAAGCCAGAACAACCGCCTTTGTGCCGTCTGAAAAGGTGACGGTTACATTGGCAAAATCTTCGACGTCATGGGGCCGGGCGCTGATATGGCGGTGCTCGTGGTCGCTCAGGCAGGCGGTGGCGCAGCCGGTGTCGGCCAATACGCTTTTAATGGTGATTATCTCACCGCGCGCTTTCGCTTCCTGCTGCTTTAGCCAGAGCATACCGGCCAGCGGATGACAACCGACACGGATCAATGAGCCGCCGCCGGTGTACTTCCATTCGCCCGCCACGGGCGAACTGGACCCTTTAAGGCTTTCTTCCCCTTTTAAAAACAAAATTTTGCTTTTGCGCTTAGAAATGATATCCGCCGCGCGGCGGACAGGGGTGCTGTAAACAAAATTTTCGGCGTATAAAAATTTTGCGTCGCTTTTTTCAACCGCGGCACGAAGTGTGTCAATCGCTTTAAGCACTTCTTCGTACATTTTGCTTTTGGGAACCTTATCGCCGATTGGCTCTGCGTCCTCCGGCATGCCAAAATAGCCGGTCAGGGGTTTTTCGCAAATAACGTTTTTGCCGGCTGCCAAAGCCCTGGCGATCATATCGGGGTGTAAAAAGGGCGGTGTGACGATATCAACAAGGTTAATTTCCGGATCCTCAAGCAGCGCATCAAAATCCGCAATGGCCTGCTCAAACCCGTAGCGCGCCTTAACGGCATTCGCTTTTTCAAGGTTGGTATCAACGATGGTTTTCAGTCGCAATGGCACACCCGAGACCTTTTCGTAACCGTTGCCGTGAAGATAGGCGGCATAACCGGCACCAACCAGGCCCACACAAACTTCTTTCATTGCTTTTCCTCCAATGCTCAATTTCGCACAAGGCTGTTGGCAACAAACCCCATGTAATCGTTATTATCTACCAAAACATTGGCGGAGGGCAATTCAAGTTTTCGATGGAATTTTAGAAATTTCCGATGGAAGACCATAAAACAGAAATTTAAAACCAAAATCTGCTATAATCTTATAAGGCTACTCAAATCGGCAAATAAAATCATAGCATTAATTGCGCTTAAAGAAAACGAACGATTTTTTACTTTATACATAATAATTAACCAAAACCGAAGATTTAGTGATAAAATTGCGTCTTTATCAATATTTGTTAACTTCCCATTGCACTTGAAAAAGTTCTATAATGGTAAAAGTTTGGCTGTTTTGCGCTTTTTTGAATGAAACAATAAAAAGCGATGAAAATCACCAAACCGTACCGAAATGACTCGCAGCACATGGCATTCTGGTAAAAATGGAAAATAATAGAATTTATTTGCGTGAAAAGGATTGCAATCGTTGACAAAATATGGTAATCTATGGAGGTCAAGCAGCGCAATCAATATTATAACAGGAGGTAAGCGACCCATGGCAGAGAAAATGAAGGTACTCATTGCAGATGACAACAAGGAATTTTGCGCGCAGGCTGCAGCACTTTTACACACCTATGGTTACGAAACTGTTTTTGTGGCGAAGGATGGTATAAAGGTTACACAAGCAATTCTCGATCAGCATCCCAACGTCGTCTTAATAGATGTATTCATGCCGCGCCTGGATGCCATAGGTGTGATGAAGGCTGTGCGTGAGGACGAGCAAGCCTATAAGCCGATGTTTATGATGATGTCCACCTTTGATAACGGTATTTTGGAAAGAGAACTGCTGGCCGCCGGCGCCGCATATTATTTCCTGCGTCCGTTTGACGTCAATATGATGGTGGAGCGTGTTGTACAGCTGTCGGGCGCCAAACGGCCGGACAATGTCTCGCGTATCACCGATGCCAAGCGTTCGCCCAGTTTGGAAGTCACCGTCACCGACATCATCCACCAGATTGGTGTTCCCGCCCACATTAAAGGCTACCATTACCTGCGGGAGGCCATTATGATGGCGGTGAATGATCCCGAAATCATCAATTCGGTGACCAAGCAGCTTTATCCCGCAGTGGCTAAGCGGTTTTCGACCACCTCCTCCCGCGTGGAACGCGCTATCCGTCACGCCATAGAAGTCGCCTGGGACCGCGGTGACGTCGATGTGCTGACCTCTTACTTCGGATACACCATCCATAACACCAAGGGCAAACCGACCAACAGCGAATTTATCGCGATGATCAGCGATAAGCTTCGCCTGAAGCTCCGTCAGGAGGCCAGATAGCGTCGCTGCCCTGTTTAATTGTGCATATGGGGCTCCGTCTTCCTCGCAGCAGGATGGCGGAGCCCCTTGATTTATGGTAAAATAGTGGGGAACGATGGTTTTCTGATACTAGGGAACCGCTGATTTAATCCATGTGCAGTTTATCAGCGGCTAATTTTGCGTCTGACTGTGTTAAAAAGCAGCCATATGCGCCAGCTTTATGTCCGCTTTTTGCCTTGTCAGGAACAAAATTCTCTCGCCGCTAACCCGCCCCTGAATTAATCAGAGGCGCCCTAGAGGCATTCTTAAAAGTCTCCAACTTTGGCGAATTCTCCGTCATTTTTAACTTTCAAGAAACGCCTTAATATTCCATTAAAAGGTTGAATAGATTGGCTGCGCGGCGGCTTTTCATAGAAGAGGGGGATGACATGCTTCACATCATAGCGGGCGTGGCCCAAAGCGGCAAAACGACGCTGGTCAAAAAGCAGATTCAGGCGACGGTTCATTCAGGCGGGCGGGCATTGCTCATTGTGCCGGAGCAGGCTTCCTTTAATAATGAGCGCGCGCTGCAACAGCTTTTGGGCCAAAGCGCCGCCCAGGCCGAGGTGCTGAGTTTTTCGCGCCTTGCCGAACGGCTGCTGCGCCAGCTGGGCGGGCGTGACCGCCAGCCGGTGACACCCGCGGCACAGGTGTTCTTTATGAGCGTCGCGCTTGATGAGCTTTCCGACCTGCTGGAGGTTTACGGACGACATTACCGCAGCCGGGGCTTTATTGAACAGACGCTTTCGGTGGTGGAGGAATGCAAAAATGCGGGCCTTTCGCCCGCGCAGCTGGCAGGCTTTGCGCAGGCGATGCCCGGCGGCGCGCTGCGCGACAAGGTGCACGAGCTTTCGCTGATATTTGACGCCTATGAGGCGATTTTGCACCGCGGCCATTTGTCGCCGCAGGATGTGCTCTCGCTCGCCGCCGGACGGCTGGCAGACAGTGCGGTCTTACAGGATGCCGATATTTTCATCGACGATTTTAATGGGTTTACGGCGCCGGAGCTGGCGCTGATTTCGGCGCTGGTGGCGCAGGCGCGGCAGGTGACCGTCGCGCTGTGCTGCGACGCGCCCCGAACCGCCCAGCCCGCCTTTGCGCTGGCGGCCGATACGGCGCGCAGACTGCTGCGCCTGGCACAGGCGCGGGGGGTTGAAACCGCACAGACCGTGCTGCCCGAACCGGATTGGCACCCGCCCGCACTGCGCGCGCTGGAACTAGCCACCCGAGCCGAAGCGCTGCCGCGGCGCGATACATCGGGCGGGGAAACGGTGCAGGCCCTCTCCTGTGCAAACCCCTACGAAGAGCTTGAAACGGTCGCCGCCGAAATTTGCCGGCTGGTGCATACGCAAGGCTATCGCTACCGCGACATGGCGGTGATTGCCCGGGACATGGCGCGCTACCAGACGGCGCTGCCTTCGGTCTTTGCGCGTTTTGCGCTGCCGTTTTTCTGGGACATGCGCCACGACGCGCGCTGTTCGGCGCTCACGCAGGGGGTGCTTTCGGCGGTGCTGGTTGCCTGCGGCATGCGCGAGGGCGACTGGCTGGATGTTGTGCGCTCGCCGCTGTTCGGGCTGGATTCCGAACTGGTCGGCGCGCTCGAGAACTACAGCTTCGTCTGGTCGCTGCGCCGCTCTGAGTGGGAGCGCCCGTTCTATAAAAACCCCGATGGCATGGTGGAGGCCTTCAGCCCCCGTGCCGCTAAAGCGCTGCAAACGCTCGAGGAGGCCCGCCAATATGTCACCGCGCCGGTGCAGGCGCTGCGCCGGGCGTTTGAAAGCGGGCGGGGCAGCCAAATTGCCAAAGGCCTGTGGCAATTTTTACAGGGGGTTGAGGCCGCGGAGCACATGGCCGGTTTTGCCGACGCCATGCTGCCGGCGGAGAAACGCGCGTTTTTAGAGGAACAGTCGCTGCTCTGGCAGCAGCTTGTCGGCCTGCTGGAGCTGTTTGACGCCATTCCGGAAGAAATAACCGTCACAAGAGAGCGGATTGCCGAGCTGGTCGAGCTTTCATTTGGCGGGTTCGAGGTCGCCACGGTGCCGCGCACGCTGGATGAAATCGCCGTCGGCACCGCCGACCGCATCCGCTGCGAAAACGTGCGCGCCGTCTTCCTGCTCGGCGCAGTTGAGGGGGAGTTCCCCTCCGCCGCCATGCCGGGCGGGCTGCTGTCTGAGAATGAACGGCGGCAGCTCGTCGAGGGGGGGCTGGAGCTGCTCACCGAGGGCGACCGCTCTCAGGCCACCGAGCGGATGTTCTGTTACCGCGCCGTCACCGCGCCCGCAGAGCGGCTGGTGGTCTGCTGCCCGCGCACCGATGCGGCGGGCGGCGCGCTGCTGCCTTCCGCCATTTTTTTACGCGCGGCGGCGCTGACCGCCGAACAAAGCCGCCCCGCGCTCTGGCGCGTCTGGACGGCGGCGGGGCTGGAAAAGGCGATTGCCGAGCATCGGGCTGCGCCGGACGGCCACTTTGCCGCGCTGGCGGCGCTGGGCGAAGAGGCGCTGAATCAGGACCGAATGGCGCGGCTGCTGTGCGCCGGCCAAAAGCGGGCGCACGCGCTGGCCGACCCGGCGATTTTGCCCGCGCTGTTCGGAAAACGGTTAAAGCTGTCGCCTTCGCGCCTGGAGCAATATTACCGCTGCCCGTTCACCTACTTCATGCAAAAAGGGTTGGGGGCTAGAAAGCGCGAGAAAGCCGAACTTTCGCCGATTCAGGCGGGCGTGCTCATCCACCGCGTGCTCGAGCGCCTGCTTTCGCAGCACGGGGGCAAGGGGCTCTCCGCCGTGCCGCCCGGGCAGCTCCGGCGGCAGATTGCCGATGAGACGGCGGCCTATCTCGCCGAGTGCGCGGGCGACCCGGCGCTGCTTCCGGCGCGGCTGCTGCGCAACTTTGAACGGCTGGGCGAATGGCTCTTTGATATGGTGCGCCATCTGGCCGAGGAGCTTTTACAGAGCGAATTTGTGCCGGTTGCCTTCGAGCTTCAGATCGGCGAGGGAAAACAGGTTCGCCCCCCGGTGTTTAAAATTGGCGCGGATATCGAAATTCTTATTGAAGGCACCGCCGACCGCGTGGATACAGCGGTTATCAACGGCCGAAAATATCTGCGTGTGCTCGATTACAAATCCGGTAAAAAGAGCTTTTTGCTCGACGAGGTCTACTACGGGTTAAACCTGCAAATGCTGATCTACCTGTTTTCCATCTGTGAGAACGGCGCCGATGCGTTGCAGGGGGCGGCCCCGGCGGGCGCTTTGTATGTTCCGGCGCAGGGGGGCTATATTTCGGGCGCGCGCAACACCGACCCCTATCAGCTTGAAAAGCAGCGGCATAAGCAATACGCCATGAACGGGCTGCTGTTGTCGGACGAAGATGTGCTGCGCGGCATGGAGCGGGATTTAAACGGCGATTACATTCCCTATGCGGAGGTCGGCAAAAAGACCGACGCGCTCTATACGATGGCGGAGCTGGCCAGGCTCTGGCGGCTGGTCGAGGAAAAAATTGCGGGGATGGCGCAGCGGCTCTATTCGGGCGATATCGCGGCGCTGCCGAGCTGCCGCGGCGGGGAATCCCCCTGCGATTTTTGCGATTACCGTACGGCCTGCGGCTTTGAGCCGGGCGACCCGGTGCGCGAACTCTTAAAGCTCGACCGCGCCGCGATTTTAAACGGGGAGGGAAGCGCCGATGGCGAATAACACAAACTGGACGGATGAACAACGCCGCGCCATCGAAGCGCGCGGGCACACGGTTCTCGTTTCCGCCGCGGCGGGCAGCGGCAAGACCGCCGTGCTCACCGAGCGGGCGGTGCGCCGCATGCTGGAGAAGGATAAGCCCATTGACGCCGACCGTCTGCTGGTTGTCACCTTCACCCGCGCCGCCGCGCAGGAAATGAAGCAGCGCATGCTCAAAAAGCTGACCGAATACATAACCGAGCACCCGCTGGATGCGGCGGCGCGCCGCCAGCGCCAGCTTTTGGACCGCGCGGTGATCGGCACGCTGGATGCGCTTTGCCTGAACCTGCTGCGGGAAAACTGGCAGATGCTTGGGCTTCCGGCGGCGTTTCGCGTTGGGGATGCGCAGGAGCTGGACGCGATGCGCGAGCAGGCGGTGGATGCGGCGCTTGAGGCCGCCTATGCCGACCGCGACGATACGGCGTTCACCGCGTTGGCCGAGCTGCTCTCGCAAAAGCGGGGCGACCAGAGCCTTGCGGGCACCGTTTTGCGGGTGCTGGATTTTGCCCGCACCCATCCGTTTTACACCGACTGGCTGGATGAAAAGCTCAAAGCCTACGAAAACTGCGAAAATCCCGCCCAAAGCGTTTGGGGGGAGATTTTGCTGCAATATGCGCGCGAATCGGCGGACCGTTGTCTGGCGGATGCCAATGCCGCGCTAAAAGACCTGCGGGACGAGCCGGATTTTGCAAACTACCTTCCGGCGTTTGAGGGCGACGCCGCGTTTTTCGCGGCGCTTTGCCCGGTGCTGGCGCACGGCGACTGGGACGGCGCGGTTGCGCTGCTGCGCGGCTTTCGGGCGGTGCCGCTCAAGGCGGCCAAGCGCAGCGCCTGCCCGGAACGCAAGGCGCAGCTTCAGCGCCTGCGCGCCCGCCAAAAGGGCATAATCGAGGCGCTGCAAACCAAGGCGTTTTCGGCAAGCCTCGCGGAATTTTCCGAGGACGTCGCCGACCTGCTGCCGAAGCTGCGCAGGCTGTTTGCGCTGGTGAAGGACACCGACAGCCGCCTGCTGGCTCAAAAATGCGCGGCGGGCATCTTCGAATTTTCAGACCTCGCGCAATTTGCCGCCGGTTTGCTCATGGTGCGGGACGCGCAGGGCAACCTGAAAAAAACGCCGCTGGCCCAAACCATCGGCGCGCGTTTTGATGAGATTATGGTAGACGAATATCAGGACGTCAACGCCGTGCAGGATATGATTGTCACCGCGCTTTCAAACGGCAAAAATCTTTTTATGGTCGGCGACGTCAAGCAGAGCATCTACCGCTTCAGGCAGGCGCAGCCTGAAATTTTTCTGCGCCGCAGCGCCGAATACGCCCAAAACAGCGCCCCCGATGCGCCGGAGCTGATTACGCTGAGCGGCAACTTCCGCAGCCGGGGCGAGGTGACCCGGGTGGTGAACCGCATCTTTGAGCCGCTGTTTTCGAGGCGGGTCGGCGAGCTTTTTTACGACGAAGGGCACCGGCTCAACCCGCTGGCTGTTTATCCGCCGGTGGCGGGCGCAGGCGCGCAGTTCCACCTGCTGGAGCAGGGCGGCCTCAACGCGGGCGAGGCCGCCGAAGCGGAGGCGCGCTATGTCGCGCAGGAAATCAGGCGGCTGATTGAAAGCGATACGCTCGTCACCGATAAAGGCGTGCTGCGTCCGGTATGCGCGGGCGATATCGCCATTTTGCTGCGCTCGCCAAAATCGCAGGCTGAAATTTACCGCCGCGCGCTGGAACAGGCGGGGGTTGGAGCGTTTGCCCAGATTGAGAGCGGCTTTTTGGAGAGTTTTGAGATCACGGCGGCGGTGAACCTTTTGCGCGCGCTGGATAACCCGACGCTGGATATCGAACTGATTGGCGCGATGCTTTCGCCGATGTTCGGCTTTGACGCCGACGCGCTTGCGAAAATCCGCCTTTTGTCACCCGACGGGCATTTTTACCCCGCCGTGCGCAAAGCGGCGGCGCAAAACGCACAGGCCCGCGCATTTTTAGATACCTTTGAGCATCTGCGGCGTCGCGCGTTGACTGTCAGCGCCGCCGAACTGATTACCGAGGCGGTTGAAACCACCGGTTTCGACCTGCTTTGCCGCGCCATGCAGGGGGGCGAACAGCGCTTTGCCAACCTGCTGCTGCTGGCGCAGTACGCCGAGCAGTACCACCAGAACGGGCACCGGGGCCTTCCGGCGTTTTTAAAGATACTGGACCGGGCGGCTGTGGGCGGCGATCTCGCCCCGGCCTACGTCGGCGAGCAGGCCAACGCCGTGTTCATCTCCAGCATCCACAAGTCCAAGGGGCTGGAGTGGCCGGTGGTGTTCCTCTGCCAGACGGGGCGCGACCACAGCTTCTACCGCAACGATTTAATCCGCCCGACGCTGCTGCACTCCGAGCTGGGCTTTGCCTGCGTCCGGCGCGACACAGCGCTGCGGCAGCAGTTTGTCGCCGCGCCGCTGCAGGCGGTGCGCGTTGAGAGCGAACGCGCCATGCTCTCCGAAGAGCTGCGCATCCTCTATGTCGCCGCAACCCGCGCCAGAGAGCGGCTGATTATCACCGCCGCGATGAAAAAGGCGCTGGAGACAGCCGAGGCGCTTTCGCCCGATGGCGGCGCGCCAGCCCCGGCACAGGTGCGCGAATGCAAAAACTATGCCGAGTGGCTGCTGCTGGCGCTGGGCTGTTACGGGGATGCGGCGCAGGCGCTGCGCCTGGGGCACCCGCTGGGGCAGATGGCGCTGCACTTTGACTTTTTGGCGGAGACGGACAGCGCCCAAACGCCCGCGCAGGCCGCGCAAAATAAACAGCAAAGCCTGTTTGATACCGGCGCATGCACCGGCCGACCAGCCGCCGACGCCGCGCTGGTTGAGACGCTCCGGCAGCGGCTGGCGTTTGAATACCCCTTTGCCAAAGCGGTGAAAACGCCCGCCAAGCTGGCTGTTTCCCAGCTGACGCATTCCGAAAGCGAGGCGTTCCGCTTTGCGAAGAAGCCCGCTTTTGCGCTGGAAGCAGCGTCTTCCGGCAGCGAGCGGGGCACGGCGGTGCACGCCTTTATGCAGTTCTGTGATTATCCGGCGGCGCGGGCGGATGCCGCCGCAGAGCTGGCACGGCTGAAAAACGCGGGCATTCTCACGGCGCGTCAGGCCGGGCTGGTGGCGCTGGAAAAAATCGAGCAGTTTTTTGAAAGCACGCTGGCGCAACGGGTTTTTACCGCCGACGAGGTTTTGCGTGAGTTTGCGTTTATGGTCAGCGCCGCCGACTGCGCCTCCACCCGCGCGCTCGTCGCCGAAAGTGGTGAAGCGCCGATGCTTCAGGGCATTGCCGACTGCATTCTGATCGAGAAGGACCACGCGGTGGTCATCGACTATAAAACCGATTATGTCCAGAACGCTCAGGTCCTGCGTGAACGCTATGCGGGGCAGCTGGGGCTTTACCGGGAGATGCTCGCCTCGGTGCTGCCGGTGCCGGTTACCGAGTGCCTCATCTGGTCCTTTGCGCTGGGTTGCGAAATAGCGGTTTGGCAGCGCCTGCCGGTCACAGGTTAAGCACGCTGGTTCTGCGGTCAAGTTTTAAGCCGTCTGACGCTATAGTCAAACCAATTGAAAGCCACCGTCTTGGCGGCCTGTTTTGCGCCTGACCGCACTGTCGTCCTTGACGGGCGCCAGCTCGCCGGCAATCCTCCGCCTTGCCCGTCACAAAATAACCCCGTCAACTCCGTTTCACTTTCCTGTTAGTTTGACTACATCCGGCACAGGCTGCGGCACCGCCGACCCATATAGTCAATTAACCCGAAAACTTTTCAGTCATTGCGTCCTATTTTCCGCGCTGCTGCGTTATTCTCCCTGCCGGGCGTCAGCTCGCCTGCGCCGTCTGCCTTGAGCATAAAAAATATGCGGACAAGCACAAAGCAATTTTTCAAGTTAATCGACTGTAACGCCCAAGGCGTGTGGTTTTGGGCATACAAAAAGGGAGACACCTGCGGTTGTGTCTCCCTTTTGATGTGGCCCCATACTATTCCGCTATCGGCAGCGGCACCCGCGGCATTTCTTCAATTCTGTAATAAGGCAGCTGCTCGTCAAAGCACAGGCCGTTATTGCGGTACCATGCTTCCAGATGCCGGATGGCCTCCCGCGCTTTTGCGATGACTGCAAGGTCGGAATTAAAGCCCTGGTGCGGCTGAACGTACATGTTGGCACTGTGGTCCAGCGCACGCTGCAAAATAATTTTGGAGGCGGTGCAATCGGGTGTTGCACAGCTGCTTTCGGTGGTGATGCTTTTGGAAAACCCCTCTTCATCGGTAAAAACGTCCAACCCCAAACCGCCGATGATGCCCTGGTCGTAGAGCTTGAGCAAACCGGCTTCGGGGGCGATTTCGCCGCGGGTGACATTGATAAAGCACAGCCCCGGCTTTGCCTTTGAAAGCACTTCCTCCGAAAAATAATTGACATTGTAATAAGGGTTGCCCGCAATGCGCGTCAGATTCATTGCGTTAATAATGATGTCGCTGTTGGCAATCGCCTTTTCTTTGCTGACAAAGCGCACCTGGTGGAAATACTGCTCGGCTAGCGCCTGCTGGCGAATATCCACCGCCTGCGCGTAGAGACCGTTCGCTTCGACCAGATCGTAAATGCGCTTGCCGATGTTGCCCACGCCAAAGACCGTTGCCACCCGTTGCGGAGAAATCTCCATGAAGGAATCCACCTTGTTGCGCTCGAAATTTTTGGCGCAGGCCATATATTCATTGAGCAGGCCCAGCGTTGCGTACATGAATTTAATCGCAGTCTGCGCGACAGCGCCCACACAATATTTGCGCAGCGACGCGATGTTGGCCCGGTCCGCCAGCATTTCGTAATGGTCGTAGCCCGCACTTCGGGTGATAATGCTTTTTTTGGCACCGCTCAGGTAACCTTCCGGCAGCACAGAATGTGTTTTGGTGCTGATGATATCCGGCAGAACGGTGTCGGGGCTTTTAGCCAGAAAATCCTGAATCGTGTCGGCCGTGATCAAATATCGCAGGTCTTTGGGCAGGCCGCCCCTTTCCTGCGCGTGAACGGTTTCCTCCCGCAGGTGCGCGGCCTCCGCGCCCAGCGCCTCAAAATGGATGATATCATATGCCATGTTTCGGTCCCCCTTAATGGATAATTGCTTATGAGAAAGACGGGTCAGCTCTCGGCGGTCTGCACCGCTTTGGCCGGTGCCTGTGCGGCGGGCCGCCACCATTTAAAGATGTAAGCCGCAATAAACATCACGACCACGATGCCAAAGCTGACCCAGGTTACAAGGTGCGGGCCCAGTGTGGCCATCGAGGACATGACCAGCGGCGGTATAACCTGCAAACCGACAATGATGGGGCGGTTGAACAGGTCGGCGATGCCGGAATCTTCAATGCCGCGCGACTTTAAGTCCGGGTCTACCACGCGCTGAAGCATAACGCCTGTCGCCGCAACGCCGGTGGCGTGGCCCCAAACCATCATATTGCGCTCAAACCAATCTTTGGGGGAAGCATACTTTCCGACCACAAGAAACCACAGCCAGTTGACGGCAAAGCCGGCTGCGCAGACAACAATCAGCGGAACCGCATATTTGATGACCACACCCAGCTTGAGCGAGCCGATGCCGGAGATCATCAGAAAATCGGTGGAGGCGCCGCTAACCCGGCTGATGCTGCCGCGGTCGATATATTTATGCGCCCCCGTCCGGTTAAACAGGGTATTAAAAATAAAACCGAACAGCAGCGCCGTGCAAAAAGCGGGAATTTCAACGCCGATCACGGGCTTTAAGCACTTGCTCAGGTAATAGCCGGCCAGAGAGGGCAGCAAAACAATCGCCAGGTGGAAGGCCATCGGGTCGAGGCAGATGGTTGAAACGGTCGCCCTGGTGCTGGCGCGCTGCTCCGCGGGCTGAATCAGGCCGGTGCGCATCGAGGCGGGCAGGTCCTTAGGCGAGGTCACATAGTTGGTGTAGCCCTTGCGGGTTCCCCAGTTGATCAGCCCGATGCCCATGATAATGCCCCCGACAATGCCCACGGTGGCGGTTGTATAGCCTAAAGCGGAGGCTTCTTCCCAGCCCAGCGTGCCGTAAACCTGGCCGACCGCAGCGGCTGTGCCGTGCCCGCCGTAGTAACCGGTTGCCATCATTAAACCGAAGCCCGGGTTTAAGTTGTAAAAATTGTTCAGCACATAGATGGTCAGGAACATGCCGACGGCATATTGCAGCACGGCAATTCCGGTGATGTTAAAGAACATGCCGCCGATTGCCGGGCCGGACAATGCTTCCTTGCCCGGCTTATCGCCGATGGGCATCGCGGCAAAAATCAACACGATCAATACGCTGGCATAGGTGCCCAGGCTTTCGGAAAACGGCAGATAGCCCAGGCCGTTCGGGCCGAGAAGCAGCGCCAGGAACCCGGCTATCAGCGCCGGCGGGATTAAAAGCTTTTGAAATATCTTAACTTTTGCGCGCATAAGCTGCCCAATCAGCAGCAGGCCGCTCATCAAACCGACATCTATTAATACCGTCCACAATGTCATAACAATTCCTCCTCGTTTTAGTGGTGTGGGAACTCTTTGCGTCGACAAAATCCGGATTTTGGAACTTGGAGAAAACCGGCGCCGCAGCTTATATGGCTTATAAGACCCGGCGCAGCACTCTCTTTGGCCTGACCAAAGCATAGCACTGAATTTGTGTAAATTCCTGCACTTCCTGCTACAAAATCTTGCGTATCTTGTACACCTTGTTGCCCGCTATTGAAAATTCCAAGGGGTTACAATAAACTGAAGTTGTGGATGGCGGCAGCGTATCTATAGTGAAAATTTAAACAAAAAAGCGCCGCGTTTTCGCGGCGTTTAATCAAATTGCAAATAAAAGTGGATTTTTAAAAGCGTTTTCTGTATGATTCTATAAATAGAGCTTGTGGCGCAGTTCAAAAGGTTTTAGTGCGTAACAAGCCGGTTTTTTATAAAAGCCTTTATGATATTTGATTTATCGTACAAGCATTTAGGCAGTTTTTTGGCTGCCGGTACCGGCGCCGTGATTTTAAAATTGCCACAAAACCGCCCCATAAGAAAGGAGCGCCCGCTATGATTCGGTGTAACTATGAAGTTCACTCCAGCCGCAACGATACCTATTCGATGGATCGCCCTCATTTTCATGAGGATGTTGAAATTACGTTGTGCACGTCAGGCGAAGGCATATTTTTTCTGGAGCCTGAAATCTACCCGCTGCACCGCGGCCAGCTCTTTTTAATCGTGCCTGCCACCCTGCACCGCAGCGTGGCCAGCGAGTGCTACCGAAGCCGGGTTCTCCGTGTTCCGGCAAGCCTGCTGGAAGAGATTTCGACGCCGCAAAGCGACTTCGCCGGCTGTACCCAGAAGTACAGCAAGGTGCAGGTTACCTTGGACGAAGCGCAAACCCGCGAGCTGGAGGAAATGTATAACAGCCTGGAGGCCCCGCCCAGCGGCAAACATTTCGGGGGCGATATGCAGCGCTTTATTCTGCTGATGGCTTTTCTGGTCAAAAGCTTTTCGTATTTTGCGGCCGCTGAGGCGGCGCCGACAAAAATCAACATGGAGCTTGCCAATATGAAGCCGGTGCTGCAATATATCCAGGCGCACCTGGCCGAAGCGCTTTCTCTGGACACACTGGCGGCCCAATTCTTCATCAGCAAGTTTTATCTCTGCCGCAATTTTAAGCTGGCTACCGGTTTCAGCGTCAGGGACTATATCATTCATTGCCGTATTCTCAGGGCCAGGGCCCTGCTGCGCAACGGTTACCGTGTTCAGGAAACCGGCGAGCTGGTCGGTTTTCACAACAACGAGCATTTTATACGCACCTTTAAGAAGCTGACCGGCATCTCGCCAAAGCGATATGCCAAAGTGTACCTGCTCAGCGATAAAGACGAGCAGACGCTTGACCCCACCGCCTGAGCCGCACGCCCAAAGGCGCCAAGGCCCCGCGTGCGGCTGCGCTGCGTTCGGCGCGTTTAAGCAGACGCTGCGCACCGGTTATGAGTGCTTTTGGGGCAGACCCCTGAAACGGCGGGTGACAATGCTGACAAACTCGCCCAGCGTGCCCGTTAACGCCGCGTGCTGCGGCACAATAACACCGAATTGCAGCCGTTCGGCGCTGCTCTCCACCGGGACGGAGACGACGTTATACATGGAGCTTTGCGTGTCGAAAGCCTGTATACCAATTGTATAAAAATTACTGCTCGAGATCAGATGCAGCAGGGCGGAGCGCCCCGTTACATAAACAATCTTGGACGAGGAGTTGAGATCGAGTTGCAGGCTTTCCGTCGCCAGATGGTAGATAAAATCCTCATACTGGTCGATATAGCGCACAAAGCCGTAGCTGCGCAAGGCGTTGAGCGTCACCTTTTCGCCGTGCCGGAGCAGTTCGTGCCCGCTTGAAATAACGATGTGCGGGCAAAGATTGACCAGCGAAATAAAGGTCAGCTCTTTTTTGCGGAACAGGTTCATCAGGTCTCCGCTTTGTTCGCTGGAAAAATGGATGACCCCCACGTCGGCCATCCCAGATTCGACATCGCCGATGACATCTATGGTGCTGCCTTCATTGAGTTTGTAGGAAAAGCTTTCAAGGTTCTCGTGCTTTTTACACAGCTCGATGAAGCTTTCCATGGTGTGCGAGAATTTAGTCATCGAAACGCTGATGGTATCGGTGTGCCGCCTGGTTTTTTTTGAAATTTGCTTCAGCCCTTCCATCTCCTGCATAATCGCGTTGGAATGCTTTAAAAAACGCGCGCCGGACGTTGTGAGAACCACGCCCTGCTTTGTGCGCAAAAACAGCTCAAACCCCACGTCGTCCTCAATATCCTTGATGATGTGGCTTAAGTGGGGCTGCGATATGTACAAGGCCTGAGCGGCTTTATTAATGGAGCCGTATTTTGCCACCGTCACAAAATATTCCAGATGCTTCAGATTCATCGTCTGCCTCCCGGTGCTTTCTCCTGTTTTACTGCAAAGAACCACCTATTTTATTATGCATATTTTTGCAGGAAAAGCATCAGAAAATTTCTGCTGCGAAGAGATTTTGTTAAACCTGTTGCAAACACGCACAAAATACAGGTGACTATGAATATACAATAAAAGGTATATGGGCTATAAGCATCCCGTATTGGCGAAAATTTTAAAGAACATATAAAATAAGGGGGGAACAAAAACGCTTTGCGATTTGATCAGGGGTATTCTTAGAAGTTCCCGACATTGAGGAATTCTGCTTAAAAAGCGGGCCGGGCCGTGTTGAAAACGCTCGGGATACATCCGGTATCCTTGCGATTTTCGCCTTGCCTCGGCACGCGCCCGGCGCATTCCGCGTTGCTTTTGACTTTTTAAGAAGCGCCCTGATTCTTCGTTAGAGCTAAAGGAGACATAAAGGATGGTACAGCAGGTACTCGACGAGGCGGTGGCATACGCTGCCCGTTTTACACATCTTGGCAAATCGGCGGGCTATATACCTGAGCTTGCAAAGGCCGACCCGGCGCAGCTGGGCGCGTGCATTGTCACGCTGGACGGCGCGCGTTATCACGCGGGGGAATGGAACCGGCCCTTCACCATGCAGAGCATTTCAAAAACCATTTCACTGATCCTCGCGCTGCAAACAGCGGGGCGGGACTGCGTTTTTTCAAAGGTTGGCGCCGAGCCGACCGGCGATGCTTTTAATTCGATCATCAAGCTGGAGACGCGCGATGGCCGCCCATTGAACCCCATGATAAACGCCGGCGCCATCGCAGTGATGAGCTGCATTGCGAAAGAGGGCTGCTGGCAGCAGCTTTTGGCCTTAACGCGCAGGCTGTGCCGGCGCGACAGCATCGTGGCGGATGAGGCGGTGTACCGCTCGGAATCCGCCAACGGCATGCGCAACCGGTCGTTGGCTTATTTCATGCAAAGCGAGCACCTCATCGACGGCGACGTTGAAATGGCGCTGGATTTATATTTCAGAATGTGTTCACTGAGCGTGACGACCGAGGACTTGGCCAATTACGGCATGATTCTGGCCAACGACGGCGTTGACCCGGCCACGGGGGAGCGCCTTGTGGAAAACGATATTCTGCGCATCGTTAAAACGCTGATGATCACCTGCGGGCTTTACGACGGCTCGGGCGAATTTGCCATCAATGTGGGGCTTCCTTCAAAAAGCGGCGTGGGCGGCGGCATCGTTTCGGCGGCGGAGGGGAAAATGGGCATCGGCGTGTTTGGCCCCGGCCTTGATTCAAAGGGCAACAGCGTCGGCGGCTGCCGGATGCTGGAATATCTCTCCGCGCATTTAAACCTGCATTATTTTGCGGACCATCCCCCGTGTGCGGCGCATTTTTAGATGGCGGCGGCTTTGGCCTTTTAAAAATTTTTTCGGCGGGAAAATTCCGCAAAATTTAATTTTAAAGATTTGGCACGCGCCGTAGAATTCGCGCGGGTTTTGTCAAAACGGTGATGTCGCCAAATAATTTTTATGAAAGAGGTTGACATTTATAAAGCCAACTGCTACTATATATCAGTACAACAAAGCAGAACATATCGTGTTCTCACCTGTGCGTGAAAAATGCGTACGAGGTCAATAGCAGCCGGTGCAGCTTTAAAGCTGTTTTTGTTGTGTTTGATTGGGTGTGGAACAGTTGCGTTCTGCACCCACTTTTTATTAGGTAACGGAGGTGCTTGAACATTAGCGTTAAGGAACTACTCATAAATGAGGATATCAAGGATAAAGAAGTAAGAGTGATCGGCGTAGATGGAGAACAGCTGGGCATCATGGATATTCGTGAAGCGCAGCGGCTTTCTATTGAGCAAAATCTTGATCTGGTTAAGATTGCCTCACAGGCCACGCCGCCGGTTTGCCGCATTATGGACTACGGCAAATTCCGGTTTGAGCAGGCTAAAAGAGATAAGGAAGCCCGTAAAAACCAAAAGATTATTGAGACAAAAGAAATCCGTCTTTCGCTTAACATAGATATCGGGGATTTCAATACGAAGGTTAAACAGGCGGCCAGGTTCCTTGCAGAGGGTAACAAGCTGAAGGTCTCCATCCGTTTCCGCGGCCGCGAGATGGCACATCCCGAAATTGGGCATGAGGTCATGGCGCGGTTTGCCGAGGCAATTGCCGACCGCGGTAATGTGGAAAAGCAGCCCAAGCTTGAGGGACGTCATATGCTAATGTTTGTTGCCTCAAAACAACCTGCGAAGTAAAATTATTTGGGAGGAAATATAAGATGCCGAAGATTAAGACCCATTCGGGCGCCAAAAAGCGTTTCAAGCTGACCAAAAACGGAAAGGTTAAGCGTGCATGTGCATTTAAGCGCCACATCCTGACCAAGAAGGACACCAAGCGCACCCGCAGACTGCGCCAGGGCACCATGACCGATGTAACCAACGTCAAGGCTATCAAGCTTCTGATTCCTTATAAGTAATACGGATATTCGATGGATATCGTGGCTTCTGCCGGATATTGGTATTAACCATTAACCACCACAACAATTAACAACCCAACGGAGGTATAAAATATGGCTCGTGTTAAGGGCGCTATGATGACCAGAAAGCGCAGAAAAAAGGTATTAAAGCTTGCGAAGGGCTATTTTGGCGGCAAGAGCAAACTGTTTAGAACCGCGAAAGAAGCGGTGATGAAGTCCGGCAGATATGCATACATCGGCAGAAAGCAGAAGAAGAGAAACTTCCGCCAGCTGTGGATTACCCGCATCTCGGCCGCCTGCCGCATGAACAACATGAACTACTCCACCTTTATGGACGGACTGAAAAAGGCCGGTGTTGAGCTCAACCGCAAGATGCTTTCCGAGATTGCCATTGCGGATCCCGCGGCGTTCACCTCGCTTGTCGAGAAGGCAAAGGCAGCCCGTTAATCAGAACCCTCAAACGTCCGGCTGATTATCAGACCGGACGTTTGTGCTAGGGACGTTTCTTAAAATGCCAACCGCTCGTTGAATTCTACCGGCAAACGGCATATGCTGCGTTGAAGATGCCCGGAATACATCCGGTATTCCTGTGCTTTCGCTTTGCCGCCGCTTGTTTTCAGCGAATTTCCGCCGGCTTTCGGTTTTAAGAAATGCCCTGGGATCGTTTTTAAAAACCGCTTGCTTTGGGCATTCCTATTAAAAATGTCATTTGCGCTTTTCGCGCGTGCTTTTCGGGGACGCCGCTGAATGCGCGTTTTCGCCGGGATGCATGGAAATCCCCGCAGGGGCGGCCCGGCGCATTGACATTATGGCAGCGGGCTTTTATACTGGGGGCATTCTTAAAAGTGCCCAACTTTCGGGCGTTTACGGATAAAGCGCGTTTCTGCGTTGAAGATGCCCCGGAATACGCCCCGCATTGCTGCACTTTTCGCCGTAAAGCGAAAAACCGGCGCGTTGCAGCCGGGCTGTTTGCGAAAACAGCTTCATTTATGTGGTGCAGGTTTTGCCGGAGCGGGCCATATATTCTCCTGTTTTCTGCGCCCGGGCGCATTTTTGACACCGTTTTGTGGAGGCACCATGCTGGAAATTACCTCTAAGGACAACGTTAAAATTAAAGAATTCCGAAAGCTTTGCACCAGCCGCAAGCACCGTTTGCAGACGCAGCGGTTTGCGATGGAGGGTGCAAGGCTTGTGTGCGATGCGCAGAAAAGCGGTGTGACGCTGCTGACGCTGATGGTGACCAAAGCGGGCATTGCGCGGCTGGGCGGCAATTTTGACGCGCTGGCGGCCGGTGCAAAAGAGACGCTGCTGCTTGCCGACCCGCTGGCGGCGGCGCTGGCCGAAACCGAATCGCCGCAGGGGGTGTTCGCCATCTGCGCAGGGCGGCTGTTTTTGCCGGACCTGCCCAAGGCCGCCCCGAACGGTGCGCTGCTGCTTTGTTCCCTTCAGGACCCGGGCAACGTCGGCACCATTCTGCGTTCGGCCGACGCGTTTGGGCTTTCGGCCGTTGTTATGACCGCCGACTGCCCCGACCCCGCCGCACCCAAGGTGTTGCGCGCTTCAATGGGCGCTGCGCTGCGCTTGCCAATTTATTGCGCGGAGAGCGCGGGGGAAGCCGTGGCCGCCCTGCGCCGGAACGGCATTGCGGTTTATGCCGCCGCCCTGGGCGATGAAAGCGTTTCGGTCGATGCCGTTTCGCTGGTCAATGCCGCCGTCGCCATCGGCAACGAGGGCGCCGGGCTGCCGCCGCAGGTGCAGGCTGCCTGCACGGGCCGGGTGATACTACCCATTTCCCAGCAGAGCGAATCGCTCAACGCCGCCATGGCGGCCACCGTTTTTGCGTGGGAACTCTCGCGCTGCGCACGGTCTGCGAAAGGAGCATTAGACGGATGACTTATTCGAACCACGCGCGGGAATGGCTGTGGATGCAGCAGACCTTTGGCGTCGGAACAGCCCGCGCACACGCGGTTCTGACGCGTTACGGCTCGGCGGCCGAGCTGCTGTCGATGCCAAAATCCTGCGTTGCATCCGACCCATTTCTAACCGACACCGAAAAATCCGCCCTGCTGTCGCCTTGCTTTGAGGCGGCACAACGGATTTTATCGGCCACCGAGGTATTCGGGGCAGCCGTACTGACCCCCGACTCCCCCGAATACCCCGAGGGATTCAGGCATATTCATTCCATGCCGCTTGTTTTGTACGCGCTTGGTGATATTTCCCTGCTGCGCGAGCATTATCTTATTTCAATGGTTGGAACCCGCACCCCCGATGAATATGGCATTGCCGCTGCGAAAAAACTAAGCGGAGAAATTGCGTCGCTCGGCGGCGTGGTTGTCAGCGGCATGGCGCACGGCATCGACGCCGCCTGCCACCGCGCCGCACTGGAAGCGGGCGGCAAAACCATCGCGTTTATTGCGGCGGGGCTCGATATTGACTACCCCAAACGCAACCGCGCGCTGCGCAGCCTGGTGGAGCGCGTGCAAAACGGACTGGTGCTCACCGAATACCCGTTGGGAACAGCGGCTTTCGCGCCGCATTTTCCGCTGCGCAACCGGTTGATTTCGGGCGTCTCCATGGCGACCGTTGTCGTGCAGAGCAAGCGCAAAAGCGGCACCATGCTCACCGCCGGGCATGCGCTGATGCAAAACCGGGACCTTTTTGCGGTGCCGGGCAGCATTTTTTCAACGCTTTCCGAGGGCGGAAATTATCTTTTGTCACAAGGGGCGGAACCGGCCCTTTCCGGCGCGGATATTCTTCTGCGCTATGTTGCGGTGTACGGCTACGCGCTGACGCCGCCGCCCGCGCGGCAAATCTCCCTTTTTTCAGACAGCGCGCCAAAGCCGCAGCAGGCACCGCGGGTGCGATGCGGCGAGAAAAAAGACGAGAATAAGCTGCCGGATTATCTCACCGACCAGCAGGCTGCGGTGATGAACTGCCTGCAAAACGGCCCCGCGGCAATAGAAACGCTGTGCGAGGCCACGGACCTTGCGGCGGGCACGCTTTTGACGCTGATTACCGGGCTTGAGCTGTTCGGCCTCGTCAAAATGCTGCCGGGACGAATGGTGGCGCGCTGCATATCATAAAGTAAAATTCTTTGAAAGACGAAATAGGTGAACGAATTTATGTCTAATCTGGTCATCGTAGAGTCGCCTGCCAAGGCCAAAACGATTCAAAAGTATCTGGGCAAGGATTTTTCGGTCATAGCCTCGATGGGGCATGTCCGCGACCTGCCCAAATCCAAGCTTGGCGTGGATGTCGAGCATGGCTTTCTCCCGCAGTATCAGGAGATAAAGGGCAAGGAGACGCTGGTTTCGGAACTGAAAGCCGCAGCCAAAAAGGCGGATGCCGTTTATCTCGCAACCGACCCCGACCGCGAGGGCGAGGCAATTTCGTGGCATCTGGCGCAGATGCTCGGGCTGCCGCTCGACGAGAAAAACCGCGTCACCTTCAACGAAATTACGAAAAGCGGCATCCACAGCGGCATGGCGGCCCCGCGTGAAATCAACCAGAGCCTGGTCGATGCACAGCAGGCGCGCCGCATTTTGGACCGCATCGTCGGCTACAAGCTCTCGCCGTTTTTGTGGAAAAAGGTGCGCCGGGGCCTTTCGGCCGGGCGTGTACAGTCGGTGGCGGTGCGCCTGATTGTCGACCGCGAGGAACAGATTCGCGCCTTCGTCGCCGAAGAATACTGGACCATAGACGCCAAACTCTCGGCGCATTCGGCCAAAAAGGGCTTTGACGTCCGCCTGGCCCTTAAAAACGGCGGAAAAATCGAGCTGCATAACGAGGCGGAGGCCAGCGCGGTGCTGGCCGATATCAAAAATGCCCAGTGGCAGGTGAAAAACGTCAAGAAAAGCGTGCGCCGCCGCCTGCCTGCGCCGCCGTTCATCACCTCGACTTTACAGCAGGAGGCCTCGCGCAAGCTGGGCTTTCAGGCGCGCCGCACCATGAAGGTGGCACAGGAGCTGTATGAGGGCATCGAGCTGGAAGGCCACGGCGCGGTGGGCCTTATCACCTACATGAGAACCGATTCACTGCGCATTTCCGAAGAGGCGCAGCAGGCGGCCGAGGATTACATCAAATCGCATTATTCCAAGGATTATCTGCCGTCCTCGCGCCGGGTGTACAAAAGCAAAAACAACGCTCAGGACGCGCATGAGGCCATTCGCCCCTCGATGCCGGAGATTACGCCCGAGGAAGCTAAGGGCAGCCTTTCCGCCGAACAGTATAAGCTTTATAAGCTCATTTGGGAGCGCTTTATCGCCAGCCAGATGGCCAACGCCATGCTGGATACCATGTCGGTGGATATCGCCGCCGGGGACTACACCTTCAAGGCGTCGGGCTACGCGGTTAAATTCGACGGCTTCACCGTGCTCTACGAAGAAAGCCGCGATGATGAGGGCGAGAAATCCACCGCGCTGCCGCCGTTGGCCGAGGGGGATCTGCTCGCCATGCAGAAGGTGGACGCCAACCAGCACTTCACCCAGCCGCCCGCGCGCTTTTCCGAAGCGTCGCTCATCAAGGCGCTGGAGGAAAACGGCATCGGCCGCCCGTCGACCTATGCGCCGACCATTTCCACCATCCTCGACCGCGGCTATGTCGAGCGCAACGCCAAAACGCTGATGCCCACCCCGCTGGGCGAGACGGTGACGGGGCTGCTGCGCGACCAGTTTAAGCATATCGTCGATGTCAAGTTCACCGCCGGCATGGAAGGGGACCTTGACCGCGTCGAAAACGGCAAGGATGACTGGGTTAAAACGCTTGACAGCTTTTATAACGACTTTGAGAGCACGCTGCAAACCGCCGAAAAGCAGATGGAGGGCATCCGCGTCAAGGTGCCGGATGAAGAAACCGAGGAAATCTGCGAGCTTTGCGGGCGCAAGATGGTTATAAAATCGGGGCGCTTCGGCAAGTTTTTGGCCTGCCCGGGCTATCCCGAATGCAAAAACACCAAGAAGATTGTCCAGAAAACCGGCGGCTTCTGCCCGAAATGCGGCGGCGAGATGCTGACCAAAAAGTCCAAGAAGGGCCGCAGCTTTTACGGCTGCGCCAACTTCCCGAACTGCGACTTTATGACCTGGGATAAGCCGCTGCCCGAAAAATGCCCCAAGTGCGGTTCCTCGCTCTTTAAAAAGGCCGGGCGCAACGGCGGCATTGTCTGCCACAAGGAGGACTGCGGCTACGAGCGCGCCGCCGAAAAAGCAGAGAAGGCGGAGAAGGAAGAATGAGTGCCGCTATCGCTGTTATCGGCGCGGGGCTGGCGGGCTGCGAGGCGGCCTGGGCGCTGGCGCAGCGCGGCATTGCGGTGACGCTACATGAGATGAAGCCGCAAAAATTCTCCCTCGCCCATAAAAACGCCAATTTTGCCGAACTGGTCTGCTCCAATTCGCTGAAGGCCGCGCGGCTGGAATCGGCCGCCGGGCTGCTCAAAGCCGAGATGCGCCAGATGGGCTCGCTGGTTTTGGCTTGCGCCGACGAATGTGCGGTGCCCGCGGGCGGCGCGCTGGCGGTGGACCGGGATATTTTCTCGGCGCGCATCACCGAAAAAATCCGTTCCCATCCGCTGATTACGGTGGTGGAAGGCGAGGTGACCGGCCTGCCGGCAGCGGGCGACGTCATCGTGGCGACTGGGCCGCTGACTTCCGAGGCGTTAAGCGACGCCATCGCCCAAAAAACCGGCGCCGAACGCTTGAGTTTTTACGACGCGGCGGCGCCCATTGTGGAATTTTCTTCAATAGATATGACCAAGGCGTTTTTCGCCGCGCGCTACGGCCGCGGTGAGGACGATTATATAAATTGCCCGATGAATAAGGCGCAGTATGAGGCGTTTTTAGACGCGCTGACCACCGCGCAACGCGCCGAACTGCACGGTTTTGAACGCCTGACCGTATATGAGGGCTGCATGCCGGTGGAGGTGCTGGCCGCGCGCGGAAAGGACACTATCCGCTACGGGCCGCTGAAGCCCGTCGGGCTCACCGACCCTGCAACAGGCCGCCGCCCGTGGGCGGTGGTGCAGCTTCGGGCCGAAAACCGCGCGGGCACACTTTATAACCTCGTCGGCTTTCAGACGAATTTAAAATTTGGCGAACAGAAGCGGGTGTTTTCGCTGATTCCGGGGCTGGAAAACGCGGTTTTTGTGCGTTACGGCGTCATGCACCGCAACACGTTTATTGATTCGCCACGCCTGCTGGATGTGCAGCTTCGGCTAAAATCCGAACCGCGCATCCGCTTTGCCGGGCAGATTACCGGCGTGGAAGGGTACATTGAATCGGCGGCCGCCGGCATCTGGGCGGGCGTTTCGCTGGCGCGGGAGAAAAACGGGGCGCAACCGCTCACCTTGCCCCGCGTCACGATGCTTGGCGCGCTGCTTTCCTACATCACCGACGACAGCGTCCGGCAATTCCAGCCGATGGGCAGCAATATGGGTCTCCTGCCGCCGCCGGCGGAAAAGATCAGAGACAAGCAGGCGCGTTATCTCGCTTTGGCCCAGCGTTCGATGCAGGCGCTGGAAAACATGACATTTTAATGCGGATCTCCTGCTGAAGGGTGGATATCCCGGTGGCAGATACGCATAACAGAACAAAAAGGAGAGGGCTTTGCATGAACATTGTTATTGATGGCTTTGGCGGGGATCACACACCTTTGGAACCGCTTCGCGGTGCGGCTGCCGCGGTTGCCGAGCTGGGGGTTTCAGTCCTGGTGACCGGCGACGAAGAAAAACTGCGCGAATGTGCCAAAGCCAATAATATTTCCCTACGGAACATCACCTTTGTCCATGCGCCCACCGTCATCCCGGTGGATGAGGAGCCGACCAAGATTCTCAAGGACTACGCCGACTGCTCGATGGCGGTTGCGCTGAAGCTTGTTGCCGAGGGCCGGGCCGACGCCGTTGTTTCGGCGGGCTCAACCGGCGCGCTGCTGGCGGGCGCCACCTTTATTGTCAAGCGCGCGAAGGGGGTTAAGCGCCCCGCCATCGGCACGCTTGTGCCAATGGCGGGCGGCCGGTTCTATCTGCTGGTGGATGCGGGCGCCAACCACGACTGCCGCGCCGAGATGCTCTGCCAGTTTGCGGTGATGGGCACCGCCTATTACGAGAAGATTATGGGGGTCGATTCCCCGCGCGTGGGCTTAATCAATATCGGCACCGAAGAACACAAGGGCACCGATTTACAGCGGCAGACCTACGCGCAGCTTAAAACGGCGCAGGCGCTGAATTTTATCGGCAATGTTGAAGCGCGCGAGCTGCCCCAGGGGGGCTGCGACGTGGCGGTGTGCGACGGCTTCACCGGCAACATTATTCTGAAGCTGACCGAGGGCTTTGCGGGTTTTTTCGGCGGCATGCTCAAGGGCATGTTCACAGCGAGCGCCGCGACAAAGCTTGGCGCGCTGCTCGTTTCCAGCCGGCTGCGCGAATTTAAACGCTCGATGGATTATAAGGAGTACGGCGGCGCGCCGATTCTGGGCACGACGCGGCCGGTTATCAAGGCGCACGGCAGCTCGGACGCCAAAGCGTTTAAAAATGCTATCCGTCAGGCAAAATTCTGTGTTGAACGCGACGTCTGCCAGAATATTGAGCAGGGTGTCGCCCGTTTGAAGAGCGAGGAGAAGGAATAAACCATGGAGCAGCTCCAGAAGGCTATCGGTTATCAGTTTAAAGACCCCAATTATCTTAAAATTGCGCTCACCCATTCCTCTTACGCCAACGAGAGCCGCCAGATTTCGGCGAACAACGAGCGGCAGGAGTTTCTGGGGGATGCGGTGTTGTCGCTGATTGTCGCCGATTATATCTTCCGCCACCGCAAGGTGCCGGAGGGCGAACTGACCAAAATCCGCGCATCCCTCGTCTGCGAGGCGGCGCTGGCCGGGTTTGCACAGCAGATTGCGCTGGGCCAACACCTGCTGCTTGGGCGCGGCGAGGAGCATAACGGCGGGCGCACCCGCCCTTCGATTCTGGCCGACGCCTTTGAGGCGCTGATTGCCGCCATCTATCTCGACGGCGGTATGCCTGCCGCCCGCGACTTTGTGCTGCCGTTTATTTCCGAGACGGTTGAGCACGCGGCGGGCACCGACCTGCACGACTATAAAACCCAGCTTCAGGAGATCATCCAGAAAAACCCCGAGGAGCGCGTCTCCTACATTCTGGTGGATGAGCGCGGGCCGGACCACGACAAGTGGTTTTCGGTGCAGGTGCATTTAAATTCCAACGTCATCGGCTGCGGCGAGGGCAAAAGCAAAAAAATTGCCGAACAGCAGGCGGCCAAAGAGGCGCTGCTGCTCATGGGCATCAAGTTATGAGCCAAACCCCAAAGCACGGCAACCTCGCCGTGTTTGTACCGCACATCGGCTGCCCGCACCGGTGCAGTTTTTGTGACCAGCACATCATTTCGGGCGCTCAGAACATGCCGACTGCGCAGGATGTGGCGGCGCTCTGTGAATCTGCGATTGAAAAGGCAAACGGCAGGCAGCTGGAGCTGGCATTTTTCGGCGGCAGCTTTACGGCGATCGACCGCGGGCCTATGTGCGCGCTGCTGGAAGCGGCAAGCGCGTTTGTGGGCAAAGGGCTTGGCGGCATCCGGCTTTCCACCCGCCCCGATGCGGTGGATGCGCACGTGCTCTCCCTGCTTAAAAGCTACCCGGTGACAGCCATTGAGCTTGGCGCGCAGTCGATGAACGACGCGGTGCTGCGCCAAAATGGCCGGGGGCACACAGCCCAGGACGTCGTTGATGCGTCACAGCGCATCCGGCGCTTCGGGTTTGAATTAGGGCTGCAAATGATGATCGGCCTGGACGGCGAAAGCGAGCAGGACGCTTATGAGACGGCCAAGGCGCTCGTCGCCTGCCGCCCGGACACCGTTCGCATCTACCCCGCGCTGGTGCTCAAGGGCACTGCGCTGGAAAAACGGCTGGCAGCGGGGGAATACCGCCCGCTGACGCTCGAAGAGGGCATACGGCGCACCGCGCGCGTGATGGAGCTGTTTGAAGAAAGCCATTCAAACATCCGCATCATCCGCGTAGGGCTGCATCCTTCCAAGGCGCTTGAGGAAAAGCTGGTGGCGGGGCCGTACCACCCCGCGTTGCGCGAGCTTTGCGAAGGGCGGCTGATGCTCGGCCGGCTATTTGACATTTTGGACGGGGTTCCAGCGGGGAAGATCGCCGTGGGCGTCCGCCCGCAGGATGTTTCACGCATGACGGGGCAGCACCGGCAAAATCTCACGGCGCTGGCCAAACGGGGCTATGCCGCGCGGGTTGTGCCGACGGCGGCTGCTGTCCGGCTTCATCCCATTCTTTTACCCATAATTTAGGCACAGGTTTTAAACTTGCAGGAAGGAAGGTGCTGCTTTGCGACTGAAATCACTCGACATTCAGGGGTTTAAGTCCTTTGCCGACCGCACAACCCTTGAATTTAATGACGGCATCACCGCCGTTATCGGCCCGAACGGCTCCGGCAAGAGCAATATCGCCGACGCGGTGCGCTGGGTTCTGGGCGAGCAGTCCACCCGCACGCTGCGCGGCGGCAAGATGGAAGACGTCATCTTCGGCGGCACGCAGGCGCGAAAAGCGCAGGGCTATGCCGCCGTCACCTTAAATATAGACAACGCCGACCGCTCGATGGCGGGCATGGACTGCGACGAGGTCGTCATCACCCGCAGGCTTTACCGCTCGGGCGACAGTGAATACCGCATCAACGGCGCACAGGTGCGCTTAAAGGATATCAACGAGCTGTTTATGGATACCGGCCTTGGGCGCGACGGCTATTCCATCATCGGGCAGGGCCGCGTCGCCGAGATCGTATCGGCCCGCTCAAAGGAACGCCGGGAGATTTTTGAGGAGGCGGCGGGCATCTCAAAATTCCGCTACCGCAAAACCGAGGCGGAACGCCGCCTGGCACTGGCGGAGGACAACCTTTTGCGCCTGCGCGACATTCTGGCCGAACTGGACGGGCGTTTGGCGCCGCTTAAACAACAGTCGGAAAAAGCGCAGCAGTTTTTGGCGCTGGCGGGTGAAAAGCGCCAGCTTGAGGTTTCGGTGTGGATGCACACACTGACGCAACTGAGCACGAAAGCCGCCGCCATTGAAGATAAGCTTCTGCTGGCGCAGGCCGATTTTGACGCGGCCGACAGTACCGTGACCGAATTCGAGCAGGAATTTGCCGAGGAGATGGAGCGGGGCCGCGCACTGATGATTGCCATTGAAACCCAGCGCGGCGAAATCAACCGTTTTACCGAGCTGGCCGCGTCCTATGAGTCACAAAAGGCGGTGCTGCAAAACGATATCAGCCATCACGAGCGGTCAATCGCCGAAATAGAGGCGCAGATTGAACAGGCCGGCCGCTCCCAGAACGAAGTGGAAACCGAACTGGAAGCCGCGCGGCAGGCGCTGGCACAGCGGCAGCAGATGCTGGCGGCGCTGGCGGCGCAAAAGGAGACGCTGACGCAGCAGTTAAACGCATTG
Organism: Bacillota bacterium; assembly: GCA_023457355.1. Taxonomy (GTDB): domain Bacteria; phylum Bacillota; class Clostridia; order Oscillospirales; family Ruminococcaceae; genus Yanshouia. Next base: position 51,203 of record JAEWLW010000080.1, on the reverse strand, counting down.
GCGGCCGAGCAGCAAAGCTGCGCCACGGTTCTCAACGCGCTGAGAATCCGCCGCGCCGGTGCATTTGAAGCGATTGAGAGCGCCAGACTCGATTCCGCCGCGGCCGCAACGCTGTTAGGCGAAAGCGCCGAGCGCATTGCGGCGATCTCCCAGGCGCAAAGCGCCCGTGAGCAGGCGGTTGCCGACGCGCAGAACGACAGACGCGAGTGCGAGCAGCTTCTGGAAGAAATTGAAGAGACGCTGGTCTCGCTGGATAACGAAGCGAAAGGTTACCTGCTAAAGCAGGGCACCCGCAGGCAAAAGGTCGAGGAGCTGGACCGCCAGCTCAACGAGCTGCGCCAGAAAATAGGCGAGCGCCGTTCCCGCGCGCGGTTGCTTTCCGACATGGACAAGAACATGGAGGGCTTTGGCCCCTCCATCAAATACATCATGAATCAGGCGCGCGCAGGGGCCGCCAGGGGACTGCACGGGCCGGTATCGTCCCTTATCGCCGTTGCGGACGCACACACCGTCGCGATTGAGACGGCGCTCGGCGGTGCGATGCAGAACATCGTCGCCGATAACGAGGAGGCGGGCAAACGCGCCATCGGACTGTTGCAATCGGCGAGAGCGGGGCGTGCAACCTTTTTGCCCATGACGTCGGTTCGGGGCAACCGGCTGGACCTGCGCGGTGTGGACAGCATGGCCGGCTTTGTCGGGCTGGCCTGCGACCTTGTCCGCTATGACCAGCGGTATGACGGCGTTATCACTTCGCTCTTAGGGCGCGTGGTGGTGGCCGAGGATCTGGACGCCGCCGTTAGCATCGCCAAAAAGTTTGGCTACCGCTTTCGCATCGTTACGCTTGACGGACAGGTGGTTAACGCCGGCGGCGCCATGACCGGTGGTTACACGGCCAAATCGGCGGGCATTCTGGGCCGGCAGGGCGAGATCGACCGTTTAAACCAGCAGTGCGAAGCGTTTGAAGCGCAAAGCAAAGCGACGGCCGAGCGGCGCGAGGTTCTCGCTGCCGACTTGGCCGCAGTGGATGCCGAGCTGGGGGCCATCGCTGCCCGGCGCAGAACCTGCGAGGAGGACAAGGTCCGCTGCACGGCCGAGCTTTCGGCCGCCGCCATACGGTTGAAAGAGGCCGAGCGCCTGATGCGCGAAACCGCTGCCGAACGTGAGGCGCTGACCGGCCGCATCGAAGAGATGAAGCTGAAAAGCGGCAGCGCCAAAACGCTGACCGAAACGCTTTCGGCGGAACTGGAGGCGCTGCAAGGCGAAATTGCCGCGGCCAGTGCGCGCAGCGCCGAATTAAACGCACAGCGCGATGCGCTGCTGGGCGAACAAAACGACAGCGCCACCCAAACGGCGCTGTGTGCGCGCGACATCGCCGCCGCAGAGGGCGACATCGCCCGGTTAACCGAGCAGATTGGCGCCGCCCGCGCACAAAGCGGCGAAAACACGCAAAAAATTGCGCAGCTGCGCACGCAGATAGAGGCGGCGCATGCCCAGATATCAGAGCTGGGCGAAAAGCTGGAACAGGGCCATGCTTATGCGCAAAACGCGCAGGCGCTGGTGGCGCAGACCATGCGTGAGCGCGAAGGAAGCGAACGCCGCTGCGCCGAGCTGCGCGCCAGGGAGCGGGAGGAAAGCGCCCGCCGCGACGGCCTCTACCGCGAGGTTGTGCGGCTGGGCGAACAGAAAAATGCCGTTGGGGCCGAGCGGGACGCCCTTGTTGCAAAGCTTTACGACGAATATGAGCTGACCCAGTCCGCGGCTGAGAGCATCGCCGACCGGGTGGCGGATATCGCCGCCGCAAACCGCAGGCTCTCCGAACTGCGCAGCAGAATCAAGGCGCTGGGCTCGGTGAATGTCGACGCCATTGAGGAATATAAAGAGGTATCGGCCCGCCACGGCGAGCTGACGCGGCAGCTGACCGACGTCGAGCGCGCCAAAGCGGAGCTGGGCAAACTGATTACTGAGCTGACCAGCCAGATGTGTGATATTTTCACCGAAAAGTTTGAGGCGATCAACCGCAACTTCGGAAAAACATTCCGGGAACTGTTCGAGGGTGGCAGCGCTTCGCTTTCGCTGACCGACCCCGCCGATGTGCTGGAAAGCGGCATTGAAATAACGGTGCATCCGCCGGGCAAGCTGATTAAGAACCTTGCGGCGCTCTCGGGCGGCGAGCAGGCGTTTGTGGCGATTGCCATCTTCTTCGCCATTTTAAAGGTCAATCCGTCGCCGTTCTGCCTGATGGACGAAATTGAGGCGGCGCTCGACGATGTGAACGTCTCGCGCTTTGCCGCGTACTTACGCACTCTCACCGAAAGGACGCAGTTTATCACCATCACCCACCGCCGCGGGACGATGGAAGAAGCCGACGTGCTTTACGGCGTCACCATGCAGGAGGAGGGCGTATCCAAGCTTCTGATGCTCAACGTTTCGGAAATTGAGAAGAGCTTTAACATAAAATGACTTTAAGGAGGGGTTAACATGGGCCTTTTTTCAAATATCAGCGCGGGGCTGCGGAAAATTTCCTTTTCCGCACGCATCGACGACGGCTACTTTGAAGAGCTGGAAGAACAGCTTATCATGGCGGATGTCGGGGTGCAGACGGCGGAGCTGATTGTTTCAAAGCTGCGCGAGCGGGCTAAAAAAGAACGGCTGACCGACGCCGCCGAGCTGCGTCCGGTCATCAAAGAGGTGGTGCGCAAAATTCTGGATGTCCAATGCCCGGATAACATCACCGATTCGCCCCGCGTGCTGCTGATGATCGGCGTCAATGGTGTGGGCAAGACCACCAGCATCGGCAAGTTGGCCGCGCGCTTTGCGTGTGAGGGCAAAAAGGTGCTGCTGGCCGCGGCCGATACCTTCCGCGCGGCGGCGATTGAGCAGCTGACCATCTGGGGCGAGCGCACAAACACGCCGGTTATCGCCCATTCGCAGGGCTCCGACCCCGCCGCCGTTGTACACGACGCCCTGCAGGCGGGCAAGGCGCGCGGCGCCGACGTTATCATCTGCGACACCGCCGGGCGGCTGCACAACAAGCAGAACCTGATGGACGAGCTTTCAAAGATCCGCCGCGTCATCGCCAAGGAGCTGCCGGACTGTGTGCCGGAGGTGCTGCTTGTGGTGGATGCCACGACGGGGCAGAACGCGCTTTCACAGGCGCGGCGCTTTAAAGAGGCCGCCGGCGTCAACGGCATTATTCTGACCAAGCTGGACGGCACCGCCAAGGGCGGCGTGGTCATCGCCATCGCCAGCGAGGTGGCCGTTCCGGTGCGGTATGTAGGCGTGGGCGAGGGCGTCAGCGACCTCTACCCCTTTGACGCCGCCGAGTTTGCCGAGGCAATTTTTGGTGACGCCGATGCGTAAAATACTGGTGGCCGCCACCCATAACAAGGGCAAGCTGGCCGAGTTTGCCCGCATGCTGGCGCCAAAGGGTATCGACGTGGTTTCGCCGGAGGACCCCGCGCTGCTCAAAAGCATTGTTGAGGACGGCGAGACCTTTGCCGAAAACGCGCTGATCAAGGCGCGCGCCGTGTTTGCTAAAACCGGCTTGCCAACCATGGCGGACGATTCGGGGCTGTGCATCGACGCGCTGGACGGACGCCCGGGCGTTTATTCGGCGCGGTATCTCGGCGAGGACACGCCCTACACCGTTAAAAACGCCGCCATCATCAAGGCGCTTGACGGCACGCCGGATGAAAAACGCACCGCTCGCTTTGAGTGCGCCGTCGCACTGGTCACAGCGCAGGGCGCGCATGTGTTCCACGGCACATTTGAGGGCAAGATAGGCTATAGGCCCAGCGGCGAAAACGGCTTTGGCTACGACCCGATATTCTACGTCGGCGAAAAGAGCAGTTCCGATATGTCCGACGCTGAGAAGGACGCGGTCAGCCACCGCGGTCAGGCGCTGCGCGCCATGCTGGCTGAAATTGAGCAACTGCTGTAATGCCCGGCGGCCCCCGCGCAAAAGAAACGGTGCCGCTTTGGGCGGCATTGAAGAGCCCTCTGCGGGGTTCTTTGCGTCGGGCCCATCTGCCGGATTGTTTTGGCTTTCCCTCCTGCGCTTTTTGAATAATACGCGCGGGGCTTCACCCAAACCGCCCGCGTAAAGGTGGCGCTCGCGGCCGCTTTTCCCGGTTGATTGCAGCGGACGGCATGAATAACCGCCGCGGCTCTGTCAATAATCCACAGGCTTTTAAAAAGTTTGATCAAAGCGGTCATTTATAAAACGCTTCTTTAACAGTGGCAACAGTACAAACAAACCGGGCATCGCCCGTATTGAGGAGAAAACATGGAGATTACATCCAAACAGCGCGCCAAGCTTAAAGGGTTGGCGCAAAATTTAGAAACCATCGCGCAGTTTGGCAAAAACGAGCTGTCGCCCGAGCAGATTACGATGGTGGACCAGATGCTGGCCAAGCGCGAGCTGATCAAATGTGCGGTGCTCGAATCCTCGCCCTACACGGCGCGCGAGTTGGCCGAGCTGCTGGCGCAGGAGACGGGGGCGGTATCTGTTCAGGCGATTGGGCGGCGCTTTGTGCTGTTCCGCCGCAACCAGAAGGAACCGGTTATCACGCTGGACTAAGAGCCCGTATTCACCGTTCAAAACGATTGTTTTAACGGCGCATTTTGCGTTGTGCCGTGTTAAAAATACTCGGAATACAGCCAGTATACCGGCGCTTTTTGCCTTGCCCAACACAAAATTCAGACGCCAATCCGGCATTCCTTACTTGTGAATACAGGCTCTAAGGGCCGTTTGTAAAATAAAAACCGGATGTCCTTCTGCTGTAAAGTGCATCTTCTGCTTCAAAAAACTCGGGATACATACCGTATTCCTGCACTTTTGCCCTGAAGCTGCGCCTTTACAGCGAATTTACAAACAAGCTTTAGGGATATTCTTTGAAATTCAGGCTTTGGGGAACGCCGCTGAAAGCGCATTGCTGCGTTGAAAAAGCCGGGGCACATCCGGCTTTCCGGCGCTTTTCACGCTGCGTTGACGCGTTCTCAGTCAATTCCCCGTCGTTTTCGGCTTTACAAAGAAGCACCCCAAACGCAATCACACGCGGCAAAGAGGTACAGCAACATGAAGGTAGGCATTTTCGGCGGAACGTTTAACCCCATCCACAACGGGCACCTCTCGCTTATCGCGCACCTGATCGAGGCGCTCTCCCTTGACGAACTCCTGCTTATTCCGACGGCGGTGCCGCCGCATAAGGAGAGCGGCGACGTCATCGACGCCCGGCACCGGCTGGCCATGTGCCGCCTTGCGGTGCGGGATAATCCGCAGGTTCAGGTAAGCGATATTGAAATTCAGCGCGGCGGCAAAAGCTACACCGTTGATACGCTGCGGCTGCTGGCTGTCGAGCGCCCGCGGGATGAGTTGATCCTGCTGGTGGGCAGCGACATGTTCTACACGGTGGAAGAGTGGCGCTGCGCCGCCGAAATTATGCGTCTGGCCAAAATTGTCGCCATCCCGCGCGAGGCGGACGAGCACCAAAAGCTGCTGGCACAGCGCGAAAAGCTGCTGGCCGCGGGTGCCCGCGCCGAGGTGGTGGCGGTTAATCCGCTCATTGTAAGCTCCAGCGACCTGCGCACGCACGGGCAGGCATCCGAGAACCTGCCGCCGCTTGTCGAACGCTATATTGTTCAAAACGGACTTTACGGCCGCACGCAAAAGCTGCTGGTGGATTTGGACCAGCTCACCGCGTGGCTGCGGGGCATTCTTTCGCGGGACCGGTTCACCCATTCGCTCAATGTCGCCAGCGAGGCGCTGCGCCTTGCCCAGACCTGGGGCGAAAACGGTGATGTCGCCTATCTGGCAGGGTTGATTCACGACTGCTGCAAAGAGCGCGGCAGGGAGGAAATGTTGAATCTTCTGGCAGGTTCTGATATAATTAAAGACCCGGTATTTCTAAAAAGCTTTCCGGTATGGCACGGTTTTGCGGCAGCAATTTACATTCAATGTGAATTATCGGTGCTAAACGCCCAAATAATAGATGCGGTAAGGTATCACACCACGGGCCGTGGGAATATGACGCGCATCGAGGAAATTATCTATCTGGCGGATCTGATTTCGGTGGACAGAGATTATCCGGGTGTTGAGGCGCTGCGCGCCAAGGCCCACCGCTCGATAGAAGCCGCCATGCTGGAATCGCTGCAGTTTACGCTTAAAAAGCTGCTTGAAAACGGCGCGCCCGTGCTGACTGATACCCTAAACGCCTATAACCAGTATCTGCTGCAAACAGCGCAGGAGGGTTAAGGCTCAAAAGGGAGCTGTGTCGGTTGTCGCAAAAATCCAGGGTGTTGCTTTCAGTTTTGACATGTGTGGGGTTGTTCGCCGCGTCGGCGCTGGTTACCTCGGCGCTGATTGCCAGACAGCGCAGGCGGTTGCCGCCGGTTGAGAAAACGCCAAACGCGGCGGTTTCTCAGCAGCCGCAGTCGCTCAACGAGGCACAGGACGCGGATTATTCCGCGGACCTGCCCGCACAGCTGAAAACCGGCAAGCAGTATGGGCTGCTGCTTTGCGGCATTGACCACACCCGCTCTCTTGCGGATGTGATTATCTATGCGCAGCTTGATTTAACCAACCGGCGCGTTCAGGTGCTGCAAATTCCGCGCGACCTGTTCGTGGGGACACAATATACCACCGGGAAAATTAATTCCGCCTGCCTTAATTTCAACACCGACGACCCGGCTAAAAATATCCGGCACATCGTCACTTCCCAGCTTGGGCTAAAGGTTGACGGCACGGCTGTCATCACGCTGGCGGGGGTGCGCGCGCTGGTCGATTCGGTGGGCGGCGTCACGGTGGATTTAGAGCGCCCCATCACGTTTTTGCCGGGCAAAACCATCGCAAGCGGCCCTCAGACCCTCAGCGGAGAACAGGCGGAGTGGCTGCTGCGTTACCGCAAGGGCTACGAAATGGGGGATCTCGACCGGCTTAAGGTGCAAAAGCAATTTTTATTTGCCGCCATGCAGTCGGTCAAAAATCTCGGCAAGTTCAAGACACTTAAAATTGCGGCTCAAAATTTCGGCCATGTTAAAACAACCGTCCCGTTTTCCGAAATACGCTCGCTTATCGACGTCGGCATGAGCCTTTCGACCGACAGCATCACCATACAGACGCTGCCGGTTTACGGTGTGACCTACCACGGTTATTCGGTGCTGTGCATCAACCGCTTTAAGCTTGCGGAGCTGCTGAATTCGGGCGTTTGCGCGGCGAACCCGGTCGACCCATGGGCGCTGCAACTGGCCTACCCGCCCGAGGGCAGCGAGGCCGCGCCCTCCGATATGCCGCCATCGCAGGATGAAACCGATTCGCTGTTTGACTTCAGCTGGGACTTTGAGGACACCGACAGCGATTATTATGACAATGACGCCGAAGGCGTTGTAATACGAAACAATGATTGAGGAGGTTTGTTAATGACAGCTTTGGACAGGGCTAAAGAGGTTGCGCAACTGATAGACAGCAAAAAAGGGGACGACGTGCGGGTGCTGCACATCGGCACGCTGACGAGCATCGGCGATTATTTTGTTGTTGCAACCGGCAACTCGACCACGCAGGTCAAGGCGCTGGCGGACGCGGTGGACGAAAAGCTTTCGGCGCAGGGCGTAGAGCCCAGGCGCATGGAGGGCTATGCCTCCGCTTCGTGGATTTTAATGGACTATAATGATGTGATTATTCACATCTTCTTAAAGGAGACCAGGGAGTTTTATTCGCTGGAACGGCTTTGGGGCGACGCGCCCGAGGTCGAATGGGATAAATAAGGAGACTGTATAAAAGAAGCTTTCGCAGAGCCTGGTGACGGGGAACCGTGGGAAAGAACGGCGGCGGCCTCGCCTTCGCGTTGGGCGAAGCGGAAAGGCCCGCGCGCCGCAGCCAAACGTGCAGGGTGCGCGTTTGCTTATACTAAACACCGCTTAAAACACAAAGGGATTAGCGCATATAATTTTGCGTCCGCCAGGGCAGACGACGGGAATGCGCTGGCGCCCGTCAGGTAGGATAACGCCGGCAGCCACAAAATTGGCCGCTAAGATATTGCGTGTAATCAGTGTTTGGTACTATACCTGGCGTAAAAGCCGGACGGCGCGAAGGGTTTTCGACAGGGCAAATAAAACGGCAGAGATGCTGAATGGAGAGTGAGTCACCTTGAAGTACGATTTTAAGTCGATCGAAAGCAAGTGGCAGCGCATCTGGGAAGAGAAGAAAGCGTTTGCGGCACTTGAGGATTATTCCAGGCCGAAGTTTTACGCGCTGGTGGAATTTCCCTACCCTTCCGCACAGGGGCTGCATGTCGGGCATCCGCGCTCGTACACCGCGCTGGACATCGTCTCAAGAAAACGCCGCATGCAGGGCTATAACGTGCTGTATCCCATGGGGTGGGACGCGTTCGGCCTGCCGACCGAAAACTTTGCGATTAAAAACCACATCCACCCCGAAATTGTCACAAAGCGCAATGTGGCAAATTTTAAGGCGCAGCTAAAGGCGCTGGGGCTTTCGTTTGACTGGGACCGCGAGGTTAACACCACCGACCCCGACTACTACAAGTGGACGCAGTGGATTTTCCTGCAGCTCTTCAAAAAAGGCCTTGCCTATAAAAAGGAAATGGCCGTCAACTGGTGCACCTCCTGCAAGGTGGTGCTGGCCAACGAAGAGGTCGTCAACGGCACCTGCGAACGCTGCCACGGCGAGGTCATCCACAAGGTTAAAAGCCAGTGGATGCTCAAAATTACCGAATACGCGCAGCGCCTGATCGACGACCTTGACCTTGTCGACTACATAGACAGAGTCAAGGTTTCCCAGAAAAACTGGATCGGCCGCTCCACCGGCGCGGAGGTCGATTTTAAGACCACCGCCGGCGACGTGATGACCGTTTTCACCACCCGCCCCGACACGCTCTACGGCGTGACCTACATGGTCATGAGCCCCGAGCACCCCTTCCTGAACAAGTGGGCGGGCAGCATCCGCAATCTCGATGCCGTGCGCGCCTATCAGGAAGAAGCGGCGCATAAATCAGATTTTGAGCGCAGCGAGCTTGCCAAGGATAAGACCGGCGTGCGTTTAGAAGGCGTTGCCGCGGTCAACCCGGTGAATAACACCGAGATTCCGATTTTTGTTTCGGACTACGTCCTCATGAGCTACGGCACCGGCGCCATCATGGCGGTTCCGGGCCACGACACCCGCGACTGGGAGTTCGCCAAAAAGTTTAACCTGCCCATCATCGAGGTGGTTCAGGGCGGCGATGTTGAGAAGGAAGCCTTTGTCGACTGTGCCACCGGCATCATGGTCAACTCCGGCATGCTCGACGGCCTGACCGTCGACGAAGCCAAGAAAAAGATTGTCGAATACCTCTCCGGGCGGGGCCTCGCGCACGAGAAGGTCAACTATAAGCTGCGCGACTGGGTGTTTGCCCGCCAGCGTTATTGGGGCGAGCCGATTCCGATCGTCCACTGCCCGCACTGCGGCTATGTGCCGCTTGATGAGCACGAGCTGCCGCTGCGCCTGCCGGACGTTGAGTCCTACGAGCCGACCGAGGACGGCGAATCGCCGCTGGCCCATCTTGAGGACTGGATTAACGTGCCCTGCCCCAAGTGCGGCGCGCCCGCCCGCAGGGAAACCGACACCATGCCCCAGTGGGCCGGTTCGTCCTGGTACTTCCTGCGTTATATCGCACCCCACTGCGACACCGCCATCGCCCCGAAAGAGGCGCTGGACTACTGGATGCCGGTCGACTGGTACAACGGCGGTATGGAGCATACGACGCTGCACCTGCTCTATTCCCGCTTCTGGCACAAGTTCCTGTATGATATCGGTGTTGTTTCGATGCCGGAGCCTTACGCCAAGCGGACAAGCCATGGCATGATTCTGGGTGAGGACGGCGTCAAGATGAGCAAATCGCGCGGCAATGTCATCAATCCCGACGACATCGTCAACACCTACGGCGCCGACACCATGCGCATGTATGAGATGTTCATGGGCGATTTTGAAAAGGCCGCGCCGTGGAAGTCCTCCTCCATCAAAGGCTGCACCCGCTTTTTGGAACGCGTGTGGGCGTTGCAGGATGTGCTGGTGGGCGATAATGGCTACTCGCAGGAGCTTGAGAGCGCGATGCACAAAACCGTCCGCAAGGTGACGGAAGATATTGAGGTGTTGGCGTTTAACACGGCCATTGCCGCAATGATGACGCTTTTAAACGAAATTTCCGATAAAAAGCAGATTACCCGCGGCGAATATAAAACGCTGTTGCTGCTCTTAAATCCTTTTGCGCCGCATATGACCGAGGAATTGTGGGAAATATGCAAATTTGGCGGTATGCTTTACCAGCAGAGCTGGCCGACCTTTGATGAGGCAAAATGCATCGACAAAACGGTTGAAATTGCAATTCAAATTTCCGGAAAACTGCGCGGCCGCGTGAATATTCCGATGGATTGCGGCGACGCCGCGGCGCTTGCGGCGGCAAAAGCGGTGGCTGAAATTGCCGTTGCCATTGAAGGCAAAACCATTGTTAAGGAAATTGTTGTGCCAAATAAGCTCGTGAATATTGTCGCAAAATAGACAGCATGAGGACTTGACACTGTTGTGCGTACTATTGTATAATATTCGTGTTATCCTTTAGAAGGATAAATACTCCTGCCTAGGGCGTTGGGAGGGAATAGTAAATGTCAGAAATTCGTGTTAAGGACAATGAGTCGTTGGATAGTGCTCTGAGAAGATTCAAGAGACAGTGCGCAAAATCCGGAGTTCTTCAGGAAGTGCGCAAAAGAGAGCACTACGAGAAGCCCTCTGTAAAACGCAAGAAAAAGTCCGAGGCTGCAAGAAAGAGAAAGTTCAAATAATGATTTGAAATTCTGCAAGATGGGGAAGGCTTTTCCTGCGCTTGCAAGTAAAAATCCCCGCCGTTTGTGTAAAACGGCGGGGATTTTTATATGCGACATATATAACCAATGAACTTAAAGACCGACCCACCCCTGTGCCGGTTTTCCACGCTGCCGCGTTGTCCGCCCCGCCAGCGCGCCTTAGCCGCCCGTTTACAGCGCTAAAAACAGCTTCGCGAAGGTCAGACGGCTTTTCAAATTGCTCCACTATAAGATGGCCCCCGCAATCGGGCGCGGAATTTTGCGAAACGCACCGGTTGTCCCTTTGGCGAAGATTTATGCGGAAGGCCTGCACTATTTAACGTATGAAAAAACACCTGATCTATAGCGCGCTTCGCGCTGTCAAAAAAGTGACAGGGGCTTAGCAACCTGCATAAAACAAATGCCGCTTATCGCGACATGGGAGAACCCCCGGCGAGGGTTCTCCCCGCAAAAACAGTCCACTGGACTGTTTTTGCACCCTCTCCTGCGCTTCTTACAGAATTAAGGCACTTTGGGGCGCCACCAAGACCCTGCAAGCTTTTGAAAAAACTTGACCAAAACTTTTGATTTGTGCAATATTTTCTAAAATGTTCGTTTTTCGACAAGCTGGCGCGCTTCGCGCGTGTAAATATCAAAACCGGGAGGGGAATGCTATGCTTTACAGGAAAAAAGCCGTTCGCATCACGCTTGCGGCGGCTGCGGCTTTATTCGTGCTGAACGGGGCGTTCGGCCCGTTGTCTGTGACATGGAACAACCGTCAATTGAAGAAAGCGCTGACAGCTCTTGAAACGCCCGGCGTTCGTTTAAATGCGGTGGTCCCTTTTGCGTGGGAGGCTGTTTATACCTTTGATCCTTACCTTTCCAAGGCGGAAATGGCGGAGATTATCGGTTTTAAAAGCGGCGCGCTGCGCGAAACGGTGAGCGAGGGCATGGTATCGCTGGTCTTTATCAGAGACTCCGCCGTGATTGCCAGTGTTTGCGGCTATAGTGATGCTTTGGGGTATGCGGTTTACTTTAACACCGGCGACGGGAATTTTTCCAGATTAACGTTTGCCGACGACGCGGTTTTCTCAGTTGAAACAGCCGACGGTGTTGTCAGGCTGCATCATAACGCGGGCGATGCATAACGCCGCCAATAAATAAGCGCGCGGGGAGGAACAGGCTCCTTTCCCGCGCGCTTTACCGTTATGGCCATCAGCCCTTGGGCATGGTCAGATCGTTATCGGTCAGGCCATCTTTTGCCAGCATGCTTTCCAACACGCTGATATCGGATGAAATATCCAGCACGTCGTTTTCAAACAGCAGGTCGAGCTGGCGCTCAAAGCCGAAAACAAGATGGTCCAGAATATTTTCAATGTCGCGCATGGCGGCCAGCAGGTTCTCGCCGCGCACGCCCTGTTCTTCAAACTGCTCATAGGCGGTTATAATTTTCAGGGTGGTGGGCAGATAATAGCTCATAAAAGCGCTGATTTTGCGTTCTTTGGCCGGGTCGCGCGTCACCGCCTCCAGAATCAGCGCTGTGATTTCCTCGATGCGCCGCACCTTTTTTGAAACCGATTCATCTTCAATGCGCGTATTGACTGCGCGGATTTGTGCGATGATGGCATTGCGCGAACCTGAATCCGCCTCGCCGTTGCCGGATATGTCGGGCGTATCCTCCTTGAGCGCGGAAAAATCCACCCCTTCCGCCGAGACGACCAGCAGCTTTCGGGCGTGGTCGATATAGCCGCCGGGGAAGAGCCCCTTATCCAGATAGCGCTGCAACTCCCTGGTCAACTGCTGGTAGGGAAGGCCGAGTGTTGCGGCCATATCGGCCAGCTTCATCACCTTGCGGGTGCCGACGACATTGCAAAAGCGCATTTTCTTGGCGTTCTGCAAAGCCAGGCTGCGGGGAACCATCAGAAAACTGCCGCCGGAGATAACCATCATCGCCGAAAGGCCAAACATGGTTATAGCGCCGGAAAGGCTGTTGCCGCCAAGTATGTTGCCAAGCCCTAAAAACGAAAACAGACTGCCGGTGGCAATCAGCGCGATGCCCAGTGCCGCCAGTGCCGTATACCACCAGGGCTTGCCGTCGCCGCTTTGAGCAGCCGGCTGCACAGGCTTTGGGGCGGGCTTGTCCGCCGCGGCGTGCTGGGGTGCGGCCTGTTGGCCGGCAAAAGGCGGGGCCGTGCCTTGCCGGGGCGCGCCGGGGGGCGGCGTAACGAGCGGTGGTTCCGCGGGTTCATACGAGGTATATTCACCGTAAATTTTTTCGGAGCCAGGTCTTTTGGCGCGACCGGGTGGAATATGCTTTTGAGGGCGCTTTGATTCCGCCACGGTTTTCCATATTAAATAGATGGCAATGGGCCATAATCCGATTGAAAACAGCACCACAATGGCGATGATTCGACCCAACGACGGATGATCGGGCTTTTTGGGGTTCGGGTCGGCGGGATAATAATATCTCATAAATGCACCACACTTTAATAAATGGATCAAAATGACGTCTATAGTATAGCATGTTTGCAAAAATAAACAAACCGCAATATTTGTATTTACCGTTAAAATGCTTTATAATAAAATTGTCTAAAACGGCTGAAATATTAAGCTTCTTCGGCCCGATGGCCGGGGAAATTGTGTGGATGCAGCGGCGTGTTCCGCCCTTCACAATACCCGCCGAAGGATGCTGCCGCGGGCGAAAAACCGTTAAAAGCGCATTTTGCGCCGGTTGCCGTCAGCGGCTGCACAAAGGTCATTCAGAACTGACGGCTATCTGCAAGGAGACAGGACATGAGTATTTTTTACCCGCATGAGCGGTATCCGACGATATTGGACGTTTCGCCCGGGGCAATTGTCCAAAGCGGCTTTCGCGGCGTGATTCTCGACGTTGACAACACGCTGACCACCCATGACAACCCCGTGCCGTCCGAAGGCGTTCTGGCATGGCTGGATGAAGCGCGGGCTGCGGGCTTAAAGCTTATTATACTTTCCAACAACTCGCCGAAGCGGGTCAGCCTGTTTGCGCAGCTGCTGGGGCTGGATTTTGAATCCAACGGCAAAAAGCCGCTGCCTGTCGGATACCGGCGGGCCCTCACCCGGCTGGGGCTAAAGCCCGAAGAGGCGGTCACCATTGGCGACCAGATTTTCACCGATGTGCTCGGTGCGCGCTTAGCGGGGGTTTACTGCATCTTTGTCAACCCCATAGAACCCGAGCACACCCGATTTTTTAAATTCAAGCGCTGGCTTGAGCGCCCGATTCTCTCGGGCTTTGAAAGGAGAAGGCAACATTAACCAACAATCAGTGGCGCGTTTTGGCCCCGCGGGCAGCGCCGACAGCTTTGCCGAAATGGGCTATAAAAAAACCGAGCAAATGCCGGAATATCTGGCCAAAATGGGCTTAAACGCCTTTGAATACCAATGCGGGCGCGGTGTGCGCGTCAACGCTGCCACGGCGGAAAAATTTGCGCGGCTGGCCCGGGATGCCGACATCGCCGTTTCACTGCACGCACCTTATTATATTTCGCTCTCGTCGGTCGAGGAGGAGAAGCGGCGCAAATCGGTCGACTATATCTTACAGTCCGCCCGCGCGGTAAAGCTTCTGGGCGGGAACCGCATCGTCGTGCATTCCGGCTCCTGTGCAAAGATGAGCCGGGAAGAAGCGCTGGCGCTGGCGATGCAGGCTATGGACTGGGCTATTGCGGCGCTGGACGCCGAAGGCCTGAGCGATGTGCGCATTTGTCCCGAGGTAATGGGTAAACTAAATCAGCTTGGCACGCTTGAGGAAGTGGTGGCGCTGTGCCGCCTTGATGAGCGGATGCTGCCCTGTGTGGACTTTGGGCACCTGAACGCCCGCACCTTTGGCGGACTGAAAACGCCCGACGATTTTAAAAAGGTGTTCGACACCATTGAAAACGCGCTGGGCAACGCGCGTTTAAAAGAATTCCATGCGCATTTTTCAAAGATTGAATTCACTGAGAACGGCGGCGAAAAACGGCACCTCACCTTTGAGGACACCGTCTTCGGACCGGATTTTGATCCGCTTGCCGAATTGATTGTGCAAAGGGGCTGCCACCCGACCGTGATCTGCGAATCGGCCGGAACCCAGGCGGAGGACGCCCGATGGATGCGCGCACGCTATGAAGAAATGTTGGCACAGGGGGCAGAAAAGTTATGACAGAACAGCGGTTACAGCGGTTGCAGCGTGAGCTGCCGCCGCAGGTTGACGCGGCGTTGATTGTGTCGGACGTCAACCGCCGGTATTATACCGGCATGGCTTCCAGCGCGGGGACGCTGCTGGTGGCGCGCGGCGGGGCCGAGCTGGTGATTGATTTTCGCTACATCGAAAGGGCGAAGGCGGTTGCGCAGGGGTGCCATGTCACATTGCAGCAATCCCTTTTCAAGCAGATGCGCGCTTTTGCGGAAAGCTACGGCGTTAAAACGCTGGCGGTGGAAACGCAGCACATGACCGTCGCGGAGTTTGAAGGCTGGAAAGAGGCGCTGCCAAACGTGACACTGCTTTCGGGAAAGGCGCTGGACGGTCTCATCCTTTCGCACCGTTCGGTTAAATCCGCTGAGGAACTGGCCGTTATGCGGCAGGCGCAGGCCGTCACCGACCGCGGCTTCGCCGAGCTTTTAAATTTTATCCGCGCAGGCCGGACCGAACGCGAGATCGCCAGCGAGCTGGAATATATCATGCGCAAATTCGGCGGCGACGGCCTTGCGTTTGACACCATTGCCGTCTCGGGCAAAAACAGCTCGATGCCGCATGGCGTTCCAACCGAAAAACCGCTTGAACCGGGCGATTTTTTAACGCTGGATTTCGGCGCGCGCAAAGACGGCTACTGCTCCGACATGACCCGCACCGTCGCCATCGGCCATGTGAACGACGAACAGAAAAAAGTTTACGAAACGGTGTTAAAAGCGCAGAATAAGGCGTTTGAAGTCATAAAAGCCGGGGCAAGCTGTAGGATGGTGGATACCGTGGCGCGCAGCCTGATTGAGGATGCGGGCTACAAAGGCTGCTTCGGGCACGCGCTCGGACATTCGCTCGGGCTTGAAATCCACGAGGAACCGCGCTTTTCACCGCTGACGCCGGCATATGCCGCAGCGGGCAATGTGCTCAGTGTCGAGCCGGGTATCTATATTGAAGGCAAGTTCGGCGTACGCATCGAGGACGTGGTGGTCATTACCGAGGACGGTTACGAAAACCTGGCACGCAGTCCCAAGCAGCTTATAGTCCTATAAAATTTTCAAGAACGCCGTTTCAATACTTGAAAAAACTGTCTTTTTAGGCTATTATTAGATACATATGCAAGAGAGTCATCTCAAGGAGGAGCAGCTATATGATTACAGCAGGTGAATTTAGAAACGGCGTGACCTTTGACATTGACGGGAACGTGTTCCAGATTATCGAGTTCCAGCACGTCAAGCCGGGTAAGGGCGCCGCTTTCGTACGCACCAAAATCCGTAATGTTATTTCCGGCGCGGTAACTGACCGCACCTTTAGCCCGAACGAAAAATTCCCCACCGCTTTTGTTGAGCGCAAGGATATGGAATATCTTTACAACGACGGCGGGCTTTATTATTTCATGGATTCCGAAACCTACGAGAATATTCCGATCAACGCGGACAAGCTCTCCGATAACTTCAAGTTTGTCAAGGAGAATGTTGTTTGTAAGGTGCTGTCCTATAAGGGCGTAATCTTTGGCGTTGAGCCGCCCACCTTCCTTGAGTTGCAGGTTGCGCAGACCGACCCCGGCTTTAAGGGCGACACCGCCACCAACGCTTCCAAGCCCGCTACCCTTGAAACCGGCGCCGAAATCCGTGTTCCGCTTTTCATTAACGAGGGCGACATGATTCGCGTCGACACCAGAACCGGTGAATATCTCGAACGCGCCTAAGGCTTTATATTTAAATTTTAAGGAGGATGACCGACATGACTGTTACTGAAAGAGTTGCATATCTGAAGGGTCTTACCGAGGGTCTTGATCTTGATACTTCCAGCAAGGAAGGCAAACTGCTCAGCGCCATCATTGACGTGCTCGATGATATTGCGTTTGAAGTCAGCGACCTGCAGGAGGTTGTCGGTGAACTCGGCGAACAGATCGACATGATTGACGAAGACCTTGACGGCCTTGAAGAGATTGTCTATGACGACGAAGACAGCGACGATGACGACTGCGACTGCTGCGAGGACGGCGACCTGTATGAAATCGTCTGCCCGAGCTGCGGCGACAGCATCTACCTCGACGAGGATATGGTGGAAGAAGGCGAGATGGACTGCCCCAACTGTGGCGAGCATCTTGAATTCGACTTTGACGAGGATGGCGACGACGAGGACGAAACCGAGGGCGACGAATAAGCCGCGCTTTTGTTTCATCTAAAAATGTCAAAAGAAGCGGTTTCTCAATTTTGAGAAGCCGCTTTTTGTCTTTGCGGCAGCATGCCGGTATGCAGGGCACCGCCGGGGCGTACCGTCTGATACTAATCTTCGATAAAAGAGTAGAATAGCTTGGCGGGGCATTTTTTTGCCAGTCTAGGAAGAGGATACAGGCGGGCTGTCAATAAAGGGACAGGGGCTTCGCATTTTGCATAAAACAAATGCCGCTTATCGCGACATGGGAGAACCCCCGGCGAGGGTTCTCCCTGCAAAAACAGTTCACTGGACTGTTTTTGCGCCCGCTCCTGCGCTTCTTACAGAATTATTTGGGGCGCTGCCCGGACCGCTCGCGTATAGGTGCGCTCACGGCAGCTTGGCTCCGCTTATCACAGCGGGCGGCATGGTTGCCCGCTGTGGCGCCACCAAGACCCTGCAAGCTTTTGAAAAAGCTTGACTAACCCCCTTTAATTTGTGTAACATTTTCTAAAATGTTCGTTTTTGACAAGCTGGGGCGGGCTGACGCCCGCCAAAGACGATGATAACGAACGGTGGAAAAATGGCCGTCAAGAAAACGACTGGTTTATTGATATTAGTATGAGGGGGCGCAGCTATGCAAAAGCATTTAAAATGGAGCGGCTTGCTGGATTTATTCTTTCCGCCGCGCTGTGTTGTCTGCCATGAGGTGACGCCCGTCGGCACGGCGGTTTGCCCCGCGTGTGTGCAGCGCCTGCCTGAGAAGCTTTCTGCCGCCAGCCGCTGCCCAATCTGCGGAAAGCCCATTCAAAGCTGTGTCTGCCGCGCGGAACGGCCTTTTCATTTCTCGCGCAGCGTTGGTGTTTTCTTCTATGAACCGGAGACACACGATTTGATCGATTGCCTTAAAACGCAGCCGGAAAACCCTGTTGCCGAACAGCTGGCCGCCATGATGACCCAAGCCTTTGCGGGCTGTTTTGCGGGCAATAACGGCTGTTTTGATGCCGTGACCGAGGTGCCGATGAGCGCTGAAAGCATTAAAAAGCGCGGGCACAATCAGGCAAAGACACTGGCGCAAAAGCTGGCGGCGCGGCTGGCTATCCGCTACCTGCCGTCCCCGTTGGCCTGTGACGAGAAAAAGCAGGCGCAGCATACGCTTTCTTATGCCCAACGGTTTGAAAATGCGCAAAAAGGCTACAGGCGGCAGCCGGATGCCGCCTGTTCCGGGCGCATTCTGCTCATAGACGACGTGATGACCACGGGCGCCACACTGGATCGCTGCGCGCAGCTTTTGCGCCGGAGCGGCGCGTCGGAGATCTGCTGCCTGACAGCGGCCACCACCTTGCGCAGGGACGATACAATGACGCAGGCGACCGACCCGGCGTAAACCGCTTTACCAAAGGGCGGCATTTTAGCAGCCGGGCGAACGCCATCGACCGCTTTCGTCGGAGCGAAGATTTTTCAGATTGTAAAAAAATCCATTTCAAAGAAAAAATTGCACAAACTAAAGGGGTTGGTCAAGCTTTTTCAAAAGCTTGCAGGGTCTTGGTGGCGCCACAGCGGGCAACCATGCCGCCCGCTGTGATAAGCGGAGCCAAGCTGCCGTGAGCGCACCTATATGCGAGCGGTCCGGGCAGCGCCCCAAACGTGCCCTAATTCTGTAAGAAGCGCAGGAGAGGGTGCAAAAACAGTCCGGTGGACTATTTTTGCGGGGAAAATCCTTGCCGGGGGTTCTCCCATGTCGCGATAAGCGGCATTTGTTTTATGCAAATTGCTAACCCCGGCCACTTTATTGACAGCCTGAGGGCCGGAGGTTTTATACCGTCGGCCCTTTTGTTATGCCACTATTTTAACATTTAGGTGTTACGAATATGTTGCTAGAATGAGCCGGAAACAGCCTGTTTAACCCGGTTTTCATAATATTTTTCCAAAACCTGTATAAAATCAGACAAAGAAGAAACCTTCAAAAATCGCTTTAAAATGCGATTTCTGAAGGTTTCAATGGTGGACGCACCCGGGCTCGAACCGGGGACCTCTTGCGTGTGAAGCAAGCGCTCTGACCAGCTGAGCTATGCCTCCGAAGCTTTGTCATTATAGCATATTTTAAAAATCATGGCAAGTCCCATAATAAAAAAAGTACAGGCAAGCCGGGCACAATTTAAAGGTTTTGTTGCACGCGGGCGCATTTTCTGCTATGATAAACATTTGTAGGCTATTAAAATCATCGTAAAAGCATGGGGGATTAAACCTTGTCAAAATTAGAGCACGAAATAAAACGGCGCAGAACTTTTGCGATTATTTCGCACCCTGACGCCGGCAAAACCACCCTGACGGAAAAATTTCTGCTGTACGGCGGGGCCATTCAGCTGGCCGGCTCAATCAAGGGCAAAAAGGCTGCGCGTCATGCGGTTTCCGACTGGATGGAAATAGAGAAGCAGCGCGGTATTTCGGTTACCTCGTCGGTGATGCAATTTGAATATGAGGGGTATTGCATCAATATTCTGGATACCCCGGGCCATCAGGATTTCTCGGAGGATACCTACCGCACGCTGATGGCCGCCGATTCGGCCGTGATGGTCATCGACGCTTCCAAGGGCGTTGAGAACCAGACGAGAAAGCTCTTTAAGGTTTGCACCATGCGGCATATTCCGATTTTTACCTTCATCAATAAGATGGACCGCGACGCGCGCAGCCCTTATGAGCTTTTGGAACAGATTGAAGAGGAGCTGGGCATCGAGACCTATCCGGTGAACTGGCCCATTGGTTCCGGGCGCGACTTTAAGGGCGTGTTCGACCGCAACAAACGTGAGATTATCGCCTTTACCGCCAACAGCGGCGGCGCGCGCGAGGTGGACGCCACCGAGCTTGAACTTGACGACCCACGGCTGGGCGATGTGCTGGGCGAGGAACTGCACGGCATTTTAAAGGATGATATCGAGCTGGTTGACGGCGCGGGCGTCGCGTTCGACCAGAAAAGGGTGGACCGCGGCGAGCTGACACCGGTTTTTTTCGGTTCCGCACTGACAAACTTCGGCGTGGAGCCTTTTCTGGAGGATTTTCTGCGCATGACCACGCCGCCGCTGTCGCGTTCTGCCGATGTCGGCGTGGTGGACCCGTTTGAGGATAAATTCTCGGCCTTTGTCTTTAAGATTCAGGCCAATATGAACAAGGCGCATCGCGACCGCGTTGCATTTATGCGCATCTGCTCCGGCCGCTTTGAAAAAGGCGCTGAGATGCTGCACGTGCAGGCGGGCCGAAAGCTCCGGCTTTCACAGCCGCAGCAGATGATGGCGCAGGAGCGCGAAATTGTCGACGAAGCTTTCGCAGGCGATATCATCGGCGTATTTGACCCGGGCATTTTTTCGATCGGCGACTCGGTCTGCGACCCGTCCCGCCCGGTGACCTTTGAGGGCATCCCCACCTTTGCGCCGGAGCATTTTGCCGTGATCACCCAGAAGGACACCCTCAAGCGCAAGCAGTTTGTCAAGGGCATGAGCCAGATTGCGCAGGAGGGCGCGATTCAGATCTTTCAGGAACCCGGCACCGGCATGGAACGCGTCATTGTCGGTGTGGTGGGCGTGCTGCAATTTGAGGTGCTTGAACATCGCCTGCTCAACGAGTACGGCGTTGAAATTCGGCGCGAGAACCTGCCGTACCAGTATATCCGCTGGCTGACCAACAAAGAGCTGGACCCCAAGACACTGCATCTTTCGTCCGACACCAAGCGCATTCAGGACCTGAAAGGCAACAACCTGCTGCTGTTTGCCAACAGCTGGAGCGTGCAATGGGCGCTTGACCACAATAAGGGGCTGGAGCTGGCGGAGTTTTCAAAGAACTGATCGCCGGTTAAAATATATCCAACCAGTAGAAAACCAAGATGTCCTGGCGCCTGCTTTGCAGCGGACTGCGTGTCGTCCCTGAAGGGCGCCGGCCCACCTGCGCCCTCTGCCTTGCCAGCCACAAAACAGCGCCCCAAATCCCATCCCGTTTTTCTATTGGACTGACTATAAAAATGCGCCCTGAAGCGGGCTGTGCCGGCCGCTTCAGGGCGCATTTTATTGCATTGACATTTTATTTGGGAACTGCTACACAAGAACGGGCTCGCGGCTGTCGGACTTCGTCTGCTCCAGCTCCTGGTCAAGGCGCTCTTTGGCGACGGCCAGCATCAGCTTTATGCGGTTTTCCTGGTTGACGCGGGTGGCCGAAGGGTCGTAGTCGATCGCGACAATGTTGGAAATATTGCCGTATAATTCACGCAGGCGGTGGATCATACCCTTGCCGCTGATATGGTTGGGTAGACAACCAAACGGTTGGGCACAGACGATGTTGCCGTAGCCGCTTTCAATCAGCTCGACCATCTCGGCGGTGAGCAGCCAGCCCTCGCCCATTTTGTTGCCATAACCGATGATATCCTTGACCAGCGCCTTCAGGTGGTGATAGGGCGACGGCGCCGTGAACTGCGGGTGGTTTGCCAGCACGTCCAGCATGATATGCTCCATGCGCAGCAGAAGGTCCATAAACGCGTTGACAACAAAAAATTTGAGCTTGTTGCCGCCATAAAGCTTGTGGTCCTCCAGACGGTTATCGACCTTGAACAGCATGAAATTCAAGAGGCCGGGCAGCATGACCTCACAGTCCTGCGAGGCTAAGAATTCCTCAAGACCGTTGTTTGCAAGCTTGGAATATTTGACGTAAATCTCGCCGACGATGCCGACCCTGACCTTTGGTGTGCGCGTGATGCCGATCCGGCCAAAATCGGTGGCGATGCGGTCCAGGTTATGCTTCATCTGGGTCAGGTTTAAGCCGTTTCCGGCGTTGAACTGCTTGGTCAGCTCGCCAATCCACCGGGCAACCATGCCGTCGGCGCTGCCCCTGTCGTCCTCATAAGGGCGAATCTGGTTTGAAAGCAGCATCAGCATATCGCCGTAAATCAAAGCGGCGATCAGCTTGCGGATCATCGGCAGCGTCACCTGAAAGCCCGGGTTTTCCTCCAGGCCGGAAAGATTCGCCGAAATAACCGGCAGGTAGCCGTATCCGGCCTTGGCGAGCGCCTTGCGCAGCAGGTGTATGTAATTGGAAGCGCGGCATCCGCCGCCGGTCTGGCTCATCATCAGGGCGGTTTTGTTCAGGTCATATTTGCCGCTGTTCAGGGCGTCTATCAGCTGGCCAATGACCAGCAGGGCGGGGTAACAGGTGTCGTTGTGGACATATTTCAGGCCTTCTTCCACAACCTGATGGCTGCAATTTTCAAGAATTTCAATCTTGTAACCGGCGTTGCGCATCACGTTGCGGATCAATTCAAAATGGATCGGGGCCATCATGGGCACCAGAATGGTGTAGTCGCGCCGCATCTCTTTTGTGAAGATAACACGGCTGGGCTGTTGCGATTGGGGTTCATGCATGGCAGCTACCTCCTGCTGCAGTTTGTGCGGTTTTTTGCTCGACTGCGGCAAACAAGCTGCGCAGTCTTATTTTAACAGCACCCAAATTGGTTATTTCGTCGATTTTTATCTGCGTATAAAGCCTGCCTTCGTCCTCCAGCAGCGAACGCACCTCGTCGGTGGTGATGGCGTCGATGCCGCAGCCGAATGAAACCAGCTGTACAAGGTGCATGTCGGGCTGATCTTTGATATAGCGGGCTGCGGCGTAAAGTCTGGAATGGTAGGTCCACTGGTTCAGGACATTGACCGGGAATTTTGATACGCGGTCGCTGATGACATCCTCCGAAATAACGCCGACGCCAAAGCTGGTGATGAGATTATCGATGCCGTGGTTGATTTCGGGGTCGATATGATACGGCCTGCCCGCCAGCACAATAATGGGGCTGCCGTTGGCGCGGGCCTCTTCAATAATCGCTTCGCCGCGTTCGCGTATCCGCGCAAGGTACGCGTCCTGCTCGGCGTAGGCGGCTCTGGCGGCGGCTTGTACCTCCGCAAGGGTTATGCCGCCCTCCGGAAAATAACCCTGAAGAATTTTGTGCATTTTCTTTGGGAATTCGTGCGGGCGATGGATGCCGATGTAGTCCTTTATAAAGGTGACGCTGCGCAGGTCGGGCATGTTTGCGCCGATAACCTCGGGGTAATAGGCCACCACCGGGCAGTTATAATGGTTGTCGCCCAGGTTTTCATCCAGATTATAACTCATGCAGGGATAAAACACGGTTTTGATGCCATTGTCGATCAGCGTTTGCACATGCCCGTGCATCAGCTTGGCGGGGAAACAGACTGTATCCGACGGAATGGTGCTTTGTCCCAGCAGGTAGATGGCCCGGTCGGAAAGCGGCGAGGTTACGACCGAAAAGCCGAGGCGGGTGAAAAACGTGTGCCAGTACGGCAGCAGCTCGAACATGTTGAGCCCCATCGGGATCCCGATGACGCCGCGCCTGGCCTGCGGGTCGGGCCTGTAAGCCCTGAGCAGCTCCAGCTTGTAATTATAGATATTTAACGCATTGTAATTGCTGCGGTTGGTTACGGGGCGTTCACACCGGTTGCCGCTGATGTATTTGCGTCCGCCGGAAAAAGTGTTGACCGACAGGCGGCAGTGGTTTTCGCACAGGCCGCAGTTGACGTCCCGGATATTATGGGTAAAGCTTTCCAGCTGTGCCAGCGTGACAATGCTGCTGACGTCTTTGGGGTGCGCCTGCGCATAGAGCGCCGCGCCGTAAGCGCCCATCAACCCGGCGATGGTGGGGCGGACAGCCTCAAGCCGCATCTCCTGCTCAAAAGCGCGCAGCACGGCATCATTTAAAAATGTCCCGCCCTGCACGACGACCCGTTGGCCCAGCTCCTCCGGCGAGGAGGCGCGAATCACCTTATAAAGGGCGTTTTTGACCACGCTGATGGATAATCCCGCCGAGATGTTCTGAATCGACGCGCCGTCCTTCTGCGCCTGCTTGACTGAAGAATTCATGAACACGGTACAGCGGCTGCCCAAATCGACGGGGCGGTCGGCAAACAAGCCCAGCCGGGCAAAATCCTCAACACCGTAGCCCAGCGCATTGGCAAAGGTCTGCAAAAATGAGCCGCAGCCCGAAGAGCAGGCTTCGTTTAAAAAGATGCTGTCAATCGCGCCGTTTTTAATTTTAAAGCATTTGATGTCCTGCCCGCCGATGTCGATGATGAATTCAACCTCCGGCAAAAAGTGCTGCGCCGCCGCGAGATGGGCGGCCGTCTCCACAATGCCGTAATCCAGCGAAAAGGCGTTTCTGATAAAATCCTCGCCGTAGCCGGTGGCCGTGGCGCCCGCAATGGCAATGCGGGGATAGCGGGTGTAAAAATCAGCGAGAAATTTGCGCACCAACGGGACGGGGTTGCCTTTGTTGGGCTGATAAATGCTGGCCAGCAGGCGCCCCTCGTCGTCGATAACCGCCAGCTTGACCGTTGTGGAGCCGGCGTCCACGCCGAGAAAGGCGCTGCCGGTGTAGGCGGCGGGATTGGCTTCTTCGACGGTGCAACGGCTGTGGCGCGCACAAAATTCCTGATACTGTTGCTTGTTCTCAAACAGCGGCTCGATAAAGTGGTACTGCCCGATGCTGGAGAGATTGGCCAGCTGCTGAAGCGCTTCCTGCGGATTGACGGCGCGCTCAGCGCAAAACGCCGCGCCAAGCGCCACATAATAAAGCGAGTTTTCCGGGCAGAGGCCGGTAACCTTTAAAGTGCTGTCAAAGCTTTTTCGCAGCTCGGGCAGAAAGGTGAGCGGCCCGCCCAGATAGATGACGTTGCCGGTGATGGGCCGTCCCTGTGCCAATCCTGCAACGGTCTGGTTGACGACCGCTGAAAAGATGGAGGCGGCAATGTCGTCATGGTTGGCGCCCTGGTTGAGCAGCGGCTGAATATCCGACTTGGCGAACACGCCGCAGCGCGAGGCGATGGTGTAAAGGCGCTGGGCGCGCGCGGCATAATCGTTCATCTGCTGCGGCGTAATATCCAAAAGCGTCGCCATCTGGTCGATAAACGCGCCGGTTCCGCCGGCGCAGGAGCCGTTCATGCGCACTTCAAGCCCGTTTTTCAAAAACAGGATTTTGGCGTCCTCGCCGCCCAGCTCAATGGCGGCGTCGGTTTCAGGCAGGCGGTTGCGCAGGGCGACGCGGGTTGCAAAAACCTCCTGCACAAAGGGGATGCCGCATTTTTCCGCCAGCCCCATGCCCGCGGAGCCTGAAATTGCCAGCAAAAAATCATCCGTCTGCGAAAAGTTTTTGCACACGGTGTTAATGAGCTCCGCTGTTTTTTCCGCAATGAGCGAATAATGGCGCTCGTACGAATGATAGACAATATTGCCATCCGTATCGAGCACCACACATTTTATAGTCGTAGAACCTATATCAATACCAATTTTCACTTGTTTCACCCACACAATGTGATATACTGCAAAATTAAGCAGCGGCACTGTCCTTAAAGGGATTAGTCATGCTTTACTAATTAACTATAGAATAGAAGCTTTGTGTCTGGATGTCAATATCCATAAAACTGATACATATTTATTGGGAAAGCGCAAGACAAATCTTCTATAAAAGGAATGAGAAGATTTTGCAGGCAAAATATCGGGCTGCCAAGCGTCAAAGATTTCAGCAGTTGCAAAATATGATGGAAACCCTGTGAAAAAGTCGAATTTTGCAGGGGATTATGCAAAACGACGAAATAATTCCCCTTTTTCTGTAAGGATAAGCGCCTGAGAATACAGTTGTATTTGCATCAGAAACAGTTGAATTTTGATAATGAAGGAAATTGCATCTTGGCTGCAAAAAAACGCAGGAAATGACCCCAAATTTTAACCTGATACAGAAATATGAAGCCCGATTCGGAGGGGGTATCAACTGATTTAACATATTAGTGCGATAAATTTTTAGAAATAAATTGGAAATTAGTGGTTTATATGGAGATTAATTTTAAATCTATATACACTTTTATGAATAAATCATAAATTCAGAATTGGCTTGGCAAATAGCGCATCTTTTGCCTTTGTTGTCAAATATAATGATATAAAATACAATATTATTGATAAAAATGAAATATTATTCATTATATTGATGATTTAGCCCAAAAAACTTGCCAATTATAAAGCCCTGTGCTATACTAAAAACACTAATGGCGGTTGATATTTTTTTATCGAAAATAAAAACCGCACATAATGCAAGTTGAATGGGAGGAAATTTCATGAAAAAGTATTTGGCATTTTCCATGGCGCTGGCGCTTGTGCTGGTGCTCGCAGCCTGTGGCGGCACATCTTCCGCTCCGGCTTCCTCGGCGGCTCCGGCCCCTTCGTCCGCAGCGCCTTCTTCTGAGGCACCTGCAGGCCCGACGATTGATGGCGATTTCATCATGGCGACCGGCGGTACTTCCGGCACCTACTACGCGTTTGGCGGCGTTATCTGCCAGGTGATCAACGGCGCGACCGGTTCAAACATCACCGCGAACTCCACCGGCGCTTCTGTTGAGAATATCCGCCTGCTGGAGTCCGGCGATGCCGATTTCGCCATTGTGCAGACCGATATCATGGCTTATGCTGTTGGCGGCACCACGCTGGAAACCTTTAATGGACAGCCTGTCAACAACGTTAAGGCAATCGCTTCCCTCTATCCTGAGGTTGTTCACTGCGTGACCACCAATATGGATATCAACACTGTTGCCGACCTCAAGGGCAAGGTTGTTTCGATGGGCGCCCCCGGTTCGGGCACCCGCGCAAATGCGGAGCAGTTCCTCGAGGCTTATGGCCTGACCGCTGCTGACGTCCAGGTTCGTGACCTTTCCTTCGCTGAGTCCGGCAGTGCGCTTCAGGACGGCACCATCGATGCTGCGTTCGTCGTGGCTGGCGCCCCCAACAGTGCCATCACCGAGCTGTCTGTTTCCAAGCCCGTTAAGATCGTCTCCATCGGCGACACCGAGCGTGCCGCTATCATCCAGAAGTATCCTTACTATGCCGATTACACCATTGGCAAGGACGTTTACAAGACCGAAGCCGATGCGACCACCCTTGCGATCAAGGCCGTTCTCATTTGCCGTGCAGAGCTGTCTGACGACGATGTTTACGCCTTCACCAAGGCGCTGTTTGAGAATCAGCCCGAACTGGCCGCTGCACACGCCAAGGGCGCTGAGCTTACCAGCGACTCCGCTATGATCGGTATTGTTCCCGGAAATGTACACGCCGGCGCTGCTAAATACTACACTGAGATCGGCGTTAAGGTTCCGTAAGGAAACCTTATCCGAACTTGACGTTGGATATTAAAAAGGTTGTACGCGGGCGGGCGAGAGCCATCTCGTCCGCCTGCATTCTTCTTGCCGTCGTTATCTTGTTGTTGTTGCTGCCTTTACTCCCGCCCAGTCTTGTAGTATCTTCAAGAGGCAAAGTCCTCTATGAGAAGGTTATTGCATCTACCGAGTGTGAAGTAGGATTCAGGCATTCGGTCAACAAAGGGCTGATTCGCGAGGTGTACCGCTTAGATCCCCAAAACAAGCTGATTACGCTGGAAGAGGGTTACTTTCAGAGCTATGGTGCAGGTATGATAGATACCATTTATGAAACTGCCGATATGAATTTCCGGCAGGAGGGTGATTTTTACATTTTGGATTTTAAACCGGAGTGGAAAGCATCTATCGGATATATAGGGGGGAATATCGCCGGACACGTTTTTAAATACGGCGATGATACATTAGAAATCGGGAAATTACGCCCGAAACAGCCGTTTTCAATTTCGATATCACGTCGCAGCATTTTAAACAGACTGCTGCGGCTTACCTAAACATCGATTCCTTGCACAAATTATAGTTACAATCAATCGATCTTCGACCGCACAGGTCGGAAAGGGTGAGAAAACTTGCTTTTTAAAAAGAAAGTAAAACCGGAGGATATTGATTTATCTACTCTGGATAAAGAAAGCGCTTACAGAAACTTTACGGGGTGGCAGAATACCGTTATCACCATCATTCTTATCTGTTTTACCACCTTCCAGCTTTTTTCATCCATCACAGGGCGCGTGCCGCAGCAGCAGGTGCGTTATATACACCTCGGCTTTGCAATTGCGCTGGCCTACTGGCTCTATCCCGCGTCTGTCAAATTCAGCCGCACCAAACTGAATATTTTTGACCTTGTATTTGGTTTGGCATTTGTCGGCGTTGTCGGCTATTGTGTTCTAAACTATGCGGAGCTGTTAAAACGCGCAGGCCGTTTCAGCGATATGGACATGTATGTCGGCATTGTGGCGATTATTCTGATTATTGAGGCCTGTCGGCGCGTTGTCGGCGTCCCGATTGTTATCATCGCCACGCTCTTTATTCTGTATGCCCGCTTTGGCGCATACATGCCGGGCTTTTTGCGCCACCGCGGCTACACTGTCAAGCGCATTGTTACCCATTTGTTCTATACGACAGAGGGCATTATCGGCACGCCGATCGGCGCTTGTTCCACCTTTATTTTCCTGTTCATCATGTTTGGCGCATTCCTTGAAAAGACCGGCATCGGCCAGTTCTTTATCGATATCGCCAACGCACTGGCGGGCTGGGCGGCAGGCGGCCCTGCAAAGGTTGCCGTTTTGTCCTCTGCACTGCAGGGCACGGTTTCCGGCTCTTCGGTTGCCAACACCGTTTCCACCGGCTCCTTTACCATCCCGCTGATGAAATCGCTGGGTTACAAGCCGGAGTTCGCGGCGGCTGTTGAGGCTGCTTCCTCCACCGGCGGCCAGATCATGCCCCCCATCATGGGCGCGGCAGCCTTCCTGATTTCCGAAGCCGTTGGCATCAACTATCTTTTAGTGGCAAAAGCGGCTGTTGTTCCCGCCATACTCTACTTCTCAGGTATTTGGATTATGGTGCACTTTGAAGCCAAGCGCTTGGGGCTCAAGGGCATCCCGCGCGACCAGCTGCCCAAGGCGGGTAAACTGATGACTGAACGCGGACACCTGATCATTCCGCTGATCTCCATCATCACGCTGTTGGTCATGGGCTTTACCACCACCCGTGCCGCACTGTTCGGCACGCTGGCCTGCATCATCGTTCCTTTCCTGCGCAGGAACACCTGGGTTCCGCTTAAGGAAGTTGCGGCGGCTTATCCCAATGCGGCGCGCAATATTATCTCGGTGGCCTGCGCCTGCGGCGTCGCCGGTATCATCGTCGGCGTTGTCACGCTGACCGGCCTTGGCCTGAAGCTGGGTGAAAGCCTTGTTTCGCTTACGGGCGGCAATCTGTTCTTTACGCTGTTCTTTGCGATGATCACTTCCATTGTTCTGGGCATGGGCGTTCCCACCACCGCGAACTATCTGATCACCTCGACGATCGCCGCGCCGATTCTGGTTAAGCTGGGCGTTTCGGTCTTTACCGCGCACATGTTCTGTTTCTACTTCGGCATCGTGGCAGATATCACGCCTCCCGTTGCGCTGGCGGCCTATGCCGGTTCGGCTATCGCCAAGAGCGATCCCTTCAAGACGGGCGTCAATGCCTCCAAGCTGGCCATTGCGGCGTTCCTCGTGCCGTACCTGTTTGTATTTAACCCCCAGATGATCCTGATTGGCGCAACGCCTCTGAACATGATTCAGGTTGTGGCAACTTCGCTGATCGGTATGCTGGGCATCGGCACCGGTCTGACCGGCTACTTCCTGACGGATGCGCGTTGGTATGAGCGCATTGCGCTTATCGCAGGCGGACTTGGCATGTTGATTCCGGGCTCCATGACCGATATTGTTGGTTTTGCCGTTCTGGTTGCTATTTTCTTCCTGCAAAAGATGCGCACGCCAAAAGGTGTGGCTGCATAAGGCAATAGTATGATTAAAAGTGGTGCAGCCGTCGGCTGCACCACTTTCAGCTTGTCAGAAAATCCATTTCTAAAGAAAAAGTTACACAAATTAAAATTTTAGTCCGGCTTTTTCAAAAGCGCGCAGGGATTGGGGCAGCGGCCCAAAGCACCCTAATTCTGTAAGAAGCACAGGAGAGGGCGCAAAACAGTCCAGTGGACTGTTTTTGCGGGGAGAACCCCCGCCGGGGGCTTTCCCATGTCGCGACAAGCGGTATTTGTTTTATGCAAATTACTAAGCCCCTGTCCCTTTTTAGCGTTGTAATTTTGAGGGCACGCGCAATTATGGCATGGGACGGTGCAAACGGCGCTTGCGGGCGTAAAGCAGCCGCATCAACGAAGAAACGGTAACAATACCAAGTGCCAGCGCGCCGGTGATGGTCAGCGCATGCAGGCCAACAGAAAGGAACAGCTCATTCTGGCCGTTGAGCGCGTTGAGCATGGCTTCATAGATGAGGCCGCCCGGTACCAGCGGAATTAACGCCGGCACAAGGTAGACGGTCACCGGTGCGTGCTGTACGCGTGCCATGACCTCGGCGAAGAGGGTGATGGCAGCGCTGGCGGCACAATATTGCACGAGATCGCCGCCGGGTTGGGCCAGAAGGAAAAACAGCCAGCCGATACCGCTGCCGATTGCGGCTGTACAAAGCTTTACCCCACGCAGGTTAAAGAAGATGCCAAAGCCCAGCGCAGCCAAAGAAGCGCATAATATGCTCATAACATCACCCCGCAATACTGCGCCAGATGGCGAGTGAGCACATGACACCAATGGCGATGCCGGCGGCGATGACCGTGGCCTCGGTCCCTTTCATCACACCGGTCACCAGGTCGCCGGCGATGAGATCGCGCATTGAGTTTGTCATGGCCAGCCCCGGCACCAGCAGCATCAATGTGCTTATCGTGACAACGCCCGTGTCGAGGGCAGTCCATAATTGTGCCGCACCCCTGGCCGAAAGCGCGCACACAGCGCCGCCGATAATGTTGTTGAGCAACAGCCCGCCGCCCAGCTTTTCCATCATGGCGCCTACCCAGCGCACCAGAATACCGGCGGCTGTGGCAACCGCCACCTCCGGCAGACCGCCGCCAAACAGCACGGCAAAAGCACCGGAACTTAAACCGGCTGCTAAAAGCTGCTGCGGCAGCGTATAAGCCGGGCGGCGTGCAATAACCGACAGCGCCTGTGCAATATCCTGTTCGTCGGGTGTCTCGTTACAAATACGTCTGGCCAGCGCATTAAGTGCATCAACGCGGTCAAGATTAATCTCACGGTAATAGACGCGCCGCGTTTTTGTGAAGGTTTTGCCCTCCCGGTCGGTGATGGTTACCACCAAACTGGCGGGTATGGCAAAAACATCGGCCTGAGTGCCATAGGCGGCGGCAATACGGCAGATGGTGTCCTCAACGCGGTGGATTTCGGCCCCGTGTGTCAGCAGCAGAAAGCCAATTTCCGAGGTTATGTCGTTTAGTCGTTTAATGTTCATAAGCACCCCCGAAGGCGGATCTTCTGTTTTGCAACAGCTTCATTATAACGCGAACTTGAAAAAAACACCAGTGCGGCGCTATGCTTTGGCAGGAAAAGAAATGCGTTTTGCAAATGTGCAGGAAATGCTTCACTATAGTTTCTCATATGGAAATCAATTTTAAAAATTATTGATTACTTAAACCAATTCGGAAGAAACATCCAAAATAATATTTAGTGATATAGCTAAAACGGAAAATTGTTGTTGTAATGCTGCAATATTTCCTTCAAGGTACTATACAACGTTGGGAAGATGCGGTATAATAGCCGCAAACAGCTATTATACCGGATGAGATGCGCAACGGCTCGCCCCTTAACGGGGCAACCGCCTCTGGATGCGCAATTATATCATCGCTTGCGCTCATGATATAATAGCCGCAAACAGCTATTATATCGGATGAGATGTGCAATGGCTCGCCCCTTAACGGGGCAACCGCCTCTGGATGCGCAATTATATCATCGCTTGCGCTCATGACATAATAGCCGCAAACAGCTATTATATCGGATGAGATGTGCAATGGCTGACTCCTTGTGGCCACTTTTGAGGGCTGGCCTTACCACTTGCCTATGCTGCGTTTATAGTATACCGCCCAAAGCGCGGATGACACCCGGCGCCTGTGTTTCAGGCAGGGTTTGAATTCCTGAACGTGCGCGTTTTGCGGTTTTACCGGGATAAGACCCGCGGGATACCGACTATGGACGATGAATGTAGATTCATCAGTCAATATGATATTAACTATCAGGGGAGAAGGGGCGCGTTTAAGATGCAAAGAACAGAAATCAGGACTCTTTTTTTGAACCCGCAGGCATTTGAAAATCAAACCATAACGGTTTGCGGGTGGGTAAAAACGCTGCGCCATTCGGGCGCAATTGCCTTTGTGGAGCTTTCTGACGGCGGCAGTTTTAAATCGCTTCAGGTGGTGGCGGCCGAGGATGAGCTGGATAACTTCGATGAACTGATTCACCAAAACGTGGGCGCCGCGCTCGTCATCACCGGGACGCTGCTGATCACCCCCACGGCCAAGCAGCCTTTTGAGCTTCGCGCCAGAAGCGCCGCTGTCGAAGGGGCTTCCGCACCGGAATATCCGCTCCAGAAGAAGCGGCACACCCTTGAATATCTGCGCAGTGTCGCGCATCTGCGTCCCCGTACCAATACGCTTTCGGCGGTGTTCCGCGTACGCAGCGTGGCGGCGTTTGCCATTCATCGTTTCTTTCAGGATCGGGGCTTTGTCTATTCGCACAGCCCGATTATTACCGGAAGTGACTGCGAAGGCGCGGGCGAAATGTTCCGCGTCACCACGCTGGATATTGAAAACCTGCCCAGAACCGAAAGCGGGGCCGTTGATTTTTCCCAGGACTTTTTCGGCAAGCCCACCAGCCTGACCGTCTCGGGCCAGCTGGAGGCTGAGGCGATGGCCATGGCGTTTGGCAAGGTGTACACCTTTGGCCCCACGTTCCGGGCGGAGCGTTCCTTTACGGCGCGCCACGCTTCGGAATTCTGGATGATTGAGCCGGAGATCGCCTTTGCCGATCTTGAGGATGATATGCAGCTGGCGCGCGACATGATCAAGTCGGTGCTGGCCGAGGTTTTGGAAAAATGCCCCGACGAAATGAAATTCTTCAACGATTTTTATGATAAAAACCTGCTGACGCGCCTCAATGATATTGTTGCAGCCGATTTTGCCCATGTTACCTACACCGAGGCGATTGGCATCCTTGAGGCTGTCAGGGAGAAATTTGAATACCCGGTGTTCTGGGGCTGCGACCTGCAGACCGAGCATGAACGTTATCTCGCCGAGCAGCATTTTGGACGCCCGACCTTCGTCACCGATTACCCCAAGGAGATCAAGGCGTTTTATATGCGCTTAAACGAAGATGGCAAAACTGTGGCTGCCATGGATTTATTGGTGCCCGGCGTGGGCGAAATTATCGGCGGGAGCCAGCGCGAGGAGCGACTGGATGTCCTGCTCTCCCGCATGGCGGAATGCGGCCTTTCCACGGAGGATTATGCATGGTACCTCGACCTGCGCCGTTTTGGCTCCAACCGGCATGCCGGTTTTGGCCTTGGCTTTGAGCGCCTGATCATGTATATTACCGCCATTGGCAATATTCGCGATGTGCTGCCGTTCCCGAGAACGCCGGGCAGCGCCGAGTTTTAACCCGGAACAAGCGGGAAGCGGCGGCACAACCTGCCTCGGCGCTCCCGTTTGAATACAGACGCAACTTGATCAACGCGCATTGTATTTGTTGCAAACAAGGAGGAAAATGTAATGAAGGCTTACCAGCAAATGAACAGGGAAGAGCTTCTCGCCGAGAAAGCTCAAATGGAAGCGGCGCTGGCCGATTACAAGGCGAAGGGCCTCAAGCTGAACATGGCCCGTGGCAAACCGGGCGCGGACCAGCTTGACCTGAGCATGCCCATGCTCGATGTTCTTAATTCCAAGAGCGACTGCAAGACCGAAGGCGGTGTCGACTGCCGAAATTATGGTGAGCTTTCAGGTATTGACGAAGCCAAAAAGCTTTTTGGTGCGTTTATGGGAGCCTCGCCGGAAGAAATGATCGTTGTCGGCTCTTCTTCCCTGACCTTTATGTATGACTGTATAGCGCGCGCGATGCTCAAAGGGAATCTCGATTCAGAAAAGCCATGGTGCAAGTACGATAAGGTGAAGTTTATCTGCCCGGTGCCGGGATATGACCGCCATTTTACCATCTGTGAATTCCTGGGTATCGAGATGATCAACGTTCCGCTGACCGAGTGGGGCCCTGATATGGACCTCATTGATAAGCTCGTCGCGGAGGATGACAGCATCAAAGGTATGTGGTGCGTGCCCAAATACACCAATCCGCTCGGCGGCACTTATTCGGATGAGGCGGTCAGACGCCTTGCGGCGATGAAACCCAAAGCCAAGGATTTCAGAATTTTCTGGGACAACGCCTATGCCATGCACTATATTTATGAAGATACCAGGCTGCTCAACATTCTTGACGCGTGCAAGGAAGCCGGTAATCCCAACAGGGTCTACATGTTTGGCTCAACCTCCAAAATTACCTTCCCGGGTGCGGGCGTAGGCTTTATGGCCGCTTCCAGGGAGAATGTCGATTTCACAGTCAAGCAGCTTGGCGCGCAGGCTATCAGCTGGGATAAGATGAACATGCTGCGCCATGTCCGCTACTTTAAGAACGTGGAAGGCATCCGGGCCGCCATGGATAAACACGCGGCTATTCTCCGCCCGAAGTTTGATGCCGTGCTCAACGCGCTACAGGCAGAGCTGGGTGCATGCGGCGTCGGCGAGTGGGTTAAACCGGCAGGCGGCTATTTTGTCACCTACATGGCGCCCAAGGGCTGCGCAAAGCGCATCGTGGCGCTTTGCAAGGACACAGGCGTTGTGCTGACCAATGCGGGCGCCACCCACCCTTACGGCAAGGACCCTGACGACAGCTATATCCGTATTGCGCCCAGCTTCCCGACGCCGGCGGAGCTGTCGCTCGCGATGGAAATTTTTTGCGCCAGTGCACGCTTGGCAGCGGCTGAGAAGCTTCTTGGCTAAGGGCATTCTTAATACTGTTTCAGGTTAAAAACGGCGATAACTTTACGGCTTTTGTCGCCCCCGCATTCAGAATGCGGGGGCGACATTTTAGTTGGGCCTAAAACCGGGTTGAAAAATAACAGAAAGACTTTTAAACAGGGTCCAAATTAGGTATGATAGCTTTATGGATCTGACCGCATGGCGTCAATACTATAATTAAACAGCCTGCGCATTGGGACAGGCTTGGCGGGGATATTATGCCGCGCAAGGACGACGGCACAGCGGGACGCAAAATGGCCTGCGCATATCCAACCGCGTGTTTGGAACCTGCAATTACAGTTTAAAACCACCGTCTTGGCGACGCATTTGGCGTTATGCATCCGTATTTCTGCGCCTTTTGCTTTGCCCAACACAAAATGCGTACGCTAATCCGGCATTTCTCACTTGTGAATACAGATTCTTAATCTGTGTTTTATATAAACTTGTTATTTTATGGAGGTTGCTTTAAATGGATATGAAAAATATGACGCTCAGCGCGTTCACCCAGAGGACAGCCAGCAATGAGCCGGTGCCCGGCGGCGGCAGTGTGGCGGCTCTGGCCGGTTCTATTGCGGCGGCGCTTTCGGGCATGGTGGCGTCGCTGACCATTGATAAAAAGGGCTATGAGCAGTACCGCCCCGAAATGCTCAATCTTTTTGAAAAAGCGGAATCGCTGCGTGTGCGCCTGCTGGATGATATCCAGCGCGACGGCACTTCGTTTGATGCGTATATCTCGGCGCTCTCGCTGCCCAAAGAGACCGAGCAGCAGCGGCAGGCGCGCAGCGCGGCGTTGCAGCAGGCGCTAAAGGCCGCCGCAGCCATACCGCTGGAGGTGGCGCAAACCGCGCTGGAGATTATGCCACTCGCAAAACTTGCGGTGCAGTATGGCAACAAAAATACCGTTACCGACGGTGTGATATCCGCTATGATGGCCCGTACAGCGGTTTTGGCGGCGCTTTGCAATGTTAAAATTAATCTCGCCTCCATCAAGGATGCCGACTATGTCGCCAAAACCGCGAGCCAGGTTCAGAAGCTGGAGCAGGCCGCTGTTCAGATGGAAACGGACATTCTCTCCCGGGCGCCGTATTAAGCGCGGGCTCAAAGGCACCCGAGGCCTTTTAGGGGCGTGGAACAGTGGCTGCGGGTGCCGGTGTCATAAAACGCAAAACCTTATTGTAACAACCGATGTGTTAAGGCTTTTAATTTTTGGCGGGCTGTGTTCCAAAAGTGCGCGTGCGCAGTAAAACGAAGCATACACAATCCCCCTTGCTGTAGGGAAATTGAGCCACAGCAGGGGGGATTATTATCGGCAAAAAATGGATAACCGCAGTCCGACTATTGGGCGCAACGGCACTTTTGTTTGGGGCTACAACCGCAGGGACCCGTCGGCGAGATTTTCCCTGAGCCGTTTTATTTTTTCTTCGATGATGTGCGCCGTCTGGATAAATTCCGGGTCATTTTTGCCGGTGGGGTCTTCCAATGCCCAGTCCTCCCGGTGCTTGCAGGGCAGCGCCGGACACTGCACATTGCAGCCCATGGTGACGAGAATATCGACAGGCGGAAGTGCCGAGAGCAATTTGGAATATTGCGCCTGCGCCATGTCAATGCCATAAAGCGCTTTGATAATGCGCACTGCGTCCGGGTTGATCTGCGGCCTGGTCTCGGTTCCGGCGGAGTAGCTCTCAAGGATGTCGGCGGCGAAATGCTTGCCCAGCGCCTCGGCCATTTGACTGCGGCAGGCGTTGTGAACACAGACGAATGCAACTTTTGGCTTCTTATTCATCATTTATCCCCGTGCTTCTTTAAGCAGTTTAACGGCTTCGGCTTTTTTTAGTACCTTACCATATGAAAGCACCTTGCCGTCCACCACAAGCGCCGGTGTGGTCATGACGCCATAAGCGGCAATCTGGGCGAAATCGGTGACATGCTCAATCGCGGTGTCCATGCCCAGTTCCGCAAGCGCCTGAGCGGTGGTTTCTTCCAACTGCCGGCACTTCTCGCAGCCGCCGCCGAGAATCTTGACGCCGGCCGTACCGTTTTCGGGCCGGCTGACGGCTGCGGGGGTGCATTTACCGCCACAGGAGCAGGTCTCGCCCGGTACATTTTTCTTTTTGAACCCAAACAAAGCCATGATGATTCCTCCTCAAAAAATTAAATATTGAATGGCGTTAAATAAATAGCCGACGATTATAATGCCCACTGTGCAAATGGCAATAAAAAGCCCGAGCAGCTTTGGTTTGACGGCTTTGCGCAGCATGATCATGGAAGGCAGCGACAGCGTGGTAACCGCCATCATAAACGCCAGAATGGTGCCCAGCTGTGCGCCTTTATTCAGCAGCGCTTCGGCCACCGGAATGGTGCCGAAGATGTCGGCATACATCGGCACGCCGATGATGGTTGAAAGAATGACGCCAAAGGGGTTATGGCTTCCGAGAACGGTTTCCACCCAGCTTTGGGGAATCCAGTTATGGATAACCGCGCCAATGCCCACCCCCACCAGAATATAAGGGAATACTTTTTTGAACGTGGCGGTCACCTGATCTTTGGCGTAAAGCAGCCGGTCTTTTAACGTCAGCGACGGGGAAGCGAGCTCCACCGCGCTGGCATTTCGGATAAAATCTTCTATAGAGGTTTCCATGCGAAGTTTTTCAATGATCGTTCCGCCGACGACAGCGATGATCAAACCGACCAGCACGTAGGCTATGGCGACTTTTGTGCCAAAAATGCTCATCAAAAGGATGAGGCTGCCCAGATCCACCATGGGGGACGAAATCAGAAAAGAGAATGTCACGCCCAACGGCAGCCCGGCGCCGGTAAACCCGATGAATAGCGGTATGGAAGAGCAGGAGCAGAACGGCGTGACCGTGCCAAGCAGCGCCGCCATGCAGTTGGCCCAGACGCCATGGAACCGCCCCAGGATTTTTTTGCTGCGCTCGGGTGGGAAATAGCTTTGGATGTAGGAAATGATAAAAATCAGGCAGCACAACAGCACCGTAATCTTGATCGTATCATATAAAAAGAACCGAATGCTGCCGCCAATACGGCCGGTTAAGTCCAGCCCGGCGGCAAAAAGCAACCGCCCCACCAGATCATCCAGCCATTTCATCCCTAAGATTTGATGCTGAATAAATCCCCATATCATAAGCCACACGCGCTCCCGCTCGCATCACAGCAGGAAAGATTGCCGATAAAATGCTTAAAAGCGTTCAGGGTCTCACAGTTGAGGGAATAATGGCTCCATTTGCCTTCCTTGCGCACATTGACCAGGCCGCATTTGCAGAGAATTTTCATGTGGTGCGAAAGCGTAGGTTGTGTAATTTCGAAGCGTTCAAGCAGCTTACAGGCGCATTTTTCGCCGTCGGACAGCATCTGTACAATTTGCAGCCTGTTGGAATCGCTCAGTGCCCTGCATATTAAAGCAATATCCATTGAACTCATAAAAGCACACCTCACATAGATTGTTATCTATGTTATATTACGCCAATACATAGATGATTGTCAATATGAAACTGCGGAAAATTATAAGTTTCAGCGGTGCGCACCGTTCGGGTAATAAAAAGTGGCGACAGGGTTGCAAAGCAACCCTGCCGCCACTTTTTATAAGCCAAGCGCCTTGCGCTTTTTCATAATATGCGCCTCAATATCGGCGGCAACCTGAACCGGGTCGTCACCCAACGCGACTTTACCGCCGGTCAGCTTTTCAACATCCTCGGTCAGGAGCTTGACCAGCTGAGGGGCGCCGGTAATAAACGGCGTGGGCGAAAGATGCGTATAGGCGCCGTACGCCACCGCAAATATGCCGTCAATCGTCGCTTTTTGTTCCATCCATTCCGGCGCGGTAACCGCAATCGGCAAATCGGCTATATCCGCATCAAGGTGATCGGCAAGCGCGGTGACCAACATGGAAATTCTGCCGGTGTCGGTGCAGGTGCCAAAGCTCAAAACAGGCGGTATCCCCAATGCCTTGCACACCGCTTTCAAACCCGCCCCGGCCAGATCAATCGCCTCAAGGCTGCATAAGCCCGCCACTTCCAGGCCGTGGTTCCCGCAGCCCGCCGAAACAACCAGAATATCCTTTTTTATCAGCTCGTAAGCGAGGTTGACAGTGTTCCAGTCCTGCGGGCCGTTGCGCAGCGTCGAGCAGTTGGCCAGCGCAACAATTCCCTTGATTTGATTTTTGGCAATGACATCAACCAGCGTGTTTAAATCGTTGCCGATGGCTGTTAATACGGCCTCTGTTGAAAATCCTGCAATTGCTTTCTGCTTTCGCTGCGGCACCATCGGCGTAATTTTTCCGTGGCGCTTTTTAAAATTTTCAATGGCGATGTTAATGCAGTTATCGGCCATTTCGTCTGCTTTGGCCGGATAATAGGGCATGGCATGTTCGGCGCCGGGCACACCGATAATGGTGCTGACGCTGATGAGCGCAACCTGGTATTTTTCAGCGTACTGGTCAATTGCGGGCGGGGAGCAGTTTTCCTCCATAACCAGTGCGTCCACCGTGCCTGTGGCGAGAAAAGGCTCAATGGTCAGCCAGTTTCCCATCAGCCCGACAAAGACGTCATCCGTTTGAAACCTTTGAAGCAGTTCCTGCCCGGTTTCTATCGAGCCCACGATGTGGATGCCCTTTGCCCCGGCTTCTTTGGCCATTTTCTGGTACGCCGGTGTCTTCGCTTTCATCAGGGTTGCGACGCCCACCCAGGGCTGGTGCCCGTTAAAGGCGATATTCACATAATCGGGGTCCATAATGCCCAGGTCCACATCCACTTCATGGGGGGTAGGGGTGCCAAAGAGGATATCCTGTGTCATCTCAAGGCCGATTTGCGCCGTATATATGGTCGAAAGGCCGAGCCGCAGGGCTTTTACAGCCAGCGATGCATAATCGCCGTCAACGTTTGTCAGGCAGCTGGCGATGCTGTTTTCCACTTCGTGATTGATGCCGGAGGGGTAGATGTGCAGGTTTTTCCAAATCGGCACACGCTTTTTGGGCGCGAAGGCCTTGACCATAATGCTCTCAAAATCCGGCGTTACTTTCATTTCGCGATCCAGCAGTTCCGCCAGCTGGATGGCGAGCTGGTTGGTGTCCTGCCGGCTGCTGATGCCAACCTTTTCGCACATCCACTTCAGTTTGTTCACGTCGGTAATTTTAAAGGTTGTTTTGCCTTCGCCTGTTGCTTTTAAGGTGCGGAAGGCTTCATAAGCGTGGTGCGCATAGGTTGCCGCGCCCATGATGTTGCGCATCAACAAGTTCCGCATGGCCATGGCATCGGGGCCGATTCCGCAAACGCCTTTTACAGCACCTGCTCTTTCGTTGATGCGGCAGGGTCCTTGCGTGCACAATTGGCAGCTGACACCTTCCAGACAGAACTTACAGCGAATTTTTTCCTGCTCGTGCCATCTTGAAAAGACACTTGTCAGGCCGTCCTGCTGGATGCGTTTGAACATTTCTTCCACGGAGTCATGGTAGCTGATACGACCTTCCTTGCTGGTCATCACCTTCAGAGACATAAAACCATCCTTTACTTTTATATTAACCATAGTATGTGCAATTCCAAGGCAAAAATCAGCGAAAAACCCAGTGGCAGGCACA
Organism: Bacillota bacterium; assembly: GCA_023457355.1. Classification (GTDB taxonomy): domain Bacteria; phylum Bacillota; class Clostridia; order Oscillospirales; family Ruminococcaceae; genus Yanshouia. Next base: position 10,566 of record JAEWLW010000080.1, on the reverse strand, counting down.
AGTGGGAAACCTTGAATAAAGTATGAATATATAAAAATATATTGCGTTTTTGTGCAATTTAACAATAACATTTTGGCTTTTGGATGCGGTTCCTCTTTTTTACCGTTTTGAAAGACGCTTCCATTACAAACTGTGCCGCCGTTTTTTAGAGCCGTATTGGACGACCTGACAAAATATCGCGATGTTTTTAGATTTACTTGATATTTGCAGGATCAAGGCGTATGATCGATTTGATATTGACGTAACTAAAAATCACGTTAGGAGTGAGAAAAACATGAGGCTTATGGTGTTTGTGCTGAATAAGACAGAACTGCTTGAACCGCTGCTGGCCGAACTGTTGAAAGCAGGGATATCCGGCGCAACGATTTTGCAGAGCACGGGTATGGCGCGCGTTCTGACCCAGTATGAGGGGAATGATGTGCCCTTTATTGGGTCGCTGAGAGCTTTATTGAATCCCGAAAGATCGAGAAATGAGACGATTCTGTTCGTTATTAAAGATGATCAGCTTAAGACTGCCGTTGCGACAATCGAAAAAGTTGTGGGAAACATCTGCAATAAAGATACTGGAATTATCTTCAGCATACCAATAGACTTTGCAAAGGGGCTACCGCATCTTGAGTTATGATATTATTTTGTACGTCGCAATCATTATGATATGCGGGCTTTCATTTGGGCGGCTTGGCAAGTTGGCCAAGCTGCCCAATGTTACGGGATATCTGATTGCAGGACTTGTTATCGGGCCGGCTCTTTTAAAAATATTGCCTTCGAGTACGGTCGAAAATTTTTCGGTTATCTCTGAAATGGCGCTTGGGTTTATTGCGTTCTCCATTGGCACGGAATTCAAAATCGCTTATTTTAAGCAGGTTGGGCTTGCACCGATTGTTATTGCCATTTTAGAATCTTTCGGCGCCGTCGTCACCGTGACAGCCACCATGCTGCTGCTGGGCTTTAATAGTCGCCTAGCAATCTTATTAGGCGCTATCGCCTCCGCAACCGCGCCCGCGCAGACCATTATGGTCATCCAGCAGTATAAGGCAAAAGGACCCGTCACATCCATGCTTTTAAGCGTTGTTGCCCTCGACGACGCTGTTGCGCTCATCTGTTTCGGCTTTGCGGCCACCATCGTCAAGGCCATGGGGAACCATGCGGGCATAACGCCGATGAGCGTGCTGGCCCCGGTTTATGAAGTGGTTGTCTCCTTTGTATTGGGCGCTGTTCTGGGCGGATTTATGGCCCTGTTCCTGCATTGGTTTCATAAGGCTTCCAACAGAATTTGCGTTATCATCGCATTTGTTCTGTTCACACTCTGGGCAGCAAATTTGGCGGATGCCTCGCCGCTTCTGACCTGTATGGCACTGGGCGTCATGATGACCAATGTGCGTTATGATATTGCCGATGTCATCAAGGTGCTGGATTCGTTTACGCCGCCGATCTTTATGATTTTCTTTGTCATTTCCGGCGCCGGATTTGACGTAGGCTCACTGATCAGCATCGGGTTTATCGGCGCCGTTTATGTCGTCATGCGTGTGGCCGGAAAGTGGTTCGGCGCGTGGCTGGGCGGTACGCTGACAAAATCAAACCAGAATATCCGAAGGTACTTAGGGCCAACACTTATGCCGCAGGCCGGTGTGGCCATTGGCTTGATTTTGGTTGCCAAAACGCTGGCGCCTGAATTTGCCGCACAGATACAGACCGTTATTCTCGGTTCTACCTTTATCTATTCCATCATCGGCCCCAGCGTCGCCAAAAGTGCGCTGATAAAAGCGGGCGAAATTGTTCTTCCGGGCAAATAAGTGCGCGTGTTAACCTTTCGCCGGGCAGGCTTATCCCCGGGAACCGGACTGGTTTGGCGCATCAACCGCTAGTCAACCAATAGAAAACCGAGCCGTCTTGGCGCCTGTTTTGTGTCTGACCGTATTATCGCTCTTGGCGGCACCAGCCCACCGGCGCTCTCCGCCTTGCCAGTCACCCAATAACCCTGCCAATTCCATCTCGCTTTTCTATTGGTTTAACTATAATGCGGATGCGTTTAAATTTGACACCGCAGGAATGTGCGTAACCTGTAAAAAGATAGCCCCCTTGCGCCAAATTTACCGTTTTTGGCGCAAGGGGGCTGCTTTCTTGCGGGGCGCTGTTCGGCCCCCGCCTTTGATAGGTTTAAAAATTGGATCGCTTTTGCGGCCTGTTTTGCCCTGCCGCTGCGTTGCCGCCCTTGTAAGGCACAACAGCCGCGCCAGGCGGTTCCAATTCTCAAGCTGTTTGGGCATCATAACGCCCTGATTATTTTATCCCCGTGCTGTATCGGCAGATGAGACGGTTATTAAAACCCGGCCGTGTTTCGACGGGATTTTTGTTCGTGACGCGGATGCTATGCTTTACTATTCCTGTTTTGCGCCGCGCCGCAGGATGCGTTTTAATTCGGACGTAAGCGGGGCGGCTAAGTGTGCCCGCCAAATTCGGCGCATCAATTGCCGGCATTCGGCGGCCGTTTGCCAACTGGGCGCCATACCGCCGTACTGCATCTCGATAAAACGCCAGGTAAGCGTCTGCGCTTCGGCAATCGCGATGGGCCGCCGCAGCGCCAGCGCCTGCAAACGGGTGAGGTACTCGCTCGGTGTTTCAAAACGGGCGCGATGAATACGCAGCAGGTGCCCCCACCGCAGCAGCCCCCGATAGCTGCGCAGCACCGCTTCGCCGGGTGTTTTCGGGGGTAAAATTGCACACCACCATTTCTTTAATTTTCTGCCGGCCAATCTCGCCAGCCGGATGATACCGCGCACGGCCGCCCGTGCCACACGGCCAAGGCGCTGTATCAGGCGTGACAGCGCCCGCATGGCGGCCAAAAGCGCTTCACCCAGCCGCGGCCTCTCCCGCCGGCGCAAAGCGGCCGGCGCCCTTTCGGGCAGGCGAAAGCTCAACAGCCGAATGATTTGACGCACCAAAAGGACGATGCACACAACCGCAAAACAGAGGGAAAGAATGATCAAAGGCAGCATGCTGACGGGGCCCTGCTCCTGCGCGCGTTCCATCACAGCATCCAATACCTTCGCGTTATCTTCCCACAGGGGGTATTCTCCGGGCGGTGTATCCAAAAGCTTTAGCAGCATTAGAATCCATTGCCATATCACCAGCAGCAGGTGCTTTATCTGCGCAAAAAACTGGTCCAGGCTGCCGGAAAATACGGCAAGCACCGCGATGGCGGCCAGCGCCAGCGGTATCAGGCTGTGCAGAAACACCACACCGCGGCGAACGGGGCCGCCCGCTTTTGCGGCGAGTGTGAAGATCAGCGAAAAGTACCATGCGCCAATGCACAGCAGCACGGTGGAAACAGGCGCGCCCAGACTGGCCAGCAGCAGAATAGCCGGCGCACCGGCAACTGAAATGTGCATGGACGACGACGCGGCATTCGCGGCCGGCCAGTAAACCGCCAGCGTTCCAAGCAACCAATACAGCGCCTGCCAGAACGTATGGAAAAGCGCTGCCGATAATCCTCCCGTCCAACCGGGATACAGCCAGTAAAGGCACCAGACCGTCGATGCGGCATAAGGCACAAACAGCATAAAATTGCGCAGGATGACAACCCCCAGCTTTTGCCCGCCCCCGCACAGCTTTTCGTTGACCCAGCGGCCCAGTGCCATCGGCACCAGAAAAACAGCTATCAGGCCGGCCAGCAGCAGTTCCAGCGAGGCGGCCGTTGAAAAAGAGGCGGTAAACAGTGCCAGGTACCAGAAAAAACAGGAGATAGCCAACAGTGCCGTCGCTTGCATAGGCATCCTTTTCCTCCATATCAGACAAATCTTGCGTTTTAGGGAATAATATCAGCCATGGACGCTTGGACGCCCGTGGCACACGTTTTAGTTCGAATCCGAAAAATCCGGATCCGAGAGATTCATCACCCGCACCACAGAGGCGGGCAGCCCCGCCAGACGGCCCGGTGTGTAAAAAGCGGCGGGATCCTCCACAGCTTCACCTGTCTCCGCACTTGCTTTCAGGCGTACCCACGCTTTTGGCATGGTGTGGTAGCACAACAGGTAAACCGCTGTTTGCGGGGGAATATTCAAAAGATGCTCCCAAAGCTTTTGCTGTCCGGCACAGGTGGCCCGGGATGTGTCGTCAATATGCGCACATAGTTCAAGAATATGCCGTTCATGTTCTGTGCCCAGCCCTGCCGCCAGCGCGGTCAGCGTTCTGCTTCGCTTGAGCCGGACGCCAAAATCGCCGGGCGGCATTTTGGTTGTTACCCGATCCCAGGAAAGTGTGGGGGCATTGGTAACAAAGGCCGTTTTGACGCCGCGCGAAAGTTGCGCGAGCGCGATGCCGCAGGCCAGACTGATGGCATCTTCAAGCGGCGGATCCTCCCGACGCGGCTCGTCGGGCTCGACGACAGGTACAAAACCACAGGATAGGTCGAGTGCCACGATGCAGGAGGCCGCGTTCTGACGCTGATAGAAGTTGGATTTGACCGAGGCGGTTCGGGCCGTGGCATACCAGTTGATGCTTTTAGGCGAATCGCCCGTCTCATAGTCGCGGGTGCCCACGGCCTGGTAGGGGTCTTCAAATCCCAGCAGATCCGCCAGCATGTTTTTATCAAACGACAACGACCGTGCCAGTTCAGCCTCGCCTTTAATGGCGGGGAACACATTGAGAAAATGCGCCCGTCCGGTTTGGCAAAAGCCTTCGTAAAGCCCCGAAGGGTCGCCTGAAAAAGCCCGTGCGGGCGGCAGGTAGTAGCAGCCCCGCAGCGGCGCATTCAGCTCAATTTCAACAAAACGCTGCGCACCGGCGCCCAGCCAGGGCCACTGCGCGGTTATAACCTTCCAGGCGGGACGCAGAACGTCGCGCTCACTTATCGTGTCCTGCGGCGCTTTTTCGGTTATGCAAATGCCGTCGGCGGCAGAACAGGCGAAAGCATCGGGCAAAAACAGGCGCAGGCCGCACCGCGCAAGCGTAAAATGCCAGGCGTTCTTAAAATGCCATGTGAGCCGTAGCGTATCCTTGGCAAACAGGCCGGTCTGTTCCAGCGGGTCGTCCGCCTGCAGATGGCGGCAGCCCCAAAATGTCCACAGATAGCTCCACAGCTCATAAGCCAACAGCAGTGCTATCAGGACAAAGGCCCACAGCATCTCAGAATAAACCGCCAGTGCCCCTAATGCCGCAAACACGAGCCAAAGTCGCCAGTCGGCCCAAAAGGTCGTGCTGTTCAGGACTGTCTTTTTCATCAGACATCCTCTTTAAAGTTTAGCGGAATTTGTTTCATCATCTGCAACAGCAAATCCTCAGCGCTTTTGCCTTTATAGGCTTCGGCCTTTTTAAGCATCAGGCGGTGACCGAACACCGGAATAATCAACGCCTTGATATCGTCGGGCAGCACGAAGGCGCGCCCTTCCAGCAGCGCCAGCGCTTTAGCAGACCGGACCATGGCAATCGACGAGCGGGAACTCAGCGCCAGGCTCACTTCCTCGTGCCGGCGGGAAGCTTCGACAAGATCGAGTATATAGCCCACCAGTGCGTCATCCAGATAAACCTTGGATGCCATTTCGCGCAAGAACAACGCCTGCTCTTCGGTGAGGACAGGCGAAAGCGTCTCTAACGGGCTGGCAAAGGCATGGCGGCGCACAATTTCCGCCTCGTCGCTGCGGGATGGATACCCCAGCTTAATCTTCAGCAGGAAACGATCCTGCTGCGCGCTGGGCAGCGGAAAGGTGCCGTCTGAATCGATGGGATTCTGGGTTGCCATAACAAAAAAAGGCTGGGACAACGGCTTGGTCACGCCCTCGATGGTTATCTGCTGCTCCTCCATGGCTTCAAGCAGTGCGGACTGGGTTCGGGGGGTGGTGCGGTTGATCTCATCCGCCAGCAGTATGTTCGTAAAAACCGGGCCGGGGCGGAAAACAAATTCGCCCGACCGCGTGTTATAGTAGTTCATTCCTGTGATGTCGGAGGGCATCAGATCAGGGGTGAACTGGATGCGCTTAAATCCGAGCCCGAGCGTGCGGGCGATGGTTTTGGCGAGCGTTGTTTTGCCTGTACCGGGCAGGTCCTCCAGCAGGACATGCCCCTTGGCCAAATAGGAAACGAGCGCCAGACGAATAGCCTGCGGCTTTCCGATGACCACCGATTCTATCTGTGCCTGTACTGCCGCCAGCAGTGTAAAAGCCTGCGCCATATCCGGAGATGATCGACGATTTTCATCCATCTGTTTTACCATTCTTTCTTATGAACCGTTTTTTGCCGTTGCAGCTGTTCATAAGATCGATTATATCTAAAGTCCGCGACGCTTTCAAACAAAATTTTTGTGAAATTTGGGCAGGAAGGTTTACCATGGCGCAACGGAAAATGCACCCGTCCAAATACTGCTTTGAGCGGGTGCCGGTTTAATATTCAAACTGAATTTATTCAAGCATTGTGTAGAAATGTTCCCTATGGGGATAATAAACCCTAAATTGCAGCCTGCATGCATGATTAGACCTATTATTAACGTATATTATGCGCACCTGCGGATAGCCCAAGCACATGGATGCGGGTCTGTTAAGGCCATTTTGCACCTTAATATCAGTGGAAAGGGAAGAGTTGTAGCCGTGAAGAAAAAGGATAAAGGGCTGGCTGCCTGGCAGCTGACAATGATGGCATTGGGGACAGTCATCGGCGGTTCTTTTTTTCTGGGGTCGTCGGTGGCCATCCATGCCGCCGGGCCCGCCGTTTTAATATCATTTATGCTCGGCGGCGTCTTAGTGTACTTCATTTTATCCGCTCTGTCCGAGATGACGGTGGCGAATCCGGATGCCGGTTCTTTTCGCACCTTCGCTGCCCAAGCCTTTGGCAATGGCACGGGGTTTGTTATCGGTTGGGTGTATTGGACAGGCATGGTTCTGGCCATGTCCAGCGAGGCGACGGCGGTATCCATTCTGCTGCGCGAGTGGTTGCCCAATACCCCCATAACGCTGCTTGGGGGTATCATTATAGTGGCCGTTACATCACTCAACCTCCTGGGGGCGGATAAGTTAAGCAATTTGGAAAGCGGCCTGGCTGTTATCAAGCTGCTGGCAGTCGCCACATTTATCGTCCTGGGCCTGCTGCTCATTATGGGCTTGCTGCCGGAGAAAGCGCCGGTTGGCCTGGGCGAATTAATGAACGAGCCTTTTATGCCCGGCGGGGTGGCGGGCATCGCCGGAAGTATGCTGCTGGTGTTGTTTTCCTACGCCGGTTTTGAAATCATAGGGCTGGCGGCGTCGGAGGCGAAAAACCCAAAGGAGACCATTCCAAAAGCCATCAACAGCACCGTTCTTTTTCTGGTGGGGTTTTATGTAACCGCTATAGCCGTCTTACTGCCGCTTATTTCGACGGACGTGCTCAGCGAAGACAGAAGCCCGATGGTTGCTGCTTTGAATGATCATGGCGTGGGGTGGGCAGGCGCCGCTATCAATTGGGTGCTGATTACAGCGGTTCTATCCACGATGATTGCGGCGATGTTCGGCCTCGGCAGAATGATGCGTTCGCTTGCAGATGAGGGTCAGGCGCCGCGCTGGCTGAATGATAAACAAGATGTTCCGTATCGCGGCATCATTTTTTCCGGCTGCGCGATGTTACTTGCGCTGGGATTTGGCTTTTTGTTCCCAAAGGTATATTTATTTTTGATTAGCTCCGGCGGCTTTGCGCTTCTTCTGACTTATGTGGTGATTATGGCGACGCATATTCGCTTTCGTCAAAAAAACGGTTGCCCGCCCGATGGCAAATGCCAGCTGCGTGGGTTTCCGTATACCTCTTTGTTTGTCCTGCTCGCACTTGTTTTAACGATCGTCAGTATGCCTTTTGTTCCGGGGCAGGCTACGGGCTTGATCGCCGGTATCGTTATGGTGCTGTTTTATATTGGTATTTATTTTTTTGCGAGGCATTTGCATTTGCCGCGCCAAGACCAAGAAGGTGCTATGCGCCAAAACCTGCATCAGCGGCACCGCCAAATAAAAAACAAATATGCCACGGAGTTTTCTGAAGAGCTTTCGCACATGAAGCGAAAAAACAAGAAGCTGAAATAACGTGTAATTCTCTTAAAGGCCATACGAATTTCTTGCGGCAGCGTTCCGAAAAGACAGCGGTTTAAATTTTGCGTTACACGTAAATTTAAAAGCCGGATATGCGCCATAGAGCCACTGTTTTTTGTGACTAAGTCCACGTTTTTTAATTTTTTTGTCAAAACCACTTGAATTTTTTTTGCCGCCATGATATACTCATTTAGCTGTCAAAAATCAGTATATCTGGGTGTGGCGCAGATGGTAGCGCGCTACCTTGGGGTGGTAGAGGCCGCTGGTTCAAATCCAGTCACTCAGACCAAAACGTGTTAGTACTGGCCTTCTATGGTCAGTACTAACATAAAATTATCCACAAAACAAGTCGCAATATTTATATATCAAAGTGCAAAAAGAAAGGCCACGATGCCGTCCACATCATAGCCTTTCTGGTTTAAACACCTTGCGGTGCTTATTGGCACAGATAAGTCTGGTGATGCTTGGGGCATCTCTCAGGCGTAAGCCTTTGAAGGTCGGGAAACCTTTAAAGGCTATTTGTGTTATATTTTATTATATACTATCACTTTTTTCTTGAATTTGCAAGAAATTTTTTCCTATTTTAACTTTGTCCCCAAATGAGACAAAGTTAAAAACGTCATCTAAAACAATATATTTCCCCTTGCAATCTTTTCTAAGACCATGCTAACATCAATTGTGAGCTGTGTTCATCAGTCTGGTGATGCTTGGGGCATCTCTCAGACGTAAGCCTTTGGTGGCGGGAACCGCCAAAGCGCTATGAGCAGGCAACAGCATAAAACGAGGTCGGCAGGTCAACCGCGAGGTTGCCCTGCCGACCTTTCTATTTTCCCAATACTCCAAGTGGTAAATACCCTGACTTTACAATAAACCAGACAAGGAGAATGTAAAATGAAAAGCTTTAACAACGAGGAATTAGCTCTGATGAGTTACTACAACCCCGAAAACGGCCGTCTATCCATGATTGCTGCCCTAACCGAAGTATTGCCCGACACGGATGATGAGATGGCTGCCAAGGCGGTCAGAAGTGCCCTCAAAAAACTGCACATTATCACTGACGCACAGTTTGACGCACTGGACTTTACTAATATGTTTGAATAGCGCCAACCATCGGCGCATATGTCCTGTCATTCTTAATTTTTGGTCATGAGGTTTGTTCATTTATTGCCCATGGAAATAACCCCGCCAATTGCAGCAACCGTTAAGACTGCTCTGGCGATAGGATTATTTATGTATATGAATAAAGAAATGAGCATAAAAACAACCATCAGCATGGCAACGGCCGAAAGCACTATATTTTCAAACTCAAGATCTTCATCCCTTATTGAACGAAAATTTATCATAATGAATACCGAACCTGCAAAAAATAAAATCAGAGCCAAAATAAAATATTGGAGCGGCTTATAATTATCGTAAGCTAATAGTTCAAAAGGTCTCTGGTCTAAACCCTTTCCAAACAAATATCGTTAAGCCGACGAAGCTTGAAAAGAAAAACGGCGCTGAATAGCAGATATACAAATTCGCACCATTTGGCTTTTAGAATGCCTTTTAAAGTCAAAGCAAGTCACCATTTTCTGTGATTTTTTCTGAATTCTTCTATAAACAATTTTTCTTGAAGATTCTTTTTTATTTGATTAAAGGTATCAATTATAGTGAACCCGAGAGTAAAAAGAACAACCAAACACAACAAAATTATTACAAGCAATGATACCTTGTAATAATCATTGATACCGGAGCTTGATAAAAATATTCTTACAAGTTGTTCCGATTTTTCCAACAGGTATTCTAAAAGCCCCATAATGAGTGACACAAATATTATACCGACAAAAGTGGCAAGCTTTAATTTTCCGCACTCACATTTTGTTGCTATTTCTATATAGCGCATTTCAATTTCGCTATCGCTTATGAGCTGATATTTTTGGATTTTAGCATTGTACTTTTCTAACGCTTTCTTGTGTCTGGAGCCATACGAAATGCGATTAATAAAGTTTTTGATCAGTTGCATTTCGACCCCTCCATTTCCCGCGGCCCATAAGAAGTCCCCACGTCCGAGCCGTATATATTATACAAATCTATTAACCGCTCTTTTTGATATCCTTCAGGAAGAGAATTAATATCATTATATATAACGTTATAAGGGTTATCAATATTTTGGCGATAATTGTAATATTTCATTGCGTAAGAGTAAAATATTCGATTTCGAAGCCGTATTCTTTGTGGTACAGCTTTTAAAGGAAGCCTTCCATTTACCAAATCCTCCTCTAGTTTTGAATGTAAGAAAACAACGATCTTTCTTTTATTCATAATACTAATCCTTTCTTTATCGTCCTCTGTCGTCGCGCCGGTGAGATTTCGCCGGCGCTTTTTGTTTACGTTCGCGTGCCAGGTCGGAAACGCGCTGGATAAGGTACAATAAATTGCGCAAATTCAAAAAGCAAAAAAAGACAAGGTTTGCAAATCTCTGATAGAATGAAGTTACCACACACCATTCTGAAAGGAGACAGCAAACCATGTCTGAAAAAATTGT